>NZ_JBIBWV010000021.1:0-130645 GCF_043081625.1 Streptomyces sp. NPDC014861
CGGACCCGCACCCCAGCAAGTTCCCCAGCCCTCATACGGCCAGCGAACTACCGAACACAAGCCGTGACAAGACCACCTAACAAAGCACTACTAGGCTAGCTAGCCGCCGGGAGCCTGGGAGCGACAGAGGCGCGAGGGGGCACGGGGAAGCGCGGGGCGACACGGGGAACCGCGAGGAATCCTGTGGAATCGCGGGGAGGAGCAGGGACCCACGGGAAGCACGGGAAAGCGCCGGGAAGCGCGAGGACGGAGGCGGACGGATGGGTGAGGCGGGGCGCGGAGGGCCCGAAGGGCGCGCGGCGGAGCGGGGACGGGGTGGGGTGCCGTCTCGGGGTACGACGTTGCGGTGGGGGACGGCGGCCGAGGCCGGCCTGCTCGGGCGGGAGCTGGAGGGGATGGTCGAGGATCTGCGCGGCTTCCTCGGTCCTTCCCCGGTACGGCCGTGGTGCGCGGGGGCCGTACTGCTCGCCGGGCGGGGCGGGACGGTGGCGCTGCACCGGGCGGTCGGCTGGGCGACCCGGTGGGCCGCGTACGACGAGGAGAGCGACACGGCGGTCGAACTCGCCCCGGAGCTGCGCGTGCCGATGACCCCGGACACGGTCTTCGACCTCGCCTCGCTCACCAAGCTCTTCACGTCCCTCCTGGCCGTGCGGCAGGTCGAGCGGGGCACGCTGGAACTCGGGGAGCGGGTCGCGGCGTACCTGCCCGAGTTCGGGCGGGCGGGGAAGGCCGGCATCACCGTGCGGCACCTGCTCGGCCACACCTCGGGACTGCGGGCGGAACTTCCGCTGTACGAGGCGCCGGAGCCGGAGGGGCGGCTGCGGATGCTGTGGGAGGAGGCGCCGCTGGACCCACCGGGCACGGCCTACCGCTACTCGGACCTCAACCTGATCGCGCTGCACCTGCTCCTGGAACGGATCACCGGTCTCCCTCTGGAGGAACTGCTCCACGACGAGATCACCGCTCCGCTCGGGATGCACCGCACTCGTTTCGTCCCCCCGCTCTCGTGGCGGCCCGGGATCGCCGCCACCGAGGACGCCCGGCGTCCGTGGGCGAGGCTCGACCGGGGCATGGTGCGGGGCCAGGTGCACGACGAGAACGCGTACGCGATGGGCGGCGTCGCCGGCCACGCCGGCGTCTTCTCCGACGCCCGCGACCTCGCCGTCCTCGCCCGTACGCTGCTCAACGGCGGCGTCTACGGCTCCGTCCGCGTCCTCTCCCCCGCCTCCGTGGACCTCCTGCTCACCGACGTCAACCAGGACTTCCCCGGCCACGCGCACGGTCTCGGCTTCGAGCTGGACCAGCGCTGGTACATGGGCGCCCTCTCCGGCCCGCGTACCGCGGGGCACACCGGCTTCACCGGGACCAGCCTGGTCCTCGCCCCGGACTCCGACGCGTTCCTGATCCTCCTCGCCAACGCGGTCCACCCCGTCCGCACCTGGCGCGCCGGCTCGGCCCCGCGCGTGGCCGCCGCCGACCGGCTCGCCCGCGCGCTCCCGGTCCGACCGCCGGACGGCAGCGGCCCCACGGCCTGGTTCTCGGGGATGACCGCGCCCGGCGGCGTCACCCTGACCCTTCCGGCGACGGACCCGGGCGTGGCCCGGCTCACCGCTCTCCTCTGGTGGGACACCACGCCTGACACCGACCGGCTGGTCCTGGAGACGACGGCCGGCGCCACCGCGCGGTGGCGCCCCGTCCCCTTCGAGACCTCGCCCGTGGACGGGACGGCGGCACCGCTCCCGCACCCGGACGGCACGGCCCACGGCTGGTCCGGCCGCCGCTGGCACCGCCTCACCGCGACTCTGCCGGCCGCACCCGGAACCCGCCTCCGCTTCCGCTACGCCACCTCCTCCGCCGCCGTCGGACGCGGGGTGTACGTGACCGGGCTGCGGCTCCTGGACCGCTCGGGCCGGACCCTCTTCGACGAGGCCCGGCCGACGGACGGGACCCGCGTCGAAGCAGCCGGCTGGCACCGCTCGGCGGACTGAGGGGCCGTCGGCCCCGGACTGAGGGGCCGTCGGCCACCACGGGAGCACCGGGAGCACCGGGAGCACCGGGAAGGCTCTCAGAGTTCTCCCGGTCCGGGGACGGCGGCCGTGCGCAGGGCGGTGAGCACGGGGGCGATGAGGGGGTGGTCCTCGGCGCCCCTGCGTACGGCCGCGAAGACGCGGCGGGTGGGCGCGACGCCGTCGACGGGGCGGACCACGACGTCCGTGAGGTCCATGCCGCGCAGGGCCGAACGGGGCACGAGCGCCGCACCGGCAGCGGCGCCGGCCAGCGCGACGACGGCCCGGAAGTCGTCCGAGACGTGCTCGAAGCGGGGTGCGAACCCGGCGTACTCGCAGGCCAGCACGGTCACGTCCTGGCACGGGTTCCCCGCTGACTGTCCGATCCAGGCGTCCTTGGCCAGGTCGCCGAGCGCGACGCGGTCGGTGGATCCGAGCGGGTGGCCGGGCGGGAGCACCACGTCGAAGGGCTCGGCGTAGAGCGGGACCCTGGTGAGCCGGTCGTCGTCCTCGCCGGGCGCGCCCCGGTACTCGACGGCCACCGCCACGTCCACCTGCCGGTCCAGCACCATCAGCAGGCTCTCGTCGCCCTCGGCGTCCCTCACCCTCACCCGGATGCCCGGTGCCGCGACTGCGAGATCCGCGATGGCCGGGGCGACCACCAGGCCGATACCGGTCGCGAACGCGGCGACGGTCACCGTCCCCGCCTCCCCGGAGCCGTAGGCGGCGAGCGCCGCCTCCGCCCGTTCCAGCTGGGCGAGGACGGCGTTGGCGTGGCTCAGCAGGATCTCTCCCGCTGGTGTCAGCCGCGCCCCGCGGGCGCTGCGCTCGACCAGGCGGTGGCCCGTCTCCTGTTCCAGCGCCGCGAGCTGCTGGGAGACGGCGGAGGGGGTGAGGTACAGCGCGGCGGCCGCCGCCGTGACCGTACGGTGGTCGGCCACCGCGCGGAGGATGTGCAACCGCCGTGCTTCGATCATGCGCCCAGTCTCCCAGGCCGTGGG
Organism: Streptomyces sp. NPDC014861; assembly: GCF_043081625.1. NCBI lineage: Bacteria > Bacillati > Actinomycetota > Actinomycetes > Kitasatosporales > Streptomycetaceae > Streptomyces > Streptomyces sp. NPDC014861. Next base: position 3,008 of record NZ_JBIBWV010000021.1, read on the forward strand.
GCGGGCTCGCGCCCACGGCCGGGGAGATTGGATCCAACATCAGGGACCCTGGATCCCGGATTTTGGATCCGGGATTTTGGACTTGGATCCAGAATCTTGGATCCAGGGTGCTGAGTCCGGGACGTTGGATCACGGATATTGGATCCGCGATCCACGATCCCGCCCCGGAGATCAGCCCCGCAGTTCCGCGCGGGCCGCCACGAACGCGTCCACCGCGCGGTTCACGTCCTCCGTGGAGTGGGCCGCCGAGAGCTGGACGCGGATGCGGGCCGCGCCCTGCGGGACGACCGGGTACGAGAAGCCGATCACGTACACGCCGCGCTCCAGGAGGAGTTCGGCCATCTTCCCGGCCTCCGCCGCGTCGCCGATCATCACGGGGGCGATGGCGTGGTCGCCGGGGAGGATGTCGAAGCCCTCGTCGGTCATGCGGCGGCGGAAGAGCGCGGTGTTGGCGTTGAGCTTGTCGCGCAGGTCGCCGGCGGACTCCAGGAGGTCGAGGACCTTCAGGGAGGCGGCGGCGATGACCGGGGCGAGGGTGTTGGAGAAGAGGTACGGGCGGGAGCGCTGGCGCAGCAGGGCGACGATCTCGGCGCGGGCGGCGACGTAGCCGCCGGAGGCGCCGCCGAGGGCCTTGCCGAGGGTGCCGGTGATGATGTCGACGCGGTCCATGACGCCGTGCAGCTCGGGGGTGCCCCGGCCGCCGGCGCCGACGAAGCCGACGGCGTGCGAGTCGTCGACCATGACCATGGCGTCGTAGCGCTCGGCCAGGTCGCAGATGTCGGCGAGCGGGGCGACGTAACCGTCCATGGAGAAGACGCCGTCGGTGACGATCAGCTTGCGCCGGGCGCCGCCCTCGGTGGCCTCCTTGAGCTGCTGCTCCAGGTCGGCCATGTCGCGGTTGGCGTAGCGGAAGCGGCGGGCCTTGGAGAGGCGGATGCCGTCGATGATGGAGGCGTGGTTGAGGGCATCGGAGATGACCGCGTCCTCGGCGCCGAGGAGGGTCTCGAAGACGCCGCCGTTGGCGTCGAAGCAGGAGGAGTAGAGGATCGTGTCCTCCTGGCCGAGGAAGGCCGAGAGGCGGGCCTCCAGCTCCTTGTGCACCTCCTGCGTGCCGCAGATGAAGCGGACCGAGGCCATGCCGTAGCCCCAGCGGTCGAGGGCCTCGTGGGCGGCGGCGACGACCTCGGGGTGGTCGGCGAGGCCGAGGTAGTTGTTGGCGCAGAAGTTCAGCACCTCGCCAGGGCGGCCGCCGGCGGTGACCTCGACGGTCGCGGACTGGGGGGTGCCGATGACGCGCTCGGGCTTGTGGAGGCCGGCCGCCCGGATCTCTTCGAGGGTGGCGCGGACGTCGTCGCGTACGGAATCGAACATGGGTCAGGCTCCCGCAGTCCAGTCGAGGATGATCTTGCCGCTCTTGCCGGAGGCCGCGTCGTCGAAGGCGGCCTCGTAGTCGGTGAAGTCGTACCGGCCGGTGATGACCGGCGAGAGGTCGAGCCCGCTCTCCAGGAGGACGGACATCGCGTACCAGGTCTCGAACATCTCTCGGCCGTAGATGCCCTTGACGGTGATCATCGAGGTGACGATCTTCGCCCAGTCGACGGCGAAGTCCTCGCTCGGCAGGCCGAGCATGGCGATCTTTCCGCCGTGGGTCATGTTGGCGATCATGTCGCGCATGGCGTGCGGGTTGCCGGACATCTCCAGGCCGACGTCGAAGCCCTCCTTGAGGCCGAGGGTGCGCTGGCTGTCGGCGATGGTCTTCTCGGCCACGTTGAGCGCGAGGGAGACGCCGGTCTTGCGGGCCAGGTCGAGGCGCTCCTCGCTGACGTCGGTGATGACGACGTTGCGGGCGCCGGCGTGCCTGGCGACGGCGGCGGCCATGATGCCGATCGGGCCGGCGCCGGTGACGAGGACGTCCTCGCCGACGAGCGGGAAGGAGAGCGCGGTGTGGACGGCGTTGCCGAACGGGTCGAAGATCGCGGCGACGTCGAGGTCGACGGGGACGCGGTGCACCCACACGTTGGAGGCGGGCAGCGCCACGTACTCGGCGAAGGCTCCGTCGCGGCCGACGCCCAGGCCGACGGTGGCCCGGCAGAGGTGGCGGCGGCCGGCGAGGCAGTTGCGGCACTTGCCGCAGACGAGGTGGCCCTCGCCGCTGACCAGGTCGCCGACGGCGATGTCGGAGACGTCACGACCGACCGAGACGACCTCGCCGACGAACTCATGGCCGATGGTCATCGGCGTCGAGATGGTCTTCTGCGCCCAGCCGTCCCAGGAGCGGATGTGCAGGTCGGTGCCGCAGATCCCGGTCCGCTTGACCTTGATCAGTACGTCCCCCGGACCGGTCTCCGGCTCGGGCACGTCCGTGAGCCAGAGTCCCGGCTCCGCCTTCAGCTTGACCAACGCCTTCAATGCCACGGCTCCCGACGTGCGTGTCCTGTGATGTACGGGTCAGGGCACGCGCGCGTGCCCAAGATCCTCGGGGTCGAATCTTCCGTACCGGAGGCCTCGCGGTCCATCGAGGTTTTCTTAAGCGCGCCCGCAGTTCAGCTTCACGCCGAGGCGTCGTCGCTGTTCAGGCGGGTCCGCCGACGTTCGCGGCGGTGACGAAGGCCGGCGGAAGCCAACTCGTACGGACGCGTCCCATGGAACCCTCGACGGCGACGGCCGCCGCGTGTCCGTCGGCGGTGGGCACGCCCTGGACGCCCCAGCCCGCGGGGAGGGCGGAGGGGTCGCGCTCGCCGAGGTAGTCCTTGTCGAGGGAGCGGGCCACGCCGATGCCGATGCCCTTGAGGTAGGCCTCCTTGCGGCACCAGATGCGGGCGAACGCCTCCGCCGCGTCCGCCGCGTCGGCGATCTCGGCCCGTTCCAGCGGGTGGAGGGCGGAGCTCACGTCGCGGACGGTGGCGGCCTTGGGAAGGCTCTCGACGTCCACGCCGACCGGACGGGCGGCGATGCCGATGAGGACGACGTCCCCGCTGTGCGAGAGGGAGAAGTGGGGGGCGCCGGGCGGCCCGTCCACGGCCGGACGGCCGTGGAGGGCGCCGCAGCCGGGGCAGGGCTCCCTGCGGAACGCGACCTCGGCGGGCGCGATTCCCAGGCGGGGGGCCAGGAGCCGGCGCAGGGCGACGTGCCCGATGCCGTACCGGAGGCGGTCCGCCACGCGCAGGGGGCCGGCGAGCTTGACCCGCTCCTCGGCGTCGAGCTCGGAGGGGTCGAGCTCGTCCTCGGTGACGTGGTCCACCCGGAGCTGCCACAGGTCGACGTCGGTCCGGGCGGGGCCGGCGTCCTCGCCGTCGGAGGGCGTGCGGGGCTCGGGGGCGGGGTCGCCGAGGCGGTCGATGATCACACCGGTCATTAAATCAGCGTGCCGGGGCCGGTTCAGGGTGCGCCGGGGACGGTCGGTCCCGGCGGCCCGTGGCCGTCGGGCGTCGCCCCGGTGCCGCGGCGGACCGCGTCCGCCTCGGTGTGGCGGCCGAGCCGGTCGAGGCAGTGGGTGAGGTCGGCGAGGGAGGAGAGGGTGTCCGGGTGCAGCGGCCCGAGCGTCCGGCCGCGAGCCTCGGCGAGGGACCGGAGCGGGGGCAGCGCCTCGTCCCAGCGCCCGAGGCGGCCGAGGAACACGGCGGCCTCGCGGCGGCTGCGCAGGGTGTCGGGGTGGTCCGCGCCGAGGACCCGGCGGCGGGCCGCGTGCACCGCCTGGGCCGTGTCGAGAGCCTCCTGCCAGCGGCCGAGCCGGGCGAGGTGGACGGAGAGGGCGTGCCGGACGCGCAGGGTCTCCGGGGCGTCGGCGCCCTGCGTCCGGGTGCGGACGGCGACGAGGTCACGGCAGACGGCGAGGGCGTCGGCGTCCCGGCCGAGCCGGCCCAGGCAGGCGCTGGTCTCGTAGCGGGCGGTGAGCGTGTCCGGGTGGTCCGGGCCGAGGGAGGCGGCGCGGCCCTCGGCGACCGCGCGGTACTGGTCCAGGGCCTCCTCGGCGCGGCCGAGGCGGCCCAGGGTGTGGGCGAGTTCGTGACGGGTGACCAGGGTGTCGGGGTGGTCCGCGCCGAGGAGCCGGGTGCGGGTGTCGGCGACCGCCAGGCCCGCGCGGTACGACTCCTCCAGGCGCCCGAGCCGGGCGAGGGTGTACGCGAGGTTGTGGCGGCAGCGCAGGGTGTCGGGGTGGTCGGCGCCCGCGGTGCGCTCGCGGACCGCAAGGACGTCGGCGTACAGCGCGTGCGCCTCCGCGTGCCGGCCGAGCCGGCCGAGGCTGTAGGCGCGCTCCTGGCGGGCGGCCAGCGTGTCGGGGTGGTCGGGGCCCAGCACGCGGGCGCGTGCGTCGGCGACGCGCTCGAAGGCGTCCAGGGCGTCGGCCGTGCGGCCGAGCCGGCCCAGCGCGAAGGCGAGCTCGTAGGCGCTGGTCAGGGTGTCGGGGTGGTCGGGGCCGAGCACCCGTGTGCGGTCCCCGGCGACGGAGCGGTGCAGCTGCTCCGCCTCGGGCCAGCGGCCGAGCCGGCCGAGGCCGAGGCCCGCCCGGTGGCGGGCGGCGAGCACGGCGAGCAGTTCGGGCGTGGCGTCCGTGGTGGGACGGGCGAGGCCGCCGGCACCGTCCGCGCCGGGACGGGCGGTGGTCCACTCGGTGGTGAGGACGGCGGCGGCCGGGTCGTGGCCGGTGGGCCGGGGCGCGCCGGGCGGGGCCGGGCGGGGCCCGCCGGTGACGGCCCGGGCCCACGCGGGCGTGGCGCCGGCTTCGACGACCTGGACCGCACCGGCCCCGTCGGTGGCCCGGGGCGGGTCGTCGGGGACCCTCGGCGGGTGGTGGCCCCCGCCGCCGATCGTGCGGCCGGTCACGATCCGGCGGCGCAGGTCGGAGGCGTCGCGCGGGCGCTGGTCGGGGATCTTGGCGAGCAGGTCGACGACGAGCCGGTCGAAGTAGTCGGGCAGCTCGGAGCGGTGGGTGCGTGGCGGGCTCGGCACGGTGTCCCGGTGCCCGACGAGCACGGCCCAGGAGTCGTCGAGGTCGAACGGCGGTGCCCCGGTGGCGAGTTCGTACAGCACGCAGCCGAGCGAGTACAGGTCGCTGCGGTGGTCGATGTCGCCTCCGCCGATCTGCTCCGGCGACATGTAGTGCGGGGTGCCCATGGCGATGCCGGTGCCGGTGAGGCGCGAGGTGAACCCCATGTCGGCGCCTAGGCGCGCTATGCCGAAGTCGCAGATCTTCACCGTGCCGTCGCGCAGCCGCATGATGTTGGCGGGCTTGAGGTCGCGGTGCACGATCCCCATGCGGTGGGTGTAGTCGAGGGCGTCGGCGACCTGGTCGGCGATGTCGACGACCTCGTCGACGGGCAGGGGGTCCCGGGCGTTGGCGGTGAGGAGCTGGCTGAGGTTCTGGCCCTCCAGCAGCTCCATGACGAGGAAGAGCACGCCCTCGTACTCGCCGAAGTCGTGGACGACGGTGATGCCCCGGTGCTGGAGCGCCGCGGCGACCCGCGCCTCGCGGCGGAAGCGCTCGCGCACCACGGTCTGCACGCCCGCGTCCTGGTGCGGGCCCAGCGGTTTGAGGCACTTGACCGCGACCCCGCGGCCCAGTGCCTCGTCCGTGGAGCGCCACACCTCGCCCATGCCGCCGCGGCCGATCACCTCGTGCAGGCGGTAGCGCCCCTGGATCAGTCGGATGTCCCCCATCGTGTGCCGCCGCCCCCGTCGTTTCCGTGCACGCTGTCCGGCCCGTCCAGTATGGCCGCAGCCTCGGACAGTGTGTACGGGTCGGGTCGGGTGTCGGGCCCGAGCCGGTCCATGGCGCGCAGGATGTGCCGGGGCGGGAGCCGCCACCGCACCTTCGCAGGGACACGGCGCAACAGGCGGGCGGTGGACGTGAGACGGCGCGTGACGGTCTCGGCGGGCGGTACGGGGCGGCCGTAGAGCTCGTGGGCCCAGTCCGGCAGGGTGCCGTACGCCAGTGAGCTGATCCGCCGCCACACCAGGGCCCGCCCCGGGACCAGCGCGGGCGGTACGGGCGGCCTGCGCAGGAAGTCGAGCACGGCGAGCGCGTCCTCGCCGGCGGTGAGGTCGCTCCGCACGGAGGCGAAGTACGCGGCGAGCCCCGCCCGAGTGGCCGGTACGGTCCCGGGGTCGAGCCCGACGAGCCGCGCGGAGGTGCGCTGCTCGTCCACGTAGCGGTCGGCCGGTTCCCCGGTCAGCGGCAGCCCGGAGCGGCGGGCGACGGAGACGTACGAGTCGATCTCCGCGCAGTGCACCCAGCGGAGCAGCTCCGGGTCGTCCACCCCGAGCAGCCGGTGGATCCGCCGCACGCGCGCGCCGGCCGCCTCCGCGGCCTCCGTGGTCCCGTAGCTGAGCGTCCCGACAAAGCTCGCCGTCCGCATGAGCCGCCCCCAGGGGTCCTCCCGGAAGCTGCTGTTGATCATGACTCCCCGGACGGCGACGGGGTGCAGGGCCTGGAGGTACAGCGCCCGCACCCCGGCGATCCACATGACCGGGTCGCCGTGCAGCTGCCAGGTCACGGAGCGGGGGCCGAAGAGCCCGGGATCGGCGTCCTGCCTCATGGGTTCAGGCTACGCGGGGTGGGGCTGAACAGACCCTGCGCGTCGGGGAGATCGGGTTGGATGTTGGATCCAGGATCATGCATCCACCTCGATCTCCGCCGCCCCCCGGGTGGTTCGGGCGCGCACGGCCCTCGGGCCTCGTCGTCGGCGGGCACGCGCCGCCTGCGGGAAAGGCGGGCACCCTCCCGCACGGACGCCCCCGTCAGGCCCCCCGTGTGCGGCGAGACCCCCCTCGACATGAGGAGTCGTCGATCATCGCGGCCGCGCCGGCGTCCCGGCTCCCGGGGGTACGCCAGGCCTGCTCCGTGAGGGGCATCGACCATATGGTCGAATTCGTGCGATTTGACGGACTTTCATGGAGATGTGGGAATGGAGGCGTCGTCTTCGTCCCCGCCACCGCACGACGGGAGCAGTCATGACCTCTGGACCCGAGCCCCTCAGCGAAGCCGCGCGCGCGGCGCTCGACCGCGAACTGTCCGAGCTGCGCACCGAGCGGGCGAATGTCGCCTCCACGCTCGGCGACGCCGACGAGCCGGGCGACCGGGCCGATCAGGCCGACGAGTTGCAGCGGGCCACGGAGGCGGACCGGCTGGACGCGCGGATCGAGGAGATCGAGGGCCGGCTGCGCGAGGGGTCGGCCGCCGGGCCGCCGTCGAGCGGCGAGGTCGGTGTGGGCAGCACGGTGGGCGTGCGGTTCGGCGACGGCACGGAGTCGACCGTGCACATCGGCGAGCTGGCGGACGCCGACGATCCGGCCCTGGTGACGGCGGCGAGCCCGCTCGGCCGGGCGCTGCTGGGGCACGTGGCCGGGGACAGCGTGACGTACGCGACGCCGCTGGGCCGGACGACCGCCGTCGTCCTCTCGGTGGGCGCGCGGGGCGGCGGCTCCTGACCGGCCCCGCCGACACCGTCGCCGACCGGGATCTGGAGGAGGAGCGCCGGACCGACCGGAAGGGCGGCCCGGGGCACGGCGTGCTCCTGGCGCTGGCGCTCGCCGTGCCCGTGGCCAAGGTCGCGTACACGGTGGGCGGCGGGGACGCCGTGCGGGACGTGTTCGTCGGCATGGAGCCGGCGAACTGGCCGGACGTGCTGCTCGGCATGGTGATCACCGATCCGCTGCTCGGCTCGGTGCTCGCCGTGGTGGTGTCCCGGGTCGTCTTCGCCGTCCTCGCGTCACGCGGAGCCGTCCCCGCGGGCCGGGGACGGGCGGCCCGGCTGCGCCGGCTCGGGATCACCCTCCTGAACCCGCTCGCGTTCGGCGTGATCGACACGTGCCTCTTCGGCCCCTGGTGGGGCCTCGGCACGGCGCTCGCCGCGTTCGCGCTCCGCAGGGGCGTGGTCGTGGAGTACCGCACCGGGCGACGCCGCCCGCACCGCTCGCACGGCGACCGCGCGCACGCCGCCTCGCACGATCCGCGCTACGACCCGCCGCCGTGGCTGCGCCGCGCGGCGGCCGGGGAGCAGCTCGTGGCCCTGCTCCTCACCGTCGCCGTGCTGCCGGTCCTGTTCTTCGCCTCGGCGCTCGACGGACAGGCGTGGACCTCGATCGTGGCGTGCCGGGTGACGGACGGGACCCGCACCTCGGACGCGCGGCTGATCGAGCTGAGCCGCAAGGGGAACGGCGTGGTCGGCTGGAACCTGGACGCGGAGGAGATCTCCGACGGCCTGGGGTGCACCGGCACGGGGAGCCGTTACGTACGCGAGCCCTGGTGGCGGTCCTAGCCGCCCACGCGCGCGTGCCCGGCGCGCACCGCGCCTCGTACGGTCCCGGGGGAACGCCTCCTCGGTCCCGTGGAATCACGTCCTCGGTCCGGTGGGACGTGTCAGCACCCCGGTGGAGACGTGTCACCGGGTCGGCGGGGCGAACTCGGGCTGGTCGAGCACCCGGAGCCAGCTGCCGTCGGCCTGGCGCCTGACCACCTGCGCGCGGGCGCCGGCGCCGTCCTTCGGCGGGGTCGAGGTGAGGGCGATGTCGCCGTTCACCAGCGTGGGCAGCGGCTGCTCCTGCTCGAAGCGGGGGCGTCCGGCCAGCACCCGCTCCCAGAGGGCGCGGATCGCCTCCCGCCCGACCGTGAGTTCGCCCGGCGGGTAGGCGAGGACGGCGTCCTCGGCGTAGAGCGCGGCGACGCCGGCCGCGTCGCCCGCGTTGGACCGCTCGACGAAGAGTCGGGTGATGTCCTCGGGACGCATGGCCTTCTCGTACTCCGGCATCGGGTTCCTCCCTCGTGGTTTCCGTGCCTCCAGCCTCGCGGCCCCACAATCAGAAGTCCAACAGATGGTTCTGCTGCCTACTAGAATCAGCGGTCATGGATTTGAGGCAGCTGGAGTACTTCGTCGCGGTCGCCGAGGAGCGGAACTTCACGCGGGCGGCCGAGCGGGTGCACATCAGCCAGTCGGGCGTCAGCGCGCAGATCAGGCGGCTGGAGCACGAGCTGGGGGCCGAGCTGTTCGACCGGTCGGCCCGGACGGTCACGCTCACCGCCGTCGGGGAGGCGGCACTCCCGCACGCCCGCGCGGCGCTCGCCTCGGCGGGGGCGGTCGGCCGTGCGGTGGACGAGGTGACGGGCCTGGTACGCGGCCGGCTGACCGTCGGCATGGTCGTCGGCTGCACCGTCACGCCGCTCTTCGACGCGCTGGCCGCCTTCCACACGGCACACCCCGGGGTGGAGATCCTGCTCCGGGAGGACAACTCCGACCGGCTCGTCGACGGCGTGCGCGGCGGGACCCTCGACCTGGCGCTCATCGGCACCGCCGCAGCCACCCCGGACGGGCTCGACGCGCTGACGATCATCACCGAGGGGCTCGTCGCGGCCGTCCCGTCCGGTCACCCGCTGGCCGGACGGGGACAGATCTCCCTCGACGAACTGACGGCCCACCCGCTCGTCTGCATGCCGCCCGGCACGGGACTGCGCGCGGTCCTCGACCAGGCGTGCGCCGCGCGGGGCCTCCGCCCCTCGATCGCCTTGGAGGCCGGCGCCTCCGACGCCCTCGCGGACCTCGCCTCGCGGGGCCTCGGCGTCGCCGTCCTCAGCGCGTCGATGGCCGAGTCCCACACCGACCGCATGACCGTCCTCCCGCTCACCGACGCCGACGTGCCGGCCCTCCTCGCCCTGGTCTGGAAGCCCGTCCAGCCACCGTCCGTCCGCGCTTTCCTGACCCACGCGCGCCGGTGCTTCGGGGCCGACGGCACGCCGTGACGGAAGATCTCGGACCGGCGAGCGGCGGCAGGCCGGGCGCAGGACAGGCAGGCAGCCCCCCCCCCCCCCCCCCCTCAGCGCCAGGGCGGGCGGATGCCCAGGTGACGCAGGGCCGCCGTCGCCGCGCCCGCGCCGGACATGCCGTGGGCGCCGGGGCCGGGCGGGGTCGCGGCGGAGCAAAGGTAGACGCCGGGGAGGCCCGTGGCGTAGGGGTCGAGGGCGGGGCGGGCGCCGAGGACGAGCTGGGGGACGGTCTTGGCGCCGGTGAGGATGTCGCCGCCGGCGAAGTTCGGGTTGGCGGCGGCGAAGTCGGCGGGGCGGGTCACGCGCATGCCGACGATCCGCTCGCGGACGCCGGGCGCGAACTGGTCGAGCCGGGCCAGGATCGCGTCGGTCGCGTCGCCCCCGTAGCCGTGGGGCACGTGCGCGTACGTCCAGACGGGGTGGACGTCGCCGACGGAGCGGGAGGGGTCGGCGAGGTACTGCTGGCCGACCAGGACGAAGGGGCGCTCCGGCATCCGGCCGTCCGTGACCTCCCGTTCGGCGCGGACGACCTCGGCGAGCGGGCCGCCCAGGTGGACGGTGCCGGCGCGGCGGGCCGGCTCCGCGCGCCAGGGCACGCCGCCCTCGACGGCGAGGTCGACCTTGAAGGCGCCCGGGCCGCGCCGGAAGCGGCGGTACGCGGCCGCCGTCCGGGCCGGCAGCTCGTCGCCGTACACGCCGGCGACCTGCGCGGGGTCGAGGTCGAGGAGCGTGAGGTCGGCGGGCGGGAGCTGCTTGCGGTCGGTGATCCGCACGCCCGTCTCGATGCGGCCGCCGTGGGCGCGGAGCGCGGCGGCCAGGGCGTCGGTGATGGCCCGCGAGCCGCCTTCCGCGACGGCCCAGCCGGCGGCGTGCCCCGCGGTCAGGATGCCGAGCCCGATGGCCGAGCTGAACGGGTCGGTCAGCGGGCGGTACGCGTGGGCGGCGACGCCCGCCCACAGCGCGCGGGCGCCCGGGGTGCGGAAGAGGCGGGCGAGCGCGGCGGCGGGCAGGACCGTGGGCAGACCGAAGCGGGCGAGCAGCAGCGGGTGGTCGGGCACGCGCAGCAGCGGTCCCATCACGTCCCCGGAGAGCGCCTCCCAGCGGCGTACCGACGGGCCGAGGAGCGCCCGGTAGCGGGCGGCGTCGGCGCCGAGACCGGCGGCGGTCTCGGTGACCGAGCGGTGGAGGACGGCGGCCGTGCCGTCGTCGAGGGGGTGGGCGCAGTCGATCTCGGGGAGCCGCCAGTTCAGCCCGTACCGGTCGAGCCGGAGGTGTCGGAGGGCGGGCGAGGCGACGGCGAGGGGGTGGACGGCCGAGCAGTGGTCGTGGAGCAGCCCGGGGAGGATCGCCTCGTCGGTGCGGGTGCCGCCGCCGATCGCGTCGGCGGCCTCCAGGACGGTGACCTCGACGCCGGCCTCGGCGAGCAGGGCGCCGGCCGCGAGCCCGTTGGGGCCCGCGCCGACCACGACGGCGGTGGGGGTGGTCCCGGCGGGGCGGGTGGGGCGCGGGCGCGTGCTGCTCATGGGGGCGAGTCTGCCGGGAGCGGGCCCGCGCCCGCACACCGGGTCCCCGGGCGGGGGGGGCGTCCGGGCGGAGGGACTCCGGGGCTCCGCGCACGGGGGCACGGGGGCACGGCGGCATGCTCACCAGGTCCTCGTGCGCGATCAGCGCGGTGGCATGCACCCCGGGCCCCGCGTGGATCGGCCCGGTGGCACGCGCGCGCGTGCCACCGGTCTTGCCGCGGCGCCGTCAGCCGGTGACGATGCCGGCCACCAGATTGATCGCGGTGGCGAGGATGCTGGCGCCGAAGACGTACGACAGCAGGCAGTGGCGGAGGACGACCGCGCGGAACTCCGAGTCGGAGACGTTGGTGTCCGAGACCTGGTAGGTCATGCCGAGGTTGTAGGAGAAGTAGAGGAAGTCGACGTAGCGGGGGCGGGCGTCGGAGTTGAAGTCGATGCCGCCCTCGGGCGGGCGGTAGTACAGGTAGGCGTACCGCGTGGCGTACATGAGGTGGAGCGCCGCCCAGGCCATGAAGACGCCCCACAGGGCGGTCGCGGCGGCGGCCCGGCTGTAGCCGGAGTCGACGAGGAGCAGGGCGACGATGGCGACGAGGCCGCACAGGGCGGCCCCGACCACCGCCAGCTCCTCCACGACCGGGCGGAACTCCTCGCGCCGCAGGTTGCGGTGGGTGGTGGCGGCGTCCATCGGCCACAGCACGATCCAGCCGGTGACGACGAAGACGGTCTCGGCGACGGCGATGCCGGAGAGGACGCCGAGGGCCGTGTCGGCGAGCACGCCGGTGACGGCGCCGACGGCGGCGCCGAGCACCCCGGCGCCGCCGAGGCGCGGGGCCGCGTACCGCCAGGACCAGCCGGCCACGGCGTCACGGCCCCAGGACGACCACGGCTTCGTCCGTGTACGCGAAGAAGGTCAGGGTCTCGTGCAGGTACAGCTCGACGGTGTCGGCGTCGTGCCGGGTGTAGCCGATGGACACGTCCTGGCCGAGGCGCAGTTCGAAGTCGCCGCCGCGGGTGGAGAGCACGAGGCCGCCCTTCAGGGCGGGCGCCCAGATCGGCGGGCCGTCGAGCATGCGGCCGAGGTGGGCGGCGATGGGGTAGCCGTGGTCGGAGGTCTCGCTGACGGCCCGGTACTCGTCGGCGCCGAGGAGGAGCGCGTACGGGCCGTCCACTCCGGCCAGGCGCAGGGCGGTGAGGGCGCGGCTGACGGCGTCGGGGTAGTCGGCGGCCTCGACGGGGAGCGCGACGGCCGGGTTGGAGGAGGCGGCGCGCATCCCGCGGACGCCGGCGGCGGCGTGGCCGTCGAAGACGGTGCGGTCCTCGGCGAGGGCGAGGGCGCGTGCGGCGTCCTTGACGGGCTGCCAGTCGGAGTCCTTCGCGCCGCGTTCGACGTCGTCGACGGCGGAGCGGTCGACGGTGAAGGGGACCCGGAGCTCGACCAGCGGGCGGACCTCGCGCAGCCGGGCGAGGACGCCGGGGACGGGCGGGTCGAGGTCGGTGAGGTGGCCGGTGCCGACGGCGGCGAGTCCGGCGCCGGCGGGGTCGGGCATGTCCACGATGCGGCGGCCGGCGACGTTGCGGCGGAAGGTGCGGCGGGCCTCCTCCTCGATCTCGGCCCAGGCCGCGGGGGTGATCGGGGCCAGTTCGCGGTGGAGGTTGCCGGTGGTCGGGGGCGTGCCGGGGACGGTGGTCATGGTGCCGGTGCTCCTTTCAGGCTGCCGATGCCGAGGGAGGCCCCGGGGCGTACGGCGTCGGCGGGCACGGTCTCCGGGCCGGGGACGCCGGAGGGGCCGGTCGCCGCGTGGTCCGCGACGGCGGGATCGGCGGGATCGGCGGGTTCGATCTCGGCGAGCTGCGGGGCTCCCGGGGCGGGCAGGTCGTCGAGGAGGGTGGCGCTCGGGACGAAGAAGAGGCCGCCGGTGACCGCCGTGGAGAAGTCGAGGATGCGGTCGGTGTTGCCCGGTGGGTCGCCCAGGAACATGTTGCGGAGCATCCGCTCGGTGACGGCGGGGGTGCGGGCGTACCCGATGAAGTAGGTGCCGAACTCGCCGGTGCCGAGCCGTCCGAAGGGCATGTTCTGGCGGACGATGCGCTGTTCCTCACCGTCCTCGTCCTCGACGGTGTTGAGGGCGACGTGGGAGTCCGCCGGCTTGGCGTCGTCGGGCAGCTCGACGTTGTCGGCCTTGGCGCGGCCGATGACGCGCTCCTGCTCCTCGGTGCTCAGCGCGTTCCAGGCGGTGAGGTCGTGGAGGTACTTCTGCACGACGACGTAGCTGCCGCCGCGGAAGGCCGGGTCCTCGTCGGAGACGAGGACGGCGTCGGCGGCGGCCGGTCCGGTGGGGTTCTCGCTGCCGTCGACGAAGCCGAGGAGGTCGCGGTCGTCGAAGTAGGTGAAGCCGTGCACCTCGTCGACGACGGTGACGGCGTCCCCGAACCGGTCCAGGACGATCCTGGCCAGTTCGAAGCAGAGGTCGGCGCGCCGGGCCCGCAGGTGGAGCAGCAGGTCGCCGGGGGTGGCGGGGGCTCGGTGCCGGGGGCCCTGGAGGGGCGTGAAGGGGTGCAGTTCGCGGGGGCGGGGTCCGCCGACGAGCCGGTCCCAGGCGTCGGAGGCGAGCCCGGCGACGCAGGCGAGGGCGTCGTCGCGCGCGCGGAAGGCGACGGATCGGCTCAGTCCGGACAGTTCCTGGAGCCCTTCGCGCACCTCGGCCTCCCTGCCGGGCGCGACGGTGAGGGTGAGGAAGACGGCGGCCCTGGTGGGAGGTCCGAGGACGAGTTGGGGAACGGACTGGGGGACGGCCATGCGACTCCCGTCGACAGAGCGGCATCGGTGGGGATGGAGGCACTGAAGGAATAGAGGCAGTGGGTAGATAGCGGCACTATCTATGTAAAGATCTACTTTTCGGGCAAATCGCCGCCAGACTATCCACGGGAGGCCCGCCACGCAGCCACTCACCGGCCTCCGCGCGACCGAATGGCGACGGCCCAGGGCCCGGCATAGCCTGCCGGAAGGGGGCCGATACGCGTCGCCCCGTGCCCCGCGCGCGGTGCGCCGGAAGGGTGGCGGGCCCATGAGCCTCGACCGAGCCAAGCAGCAGGACGGCGTGGAGCCGCGCGTCGGTCCCGTCCCCGACGGCGAGCCCGAGGTCCGCCCGTACCACCACCCCGCCGCCGGCTGGGGCGCCGCGAAGAGCGTGACGCGGTTCATGGCCCGGGAGGGCGCGCTGCCCGTGGACGGCCCCCGGGCGATCATGAAGATGAACCACGAGCGGACCGGGTTCGACTGTCCCGGCTGCGCGTGGCCCGACGACACCAAGGGCCTCCATCTCGACATCTGCGAGAACGGCATCAAGCACGTCACCTGGGAGATGACCCGCAAGCGGGTCGGCCGCGACTTCTTCGCCGCGCACTCGGTGACCGAACTGGCCGGATGGACGGACCACGCGCTGGAGGACGAGGGCCGGCTCACCGAGCCCATGGTGTACGACCCCGGCACCGACCACTACGTGCCGATCAGCTGGAAGGACGCCTTCGCGCTCGTCGGCCGCACCCTGCGCGAGCTGGACGACCCGAACCAGGCGTCCTTCTACACCTCGGGCCGGCTCGGCAACGAGGCCACGTTCCTCTACCAGCTGCTCGCCCGCGAACTCGGCACCAACAACCTCCCCGACTGCTCCAACATGTGCCACGAGGCGAGCGGCCGGGCCCTCCAGGCCTCGCTCGGCACCGGCAAGGGGACGGTCGACCTCGCCGACTGGGAGACCGCCGACGCGCTCTTCATCCTCGGGGTGAACGCGGCGTCGAACGCGCCGCGGATGCTCACCGCGCTCGCCGAGGCGTACGACCGTGGCGCCCGGATCGTGCACGTCAACCCGCTGGTCGAGGCCGCCGCGACCCGCGCGATCATCCCCCACGACTTCAAGGACATGGCGACCTTCCACGCCACGAGGACGTCGACGCTCAACCTCCAGCCGCGGATCGGCGGCGACATGGCGCTCCTGCGCGGGATGGCCAAGGCGGTCCTCGAACAGGCCGCGTCCGATCCGAAGGCGCTCGACCGGGAGTTCATCGCACGGCACACGGCCGGATTCGACGCCTACCGGGCGGTCTGCGAGGAGACGCCCTGGGAGGAGATCGAGCTCCAGTCCGGGCTCGGCCGCGACGACGTCCTCGCAGCCGCCCGGGTGTACCGGGAGGCGGACCGCTCGATCGTCAGCTGGTGCCTCGGCGTCACCCAGCACGAGCACGGCGTCGACACCGTACGGGAGATCGTCAACCTCCTGCTGCTGCGCGGGAACCTCGGCCGGGAGGGCGCCGGCCCCTCCCCCGTACGCGGTCACAGCAACGTCCAGGGCAACCGCACCTGCGGCATCGACCACCGCCCCGCCGAGGCGTTCCTCGACCGGCTCGGCGAGGTCTGCGCGATCGACCCGCCCCGCGCCCACGGCCTCGACACCGTGCGCACCATCGAGGCGATGGGCCGCGG
Organism: Streptomyces sp. NPDC014861; assembly: GCF_043081625.1. Classification (NCBI taxonomy): domain Bacteria; kingdom Bacillati; phylum Actinomycetota; class Actinomycetes; order Kitasatosporales; family Streptomycetaceae; genus Streptomyces; species Streptomyces sp. NPDC014861. The sequence continues at coordinate 18,768 of NZ_JBIBWV010000021.1, forward strand.
TGACGTGAAGGTGTTCGTCGGCATGGGCGGCAACTTCGCGCTGGCCGCGCCCGACACCCCCGTCACGTACGAGGCGCTGCGGAACTGCGAGCTGACCGTCCAGGTGAGCACCAAGCTCAACCGCAGCCACGTGGTGCACGGCCGGGCGGCGCTGATCCTGCCGTGCCTGGGCCGCACCGAGAAGGACGAGCAGCGCAGGGGCGACCAGGCGACGTCGGTCGAGGACTCGATGAGCATGGTCCATCTGTCGCGCGGCATGAAGCGGCCGGCCTCGCCGTACCTGCTCTCCGAGCCGGCGATCGTCGCGGGCATCGCCCAGGCGGCGCTGCCGGAGAGCGCGACGCCGTGGGCGTGGTACGTGGAGGACTACGACCGGATCCGGGACACCATGGCCCGCGTGCTCGACGGCTTCGAGGACTTCAACCGGCGCGTGCGGCTTCCGCTCGGCTTCCGCATCAAGCAGCCCGCCCGCGAGCTGGTCTTCCTCACGCCCTCCGGGAAGGCCGAGTTCTCGGCCGCGCCGCTGCCCGACGTCGTCCCGGAGCCCGGCACGCTCGCCCTGGGGACGATGCGCTCGCACGACCAGTGGAACACCACGATCTACTCCGACGACGACCGCTACCGGGGCGTCAGGAAGCTGCGCACGCTGGTCTTCATGAACCGCGCGGACATGCGCGAGCGGGGCATCACCGAACTCGCCCCCGTCGACATCACGGCGATCGCCCGGGACGGCAGCCGGCGCTCCCTGCACGGCTATCTGGCGGTTCCCTACGACATCCCGCGCGGCTGCGCGGCGGGGTACATGCCGGAGATGAACGTCCTGTGCGCGCTCGGCGACCACAGCACCCAGAGCGACCAGCCGATCATGAAGCACCTCAAGGTCGTGATCGAGCCGTCGGGGTGACGGTCCCCGCCGGGTCGGTGCCGGCGGGCCCACGGTCCGCGGTCCGCGCGACCGCCGGAACGGGCTCCGCCCCGAGGTCCTGCCCGGCGGCCGGAAGGGAGTTCCTCTCCGGCCGCCGGCACGGACGTCCTACGCGGCCGCCGCGGAGTCCGTCCCCTCGGCGGCGGGTTCGCCCTTGCGGACGGTGCAGTGGAGGGAGTCGTCGATGACATCGGCGACGATGGTGTCGCCGGGGCCCGCCTCGCCGCCGAGGAGGAGTGAGGCGACGCGGTTGTCGAGCTCCGTCTGGATGGTGCGGCGCAGCGGACGGGCGCCGAACTCCGGCTGGTAACCGTGGGCGACGAGGAGCCTGGTCGCCGCCTCCGTGACCTCCAGGGTCATGCCCTGGGCGTGGACGCGGTGCTTGCTGCGGTCGAGGAGGTGCTCGACGATCTCGGTGAGGTCCCGCTCGGTGAGGCTGTGGAAGACGATGATGTCGTCGATGCGGTTGAGGAACTCGGGCAGGAACCGGCCCCGCAGGTCCTCCATCAGCTCGTCCTTCAGCTCGGCCGCGTCGCCCTCGTGCGCGATGATCCGGTGGGCGCCGATGTTGGACGTCATGATGACGACGCAGTGGCGGAAGTCGACCGTGCGCCCCTGCCCGTCCGTGAGGCGGCCGTCGTCGAGGACCTGGAGCAGGGTGCTGAACACGTCCTGGTGGGCCTTCTCGACCTCGTCGAAGAGGACCACGCTGTACGGCTGGCGGCGGACCTTCTCGGTGAGCTGGCCGGCCTCCTCGTAGCCGACGTACCCGGGAGGGGCGCCGACGAGCCTGGCGACGGTGTGCTTCTCCTGGAACTCGCTCATGTCGAAGCGGATCATCCGGTCCTCGTCGCCGAAGAGGAGCTCGGCGAGGGTCTTGGCGAGTTCCGTCTTGCCGACGCCGGTCGGGCCGAGGAAGAGGAAGGAGCCGACCGGCCGGTCGGGGTCGCCCATGCCGGCGCGGTTGCGGCGGACGGCCTCGGAGACGGCGGTGACGGCCTCGTCCTGGCCGACGATCCGGGCGTGCATCTCCTCCTCCAGCTTGAGCAGGCGCTCCCTCTCGCTGGTGGTGAGCTGGGCGACGGGGATGCCGGTGCGGCGGGAGACGATGTCGGCGATGTCGGAGGCGGTGACGGAGACGACTCCCTCGCGGCGCTCCTCGATGCCGGCGAGCTCGCCCTCGACCTCGGCGATCTCCTCCTTGAGCTCCTTCGCCTTCTCGAACTCCTCGGCGGCGACGGCCTGGTCCTTCTCGCGGCGCAGCTTGGCGAGCCGGTCCTCGCGGCCGACCACCTCGGTGGAGCGGCCCGCGCCGCGGAGCCGCACCCGGGCGCCCGCCTGGTCCATCAGGTCGATGGCCTTGTCCGGGAGGAAGCGGTCGCTGATGTAGCGGTCGGAGAGTTCGGCGGCGGCGGCGAGCGCGCCGTCGGCGAACCGGACCTGGTGGTGGGCCTCGTACGCGTCCCGGAGCCCTTCGAGGATCTGGACGGTCTCCTCGACGGTGGGTTCGGGGATGAGGACGGGCTGGAAGCGGCGTTCGAGGGCCGCGTCCTTCTCGATGTACTTGCGGTACTCGTCGATGGTGGTCGCGCCGACCACGTGCAGCTCGCCGCGGGCGAGCGCGGGCTTCAGCATGTTGCCGGCGTCCATGGAGCTCTCGCCGCCGGCGCCGGCGCCCACGACGGTGTGCAGTTCGTCGATGAAGAGGATGATCGCGCCCTCGGACTTCTGGACGTCCTCGATGACCTTCTTGAGGCGTTCCTCGAACTGCCCCCGGTACTGCGCCCCGGCGACCATGCCGGAGAGGTCGAGGGAGACGACCCGCTTGTCCTTGAGGGTGTCGGGGACCTCTCCGGCGACGATCCGCTGGGCCAGCCCCTCGACGATGGCGGTCTTGCCGACGCCGGGCTCGCCGATCAGGACGGGGTTGTTCTTGGAGCGGCGGGAGAGGATCTCGATGGTCTGCTCGATCTCCTCGGCGCGGCCGACGACCGGGTCGAGCTTGCCGGCCTTCGCCTCGTCGGTGAGGTCGCGGCCGAACTCGTCGAGGGTGGTGGCGGGCTGCTTGGGGGCGGCCGGTGCCGTGGTGTCGCCGCCGCGCGCGGCCTGGTCGGTCACACCGCGCAGCTTGGACACGTCGAGGTCCTCGGCGCGCAGGAACCTGGAGGCACCGGAGTCGGCGTCGCCCAGGAGCGCGCCGAGGATGTGCTCCGGGCCGATGTACGAGACGCCGGCGGCCTGCGAGGTGGCGTGGGCGAGCGCGAGGGTCCGCTTGGCGGCGGGCGTGAGGCCGGGCTCCGCGGAGGGCTCCGCGGCCTCGTGGGGCAGCACCTTGGCGATCTGGTCGGCGAGCGCGCCGGGGTCGACGCCGGCCCGGGCGAGCAGCCTGCGGGTGGGTTCGACCTGGGTGGCGGCCCAGAGCAGGTGCTCGGTGTCGAGGTCGGTGGTGCCGTCCTCGACGGCCTTGCGGGTGGCCGTGTTGAGGAGTTCGTGGGAGGACTCGGTGAGCAGGCGGCCGATGGGGACCCGCTGGACGGCCGGCGGCGACGAGGCCGGCGACATTCCGAAGAATCGGTTCAGCAGGTCGCCGAACGGGTCGGAGGGGCCGAAGGAGGAACCAAACGCCATCGACATGTCAGTGCTCCTGGAGGGCGTGGGGGGGCACCCACACTCAAACCCGGGCTCCGCGCCTCCGCAAACGGAGCCGGCGCCCGTCACCGTGGGTGAGGAGCGGCGTCCGCGCCGGTGCCGGTGCCGGTGCCGGTGACAGCGCCCGTTCCGGAGTCCGGCACCGGGCCGGTGTGCCGGTCCCCGGATCGGGCCGGTGCCGGTCTCCGGATCGGGGCCCTGTCGGCGTCCCCTCAGGTCCGTGCCCGCTCAGGTCGGCGCCCGCTCAGGCGGCGATGCGGCGCAGGAAGTCGGCCGGGGCGATGACCGGGGTGTCGTCGGGGCCGCCGACGGCGAGGTCCTCCTCGTCGTAGCGGACGGCGGGCGTGCCGAGGATGCCGAACGCGGCGAAGTTCGCGACGACCTGGCCGGCCCACGACAGGTACGTGCCCTCGGTGACCTTCCGGTCGAAGTCGGGGGAACGCAGCCCCGGCACGCCTCCCGCGATGTCGAGCAGCGCGGCCGGGTCGGCGAACCGGTCGTCCGCGCCGGGCGGGAACGGCTGCGCCGCGTAGAGCGCGGCGAGGTACGCGGCGAAGGGGCCCTGTCCGGCGTCGCTGGCGGCGCCCAGCGCGGCCACCGCGCGCCGCGAGCCGCTGCCGCCGAGGGTGTCGTCGAGGGAGGCCGCGAAGTGGAACCGGACCACGAAACGCCCCTCGTCCGCGCCGGCGCGGAAGGTGCTGAGCAGGCCTTCGGCCATCCGGCGACTGCCCGGGTCGCGCAGCTCCAGGAAGACCCGGAGGACGTGCGGGGCGTCGGGGTCCCCGTAGTACACGGCGGCGCCGTGGGCCCCGGTCGTATGCGCGGGATTCATGCGTCGAGCTTCGCACGGGAGGCCGCACGGCACGACCGCTGGCGCGACCCGGGGCACGGGCCCCGCCGGGGGCCGGTCCGGGGCCCGCGCCCGGGTCCGCGGCCCCGCCCCGTGCGGGCCTCCCCACCCGGTCTCCGCGACACCCCGCCCCACCTGTCGGGTCCGCCGGACCCGACCCGCCGCGGTCGGCCCCCGCGCGCCTACGCTCTGCGGAATGACCTCCCAGGACACCGCCGCCCCGCTGATCCGGCCCGCCACCGAGGCCGACCTCGGCGCGGTCGCCGCGATCTACGCCCACTGCGTGGACCACACCGTGGTCACCTTCGACGAGACGCCGCCGCCGCTCTCCTTCTGGCGGTCCCGGCTGGACGACCTGGCGGCGCGCGGTCTGCCCTTCCTCGTGGCGGAGCGGGCGGGCCGGGTCGCCGGGTACGCGTACGCCTCTCCCTGGCGCCCCAAACCGGCCTACCGCCACTCCGTGGAGAACTCCGTCTACCTCGACCCGGAGCACACGGGCCGGGGTCTGGGCGCGGCGCTCATGGTGGCCCTCGTGGCCGGGTGCTCCCGGGCGGGCGTCCGGCAGGTGATCGCCGTCGTCGCGGACTCCGACGCGGCCGCCGCATCCGTCGCCCTCCACCGGCGGCTCGGTTTCGCCGAGGCCGGGCGGCTGGCCTCCGTGGGACACAAGCACGGGCGCTGGGTGGACACGCTCCTCCTCCAGCTGACCCTGACGGAGAGCTCCGGCTGACCCTGGTGACGGCCTCAGGCCGACCCTGGGGGCGGGCACCGGCCGACCCTGGTGGCAGGCTCTGGCCGACCCTGGTCGCGGGCACCGACCGATCCTGGTCGCGGGCTCAGTCTCAGGCTCGGACCGACCCTGGTCGCAGGCTCAGGCCGACCCTGGTCGCGGCTTGAGGCCGACCCTGGTGGCAGGCTCCGGCCGACCCTGCCGTGGGTGGGGAGTCCGCCCAGTGAGAGGGCCGTCCGCCGCCCCGTCGGCGCGGCTAGGGTGACCACCGCCCGCCGCCGGTACCCGAGCGGCCGGCCCCCTTTCGTTCCGATCCCCCGCGAGGATGCGCATGTTCACGGTCAACGAGTACTTCGACGGCACCGTCAAGTCGATCGCCTTCGCCCAGGAGGAAGGCCGGGCGACCATCGGCGTCATGGCCCCGGGCACGTACGAGTTCGGCACCGCCGCCCCCGAGACGATGCACGTGGTCAGCGGCGCCCTGACGGTCCTGCTGCCGGGCTCCGACGACTGGCACACCTTCGCCGCCGGTGAGCGCTTCGAGGTCCCCGGCGACAGCTCGTTCCAGCTGCGGGTCGCGGTGGAGACGGCGTACCTCTGCGAGTACCGCTGACCCCGTCCGCGCGGTGCCCTCAGCGGCGGACGCGGGGCATGCCCAGGCCGATCCAGGAGATGATCTCGCGCTGGATCTCGTTGTTGCCGCCGCCGAAGGTGAAGATGACGGCGGAGCGGTAGCCGCGTTCGAGTTCGCCGTGGAGGACGGCGCCGGGGGAGCCTTCCTTGAGGGCGCCGGCGGCGCCGACGACCTCCATGAGGGCGGCGTAGGCGTCGCGGCGGGCCTCGGAGCCGTAGACCTTGACGGCGGAGGCGTCCTGGGGGGTGAGGGTGCCGTGGTGGACGGCGTTCACCATCTGCCAGTTGAGGAGCTTCATCGCGTCGAGCCGGGTGTGGGTGCGGGCCAGGCTGCGGCGTATCCAGGGCAGGTCGATGACCCGGCGGCCGTCGGAGAGCCGGGTGTCGGCGGCCCAGCGGCGGACGTCGTGGAGGGCGCGGATCGCCATGGTGCCGTGGGCGGCGAGGGTGACGCGCTCGTGGTTGAGCTGGTTGGTGATGAGGCGCCAGCCCTTGTTCTCCTCGCCGACGCGGCGCGAGACGGGGACGCGGACGTCGTCGTAGTAGCTGGCCGTGGTGTCGTGCGAGGCGAGGGTGTTGATCAGCGTGCACGAGTAGCCGGGGTCGCCGGTCGGCACCAGGAGCATGGTGATGCCCTTGTGCGGGGGCGCGTCGGGGTCGGTGCGGACCGCGAGCCAGACCCAGTCGGCGGTGTCGCCGTTGGTCGTCCAGATCTTCTGCCCGTTGACGACGTACGTGTCCCCGTCGCGCACCGCGCGGGTCTTCAGGGCGGCGAGGTCGGTGCCGGCGTCGGGTTCGCTGTAGCCGATGGCGAAGTCGATCTCGCCGGACAGGATGCGGGGCAGGAAGTACGCCTTCTGCTCGTCGGTGCCGAACTGCATGATCGTCGGGCCGACGGTGTTCAGCGCCATGAGCGGCAGCGGTACGCCCGCCTGGGCGGCCTCGTCGAAGAAGATGAACTGCTCCATCGGCGTGAGCCCGCCCCCGCCGTACTCGGCGGGCCAGCCGACGCCGAGCCGGCCGTCGGCGCCGAGGCGGCGGATCGTCTCGCGGTAGAAGCGCTTCTGGGCGGCCGGGTCCCCGTACCGGCTGTGGACGTCCTCGGGGACGAGTTCGGCGAAGTAGGCCCGCAGCTCGGAGCGCAGGCGGTTCTGTTCCGGCGTGTACTGCAGGTGCATCCGGGCCTCCCGTGGCGGCGTCGTCGTCCCTCGGCACGACGGCCGTCACGGTAGAACGTGTTTCACAAATGTGGAAGGCCCGGGACGGCGCCGCCTGCCGCGCCGCTCCCGGGCTCCCGCTCGTACGGGCTCGTACGGGGTGCCGGAGTGCCGGACCGTGTGGTCCGTCCGGCTACGGAAGGAGTTCGTCGAGGGAGGCGCGGCCCTTCTCCGCCATCCGGCGCTCGGCCCAGGCCAGGGTCTCCGGCGTCACGTCGCGGCCGGAGGCGAGCACCACGTCCTCCGCCGTGAACTCGCCCTCCGACCCGGAGTGCAGCAGCCGGTCGGGCGTCGGTACGTCCCCCCGGGACATCTCGTCGGACTCAGCGTTCATGCCGTCTCCTCCATGCTCTGCGAGTGGGTCCCGGCACTCGCCATTCTCGTGTCCGCTCCCCCGCCCCGCATCCGGGCGACCGCCCCCGCCCGCGCCGCACGGCGGGAAGGCCGCGCCACGCCGTGTCGCAGGCATGGCGTCGGCGGGGTGCGGGTTCGACAATGGGGGGGATGACCGATGACGATGCGCGCGCGCACCGTGGCGGGATCGGGCCCGCCGAGTGGCTCGCCATGAACCGGACCGGCAGCTTCGACTGGGACCTCGACACGGGCACCATCGATGTCGACCTGTCCGGGCTGCTGGTCTTCGGCGTGTCCCCCGACGGCTTCGACGGCCGGCCGACGACGCTGGTGGAGCGGCTCGAACCGGCGGAGCGGATGCGCCTGGACCGGGTGGTACGGGCCGCGGTGACCGGCGGCGACACCTCGTACAGCACCCACTTCCCGATCCCGCAGGACGACGGCACACCCCATTGGACGCACGTGCTGGCGCGGATCCTGCGGGACGGGGACGGGCGGGCGCACCGGATCGTGGGGGCGGTGCGGGACACGACCGCCGAGGTCTCGCACGCGGCCTTCGTGCAGCAGTTGGAGAAGCGTCGAGAGATGCAGACGAGCATCGTCGAGCGCACCACGCACGCGCTGTCGCGGGCGGTGACCGTGGACGACGTCACGGCCGCGCTGACCGGGCCGGGCGGGCTGGCCCGGCTGGGCGCGGACGGGCTCGCGCTCGGGCTCGTCGAGAACGGCTCGCTCAACGTGATCGCGCTCAGCGGGGACTCCCTCGACGTGCTCGACGGGCTGCGGATGCGTCGGCTCGACCGGGGGCTGCCCCTGGCGGAGGCGGTGCTGAGCGGCCGGCCGCGGTTCGTCTCCTCGTTCGCCTCGCTGGGGCGGGACTTCCCGGAGCTGGCGCCGTACCTGGACCGCCTGCGGTTCCGGGCCGCCTGCTATCTGCCGCTGATCGCGCAGGCCCGCTCGCTGGGCGGGATGGCGCTGTTCTACCGGGGCCGGACCGCCTTCACGGCCGACGAGCGGAACCTGGCCCTCGGCCTCGCGGCGATCGTGGCCCAGTCGCTCCAGCGCGCGATCCTCTTCGACGAGGAGCGGGAGCTCGCCACCGGGCTCCAGGAGACCATGCTGCCGCGCCGGATCCCGGAGATCACCGGCGGGGAGATCGCGGTCCGCTACCACGCGGCCTGGAGCGGTCGGCAGGTCGGCGGCGACTGGTACGACGTGATCGCCCTGCCGCGCGGCCGGGTCGGGATCGTCGTCGGCGACGTCCAGGGGCACGACACCCACGCGGCGGCCATCATGGGCCAGCTGCGGATCGCGCTGCGGGCGTACGCCGGTGAGGGCCACGCCCCGTCCACGGTGCTGGCGCGGGCCTCCCGCTTCCTCGCGGAGCTGGACACCAACCGCTTCGCGACCTGCACCTACGCGCAGGTGGACCTGTCGAGCGGCACGGTCCGGGCGGTCCGGGCCGGGCACCTGGGTCCGCTGATCCGGCACACCGACGGACGGGTCGGGCAGCCGAAGCTGCGCGGCGGTCTGCCGCTCGGGCTGGCCACGGTCTTCGGCGAGGAGGAGTTCCCGGAGACCCGGCTCGACCTGGTGCCGGGCGAGACGCTGGTGCTGTGCACGGACGGTCTCGTGGAACAGCCGGGCACCGACATCGCGGCGGGACTCGCGGCCCTGTCGGAGGCGGTGAGCAGCGGGCCGCCGCAGGCGGAGGCGCTGGCCGACCACCTGTCGGAGACGCTGTGGGAGCGGTGGGGCTCGGGCGACGACGTGGCCCTGCTGGTGCTGCGCCGGAGCCCGGACCCCGGTACGCAGCGGGCGCCGCGCATCCACCAGTACATCCACCAGGCCGATCCGCAGGGCCTCTCCGACGCCCGGGCGGCCGTGGGGCAGGCGCTGCGCGACTGGGGGATGTCCGAACTCGCCGACGACGCCGAGCTGTTGACCGGTGAGCTGCTGGTGAACGTGCTGCTGCACACCGAGGGCGGCGCGGTGCTCACCCTGGAGGTCCTGCCGGAGCCGGTGCGGCGGGTACGGCTCTCGGTCCAGGACAGGTCGAGCGCCTGGCCCCGCCGGCGCACCCCGGGCGAGGCGGCGACCTCGGGCCGCGGGCTGCTCCTGCTGGACGCGCTGGCCTCGCGCTGGGGCGTGGAGCCGCGCGGCGAGGGCAAGGCGGTGTGGTGCGAGATCGGCCCGGCGCCGGTGGGCGCGGGGGTCGCGGGCCCCGGTGGCTGAGGAGGGCCGGTCATGGACCCTGTGGCGGCGTTGAACCGGATCGCGTTCCTGCTGGAGCGCGGTGGCGCTCCGGCGTACCGGGCGCGGGCCTTCCGCACGGCCGCGGCGGCGGTGGAGGCGCTGCCGGAGGGCGAGGCGGAGCGGAGGGCCGCGGCGGGCACGCTGGAGGCGCTGAAGGGGGTGGGGCCGAAGACGGCCGCGGTGGTGCGGGAGGCCTTGGACGGCCGGGTGCCGGAGTATCTGGACGACCTGGAGCGGGAGTTGGAGGACTCGCTGGAGGTGGAACCGACGGAGCCGGCAGGCGGGCGGGAGCTGCGGGCGGCCCTGCGCGGCGACTGCCATCTCCACTCGGACTGGTCGGACGGCGGCGCGTCGATCGAGGCCATGGGGCGGGCGGCGATCGAACTCGGCCACGAGTGGGCGGTGCTGACGGACCATTCGCCCCGGCTGACGGTGGCGCGCGGACTGTCGCCGGAGCGGCTGCGGCAACAGTTGGACGTGGTGGCGGAGCTGAACGAGCGGTGGGCGCCCTTCCGGCTCCTCACCGGCATCGAGTGCGACATCCTCGACGACGGCTCCCTCGACCAGGAGCCCGAACTCCTCGACCGGCTCGACCTGGTGGTGGGGTCGGTCCACTCCAAGCTGCGGATGGACGCGCGGGCGATGACCCGCCGGATGGAGCGCGCGGTGCGCGACCCGCTGATGGACGTGCTCGGGCACTGCACGGGCCGGCTGGTCGCCGGCGGACGGCTGCGGCCCGAGTCCGACTTCGACGCGGAGCGGGTCTTCGCGGCGTGCGCGGAGGCGGGGACGGCGGTGGAGATCAACAGCCGCCCGGAACGTCTCGACCCGCCCCGTCGGCTGCTGCGGCTCGCGGTGGAGGCGGGCGCCTACCTGGCGATCGACACGGACGCGCACGCGCCGGGGCAGCTGGCCTGGCAGATCCTCGGCTGTGCCCGGGCCGAGGAATGCGGCGTACCGGCGGAGCGGGTGATCAACACGTGGGAGGCGGACCGGTTGAGGGCCTGGACGCGGGCCTGAGGTACACCGGTTGTCGGGCTGGACGCGGGCCTGAGGTACACCGGTTGTCGGGCTGGACGCGGGCCTGAGGTCAGGGGCGCGTGGACGCCGGGGCGCACCTCGTGGAGACGGACGTCGGCCGCGAGGCGCGAGGACGACCGGGCGCGTGGACTGCCGGGCCTCCCGGGCTCCCGGTGGGGCGCGGGAGCTCGGGCGGCCCGCGGGGCGGGGGTCAGGCGCGCTGCCAGACCGTCGTCACGTTGCAGAACTCCTTGATGCCGTGGCCGGACAGCTCGCGGCCGTAGCCGGAGCGCTTGACGCCGCCGAAGGGGAGCGCCGGGTGGGAGGCGGTCATGCCGTTGACGAAGACGCCGCCGGCCTGGAGGTCCCGGACGAAGAGGTCGACGTCCTCGTCCCGGCGGGTCCACACGTTGGAACTCAGCCCGAACGGCGAGTCGTTGGCGATCACCACCGCCTCCTCCGCGTCCCGGACCGGGTGGACGGTGGCGACGGGTCCGAAGGTCTCCTCCTGGTGGATCCGCATGGCGGGGGTGATGCCGGTGAGGACGGTGGGGCGGTAGTACCAGCCGCGGGCGAGCTCCGGCTCCTCGGGACGGTGGCCGCCGCAGAGCGCGGTGGCGCCGTGGCGTACGGCGTCGTCGACGAGCTCCTCCAGGTCGGCGCGGCCCTTCTCGGTGGCGAGCGGTCCGACGTCGGTGGACTCGTGGAGCGGGTCGCCGACGGTCAGGGCGTTCATGGCGGCGGTGAAGCGCTCGGTGAAGTCCTCGTAGACGTCCTCGTGGACGATGAACCGCTTGGCGGCGATGCAGGACTGGCCGTTGTTCTGCACGCGCGCGGTGACGGCGGTCTTGACCGCGCGGACGATGTCGGCGGAGGGCATCACGATGAACGGGTCGCTGCCGCCCAGCTCCAGCACGGTCTTCTTGACGACGTCGCCGGCGACGGCGGCGACGGCCCGGCCGGCCGGCTCGCTGCCGGTGAGGGTGGCGGCGGCCACCCGGGGGTCGCGGAGGACCGCCTCGACCTCGCCGGAGCCGATGAGGAGGGTCTGGAAGCAGCCGTCGGGGTAGCCGGCGCGGCGGAAGAGGTCGCCGAGGTAGAGCGCGGTCCTGGGCACGTTGGACGCGTGCTTGAGGAGGCCGGTGTTGCCGGCCATGAGGGCCGGCGCGGCGAAGCGGATCACCTGCCAGAGCGGGAAGTTCCACGGCATGACGGCGAGGACCGGGCCGAGCGGCCGGTAGTGGACGCGGGCCCGGTCGGCCCCGGAGTCCTGGACGTCGCTCTCGGCCGGGTGCTCGTCGGCGAGGAGTTCCTCGGCGTGCCGGGCGTACCAGCGCATGGTCTTGGCGCACTTGCCCGCCTCGGCCCTGGAGGCGGTGAGGGGCTTGCCCATCTCCAGGGTCATGGTGCGGGCGATGTCCTCGGTGTCCTCGTCGAGGAGGGTGGCGGCGGCCCGGAGCAGGCGGGCCCGCTCGGCGAAGGGCGTGGTGCGCCAGTGGCGGAACGCGTCGTGGGCGGCGGCGATCCGCCGCTCCACCTCGTCCGGCGGGTGCGCGTCGTAGACGCGGAGCGTCTCGCCGGTGGCGGGGTTCACGGTGGCGATGGCCATGGCCTTCTCCTCCTGCGTCGGCCCCCACCGGAAACCTCCCGCTTCCGGCGCCTCGGCGCAAGGGGGGCGGGTGCGGTGGGGTGAAGCACGCGCGCGTGCGTCAGCCGAGGAGCCAGGCCAGGGCCCCGTCGAGGTGGGCGAGGAAGTACGGGTCGCGGTACGCCTCCGGCGCGTGGCCGAGCGCGGTGAAGAGGAAGCGGCCCCGGTCGACGGTCCGGCACCAGGCGATCGGGTGGTCGTCGCCGAGCGTGCCGCCCTCGTACGCGGTCTCGTCGGCGCACAGCAGGACGTGGGCGTCCGGGGTGCGGGGGTGGGAGGTGTACTCGTACCACTCGTCCGTCCACTCCCAGCGGGGCGGCAGCGGCGCGGCGGCGGGGTGCCGGGCGTCCTCGACGAGGACGGCGCCGGGCTGGAACGGGGGGTGGCCGGCGAAGCGGGTGCCGAGGAGGTCGCCGTAGAAGGGCCAGTCGGGTTCGGCGTTGGCGGCGGCGTGGACGGCGAGCAGGGCTCCGCCGCCCCTGAGGTACGCCTCCAGCGCGGTACGCCCCTCGGGGGTGAGGACGGTGCCGGTGGTGGAGGCCAGGACGACGAGGGCGCGGCCGGCGAGGCCGGCGGCGGTGAAGGCGGCGGGGTCCTCGGTGGCCTCGGCCGCGAGCCCCCGCCGGGCGGCGAGACCGGCGAGGGCGTCGGCGGCGTCGGGGATGGACGCGTGCCGGTACCCGGCGGTGCGGGTGTAGACGAGGACGTCGGGGGCGGGCAAGCGGGGCCTCCTGGGCGGGGGCGGGCGGCGGGGGCGAGGGGTGACGAGGACGGTGGGCGAGGCGCGCAGAAAGCGCTTTCCGCGCTCCTTCGCCGAGACCGTAACCAGGGAGAACCCCATGCCGCAAGACGCCGGGCACGGGTCTGGCGCCACCTTGCCCGCTTCGGCGCGCCGCCCGTCCGACGGCCCCTGGACGCGCGTGATGCATTGATGGATCGGATACGCGACTGTATCTTTTCGGCTCGCCGCGCACCTCTTCCTTCCTCCGCACCCCCGGGAGTCGCCGTGAGTACCGTGCCGCCCGCCCTCGCCGCCGTCGTCGGGCCTCTGCCCGAAGGGGTGGACATGCCGCTGCCGCCCTCGTTCGGGAGCGTGGAGGAGGAGCGGCGGTACCGGAAGGAGCAGTTGGCCGCCGGGTTCAGGATCTTCGGGCGGTTCGGGTTCTCGGAGGGGGTCGCCGGGCACATCACGGTGCGCGACCCCGGGGATCCGGACGCGTTCTGGGTCAATCCGTTCGGCATGAGCTTCAGCCAGATCAAGGCGTCCGACCTCATCCTCGTCGACCGGGAAGGACGGGTCCTGGAGGGGCGCCGGCCGGTCAACAGGGCCGCTTTCGTGATCCACTCGCGCGTGCACGCGGCCCGGCCCGACGCGGTCGCGGCGGCGCACTCGCACTCGCTGCACGGGAAGGCGTTCTCCAGCCTGGGCATCCCCCTGGACCCGATCACCCAGGACGCCTGCGCGTTCTTCGAGGACCACGGCGTCTACGACGACTACCGGGGCGTGGTCAACGAGACCGAGGAGGGCGAGCGCGTCGCCGAGGCCCTCGGCGCGTACAAGGCGGTGATCCTGCAGAACCACGGGCTGCTGACGGTGGGCCACTCCGTCGCGGAGGCGGTGTGGTGGTTCGTCACCATGGAGCGGTCCTGCCAGGCGCAGCTCCTCGCCATGGCCGCCGGGACCCCGCAGCTGATCGACCGGGAGACGGCGCTGCTCACCCGGGGGCAGATCGGCGGCCACCTGGCCGGCTGGTTCCAGGCGCGGCCGCTGTGGGATCAGATCGAGGCGTCCGACCCCGACCTGTTCGACTGAGGCACGTCCGCCGGGCGGGTCGAGACCTCCAGGAGCGCGGGCAGGAACTGGCGCTCCAGATCCCCCGGCGGCAGCGCCTCCGGCTCCACATAGCTCTGCGCGAGACCGCCCTCGCGCAGGGCGATCAGCAGCCGGGCGAACCGGTCGGCGTCCACGGTCAGCTCCCGGCCCGCCCGGCGCAGGACGAGCGTGAGTCCGCGGGCGATCTCCGCCCGCAGCCGCTCGTCGTGGCGGGCGAGCACCCAGGCCGCCTGCGGGTCGCGGATGGCGTGCAGCGTGAACTCGGTGGTGACCAGGTACCAGTCGCGCTCGTCCGGTTCGATGGTCGCGGCCAGCTCCGCGAGCCGCGTCAGGGTGTACTCCTCGGCGGTGAGCGCGTCGATGGACGCGGCGAGCCGCCGTACGGTCCGCTCGCTGTGCTCGTCGAAGAGCGCGAGGAAGAGCTCTTCCTTGCCGGCGAAGTTGGAGTAGTACGCGCCCCGCGTGAAGCCGGCGCGCGCACAGATCTGCTCGATCGTGGTCGCGTGGAACCCGTGCTCGGCGAAGGCCTCCAGCGCGGCCTTCAGGAGCGCCGCCCGCGTCCGCGGCCGCCGTCTCGTGACGCCCTTCGGCACTCCGCGTCCTCCCGTCCGTCCGACGCCGCTCCCCGCGGCGCCCGGCGCCCAGCCTACCCGCGCCCCGGACCCCGCCCCAGGCCCCGGCGCCGGGCGGGCGGAGGCACCGGCGGATAGGATTCACGCATGGGAGAGCGGCCGATCGCGCCCGCCGCACCCGGCCTGGTCCTGCTCGTCGACGGGATCTCCACGCGCATGGACCCGGGCCGCGTCTACCGCGTCGGGCGTGACCCCACCAGCGACATCGTGCTCTCGGACGCCCGGGCGTCCTGGCACCACGCGGTGCTCCGCGCCGCCGGCGGCCAGTGGACGCTCGCCGACGAGGACAGCACCAACGGCACCTACGCCGACGGCGTGCGGGTCCTGATCCCCCGGGTCGTCGGCCCGGGTACGGAGGTCCGCTTCGGGCACCCGCTGGACGGGCCACGCGCGGTCCTCACGACCGTCCCGGGCACCGCTCCCCCGGCGCCCGGATCTCCCGCCCCCGCGTCCCCGGTCCCGGTCTCCGGCCCCTCGGCGCCCGGGGCTCCCCCGCCCCCGCCCGAGCCGTCCGAGCCCGCGACCGCCGCGCCCGAAGCTCCCGCCCCCGCACGTCCCGCGCCCGGACGCCCCGCCCCCACCCCCGGGCCCGCGGTCGGTCCCGCGCCCGAACCTCACCCCTCGCCCCCACCCTCCTCGTCCCCGGCGCCTCCGTCCGCGGAGCCCGTACACCGGGAACAGGAGCACGGCGGTGGTGGTGCGGACGTGCCCCGACCCGCGGGGGTGTCGCGCCCCGGGGCGACCGGGACGTTCCGGCGGCCCACGGCGGTGCGGCCGCTGCCCGAGCACACCGTGCGGATCGGGCGGGCGCCGGACAACGACGTCGTCGTCGCCGACCTGGTGGTCTCCCGGCACCACGCGGAACTCCTCGCCCGGCCCGACGGCACCTACTGGATCCACGACCTCGGCAGCCACAACGGCACCTACCTCAACGGACGTCCCGTGGACGAGCCGGTACGGGTCACGGCGGACGACATCGTCGGCATCGGCCGCAGCGCGTTCTGCCTGGCGGGCGGGCAGCTCGTCGAGTTCACCGACACCGGCGAGATATCGCTCGACGTGCAGGAACTGGCCGTCACCGTCGACCGCGGCCGCAAGACCCTCCTCGACGGCGTGTCCTTCCCGGTCGGCGAGAAGTCGCTGCTCGCGGTCGTCGGCCCGTCCGGGGCCGGCAAGTCCACCCTGCTCGGAGCGCTCACCGGGCAGCGGCCCGCGAACCGGGGCACCGTCCTCTACGACGGCCGCGACCTCTACCGGGACTACGCCGAGCTGCGGCAGCGCATCGGACTCGTGCCCCAGGACGACATCCTGCACCTCCAGCTGACCGTCCGGCGCGCCCTCGCCTACGCCGCCGAGCTGCGCTTCCCCGGTGACACCGCGCCCGCCGAGCGCCACGCGCGCGTGGCGGAGGTGATCGGCGAACTGGGCCTCTCCGAACGCGCCGACCAGCCGATCCACAGCCTCTCCGGCGGGCAGCGCAAACGCGTCAGCGTCGCCCTGGAACTGCTCACGAAGCCGTCCCTGCTCTTCCTCGACGAGCCGACCTCCGGCCTCGACCCGGGCATGGACCGCTCGGTGATGCACATGCTGCGCGGGCTCGCCGACGACGGCCGCACGGTCGTCGTGGTCACCCACAGCGTGCTCAGTCTGGACGTCTGCGACCGCCTCCTGGTGCTCGCCCCCGGCGGCCGGGTCGCCTACTACGGGCCGCCCGACGACACCCTGCCTTTCTTCGGCTTCTCCCAGTGGCCGGAGGCCTTCGAGGCGTTCGAGAACGAACGGGACCGGGACTGGGCGGGTCAGTACCGGGACTCGCGCTTCCACCGGCGGTACATCGAGGACGCGACGGTCCGGCCGTACGCGCCCGTGCCCGGCGACAGGGGCGCCGGGGACGCCCTCGGCGGCCCCGCGTCCGTCCCGCCCGCCGGCGCGCCCGCGCACGCGCCGCCTCCGAAGCCGCAGAGCTGGGGCGGGCAGCTGCGCACCCTGGTGCGGCGCTACGCCGCCGCGCTCGCCGCCGACCGCACCTTCCTCGCCATCATGGTCGCCCTGCCGTTCGTCATGGGCGCCATGGCGCGCGCCCTCTCCGAGGGCAGCCTCAACCCCGAGTCCACGCTGAACGTGCTGCTGATCCTCTGCGTCGGCGGCGTCCTGACCGGCGCGGCCAACGCGGTCCGCGAACTGGTCAAGGAGCGGTCCATCTACCGCAGGGAGAGAGCCGTCGGCCTGTCCCGGTCCGCCTATCTGGCCTCCAAGGTCGTCGTCCTCGGCACGATCACCGTCGTGCAGGCCGTGGTGCTGACCCTGGTCGCCCTGATCGGCGTCCCGCTGAACGTGCCCGACGGCAAGGGCGTGCTGATGCCCCCGCTCGTCGAGATCACCCTCGCCGTCGCCCTCCTCGCCTTCACCGCGATGATGCTCGGCCTGCTCGTGTCGGCGCTGGTCCGCAAGGAGGAGGTGACGATGCCGCTGCTCGTCCTCCTCGCCATCGTCCAGGTGGTGTTCTGCGGGGCGCTGCTGAACGTGAGCGGCACCCCGGTCCTGGAGCAGCTGGCCTGGCTGGTGCCCTCGCGGTGGGCGTTCGCGGCGATGGGGGCGACGATCGACATCGGAGCGGTGGCGCCGAGCGAGAAGACGGCCGATCCGCTCATGGAGCACACGGCGGGGGCCTGGCTCTTCGACATGGGCATGCTGGTCGTGCTCTGTCTGGCGCTCGGGTTCGCCGTGGCCCGGCTGCTGCGTCGTCACGAACCCGTCGTCATGCGCCGCTGACCGCGATCAGGAGGTGGGGCCGTGAGCGTTCCCGACCCCGTATCGGACATCGGATCCAGGGCACAGGATGCTGGATCCGAAGGACAGTATTTTGGATCCAATGTGCGAGGCGCAGCGGATATTGGATCCGATTCCGTCCACGCCTCCGACTTCCGGCCCACCCACGTCGTGCCGCGCGGCGGTCTGTCCACCTGGCAGGCGCCCGATCCCGGCCGCCCCACGGTCCCGCTGGACGCTTTCCTCCCGGTGCGGCTCGTCGAACGGACCGGGGACTGGGGACGGGTGCTGTGTTCCAACGGCTGGGAGGCGTGGGTCGACGCGCGGCTCCTCGTCACGGTCCCGGACGACCCTCCGGCGGCGGGTTCGGCGCTGACCCGCACGGCCGACCCCCGGCCCCTCATCACTCGCGCCGAGGACGCCCTGGGCCGGTACCGGCGAGCGGCGGAGGAGCTGGCGGCCGGCCGGGTCGACGGCGAGACCTTCCGGCGGCGTACGCGCGGGCTGCGGGTGGGGATGGTCGTCGACGGCGAGTCGGTGTGGCTCTACGACGCGGAGCACGAGCGGTGGGTGTACTGCGACGGCGTGGGCCTGACGACGTACGCCGCCGCGTCGGGGCCGTCCCGGGGGGCCGGTACGGACGGATCGGCGAGTGCGGCGCCACCGCGCACCGCACCGGCGGAGCCCGTACCGAGAGCCGGGACGAAGGCGAACGCGAAGGCGAACGCGGAGGCCGATGCCGAGGCCGAAGCCGAGGCCGAGGCCGATGCCGAGGCCGAGGCCGATGCCGAGGCCGAGGCCGATGCCGAGGCCGAGGCCGATGCCGATGCCGAGGCGAAGACCAACGCGGGAGCGGGATCGGGGTCCGGTGCCGAGGCGGGGGCGGAAGCGGGGGCCGAGCCCGCTCCCGGCACCGGAGCGGAGCCGGCGTCCCCGATCGAGCCGGCGCCTGACAGCGAACCCGCGCCCGCTCCTGGCGCCGAGCCCGGGGCGCGCCCGGCGCCGGTCGCGTACGAGCCGACGCAGGTGGTGCCGCTCATCGATCCGGCGGCGGTCGCCGGGCCGCCGCCCACGCAGGTCGTGAGTCGGCCGCCCGAGGCGGAGGACGAGTCCTGATGGCGGGCGCGGGCGGGACCGGGGACACCGGACTCCCGGCGGGGCGGCCGTCCGGGCTGGCCGGCAAGGAGATCGCCGGCTACCGGGTGGAGGCCGAGATCGGGCGCGGCGGGATGGCTGTCGTGTACCGGGCCCGGGACCTGCGGCTGGACCGGACGGTGGCGCTGAAGCTGCTGGCGCCGGAGCTGGCCCGCAACGACACCTTCCGGAAGCGGTTCGCGCACGAGTCGCGGGTGGCGGCGTCGATCGACCACCCGCACATCGTGCCGATCTTCGAGGCGGGCGAGGCGGAGGGGGTCCTGTACATCGCGATGCGGTACGTGGCGGGCCAGGATCTGGTGGCGCTGCTGGCCCGCGAGGGGCCGCTGCCGCCCGCCACGGCGGGCCGTGTCGCGGCGCAGGTGGCGTCGGCGCTCGACGCGGCGCACGCGCACGACCTGGTGCACCGGGACGTGAAGCCCGGGAACATCCTGGTCGCGGAGGGCACCGACCGGGAGCATCCGGAGCACGTGTACCTCACGGACTTCGGACTGACGAAGAAGTCGTTGTCGCTGACCGGGTTCACGACGGTGGGCGAGTTCGTGGGCACGCTGGACTACGTGGCACCCGAGCAGATCTCGGGGAAGCCGGTGGACGGCCGCTGCGACGTGTACGGCCTGGCGTGCGTGGTCTTCGAGACGCTGTGCGGGGCGCCGCCGTTCCGCCGGGACACCGACTGGGCGGTGCTGTGGGCGCAGCAGTACGACCCTCCGCCGCCGCTGGCCGAGCACCGGCCGGGGCTGCCCGAGGAGGCGGACGCGGTGTTCGCGCGGGCGCTGGCGAAGACGCCGGAGGAGCGGTACGGGACGTGCCTGGAGTTCGTCGCCGAGCTGCGGGCGGCCCTCGCGCGCGTGCCGGGCGGTGCGGTGGCGACCGGTACGGGTCGCCGCGCCCCGGGCCCGCCGCCGGAGCCCCCGGGGTGGGCCCGACCGGTGTTCCGGCGGCTCGGCACGGACCTCTAGCCCGACGCGCGGACCACCCACCGGCAGCGGCCGACGCGGTCGGTCAGGAGGTCGGGCGCCCCGGAGGTCGGGCGTCCAGGAGGTCGGGCGCCAAGGAGGTCGGGCCCCAAGAGGGTGGGCGTCAGCTCTTGGAGGGCGGGCGGTCGTCCGTCCCCGGAGACACCTGTCCGGGGTGGCGGACCCGCGTGGCGAGGAGGCCGCCCAGGAAGCCGGCGACGAGGCCCCAGAGGAGGGCGAGGCCGGCCGTGCGCCACACCTGGGGGCGGAGGACGACCTCGCCGCCGAGGGCCGAGAGGTCGCCGATGCCGAGGATCGAGAGGCCGAAGCGCGCCTCGACGAGGGTGAGGGGGGTGACGGCGAGCATCGTCAGGGCGAAGGCGACGCCGACGTGCAGGGCGTGCCGCCAGGGCCGTACCCGGGCCGGGGAGCGTACGGCGCCGATGAAGGCGGCGGCGAGGACGAGGACGGCCGCGACGGGCAGCAGCCACCACGCGCGCGCGTCCTGGGCGGCGAGCGAGGACAGGTCCACCGTGGAGAGGTCGGTCTCGCCGCCGCCGCGCAGGACGGCGTCCAGGATCTGCGGCATGGGGAGGCCGAAGGGGCCGTCGGCCCTGCCTTCCCAGGAGCCTCCGATGCCGACGCCGAGGGCGAGCCAGCTGACGTTGGGCAGGCCGAGGAGGACGACGGCGAGGGTCTCGGCGGCGTGCCCCTTGGTGGCGGCGACGACGAGGCCGATGACGAGTCCGACGGCCACGTAGGCGAGGAGCAGCAGGAGCATTGCGGAGGCGGCGGGGCGCACGGCCTCCTGGTGGCGGAGCACGCGCGCGGGGAGTGCGCTGCGGCGGGAGACGAGGAGGGCGACCAGGAGGACGCCGAGGATCCACAGGAGGCCGTAGCCGAGGGTGGCTCCGACGACGGTACGGAAACCGACGGTGGGCTCGGCCGCGTCGAGGAGTTCGCCGAAGAGGTCGGCGAGGGGTTCCTGCGGATCGCCGACGCCGAGGGTGAGGGGGAAGTCGTGGCGGGCGACGGCGCAGAGTGCGGCGAGCCCGGCGAGCCAGAGCACGACGACGGCCGTGGCCCGCGCGGCGAGTTCTCCGGATCTGGCCGCGGCGTGGTGGCGGAGCGGGAGGAGGAAGACCGCCCCCGTGACGAGGGCGCCGACCAGGGTGACGGTGAGGGGCATCGCCGTGATCTCGCCCTGGGTGCCGGCGAAGGAGCCGGCCGAGCCGGCGACCTCGACCTGCCCGCCGGCGGCCATCACCACGACGGCGGCGAGGACGGCGGCGAAGCCTCCGGGGAGGTCAGCCGCTCCGGCGGCCCAGAGGCCGAGGCCGGCGGTGACGCCCATGGCGACGTAGCCGGCGACGACCGCGGCGAGGGCCTGGACGACGATGCGGAGCCCCGCCCGGGCGGGGGCGCCGCCGGAAGTGCCGGGTGCGCCGGGGCCGGTGGCGGGGGGCGGGGTGCTCGGGAGCCGACTGCTCACCCTGCCCACGCTAGTCCGGCGCGGGCGGCTCCGCCTGCGGATGCGGTCCGTCGGGCGACGACGCCCACGACATCGGTGACCCTCCGTGAGGATGACGTGGTACGAGGGACACCTAACCGCTTCCGGCGTCGGCAAACGGGCTTCGGATCAGCTTTCTGGTAACGCTCTGATCACGCTCTGGCGAGAGGTGAAGTCGTTACGTCGTCGTTATAAACAGAAGTTTTGTCCGCATTTCTGCCGCTACACACCCCCGCAATCCCTCGGAGGATCGTCCAAACACTGAGACGTCGCCAGTTCGCCATACCATGGAAGCAGCTCACACGTAACCCCTCAGGACCAAGAAGTTCTTGGCTGCTCTGGGTAACTTCGGCGCCCATGACCACAGCTCACACAACACCGGAACACGTCCGGGACGAAGCGCCGGTCTCTGCCCGGGGATGGACCATCGGACGGCCGCGGGTCGGCGACGGCGCCCAACTCTGGCGGCTCGCGCAGGAGTCCGGCGAACTGGACGTCAACTCGTCCTACAGCTACCTCCTGTGGTGCCGCGACTTCGCCGACACCTCCGCCGTCGCACGCGACGCGGCCGGGCGGCCCTTCGCCTTCGTCACGGGCTACCTCCGCCCCGACGCCCCCAGGACCCTCCTGGTCTGGCAGGTCGCCGTCGACGCCTCCTACCGGGGCCTCGGCGTCGCCGGGGCCCTCCTCGACCACCTCTCGGAGCGGGTCGCCCACGCCCACCCGCTGGACGCCGTCGAGACGACCATCACCCCGGACAACCAGGCCTCCGAGCGCCTTTTCAGCTCCTACGCGCGCAGGCACGGTGCCCGCGTCCGCCGGACGGTCCTCTTCCCGTCCGCCGCGTTCCCCGCACCCGGTCACGAGGCCGAGGTGCTGCACCGCATCGCGCCCCTGGCCTTCTGAGACCCGCCCCGGCGCCCCACCGCGCCCGCAGGTCCCCCGTCCTCCACGCCACTCCCCACGTACAGGAGTCCGCATGACGCTCATCGCAGGAACCGCCCCGACCGTCTTCGAGACCGTCGAGTCGGAGGTGCGCAGCTACTGCCGCGCCTGGCCCACCGTCTTCGAACGCGCCTCGGGCAGCCGCCTGTTCGACGAGCACGGGCGCCCCTTCCTCGACTTCTTCGCCGGCGCCGGCTCGCTCAACTACGGCCACAACAACCCCGCGCTCAAGCGCCCCCTCCTCGACTACCTGGGCAGCGACGGCATCACCCACGGCCTCGACATGTCGACGACGGCCAAACGGGACTTCCTGGAAACCTTCCGCGAGACCGTCCTCGCCCCCCGCGGCCTCCCCTACAAGGTGATGTTCCCGGGCCCGACGGGCACCAACGCGGTCGAGGCCGCCCTGAAGCTGGCGCGCAAGGTCACCGGCCGGACGACCGTCGTCTCCTTCACCAACGCCTTCCACGGCATGTCCCTGGGCTCCCTCGCCCTCACCGGCAACGCCGGCAAGCGCGCGGGGGCGGGCGTGCCGCTGAACCACACGGCGCAGATGCCGTTCGACAACTACCTCGGCGGCCAGGTGCCGGACTTCCTCTGGTTCGAGCGGCTCCTGGAGGACACCGGTTCCGGCCTCGACCACCCGGCGGCCGTGATCGTCGAGACGATCCAGGGCGAGGGTGGCATCAACGCCGCCCGCGCCGAGTGGCTGCGCGGCCTCGCCGACCTGTGCCGCCGCCGGGACATGCTTTTGATCGTCGACGACATCCAGATGGGCTGCGGCCGCACCGGCGAGTTCTTCTCCTTCGAGGAGGCCGGCATCACCCCCGACATCGTCACCCTGTCCAAGTCCATCAGCGGCTACGGACTGCCCATGTCGCTCTGCCTGTTCCGCGACGAGCTCGACGTGTGGGAGCCCGGCGAGCACAACGGCACCTTCCGCGGCAACAACCCCGCCTTCGTCACGGCGACCGCCGCCCTCGACACGTACTGGCGCGACAACACGCTCCGCGACCGCACCCTGAGGCGGGCCGCCACCGTCGAGGCCGCCCTGGGCGAGCTCGGCGCCGGGACCGCGCCGCGGGGGCGCGGACTGGTGTGGGGGCTGGAGTTCCCGGACGGGGAGCGGGCCCGGGCCGTCTGCCGGCGCGCCTTCGAACTCGGCCTCCTCGTCGAGACGTCCGGCCCCGGCGACGAGGTGGTGAAGCTGCTGCCCCCGCTGACCGTCACCGACGACGAGCTGGACGAGGGTCTCGGCATCCTCGCGCGCGCCGTCCGCCACACCGCCTGAGGCACTCCCCGGAACCCCTCGACACCCTCCCCCGCAGAAAGGCCACCACATGATCGTCCGCAGCTTCGACGAGCTGGAGAACACCGAGCGGCACGTCAGGGCCGCCTCGGGCACCTGGGAGAGCAAGCGCATCGTCCTCGCCCGCGAGCGGGTCGGCTTCTCCCTCCACGAGACCGTCCTGTACGCCGGGACCGAGACCTCCATGTGGTACGCGAACCACGTCGAGGCCGTCGTCTGCACCGCCGGCGAGGCCGAACTCACCGACCACGAGACCGGGGCGACGCACACGATCGTCCCCGGGACCATGTACCTCCTCGACGGCCACGAGCGGCACACCCTCCGGGTCAAGGAGGACTTCCGCTGCCTGTGCGTCTTCAACCCGCCGGTCACCGGCCGCGAGGACCACGACGCGAACGGCGTCTACCCGCTGCTCACCGAGCCGGACCCCGCCTGACCCCCGACGACCGACACCCCCGTACCCACGCGAAAGGACGGCATCACGATGACCACCGCTCCCGCCCGCCCCGTCGACCCGTACCCCACCCGCGGCGCCGAGGAGGCCCTCGTCTTCCGGAAGGAGCCCGTCGTCTGGTCCGAGCCCGGCACGCCCGGTCCCTTCTGGCCGCGCGAGCTGGAGGAGTACGACCGCAACGGCTTCTTCGCGGACAAGGCCCTGGTCACCCCCGACGAGGTCGCCGAACTCCAGGCGGAGCTCGACCGGCTCGTCACCGACCCCCGGATCCGGGAGGACGAGCGGTCGATCGTCGAACCCCGCTCCCAGGAGATCCGCTCCGTCTTCGAGGTGCACCGGATCAGCGAGGTGTTCGCCAAGCTCGCCGCCGACCCGCGGCTCGTCGACCGCGCCCGGCAGATCCTCGGCTCCGACGTCTACGTCCACCAGTCGCGGATCAACGTCAAGCCCGGCTTCGGCGCCAGCGGCTTCTACTGGCACTCCGACTTCGAGACCTGGCACGCCGAGGACGGACTGCCCCTGATGCGGGCCGTGTCGGTGTCGATCGCGCTGACCCCGAACTTCACCACCAACGGCAGCCTCATGATCATGCCGGGCTCGCACCGCACCTTCCTCGGCTGCGCCGGCGAGACCCCGAAGGACAACTACAAGCAGTCGCTGCGGATGCAGGACGCCGGCACCCCCTCGCACAAGGCGCTCACCACCTTCGCCGAGGCGTGCGGCATCGAGCACTTCACCGGCGAGGCCGGGTCCGCCGTCTGGTTCGACTGCAACGCGCTGCACGGCTCCGGCGACAACATCACCCCCTTCCCGCGCAGCAACGTCTTCCTCGTCTTCAACAGCGTGGAGAACGCCCCCGAGCTGCCCTTCGCCGCACCCGTCCGCCGCCCCTCCTTCGTCGCCTCCCGGGACACCACCCCGATCGGCTGACCACCCCGACCGGCTGACCACCCCTTCCGCCCGAGACCTCCCCGCAAGGAGGAAAGGACGCCATGAACCGATCCCTGTCACTGGACCGCCGCCGCTTCCTGACCCGCTCGCTGGGCATCGGCACCCTGATCGCCGCTCCGGGATTCCTCGGCGCGTGCAGCCGGACCGAGGTGGGCACCGGCGCCCCCGCCGGCGACGCCGACCTGCTGGAGAAGCTGCGGAAGCAGGGCCACGTCCGGGTGGGCTTCGCCGGCGAGGCCCCGTACGGCTTCCAGGACGGGGACGAGCTCGCCGGCGAGGCGCCCACCCTGCACCGCGAGATCTTCACCGCCCTCGGCATCCCCGAACTCAAGCCCACGCTCACCGAGTTCGGCGCCCTGATCCCCGGACTGCTCGCCGGGCGGTTCGACGTGGTGAGCGCCGGCATGGCCATCACGCCCGAGCGCTGCGACAAAGTCGCCTTCTCCGAGCCGGAGTTCGTCTCCCCGACCGCGCTCATGGTCCGCAAGGGGAACCCGAAGGGTCTGAGCGACCTGGCCTCGTGCGCGGAGAAGCGGGTGCGCGTCGGCGTCCTGACGGCCGCCGTCGAGGCCTCGTACGCCAAGGAGGCGGGCGTCCCGGACGGCTCCGTGCTCCAGGTGGGCAAGCAGCAGGACGGCCTCGACGCCCTCCTCGCCGGGCGGATCGACGCCTTCGCCCTCACCGGCATCTCGCTGCGCTGGCTCGCCCGCACCAACGGGGACGCGGCCGTGCAGGTGCTGGACCCGTTCGTGCCGGTGATCGACGGCGTGAGCCAGTACAGCCCCGGTGGCGCCGTCTTCCGCAAGGGCGCCGACTCCCTGCGGAAGGCCTTCGACGACCAGCTCGCGCGGATCACCGGCGACCCGGCCCGGTACGTACGCCTGATCGGGAAGTACGGCTTCACCGAGCGCGAGGTGCCGCCGCGCACCCTGCGCACCGCCAGTCTGTGCGCGGCATGACGGAGGACGGTACGGCCATGTTCCTCTCCGAGCTGGGCCGGGCGCTCCCGTCGATCGGCGAAGGGCTCCTGGTGACCCTGGAGGCCACCCTGCTCGGCGCGGCCCTCGCGCTGCTCGTCGCCTTCGCCCTCGGCCTGGCCTCCCGCTCGCGCGCCGTCGTGGTGCGCGGCGGGGCCCGGTTCGTCGTGGAGTTCCTGCGCGGCACCTCGCTGTACGTGCAGCTGTTCTGGCTCTTCTTCGCGCTGCCGATGCTCGGCTTCCGGCTGGAGCCGATGGCCTGCGGCGTGCTCGCCTTCGGCCTCAACTACGGCGCGTACGGCGCGGAGGTGGTCCGGGGCTCGCTCGCCGCCGTGCCCGCCGCCCAGACGGAGGCCGCGATCGCCCTGGGCATGGGGCCGGGGCTGCGCCTGCGGCGGATCCTGCTGCCGCAGGCGTACGCCCTGATGATCCCGCCGTTCAAGAACCTGCTCATCCAGCTTCTGAAGGCGACGCCGCTGCTGTCCCTGGTGACGGTCGCCGATCTCACCTTCAGGATCGACCAGTTGCGCTCGGCGACGGGCGGCACGGCGGCGGCCTACCTGCTGCTGCTCCTGCTGTACTTCGGCGTCGCCGCGCTCCTGGGCGCCGGGATGAACGCACTGGAGCGACGGGCCAAGGCGCGCCTCGGCGTGGCGGGAGGGGGTGCCTGATGTGGGACATGGACGCGGCGCGTGAAGCGCTGCCCGTCGTGCTGTCCGGCTTCGGCGTGACCCTGCTCGCCACCGTGCTCGGCTTCGCGGTCGCGGCGGTCGCCGGCCTCGGCCTCGCCCTGCTCCAGCGCTCGGGCGTGCGGTGGATCGCCCTGCCGGTCGGCGCGGCCGCCTCGTTCGTCCGCTCGACCCCGGTCATGGTGCAGCTGTTCGCCGCCTGGGTGCTGGTGCCGGGCCTGAACGCGCTCACCCTCGGCGTTCTGGTGCTCGGCCTGCACTACGCCACGTACCTGTCCGAGGTGTACCGCGCCGGCATCGACGCCGTGCCGAAGGGGCAGTGGGAGGCGTGCACCGCGCTGTCCCTGCCCCGGCGGCGGGTGTGGCGGGCGGTGATCCTGCCGCAGGCCGTGCGGAAGGTGCTGCCGTCCCTCGGCAACTACGCCATCTCCATGTTCAAGGAGACGCCGTTCCTCTCGGTGATCACCGTGGACGAGATGGTCCGCGAGGCGAGCACCTTCGGTTCCACCCACTTCGCCTATCTGGAGAGCTTCACCCTGGCCGCCGCCGTCTTCCTGCTCGCGAGCTGGCCCACGTCCCTGCTCGTCCGCCGACTGGAGGCCCGCCTTGCCCACTGAGACCATCCCCGACGCCGGGCAGGCGCGGACACCGGAGAAGGTCCGGTTCGCCGGGGTGACGAAACGGTTCGGGGACCACACCGTCCTCGACGGCCTCGACCTCGCGGTCGCACCGGGCGAGCGCGTCACTTTGATCGGCCCGAGCGGTTCCGGCAAGACCACCATCCTGCGGCTCCTGATGACCCTGGAGCGGGTCACGGACGGCGTCGTGCACCTGGACGGGGAGCCGTTCTCGCACATGCCGTCCGGGCCGAAGGGCGCGCTCGTCCCGGCGGACGAGCGCTATCTGGCCCCGCGGCGGCGTCGCATCGGCATGGTGTTCCAGCAGTTCAACCTGTTCCCCCACATGAGCGTCCTCGCCAACGTCACGGAGGCCCCCCGCCACGTCCTGGGCCTCGACGCCGACGAGGCCACCGCCCGCGCCCGGGAACTCCTCGGCATGGTCGGCCTCGACGGGATGGAGGACGCCCACCCCACGCGGCTCTCCGGCGGCCAGCAGCAGCGCGTCGCCATCGCGCGGGCCCTGGCCATGCGGCCGGACCTGCTCCTCCTCGACGAGGTGACCTCGGCGCTCGACCCCGAACTGGTCGCGGAGGTCCT
Organism: Streptomyces sp. NPDC014861; assembly: GCF_043081625.1. Classification (NCBI taxonomy): domain Bacteria; kingdom Bacillati; phylum Actinomycetota; class Actinomycetes; order Kitasatosporales; family Streptomycetaceae; genus Streptomyces; species Streptomyces sp. NPDC014861. Next base: position 46,451 of record NZ_JBIBWV010000021.1, read on the forward strand.
GGACGTGCTCCGGGACGTCGCCGCGGGCACCGACATCACGATGCTCTGCGTCACCCACGAGATGGGCTTCGCCCGGGACGTCTCCGACCGGATCCTGATGTTCGACGAGGGCCGCGTCCTGGAGACCGGCCCGCCGGCGGAACTCCTCGACGCTCCCGAGCACGAGCGGACGCGGACGTTCCTCCGATCGATCAGGTGACGGCGCCGCCCCCGTCCCGGCGGTCTCGCGGACCGCGCTCCACGAGACGGACGAGGTGCGGGCCTTCCGTTCGGCGCCCAGAATGACGCCGAACGGAAGAAAGGGAAAAACGTGACGTCCTCACCACCGCCGTCCGGCCCTCCGTCAGTCCCTCCCACCGGCCCGCCGACCGGTCCCCCCTCGGGTCCGCTGTCCGGCGCGGCCACGCGCCCCGGGGTCTCCGGTCCCCCTTCCGCGCCACCGCACGACGGCGCCGGCGGGAGCGGAGGCGGGGGCGGAGGGGGCGGGGACGGTTCGGGCGGAGGGGGCGGCGGCGGTCAGGGCGGCGGGTCCGGAGGGGGTCCCGGCGGCGGGGCGCCCTGGTGGCGCTCCGTACCGAAGGTGGCGTCGCTCGCCGCCGTCGTCGTCGCGGCGGTCGCGCTCACCGTGGTGCTCGTCAGCCGGTCGGACGACAAGGGCGACACCGCCGGGACCGGCGGCAGCGGGGAGGTCTTCCTGCAGAACACCTCCGCCTCCGGCCCCGACCCCTTCACCGCCTCCACGGCCCGCACCGACAACGCCTCCGGGACGGCGTCGCTGCCGCCGCGGACCGGCGCGGCGGAGACGGCGACACCACGGGTCTCCGGCTCCACCCCGGGCCTGTACGGCGGCACCCGCGCGACGGCGAGCTGCGACGTCGAGCAGCAGGTCCGCCACCTGTCCGCCGAGCCCGCCAAGAACGCCGCCTTCGCCGGGGTGCTCGACCTGGAGCCGAACGCCGTCCCCGGCTACCTCCGCTCCCTGACGCCGCTCCAGCTCCGCGTGGACACCCGGGTGACGAACCACGGCTACAAGGACGGCGCCGCCACCTCGTACCAGGCGGTGCTCCAGGCGGGGACCGCGGTCCTCGTCGACGGCCGGGGCGTGCCCCGGGTGCGGTGCGCCTGCGGCAACCCGCTGACCGAGCCGGTCGCCCAGCAGGAGCCGCGTACGACCGGCACCCCGTGGCCGGGTTACAACGCCTCGCAGGTCGTCGTGGTGGCCCCGTCCGTGACGGTGGTGAACGTGTTCGTCGTGTACGACCCCGAGGACGACGCCTGGTTCGCGCGGAAGCACGGCGACACGGGGCGGCAGGACAAGCCGACCCCGCCGCCGCCCCGGCCGACGCCGACCACCACGTCCGCGTCGCCTTCGACCTCGTCGACCTCGCCTTCGGTCACCCCGAGCACGACCTCGCCGGCGCCGTGCGTGACGGTGACCGGCGACGAGACCCCGGCTCCGCGTGACGGCGTGACGCCGTCGCCGTGCCCGTCCACGCTGTCGCCGACGGCGACGACGCCCACACCGACCCCGTCGACCCCGTCGAACCCTCCGACGGACACCTCGTCGCCCTCCGGCGAGACCCCGCCGGAACCGCCGTCCGACTCGCCGTCGGACTCGCCGTCCGACCCGCCGCCGGACAGCCCCGGGACCACCACCGGCGGCGCGACGGACACCCCGGCGGACACGACGACCGGCGGCACGGGCGACGGCACGGCCGGCACGACGGACGCGACGGACATGGGGCCCGGACCCGGGCGTCAGCCCGTGGCCTGACTCCCCCGCCGGGCACGGAGGAGCAGACCGGTGTCCTCCGTCGTCCGGGCGGCGGGCCGGTGGGTCCTGAGCGTGGCGCGCAGCGTACGCAGCCAGGTCCCCACCGGCAGCGGCCGCGCGGCCGCCTCCTCGGCGTTCCGCTGCCACAGCCGCTCGTCGCGGTCGGTGAAGTGCGTGTGCGTGCTCATCCTCGTACCCCTCTCGGTCCACCGTCGGAAAGAGGGCCGTGGAGCGCTTCCGGAGAAGCGCACCAGGCCACTGACCGGAGTCTGTAGCCTTATTGGCCTGGACAGCAGAGCCAATAAGGAGTGATTGGCATGGCAGAGGGTCGTGTGGTCCACACCGCGGACAGGACCTTGTCGGGCCGCCAGCTCGCCTCGCTGCTCACCCCGCCGCCCGAGGGGCGGTTCGGCTACCGCGAGCTGGCGCGCGCGGTACGGGAGGCGCTGCTCGACGGGCGGGTCGCGCTCCGGCTGCGGCTGCCCGCCGAGCGGGAGCTCGCACAGGTCCTAGAGGTCAGCCGGACGACGGTGACGGGGGCGTACGACCTGCTGCGGGAGAGCGGGTACGCGCACAGCCGGCGCGGCGCGGGCACGTGGACGGCGCTGCCGGACGGGCAGGCGCCGACCGCGCTGGGCCTCTACCCGGAGGCGACGGACGAGGTGATCGATCTGGCGCTGGCCTCGCCGCAGGCGCCCCGCGAACTGGCCGAGGCGCTGGCGGAGGCCGCGGCGGAGCTGCCGCGCTTCGCGGGCGCGCCGGGCTACCACCCGTACGGACTGCCGGAGCTGCGGGCCGCGGTGGCGGAGCGTTACACCGCCCGGGGGCTGCCGACCCGGCCGGAGCAGATCCTGGTGACGACGGGGGCCCAGCAGGCGCTGTCACTGGTCCTCGCGCAGTTCGGCCGGCCGGGCGACCGGGTGCTCGCCGAGAACCCCTCGTACACCAACGCCCTCGACGCGATGCGGGGCCGGGGGATGCGGGTGACGCCGGTGCCGGTCACCGAGAGCGGCTGGGACACCGGGCTCGTGGACGCGGCGCTGCGGCAGACCGCGCCGCGGCTGGCGTACCTCATCCCGGACTTCCACAACCCGACGGGGCGGCTGATGCCGCGCGAGCAGGGCCGGGAGCTGGCGCGGGCGGCACGGGCGACGGGGACCTGGCTGGTGGTCGACGAGACGCTCACCGAGATGGCCCTCGACGTGCCGCCGCCCGCGCCGTTCGCGGCGGCGGCCGGGGCGGGCGCCGGGGAGCAGATCGTGTCGGTGGGTTCGCTGAGCAAGAGCTGCTGGGGCGGCCTGCGGGTCGGCTGGGTGCGGGCGTCGGCGCGGGTGGTCACGGAGCTGACCCGGACCCGGGTCACGGCCGATCTGTCGGGATCGGTGCTCGACCAGCTGGTGGCGGTGGCGCTGATGCGGAGGCTGGAGCCGATCCTCCACGCGCGCGTGGAGGAGCTGCGGCGGCGGCGTGAGGCCCTGGGCCTGGCACTGGCCCGGCACCTGCCGGAGTGGCGGTGGTCGGTGCCGCCGGGCGGGATGTGCCTGTGGATCGACCTGGGCCGGCCGGTGGCGACGCAGTTGGCGGCGCGGGCGCTGCGGCACGGGGTGCGGGTGGAGGGCGGTGCGCGGTTCGGGGTGGATCCCGGCACGCACGAGCACCGGCTGCGGATCCCGTACACGCTGCCGGAGGAGGTGTACGAGAAGGCGGCGGAGCGGCTGGCGGCGGCCCTGGAGGGGGCACCGGGGCGTTTCTCGGATCCGGCGCTGCCGGAGTGGGTGGCCTGAGGGGCGGCGCGCGCGTGGACGGGGTTTGAGGGTGTTGTGCGTGGGCGGGGGTTTGAGAGGCGCCGTGCGTGGGCGCGGAATATCCGGATGCCGGGGCGGCGGACATACCTGTACGGTCCAACGAGTGGAACCGTTGACTGAGAAAGAGATCCGTTCGTCGTTCGTGAACGCGACGAAGGGCGACGCCGCGCGGCTGAAGCTGCCGCTGGACTTCGCCGAGACGCCGTGGGAGGACCTGGACTTCCTGGGGTGGGTGGATCCGGGGGCGCCGCTGCGCGCCCATCTGGTGGTCCGCCGGGAGGACGGTCCGCTGGGCGTGTCCCTGCGGGTGCCGGCCGCGGGCAGGACCAGCGCCGTGAAGACGAGCATGTGCCAGATCTGCCTGACCCCGCACGCCTCCTCGGGTGTGACGCTGCTCGCGGCCCCGCTGGCGGGGCCGCGCGGCCGGGAGGGGAACACGGTCGGCGTGTACGTCTGCGCCGACCTGGCGTGCTCCCTCTACGTGCGCGGCAAGCGCGTCCCCAAGCTGCGCGGCCTGCGCCACGAGGAGACGCTCTCGGTGCCGGAGCGGGTGGCACGCGCCATGGAGAACCTGGACGGGTTCCTCGCGCGTGTGACCGCGGGCTGAGGCCCGGGGCGGCCCTGTCGGGCCGCCCCTCGCGGGCACCTCGGGAGGGTCAGCGGAAGGCCTGCTCGCCGGTGAGCGCCTTGCCGATGACGAGGGAGTGCACCTCGCTGGTGCCCTCGTAGGTGAGGACGGACTCCAGGTTGTTGGCGTGCCGGAGCACCGGGTACTCCAGGGTGATGCCGTTGGCTCCGAGGATGGTCCGGCACTCGCGGGCGATGGCGATGGCCTCGCGGACGTTGTTGAGCTTGCCGACGCTGATCTGCTCGGGCGTGATCTCGCCGGCGTCCTTGAGGCGGCCGAGGTGGAGGGCGAGCAGCATGCCCTTGCCGAGTTCGACGGCCATGTCCGCGAGCTTCTGCTGGGTGAGCTGGTACGAGGCGAGGGAGCGGTCGAAGACGGTGCGGTCCTTCGCGTAGGAGATCGCGGTCTCCAGGCAGTCGCGGGCGGCGCCGAGGGCCCCGAACACGATGCCGAAGCGGGCCTCGTTGAGACAGCCGAGCGGTCCTGAGAGGCCGCGGGCTCCCGGCAGCATCGCGTCGGCGGGCAGCCGGACGTCGTCCAGGACCAGTTCGGCGGTGACGCTCGCCCGCAGCGACAGCTTCATCTTGATCTCAGGGGCGCTGAAGCCGGGGGTGCCGGCCGGGACGAGGAAGCCGCGGACGCCCTCCTCGGTGCGGGCCCACACCACGGCGACGTCGGCGACGGAGCCGTTGGTGATCCACATCTTGGTGCCGTTGAGGATCCAGTCCGACCCGTCCCGCTTGGCGTTCGTCCGCATCGCGCCCGGGTCGGAGCCTGCGTCGGGCTCCGTCAGGCCGAAGCAGCCGATGTACTCGCCCGCCGCCATCTTCGGCAGCCACCGCTGCTTCTGTTCCTCCGAGCCGTGCTTCCAGATCGCGTACATCGCGAGCGAGCCCTGCACGGAGACGAGGGAGCGCAGACCCGAGTCGACCGCCTCCAGTTCCATGCAGGCCAGGCCGTACGCCACCGCGCTGGTCCCCGCGCAGCCGTAGCCGTCCAGGTGCATGCCGAGCACACCCAGTTCGCCGAGCGTACGGGCGAGTTCGCGTGCCGGGACCTCCCCCTTCTCGAACCATCCGGCGACGTGCGGGCGCAGTTCGCGGTCCGCGACGGCCCGGACGGTGGCGCGGATCTCCCGCTCCTCGTCGCTGAGCAGGCCGTCGACGGCGAGGAGGGCGAGGGGGTGGACGGCGGCGGACGCGGGGGTGGACGGCGAGGACTTCACGGGCGGCCTCCTGGGCGGCTGTGACGAGGGTGCGTGCTCGGCGTGGCGTGCCGAGCGTAGCCGCAGATTGGATTTTGGATCCAGTATTGAAAATCCCCTCCGCGCCCCCTACGGTCCGATTGGATCCAATCTCCAATCCGTTGGATCCAAGATCCAAGATCCGATGCTCTGGATCCACGATCCGATGTACTGGATCCACGATCCGCCGTATCGGATCCACCATGCGACGCGCGCGATCCACCATCCGACGGCCCACCCACCCAGGGAGCGCGGAATGCACTCGGACCACCCCCACGAGGCCGGCCCCGGCGCCCTGTCCGGCATCGTCGTCGCCGACTTCGGCCGTGTCCTCGCCGGCCCGTACATGACGATGCTCCTGGCCGACCTCGGCGCCGACGTGATCAAGATCGAGCGGCCGGACGGCGGTGACGACACCCGCGCGTGGGGCCCGCCGTTCGCGGAGGGGCAGGCGACGTACTTCCTCGGGGTCAACCGGAACAAGCGGTCCGTGGCCCTCGACCTCACCGATCCGGAGGGACTGGCCGCGGCACGGGCGATCGTCGAACGGGCGGACGTCCTGGTGGAGAACTTCCGTCCCGGAACGATGGAGAAGCTGGGCCTCGGGTTCGAGGAGGTCCGCCGCACCAACCCGGGACTCGTCTACTGCTCGGTGACGGGGTTCGGCACGGACGGCGGCGCCGCGCTGCCCGGCTACGACCTGCTCGTCCAGGCCATGGGCGGGCTGATGAGCGTCACCGGCGAGCCGGACGGACAGGGGACGAAGGCGGGCGTCGCGCTCGTCGACGTCATCACCGGCCTGCACGCCGGCCTCGGGGTCCTCGCGGCCCTCCGGCACCGGGAGCGGACCGGCGAGGGCCAGCGCGTCGAGGTCTCGCTCCTGGGTTCGCTGCTCTCCGCCCTCACCAACCAGGCCGCCGCCCACCTCGGCGCCGGAGTCGTCCCGCGCGCCATGGGCAACCGTCACCCCAGCATCACCCCGTACGAGGTCTTCGAGGCCCGGGACCGCCCCCTGGTCCTCGCGGTCGGCAACGACCGGCAGTTCGGAGCCCTGTGCGAGCGGATCGGCAGGCCCGCACTGGCCGAGGACGAGCGGTTCGCCACCAACACGGCCCGCGTCGCCCACCGCGAGGAGCTGACGAAGGCGCTCGCCGGACCGCTCGCCTCGCGCACGGCCGACGCCTGGTTCGAGGAGCTGACCGCCGCCGGCGTGCCCTGCGGCCCGATCAACGACCTCGCGGGCGCCTTCGCGCTGGCCGACCGGCTGGGGCTCGGCGTCCGGCTCCCGGACGGGGCCGCCGGTCCCGGCCAGGTCGCGCACCCGGTCCGCTTCGGCGCCACCCCGCCCGCCTACCGCTCCGCTCCCCCGCGGCTCGGCGAGCACACCGACGAGGTACTGGCCGAAATCCCACCTGTGGACAACTCGGTTGCGGACCTCTGATCCGTAGGAAGATGACGGTCACCGACGGCAACGAGGACCGCCGGTGCGCAGGCGACACGGAGGGAAGACCGGATCATGAGCGGCACGGCGGAGAGGCGACGTCCCCAGACGGCCCAGCAGTTCGTCCTGGAGGAGCTGCGGAGCGCCATCACCGGCGGCGAGCTCCGGCCGGGCGCGCCGATCCGGCAGGACGCGCTCGCCGCCCGCCTGGAGGTGAGCCGGGTCCCGCTCCGGGAGGCCCTCAAGGCGCTGGAGGCCGAGGGCCTCGTCGTCCACCACGTCCACCGCGGCTACTTCGTCGCCGAGCTGTCCCTCGCCGACCTGGAGGAGATCTACCGCATCCGCGCCCTCCTGGAGACCGAGGCCGTCCTGCGCGCCATGGACGTCGGTCCGGAGGGGCTGACGGACACCCTGGCGGCCATCCACCGCGAGGTCGAGCGCGCCGCCCGGGCCGGCGACGTGACAGCCATGGCCGAGGCCAACCGCCGCTTCCACTTCACCCTGATCGACGCCTGCGGCATGCCCCGCCTCGTCCGCATGATCACCACCCTGTGGGACTCCACGGACGCCTACCGCTCCCTCTACTACACCGACCCCGCCCACCGCGCCCAGGCCGTCCACGAGCACCGCGCGGTCCTCTCCGCCCTCCGCGAGTGCGACAAGGACGCCGCCGTCCGCTGGCTCGACGACCACCGCGCCCACGCGGTCGCGGCCCTGCGCGAGGTGCTGGCCCCGGAGACGGCCGAGGAAGAGGACTGAGGCGCCCCTCCCGAAATCCAGGTGCCGCGCCCCCGGCCCGCCTCCTACGCTCCCCGCATGGAATCCCGCGACCCCCGCCACCTCCTCAACGTCGTCGACGTCGAGGCCACCTGCTGGGACACGGCCCCACCGCCCGGGCAGGTCAACGAGATCATCGAGATCGGGCTGACCGTGGTGGACCTGGCCGCGGGCGAACGGGTCGGCCGCCACCGGATCCTGGTCCGGCCCGCCCGCTCCCGCGTCAGCGCCTTCTGCACCGGACTGACCGGCCTCACCCAGGCGGAGGTGGACACCGGCCTCGACTTCGCGTCCGCCTGCCGGGTCCTCGCCCGGGACCACGCCGCCGGCGTACGCCCCTGGGCCAGCTGGGGCGACTACGACCGCAAGCAGTTCACCCGCCAGTGCGAGGCGGCCCGCGCCCCGTACCCCTTCGGCCGCCGCCACACCAACGCGAAAGCGGTCTTCACCGAGGCGCACGCCCTCCCCCGCCGCCCCGGCATGGCCCAGGCCCTCGTCCACGCCGGCCTCCCCCTGGAGGGCCGCCACCACAGCGGCGAGGACGACGCCTGGAACATCGCCGCACTGATCCTGGACCTCGCGCACCGGAACGCCTGGCCGTCGACGGGCTGAGCTACACCCGGGGTCCGACACCGAGAACCGCCCAGACGGTCTTGCCTCCGGGGTGGTACGGGACGACTCCCCAGCCGTCGGCGAGCGCGTCGACCAGCGACAGACCCCTGCCCGTGTCGCGCCGGCATTCTCCCGCGCCCACCTGGGCGGGCACGGCGGGCCACCTGTCGCCGCGCGCGTCGGTGACCTCGACGCGGAGGACGCCTGCCGTCGTGTCCAGCGCCAGCCCGAGCCGGAAGTCACGGCCCCGCAGCCCGCCATGGAGCACGGCGTTCGCGGCGAGCTCGGCCACGACCTGCTCGGCACGCTCCGTGAGGTCCTGCGGCGCGCCCCAGAAATGAAGTTCCGTCAAGGTGAGGAGTCTGGCCAGGCGCGCACCGCTCCGCGTCGACGAGATCAGCTGGCTGAACACACGTACGGGGGAAGTCGGTTGAGGTGAGGTCTGGTTCATGGGGCCACAGTGGCGGCGGCGGGCCACGCCTCGCGAGCGCCGCACCCCGTACGCGGAGTCAGCGTACGGGCACCCACGGTGGACAGTACGAGCCGTGAGCCGTCACGCTGAGTAGGCCGACCGCGGGAGCTGCCGCGGGTGCACGTGGAGGTGGCGGCGTATGAGCATCGTCGAGGCCGAGGGCGACGACGAGTGGGAGACCGAGGACGACGAGCGGGAGCCCGACCCTTCGGACAGTCTGCGGACCTTCGGTGCCGTCGTCCAGGCCTTGCGCGAGCACGCCGGACTCAGCCGGGCCGAGTTCGCGGAGCTGGTCCGCTTCTCCCGACACACGGTGGAGTCGGTGGAGTTGGGCCGGAGGATGCCGGACGAGGCGTTCGTCGACCGGGGCGACGCGGTGCTGGGGAACACCGGGGCGCTGCGGAGGTCCGCGCGCTTCCTCTCCCGCTCCGAGGCGGGACTCGCCGTGTGGTTCCGGCGCTGGGCGCGGCTGGAGAAGGTGGCGGTGAGCCTGTGCACGTACGAGTGCCGCCTGGTGCCTGGGCTGTTGCAGTCGGAGGCGTATGCGAGAGCGGTGTTCGACAACAGCGTCCCGCTGCTGACGGAAGGGCAGTTGGACACTCAGCTCGCGGCACGGCTGAAGCGTCAGAGGATGCTGTGGGAGCGCCCGACCGTGCCGTTCGGCTTCATCGTGGAGGAACACGTCTTCCGGCGCGGGCTGGGCGGGGCCGAGGTGCAGCGGAGCATGCTGGACCTGGTCCTGGAACTGAGCAACGCGCGCAATGTGACGCTGCAAGTGGTGCCGCTGGAGGCGGAGTTCCACGGCTGTCTGGACGGATCGGTGCAGCTGATCGAAACCCCGGACGGACGACGGCTCGGATACTCCGAGGGACAGCAGAACGGCCGCCTGATCACCGACCCGAAAGAGGTGCGACTGCTCCACCAGCGCTATGACACACTGCGCTCGCAGGCCCTCCACCCGAAGGAATCTCGGGGCCTGCTGGAGCGACTGCGAGGAGAGCTATGACAGCCCCGACGGAACTCGCCTGGTTCAAGTCCAGCCACAGCGGCACCCAGGGCGACAGCTGCGTGGAGGTCGCCGTCGCCGGACGGGCCGTCCACGTCCGGGACTCCAAGGACGTCAGCCGCTCAGCCCTCTCGGTCGGCCGCGAGGGCTGGGGTCGGTTCGTGTCCTTCGCTTCGGAGAAGTAGCGTCCGCCCCCGCCGCGCGGCCCGGCCGGCGCCCCGGCCTTCGCTCGCCCGCGCGGCGGGCCCGCGGGTGGTTCGTCCTCACCCTTCTCCGGTCGTGGTGCTCCCGCGGCGGCCGTACGCCTCGAAGACGCGGGCTTGCTCCTGCTTGCGCACCCGGCCGAGTTCGATGGGAAGAAGCCCATGGGGGCGGCCGAGAGCACGGAGGATGTCGTCGAAGTACGGCACGGGCGTGTGGCCGGGGCCGATCACGAGCGACGACAGGAGGGGGCCCTCCGCGGGGGAACGCCGGTCCACCGCCACGAGGAGCGCCGTTCGTTCGGCGTCGGAGAGCAGCCCCGGGTCCAGGCCGGAAGCGACGGCCAGCGCGTTCCAGCCCAGGCACGCCTCACGGGTGGCGGTCTGGATCAGCGCGCGCCTGACGTCGTCGACCTTGCCCTTCAACCGTCTTGTCAGGCCGTACCGGCCGACCGCGGGCCCGGCGGTCCCCGGGGCGGGGACGTTCCAGTTCTTCGCCGCCGCGTAGACCCGGTCGCGTTCGACGGGCCAGGCCGCGTCCACGGACGGGACGGCCGCGCTGGGCGTCCATCCCAGCGCCTTGAGCACCGCGCCGAACGTCGCGTCCGGGCCGTTCCTCCCCTTCTCCTTCACCAGCGCGGACAGCACCGGCCTGCCCGGCTTCCACGGGGAGTCGACCGCGACGAGCAGGTGGAACCGAGTCGCCACGGAGATCGTCGAGTGCAGGATCCCTTGGCCGGCCAGAAGTGCCTTCCACGTGATCAGCGCTCGCCCCCTGGCCATGAGCCTCAGGTGCTTCCGGAGCTCCGCGACGAGCTTCGGGTCCGGCTCGTCGTCCCGCCGGGCCGCGACCGCCCCGCCCACAACCGTTCGAGCTTCGTCCGCCCCGCCCACATCCGTTCGAGCCTCGCCCGCCCCGCCCACGTCCGTTCGGGCCTCGTCCGCCCGGGCCTCGGGGACAGGCCGCTCCGTCGGCGTGGCGCGGTGTCGTACCGAGTACCGCCAGATGCGGTCGACCTGGGCCTCCGTCAGGTCTTCGCCGACCCCGTGCGCCGCGAGGACGTCCGCGAAGAAGGGGGCGGGTCCCGGAGCCGCGTGCGCCGATTTCACCACCGCGGCGAGGAACGGTGTGTCGAGGGTGTGGGGGGTGTCGACCGCCACCAGGATCCTGACTCGGTCGGCCGGGGTGAAGTCGCTTGGCACGGCGCCCGCTTGAGCGACCAGCGTCTCCCAGTCGATCAGCCCGCGCGCCCGTCGGACCTGCTCCAGCTTCGTACGGAGGGCGGCGACCATCGCTCCCTCGGACGAAGCCGGAGGCCGCGCCGGCTCGGGAGGGGCCGGCGGACGCAGGTCGGGCCAGCGTGGATCCACGCGGTGCGGGAGCGGGGTCGCCGCGTCGGCCCGGATCAGCCAGCCGCCTTCCTCGCGCGGGCACAGGTGAGCGACACCGGTGAGGACGTGGATCACGTGCGGCTGCGGATCGGGGGCCTGGTCCGGCAGGCCGATCAGTGCCCGGGTCGCGGCCGACCCCTCGGGCTGCACGTCGGCCTCGTAGAAGCGTGCGTGGTCCGTCCGCGCCGACGGAACCTCCGCCGCCCCGGTGAAAGCGACGCTGCCGGACCGGAGCGGGAAGGCCGGCACCGCCGGGGGCGCCGGCACGGGATCCGGCGTCGTGGCCAGGGCGGGGGTGACGATGCCGTCGTCCGTCAGGCGGCACTCGGCGAGGGTCGCCCACGCGACGGGGTGGCCAGGGCGCTGCGTCCCGACCCACACCTTCCGGGTGCCCTGCTCCGTACGGCAGGACAGGCGGATGGCGTGGCCGCTCACCTCGACCTCGTTGTGCGCGAGGCCGCTGTCGGGGCCGTACGCCCAGTGGACGCCGCGCGGATGCTGGGGGCCGAGCCGCTCCCGGTCGCTCCGCCAGGTCTTCAGCTGTGCGCGCGCCATCTGGACCCGGATGAGCCGGCCCCCGCCGAACCGGACCTCGACGGCGTCACCGGGGCCGGTCCCCAGGTCCGGGTAGGTGACGCTCGCCCCCGGGTGACCGCAGAGGCGGGACAGCCACTCCTGGAGGGCCTTGCCGATGTACAGGTGGTCGGCGCTGGACTCGCCGTTCGCGGTGCGCCGGCAGTGGACGGGAGGCCGGTGCGCGAAGTGGCACTTCTTCTCCAGGTAGCGCTTGGCGGTGAGCTTCTTGCCGCAGCCTCCGAGGAGGATCCCGCAGTAGAAGTCGTCGCGGGAGCGCCCCCGCATGAAGGTGTCGAAGTCGTCGTGGTCGAAGGGCAGGAAGGCGGGGACATCGGATCCGGACCGCCCGAGGACGGCGGTCCGAACCTTGCGGGTGTCTTCCTCGTCGACGGACGGGGACATGACGCGGCTCCGGGTAGGTGCGGGATGTTCGGGGGACGGGGACGGGGGAACGGCCGGGGAGGGGACGGAGCGGCCGGGGCCGGGGTCCGGGCTGACGGACGCCCGGTGGACGGGTGGGCGGGCGGCGCGTCCCGGCCGCCCACCGTCAGCCCGACGTGGTGGCGCCCGTCAGCCGTACGACGGCCTGGTCGCCTTCGGTCATGCCCCTGGAGCCGGAGAACATCCATGCGGCGGGGCTCGCGGAGGCGGGGATCCTGTAGACGAAGACGGCCTCGCGTTCGAATCCGGGCTGGACCTCCTCGCCGCAGGCGTCGGCCTCGTGGTTGGCCTTGACCAGGAACGCCTCGTCGATGAGGTCGAACTTCCGCCCCTCGGCGTCGACCAGGCCCTGGGAGATGCCGCCGCCGCACACGGGGTCGAAGGAGTCGGTGCCGTCGTTCTGGACGGTCGTCTCCACGATCGCGAACTTCGCTCCCGCCCCGGCCTTGAGGATCTTGTCCGAGTCGAAGTCGTCGAGAGTCACCGTCACGGCTTCGCCGACCTTCCTGACGACGACGGTCGCACCACCGCTCTTCGCCTTCTCGCCGAGGGTGAAGGTCCGGGTGGCGGGCGTCGGGCTGGGGGTCGTCTCCGGCTCCGGCGGGGGATCGGCCGGGTACGTACGGGTGTCCCGCCATATCGACGGGGTGGCCTTCGGCGCTGCGGCGTCCTGGACGTCGGCGTCGCCGCCGTCCCCGACGACCGTGGCGGTGATGCCGGAGGACACGGCCGCGACGAACACGGTCCAGACGGCCACCAGGACGAAGGTGCGGCGGGGCGGGCGCGGCCGGGTGGAGGCGGGAAGGGTCGGAGGGGCCGGAGGGGTGGGGTCTTCCGTGGGCTTGGGCGGGATCATGGCAGGAGACTCCTGGGATGCGGGCCCGACGGCAAGGGGCGTGCGGGGCTGTTTCGGGGGCTCGTCGCGCGCGGGGCGGGGCGGCAGCGTGAGAGGTGGAGAAGCGGTCGGGGCGGGGAGGCGAGGGTGAGAGGTGGAGGAGCGGTCGGGTGAGGGTCCGGGCCCGGCGGCCCGCTCGCCCGGTCGGCGCGGGTCGTGTCCACGCGGTCCACGGGCGCGGCCCGTTCAGCCCTCCGCGTCCCCTCCGCGCCGTCGGAACGCCCGCTCGGCGAGGCCGCCGGAGAGCCTGCCCGTCGCCGACCTGGCCCGGTCGAAGGTCTCGGTGCCGAGACGGCGGGCGGCGTCGAGGTTCTCCGCGCCCTTCTCCAGCGCCCTGTCCCTCACCTCCACGGCCGCCTCCTTCCAGCGCCGCGCCTCCAGCGCCTCCTGGTCGCGCTCGATCCCGAGCCGGCCGTGGAAGTCGACGACGGCGACCTCGACGTGGTTGCGCGCGTGCACCACCTCGCGGGACGTGGTCGGGTGCAGCAGCACTTTCGCGTTGGCCGTGCCGGCGGCCGTGTGCATCCTGGCCACCAGGCGCTCCGTGCTCTCCGAGATGAGCTCCATGCGGTGCTTCCGGGCGGCGCGGAGCCCGAAGCGGTGCGCGTCCAGCCGGTCCGGCTCCGTCGCTCGCACCCGGTCGAGTTCCAGTACGGAGAAGGCGTCCTGGAGTCGGCAGCAGTGCGCCAGCACGGCGAGCCACTCGCGCGCCTGGGACTCGATGCCCTTCGACGCCTTGGCGAGGTCACCGACCTTGCTCCTGCTCTCCGTCTTCTCGGCGAGCGCGTCGAGTCGGCGCAGCGCGTACGCCTGGGCCTCGGCGATCGTCGTGGAGGTGTTCTGCACCTTCGACCACGTGACCTCGGAGACCCCGCCCGCCCGCTCCCGGAGGGTGAGGGCCTCCTTCAGGACGAAGTCCACCCCGATCACGCGCGCCAGAGCCTGGTCCCGCTGGGCTCGGAGCACGTCGTCGACCTTCTCGTCGATCGTGGCGAGGTAGTCGGCGATCTCGTCCATGGCCTGCTGCATCGCCAGTTGGGCCAGTACCGTCGCGACGCCGGCGAGCCGCGCGGGGTTGCCGCGGAGCGCTCCTCCCCCCGCGAACTCCACGAAGCCCTTGACCTGACCCCTGGGGCCTTTCAGCACGCCCGTCTCGAGTCCGGTGGCGGCGCTCTTCCTGAGTCCGATCCTGTCGATCCTCCGCGCGGACTCCTCGGACAGTTTCACCCAGCGACCCGCGTCGGCGGCGAGGTCGGCGCCCGCCCGCGCGGCGCCCGCCGCGTCGCCGAGGGCCGCACCGAGGCGGCGTGTCCCGGGGCCCTTCGCCGGCAGCCCCTCCGAGACGAGGAAGCGTTCGACCGCCGCCGGATCGCCCAGGACGGCCAGCCCGTCACCGTCTCTGAACAGCTGGATCTCGTCATCCATGGTCCGTCCCCTCCCCGAGTGGAACCCAGCCTGCCACAAGGGATTTCGCTCCGTGGGCGATCGGCGCGAGGGGGTGGCGCGCCGATCGGCGGACGGAAGGGGGCGGTTACCCTGACGCCCGGACATGAGGAGGCAGCATGGGGCGGATGTCGTCGGCGGAGCGGCGTCGGCAGCTGGTGGAGGCGGCCATCAGGGCGATGACCAGGGACGGGGTGGCCAGGACCACCACGCGGTCGATCGCCGCGGAGGCCGGTGTCTCGCTGAGCGTCTTCCACTACTGCTTCGACTCCAAGCAGGCCCTCCTCGAAGCCGCCATCGAGACGATCATCGGCGACTACGTGGCGCGGGTGCTGAAGGCGGTGGAGCCGCGGGCGACGCTGGGCGAGACGGTGCGGGCGGCGCTGCTGACGTACTGGGAGGACGTCACCGCGCATCCGGGCCAGCACATGCTGACGTACGACCTCACCCAGTACGCGCTGCGCGAGCCCGGGTTCGAGCATCTGGCCCGGGCGCAGTACGAGCAGTACGTGCGGTCGGCGACCGTCCTGGTGGAGCAGGTGGGGGCGGTACGGGGCGCCGAGCCGAAGGTTCCGGTGGCGACGCTGGCACGGTACCTGGCGGCGGCGGTGGACGGGATGACGCTCCAGTACCTGGTCCTGCGGGACGAGGAAACGGCGGCGGCACAGCTGGAATTGACGGCTGATCAGCTGGTTCAGCTGATCGAGGGGTGACGGTCGGCGGGAAGGGCCCGCGGGGTCTCCTCGATCACCAGTAGGTCATTTGACCCGGACTCTTGACTCAGACCTCCGGCACCGCGATCCTCGGGGCGCCCGGTACACCCCCACCGACCGGAGGCCTTCCGACCATGAGCCCACGCACCGCACGGAGTTCCTCTCCCTTCCGCGGGACACGCCGCCTCGGTCTCGTGTCCTTCCTCCTCGCCCTCGCGGCGCTGCTCCTCGGCGCCGCGCCGGTCCCCGCGGCCGGCTCCCCGTGGTGGGAGCCGACCGCCCGGCCGGCGGCCGATTCGCAGGTGAACGCCGCGGGCGCGCCGTTCACCGGGACCGATGCGCAGGGGCGGGTGCGCGGCTTCGTCGACGCGCACAACCACGTGATGTCCAACGAGGGCTTCGGCGGCCGGCTGATCTGCGGCAAGCCGTTCTCCACGGCCGGTGCGGCCGACGCGCTGAAGGACTGTCCGGAGCACTATCCGGACGGCTCCGGCGCCCTCTTCGAGAACCTGACGGGCGGGGCCGACGGGAAGCACGACCCCGACGGCTGGCCGACCTTCGCGGACTGGCCGGCGCACAACTCGCTGACCCACCAGCAGAACTACTACGCCTGGCTGGAGCGTGCCTGGCGCGGCGGCCAGCGGGTCCTCGTCAACGACCTCGTCTCCAACGGCCTGTTGTGCTCGATCATGCCGCGCGACCGCGGGTGCGACGAGATGGACGCCATCCGCCTGGAGGCCAGGAAGACGTACGAGATGCAGGACTACGTCGACTCGCTGTTCGGCGGCCCGGGCAAGGGCTGGTTCCGCATCGTGACCAGTGCCGACCAGGCGCGGTCGGTGATCGAGCAGGGCAAGCTCGCCGTCGTCCTCGGCGTGGAGACCTCGGAGCCGTTCGGCTGCAAGCAGATCCTCGACGTGGCCCAGTGCGACAAGGCGGACATCGACCGCGGCCTGGACGAGCTCCACCAGCTCGGCGTACGCAGCATGTTCCTGTGCCACAAGTTCGACAACGCGCTGTGCGGTGTCCGCTTCGACAGCGGGACGACGGGCGTGGCGGTGAACATCGGGCAGTTCCTGTCCACCGGCACCTTCTGGGCGACGGAGAAGTGCGCCGGCCCCCAGAAGGACAACCCGATCGGCCTGAAGGCGCCCGCCGCCATGGCGGCGAAGCTGCCGGCCGGGGTGAGCGTGCCCGGCTACGCCTCCGACGCGCGCTGCAACACACGCGGGCTGACCCGGCTCGGCGAGTACGCGCTCCGCGGCATGATGGACCGGGGCATGATGCTGGAGCTGGACCACATGAGCGTGAAGGCGGCCGGCCGGGCCCTGGACATGCTGGAGGCCGAGGAGTACCCGGGCGTGCTCTCCACGCACAGCTGGATGGACCTCGACTGGACCGAACGGCTCTACAGGCTGGGCGGGTTCACGGCCCCGTACATGCACGACGCCGGCGGCTTCATCGGCGAGGCGAACGGCAAGGCCGAGCTGCGCGAGAAGTACGGCGTCGGCCTCGGGTACGGCACCGACATGAACGGCGTCGGCGGCTGGCCCGGCCCGGTCGGCGAGGACGCCCCGAACGCGGTGACGTACCCGTACCGCAGCTTCGACGGCGGCACCGTCCTCGACCGGCAGGTCACCGGCGAGCGGACCTGGGACCTCAACAAGGACGGCGCCGCGCACGCCGGTCTGGTGCCGGACTGGATCGAGCAGATCCGGCTCACCCCGGGCGGCCCCGAGGTCATCGGGGACCTGGCCCTCGGCGCCGAGTCGTACCTGCGGACCTGGCGGGCGACCGAGCGGCACGAGCCCGGCGTGAACCTGGCGGCGGGCAGGCCCGCCTCGGCCAGCTCCACGGAGTGGAACCCGTTCACCAGCTACGCCTCCGGGCGGGCGTTCGACGGTGACACCGGGACCCGCTGGGCCAGCGACTGGTCGGACGGCCAGTGGCTCCGGGTGGACCTGGGCGAGGTCCGGCGCGTCGGCCGGGTGACCCTGGACTGGGAGCGGGCGTACGCGCGCCAGTACCGGATCGAGGTCTCCGAGGACGGCGAGGCCTGGCGGACGGTGTGGTCGACGGACGCGGGGGACGGGGGCTACGACACGGCCGAGTTCGCCTCCACCACGGCCCGGTACGTCCGCGTCCACGGGGAACGGCGGGCCACGCAGTGGGGCTACTCGCTCCACGAGGTGACGGTCACCCGCTCCTGAGCGGACGCGTCCTCCCGGGGAGGCGTTCCCGAGCGGGCGCGGGTGACGAGGAGGGGCCGGTCGGATCGAGGAGGATCCGGCCGGCCCTTCCGGGTCCTCCGGCCGTAGCGGGCATGGGGACTTGGCCGTACGAGCGGCGCCCCCCGCGCCCCGGCGGCGCCCCCGTACCGTCCCCCGCGCCCCGGCGCCTCCCCGTGCCCTCCCCCGCACCCCGTGCTCCCGCGCCTCGCGGGATGGGAGATCATGGAGCCGTCACCTCGGAAGGGACGGAACGGACCATGAGGAACCGCAGTGTCGCGGACCTGATGACCCCGACGGCGGTCGCGGTCCAGCGCGGGACCCCGTTCAAGGAGATCGCGCGGCTCCTCGACGAGTACGGCATCACGGCCGTGCCGGTCGTCGACGAGGAGAACCGGCCGGTGGGCGTGGTCTCCGAGGCGGACCTGCTGCGCCGGCACACCGCCAAGGACGGCCCCAGCAGCGCCGAGGCGATGATGTCCAGCCCCGTGCGCACCGCCCGTCCCTCCTGGACGGCCGTCGAGGCGGCCCGGCTGATGGAGCGGCACCGGGTGAAGCGCCTGCCGGTCGTGGACGCGGACGGGCGGCTCATCGGCGTCCTCAGCCGCAGCGACCTGCTCCAGCTGTTCCTGCGGCGCGACCGCTCCATCCAGGAGGAGATCCGGGAGGACGTGGTCGTCCGCATCCTCGGCCTCTCCCCCGCCGCCGTCCACATCGACGTCGACGAGGGCCGGGTCACCCTGAGCGGCACCGTCGGCCGCGAGGACCTCGTCCCGCTGCTGCGCCGCCTGTGCGAGTCGGTGGACGGGGTGGTCGAGGTGGTCGACCATCTGGTCGTGGAGCCGCCGCGGGACTGAGGCCCGAGGGCGCCCGGGCGTCGCGGGGCGTGCGGCCCCGCCGGGCGTCGGGCTCTCGCCGGACCGTTTCCGGTCCGGAGCGGCGGCGGGCCCCTCAGGTCAGGACACCGCCTCCGGCCAGCCGTATCCGGGACCCGTGCGCCGCGGCACGGTGTCGGCGCCCACCGCCTCCATCTCGCGGTTCGCCTCCCGCATCAACTTGCCCGCCAGGTCCTTCATGGCCCGGCTCGCGGCCAGTTCGTCGCCGATCGCCGGTACGTCCGTGTCCGCCGGGTTGCAGCGGGCCGAGCCGTGTCCGGTGAAGGTCGCGGTGCCCGTGTCGAGCTTGGCCTCCGCCCGCGTCCGGCCGGACTCCTCGCTCAGCTCCAGGCCGACCCTCCATTCCAGGTTCCGCGTCATGGTCTGCCTCCTCGCGCGCCGGTCGGCGCCGCCGGGGCCGTACGTGCCCCGGGGCGCTGCCCCGTCCCTTCCAGGATCCGCCCGCGGCGGCTCCGGCGCACGCGGCGGCCGGGGACGTACGGCGCGTGGAGGCGGGTGTTCCGCCGTGGCGGGGCGGGAACCACCCCCCGCACGGAGCACTCACGTCACGGCGAGGGGACACCGCTATGGCCGCCCGGTTCGGCGCGCGCAAACGGCTGGAGGTGCTCCAGACGGCCGTCGCCGGTCTCGGGGTCCCGGCGAGTCTCGGGATCGGTGTGGTCCTGCACGCGAACGGTCTGCACGCGGGCGTCGGGCTCGCGGCGACCGCGCTCGTCCTCATGGCCACCGCCGCCGCCCTCGCGCGGCTCGACGCGCTGCTGTCCCGCTACCCCGTGCCGCCGTCGCGGAAGCTGCGGGGTCCGCACGGGCCGGCGGGCGGCGACCCCGCCGGCGGCGGGGACGGCGGCCTCTGACACCGCCGCCTCCCGGGAGCCGCCGGCCCGGAGCCCCCCGCCCCCCGGGGCCCGCCGGCCAGGTCCGCCACGCGCGAGCCCGCCGGACCGGAACCGATCGGACCGGCACCCATCGGACCGGCGCCCATCGGACCGAAGCCGTCAGGACGGGGAGTCGCCGTCCGGCGCGGCGTGGGAGAGCAGGAACTCGGTCGCGCCGGCGATGGCCTCGGCGTAGGTGCCGTGGACGGGCTCGGACTCCGTCTCCCGCTGGTCCGCCGCGGTGGCGGTGTACCACCAGGCGTCGGTCTCGGCGTCGTGGTGCACGACAGCGGTGCCGCCCGCGTAGTGCAGCGGGATGGACTCGCTGGTGGACTTCCTGACCACGGCGTGCGGCCACTTGAGCCGGGCGGACTGGCGCTTGATGCCGCCCCAGGCGGCGCCGAGCTGCGCGTAGTTCGCGCCGCTGCGCCCGGCGACGGTGGCGGCACTCTCCGCCAGCCGGTCGACGGACTGCTTGGCCTCGTAGAGCGCCCTCAGGAGCGCGAGCTGCACGTCGGGCGCGGCCATGAGGACGGGGTCGTACGTCTTCCCGGCGGCGCGGTAGGCGAGCAGGCGGGTCGAGATCCGCTCCGCCAGGGCGCGTACCGCGTCGTGCACCTCCTCGTCCATGGCGAAGGCGTCGTCCTGGGTGGGCTCGTTCCACGGAGGCTCCACCAGGTGCGAGACGGCGGTCCAGAAGTCGTCGTCGCTCTTGTCGGGGGTCGGGATCCCTGTTGCGTCACTCATGCGACAAGCATAGCTGTCACATTCATTCAGCGACAGTTTTTTATGTCACACGCAGCTCGCGTGTCGCTCTTCCCGACGGCCGGATGTGGGACGGTGGGGCCATGCCGGTCCCCGTGATTCTCGACTGCGACCCCGGTCACGACGACGCCTTCAACATCCTGCTGGCCGCCGCGCACCCCGCGATCGACCTGCTCGCCATCACCACCGTCGCGGGCAACCAGACGCTGGAGAAGACCACGCTCAACGCCCGCCGGGTGTGCGCGGTGGCCGGGATCCGCGACGTGCCGATCGCGGCGGGCCGGGACCGGCCCCTGCACGGGGAACGCCGGACCGCCGAGAACATCCACGGCGACTCGGGGCTCGACGGGCCGGGGTTCGGCGCGGGCGAGCCGGACGTGCCGCAGGACCCGCGCGACGCCCTCGCCCTCGTCCGGGACACCCTGCTCGCCCACCCGGAGCCGGTGACGCTGGTGCCGACCGGGCCGCTCACCAACATCGCGGCCCTCCTCCTCGCCCACCCCGAACTCGCCGGGCGGATCGGGCGGATCGTGCTGATGGGCGGCTCCACCGACCGCGGCAACACCACACCCGCCGCCGAGTTCAACGTCCTGTGCGACCCGGAGGCGGCCGACATCGTCCTGCGCAGCGGACTGCCGGTGACCATGCTCGGCCTCAACGCGACCCACCAGGTGCGGGCCACCCCCGGGGTCGTCGCCCGGATCGCCGCCCTCGGCACCCCGCTGAGCGCGCTCTGCGTCGAACTGCTCACCTACTTCGCGTCCACCTACCGCGAGGTGTTCGGCTTCGACGCGCCCCCGCTGCACGACCCGCTGACCGTCGCCCATCTGATCGACCCGTCGCTGGTGGAACTGGTCCGGGCCGCGGTGACGGTGGAGCTGAACGGCACGTACACCCGGGGCGCGACCGTGGTGGACCTGCACGGGGTGACGGGCCTGCCGGCCGCCGTCGAGGTCGGTACGCGGGTCGACGCGGACCGGTTCTGGGACCTCGTCGTGGAGGCCGTACGCGTCCTCGGCGACGGCTCCGGGCCCCGGTAGCGCCCTCGGCCGCGCGAGGCGGTCAGGCGCGGCCCGCCGCCTTCTGGCTGCGGCGGGAGAGGGAGTCGACCACCACGGCGGCCAGCAGGACCGAACCGGTGATCATGAACTGGACGGCGTTGCTGACGCCCATGATGTTCATGCCGGACTGGATGGAGCCGATGACGAGCGCGCCGAGCAGCGCCGACCAGACCGAGCCGCGTCCGCCGAAGAGGCTCGTCCCGCCGATGACGGCGGCGGCGATCACGTTCATCAGCAGGTTGCCGCCGCCGGAGGTCTGGCTCGCGGACTGGATCTGTCCCGCGAGGAAGAGACCGCCGACGGCCGCCATCGTGCCGGCGATCGTGAAGACGCTCATCCGGACGAACGGCACGCTGATGCCGGCCCGTCGGGCTCCTTCGATGTTGCCGCCGACGGCGAAGATCTGGCGTCCGTAGCGGGTGCGGCGCAGCACGAGATCGAGGAGCACCAGGAGGACGAGGAAGATCAGCAGCGCGAGCGGAAGGCCCCGGTAGCGGTTGAGGATGTACGCGGCGGCGAAGGCGATCGCGGCGATGACGGCGGTCCGCACCACGATCTCGGCGAGCGGGCGGTACGGCACCCTCGCCGCGCGCCGGCGCCGGGTGTCGAGCAGCGAGGCGAGCAGGAAGAGGCCGACGCCCACCGCGGCCGCGACGTAGGCGGCGGCCGGGCTCTCGAAGATCGTGGAGTAGAGCTCGGCGACGATGCTGTCGCTGGGGATGTTGACCGTGCCGCTGGTGCCGAGCACCTGCAGCATCAGCCCGTTCCAGGCGAGGTTGCCCGCCAGGGTGACGACGAAGGCGGGCACGCCGACCTTGGCGAAGAAGAAGCCGTGGATGAGCCCGACGGCCGCTCCCCCGGCGAGGGCGACGAGCAGTGCCAGCCACTCGTTCATGCCGTTGATGACGTTGAGCACGGCGAAGAGGGCCGCGCAGAGGCCGCTGACGGAGCCGACGGACAGGTCGATCTCGCCGAGCAGGAGCACGAAGACGATGCCGACGGCGATCATGCCGGTGCCGACGATCTGCTGGCTGAGGTCGGACAGGTTCTGGGCGGAGAGGAAGGCGCTGTCGAGGCTGCCGAAGACGGTCCAGATGATGACGACGGCGATGACGACGGGCAGCGAGCCGAGCTCGCCGCTGCGCAGCTTGCGCCGGAACTCGCCCGCGTAGCCGCGGAAGCCCTCCTCCCGGACGATCAGCCGGCTGTCGACGGCGGGCATCGCCTCGGCGGCGGGCCGCTGTTCGTCCCCCGCCCCGGCGAGACCGTCGCGGTCCCGGGGATCGCGGTCCCGGGGATCGCGGCCTTTGGCGTCGCTCATGGCCTCTCCTCCCCGCGTTCCTCCCGCTCCTCCCGTTCCTCCCGCTCCTCCCGTTCCTCGCGTTTCCGGGCCTGGCGCCGGGTGACGGCGCTGTCGGAGGCGCCGGTGATCGCGGAGATGATCTCCTCGGTGGTGGTGGAGCGCCGGTCGAAGAAGCCGTTGTTGCGGCCGAGGCGGAGCACCGCGATCCGGTCGGCGACGGCCATCACGTCCACCATGTTGTGGCTGATCAGGATGGTGCCGAGGCCGTGCCCGCGGAGGCGTTCGACGAGGTCGAGGACCTCCGCCGTCTGCTCCACGCCCAGCGCCGCGGTGGGTTCGTCCAGGATGACGACCCGGGGGTCGCCGATGAGCGAGCGGGCGATCGCCACCGTCTGGCGCTGGCCGCCGGAGAGCGACGCCACGGGGATCCGCACCGAGGGGATCCGGATGGAGAGCGTGTCGAGCAGCTGGCGGGCGCGGCGCTCCATGCGGACCTCGTCGAGCACGCCGAAGCGGCGCAGCTCCCGGCCGAGGAAGAGGTTCCCGACGACGTCGAGGTTGTCGCAGAGGGCGAGGTCCTGGTACACGGTGGCGATGCCGAGGTGCTGGGCGTCGTGCGGCCGGTGGATGGAGACCGCGCGGCCCTCCCACTCGATGACGCCGTCGTCGGGCGGGTTCACCCCGGCGATCGCCTTGACGGCGGTCGACTTGCCGGCGCCGTTGTCGCCGACCAGGGCGACCACCTCACCGGCGTGGACCTCCAGGTCGAAGTCCGACAGGGCCTGGACCGCGCCGAACCTCTTGGACACCCCCCGCAGCGTGAGCACGGGTGCTTCCGTCACCTTCGACCGCCTCCTCGGCGGGCCGGGGGGACGACCGGGCCGGTTCAGCGCAGCCCGGCCTCCTCGCAGGCGTCGGCGTAGGCGGGCGTGCAGATCTCGTCGACCGTGTACAGCCCGTCCTTGACGACGGTGTCCTTGATGTTGTCCTTGTCGACCACGACCGGGGTCAGCAGGGTGGCCGGGACCTTCTGGCCGCTTCCGCTGGTGACGGTGGTGGGGGTCAGGTCGGCGGGCAGCGGCTTGCCCTCGGCGAGGTTGACGGCCATGGTGGCGGCGATGTCGGCCTCGGGCTTGTACGGCTTCTCGACGGTGATGGTCTGGGTGCCCAGCAGGATCCGCTGGATCGCGTCGAGCTGGGCGTCCTGGCCGGTCAGCGGCACGTCCATGCCGGCGGCGGCGAGGGCGGTGGCGATGCCGGCGGCCAGTCCGTCGTTGGCGGAGTAGACGCCGACGATGTTGTCCTTGCCGAGGGCGCTGATGGCGCCGGACATCTGCTGGTTGGCGTTGTTCGGGTCCCAGTTGGGGGTGTCGTACTCCTTGCCGATCTCCACCTCGCCGTCGAGGACGGAGTGGGCGCCGGCCTTGAACTCGGCCGCGTTCGGGTCGGTGGGCGAGCCGTTGTGCATGACGATCTGGCCGCTCTCCGCCTTGTCGCCGAGCGCGTCGAGCAGCGCCCGGCCCTGGAGTTCGCCGACCTTGCGGTTGTCGTACGAGACGTAGGCGTCGACCGGGCCCTGGGCGAGCCGGTCGTAGGCGACGACCTTCACGCCGGCCTCGTTCGCCTTCTCCACGGAGGACTGGATCGACTTGGCGTCCACCGCGTCCAGGATCAGCACCTGGTCGCCCTTGGCGAGGGCGGTGTTGACCTGCTGCTGCTGGGTCGTCGCGCTCTCGGCCGCGTTGTAGTAGTCGATCTGGGCGTCCGGGGCGAGTTCCTTGATCTTCTGCTCGATGTACGGCCGGTCGAACTTCTCGTACCGCGTGGTCTTGCTCTCCGGCAGCAGCAGTCCGATCCGGATCTCCTGCTTGGCCTGCCCCGGCGCGGCGCCCGTCGTCGTCGCCACCACGCCCAGCGACAGGGCCACGGTCGAGGCCACCGCTATCGCGCCTCGCAATGTACGGGTCATGGGAGGCTCCTTCCGCACGCCTCGACCCGCTCCGCGGACACCCGGACCGCGAGGGCGCGGGCGCGCCTTCGGCCTATCTCTCGACCCTAGACCCAACCCGGGGGCCGGACCATTCGCCTCGGCGGCGCGGACGCGCACGGTGCGCGTCCGCGCCCGGAGCGTGTCCGACGGCGGTGCGGCCCGCCCGGTCAGGCGGTCCGGCCGTCCAGCAGTTCCAGCGCCTCCTCCCAGCGGAAGCCCTCCGCGTCCCCGCCGCCCCACGCGTGCGATCCGATCAGGACGCCCATCTCCCGCAGCCGGTACAGGCTGCGGCCGTACGCGGGGTGGGCTGCCATGGCGGCGTTCACGCGCGGCAGGACCGCGGTCGGGATCCCCAGCCCGTACGCCTCGCAGAGGATGCCCAGGGCGAGGGTGTCGGCGATGCCGGCGGCCCACTTGTTGATCGTGTTGAAGGTCGCCGGGGCGACGGCGATCGCGTCGGCGGGCGGCAGCGGGCGCGGCTCGCCGGGGGTGCGCCAGGCCGAGCGGATCGGGTGGCCGGTCTGCCGGACGATCGCCTCGGTGTCGAGCAAGCCGAGCCCCTGCGGGGTCGCCACGACGCCGACGCCCCACCCCCTGGTCTGGGCGGCGGCGATCAGCCGGTGGGCGTCGCCCGCGATGCCGGCGCCGCAGACGACGACGTACAGGAAGCGCTGTGCGGTCATGTCCGGGTGACTCTCCTCCGGCCGGCGGCTGTACGGGACACGGCGCCGCGGGGCGCCGAGGGATCCTAGCGCTCGCGCCGGCCGGCGTACGCGTGAGGGCGGGCCTCGGCGGGCGTACGCGAAGGGGCGGGCGGCCCGGGACGGCGTACGCACAGGGCGCCCGCCGGCCGGCGTGCGCGTGAGGGCGGGCCTCGGACGGCGCAGGCCTGGAGGCGACCACCGGCCCGCGCAGGCCTGAAGGTGAGCACCGGCCGGTGTACGTCCTTGGGCGGCGGCCCCCGGTCTGCCGGTCCGGTGTCTACGTGGTCGCCCCGGCCGCCACGTCCGGGACGGACCGGGGCGCTCCGTCCGTCATGCGCAGGGTGACCGTCATGGTGAGGCCGCCGCCCGGGGTGTCCTCCGCGGTGAGCGTGCCGCCCATCGCCTCCACGAAGCCGCGTGCCACGGCGAGTCCGAGGCCGACGCCCTCGCCGCGCGGGGCGTCGCCGTACCGCTGGAAGGCGCCGAAGATGCGGTCCTTGGCCTCGTCGGGGACGCCGGGGCCCCGGTCGACCACGCGGAGTTCGACGCGGTCGGCGAGGGCGCTGGCCGAGACGAGGACGGCCTCTCCCGGCGGGCTGTACTTGACGGCGTTCTCGACGATGTTGGCGACGGCCCGCTCCAGCAGTCCGCGGTCGACCGCGACCATCGGCAGCGTCTCGGGGATGTCCAGGCCTACGCTGCCCTCGGCGACGCCGAGCAGCGCCATGGGGACGACCTCGTCGAGGTCGGTCTCCCGGATGACGGCGGTCACTGTGCCCGTCTCCAGGCGGGACATGTCGAGGAGGTTGCCGACGAGGTGGTCGAGGCGGTCGGCGCCGGCCTCGATGCCTTCGAGGAGTTCGGCCCGGTCCTCCTCGGACCACTCGACGTCGTCGGAGCGCAGCGAGGTGACCGAGGCCTTGATGCCGGCGAGCGGGGTCCGCAGGTCGTGGCTGACGGCCGCGAGCAGCGAGGTGCGGATCTTGTTGCCCTCGGCCAGCTTGCGGGCCTCCTCGGCCTCGCCGACCAGCCGCTGCCGGTCCAGGACCACGGCCGCCTGCGCCGCGAACGCGCCCAGCACCCGCCGGTCCTCCGCCGGCAGCACCCGGCCGCTGAGCGCGAGCGCCAGATGGTCGCCGACCGGCATGTCGACGTCCGCGTCCTCCGGGCGCGCGCACGGGCGGTGGCCGACGACGGCGACGCAGGACCACGGTTCCGTCTCGTCGGCCCGCTCCAGGAGGGTGACCGACTCCATGGAGAAGGTCTCGCGGACCCGTTCGAGGAGCGCTTCGAGGCTCGTCTCGCCGCGCAGCACACCACCGGCCAGGAAGGACAGGGTCTCCGCCTCGGCGCGCAGCCGGGCCGCCTGGTGGGTGCGGCGGGCCGCCAGGTCGACAACCGACGCCACGGCGATCGCCACACCGACGAAGACCAGCAGGGCGACGATGTTGTGCGGGTCGGCGATGGTGAGCCGGTGGACCGGCGAGGTGAAGAACCAGTTCAGGAGCAGGGAGCCGAGGGCGGCGGAGGCGAGGGCCGGTCTGAGGCCGCCCAGGAGCGCCGCGGCGACGGTCAGTGTGAGGTGGAGCAGGACGTCGTTGGCGAGGCCCACGTCGGGGGCCGCGGTGCTGAGCAACAGGGTGAGGAGGCCGGGACCGGCGAGGCCGACGAGCCAGCCCCAGAGCGTCCGCGAACGTCCGAGGCCGGCAGGCCCGGTGACGGGCAGTCGGCTGCCCTTGGCGACCTGGTCGTGGGTGACGATGTGGACGTCGAGGTCGGGTCCGGACTCGCGGGCGACCGTGGCGCTGACGCCGGGGCCGAGGACGTACTGCCAGGAGCGGCGGCGGCTCACGCCGAGCACGATCTGGGTGGCGTTCACGCCCCGCGCGAACGCCAGGAGTCCGGCGGGGACGTCGTCGCCGACGACGTGGTGGAAGGTGCCGCCCAGGTCCTCGACGAGGGTCCGCTGGACCGCCAGTTCCTCGGGCGAGACGGCGGTGAGGCCGTCGCTGCGGGCCATGTGGACGGCGAGGACCTCGCCGCCCGCGCCCTTCTCGGCGAGCCGGACCGCGCGGCGTATCAGCGCCCGGCCCTCCGGCCCGCCGGTGAGGCCCACGACGATCCGCTCCCGCGAGCCCCAGATCTTCGAGACGCGGTGCTCGGTCCGGTACTCCTGGAGGTACTCGTCGACCCGGTCGGCGGTCCACAGGAGGGCCAGTTCGCGCAGGGCGGTGAGGTTGCCGGGGCGGAAGTAGTTGGAGAGCGCCGCGTCGACCTTGTCGGGCTTGTAGATGTTGCCGTGCGCCATACGGCGGCGCAGGGCCTGCGGCGACATGTCGACCAGCTCGATCTGGCCGGCCCTGCGGACGACCTCGTCCGGGACCGTCTCGCGCTGCCGGATCCCGGTGATCGCCTCGACGACGTCGCCGAGCGATTCGAGGTGCTGGATGTTGACGGTCGACACGACGTCGATGCCGGCCGCGAGGAGTTCCTCGACGTCCTGCCAGCGCTTGGGGTTTCGGGAGCCGGGGACGTTGGTGTGCGGCAGTTCGTCGACGAGGGCGACGGCGGGCCGCCGGGCGAGGACGGCGTCCACGTCCATCTCCGTGAACGAGGTCCCCCGGTACTCGATCGTCCGGCGCGGGATCGTTTCGAGGCCGTGCAGCATGACCTCGGTCCTGGGCCGGTCGTGGTGCTCGACGAACGCGACGACGCAGTCCGTGCCGCGCTCGACGCGGCGGTGCCCCTCCGAGAGCATGGAGTACGTCTTGCCGACTCCCGGCGCGGCTCCCAGGTAGATGCGCAGCTTCCCGCGTCCCATGTACGGCGTCTCCTACGGTTCGAAGCGGTGGCCCCGGCCGGGTTCGGTGATCGGATGACGGGGATGCGGTGCGTCGCGCCGGGGAGCCGGCGGACGTCGGGTTCACCCGTATCCGCCGGCTCCCCCGCCGTCTGGTCAAGGCCGTCAGCCCTTGGTCAATTCCCTGAGCGCGATGTTGAGTTCGAGGACGTTGACCCGGGGCTCCCCGATGAATCCGAGGATGCGCCCGTCGGTGTGATCGGCGACGAGCCGGTCGACCTGCGCGACGGTGAGCCTGTTCTTCTCGGCGACGCGGTGGACCTGGAGCTTCGCGTACGCGGGGGAGATGTGCGGGTCGAGGCCGGAGCCGGAGGAGGTCACCGCGTCGGCGGGGACGTCGGACGGCTCGACCGTGTACCCGGCCACCGAGTTGTCCTCGACGACGGCGGCCTTGGCGTCGGTGACCCACTGGACGAGGTCCTCGTTGTCGCCGGAACGGTTCGTCGCGCCGGAGAGGATCAGCTCGTACTGGGTGTTGACGCTGTTGGTGCCCAGGCCGTTGGACGGGCGGGGCTGGAACCAGCGCAGGTCGGGGGCTTCCCCGTCGAGGTACGTCTGGCCGATGAGTGCGGAGCCGACGACCTTGCCGTCCACCTCGATCTCGGAACCGTCGGCCTTGCCGGGGAAGGCGACCTGAGCGATGCCGGTGACGGCGAGCGGGTAGAGCACGCCGGTGATGACGGTGAGGACGAGCAGGGCTCGCAGGCCCGCCCACAGGACGCGGCCGGTGTTCGCTGCTGAGTTGTTCATCGTGGGTCAGCCGATTCCGGGGATGAGGGAGAGGAGCATGTCGATGAGCTTGATGCCGATGAACGGGGCGATCAGGCCGCCGAGTCCGTAGAGGCCGAGGTTGCGCCGGAGCATGGAGTCGGCGCTGGAGGGCCGGTAGCGCACGCCCTTGAGGGCGAGCGGGACGAGGGCGACGATGATCAGCGCGTTGAAGACGACGGCGGAGAGGATCGCGGACTCCGGCGAGGCCAGGCCCATGATGTTGAGCCTGTCGAGGCTCGGGTGGGCGACGGCGAACATCGCGGGGATGATCGCGAAGTACTTGGCGACGTCGTTGGCGATCGAGAAGGTCGTCAAGGCGCCCCGGGTGATGAGGAGTTGCTTGCCGATCTCGACGATCTCGATGAGCTTGGTCGGGTCGGAGTCGAGGTCGACCATGTTGCCGGCCTCCTTCGCGGCCGACGTACCGGTGTTCATCGCCACGCCCACGTCGGCCTGTGCGAGCGCGGGAGCGTCGTTGGTGCCGTCACCGGTCATCGCAACCAGCTTGCCGCCGGCCTGCTCCCGCTTGATGAGCGCCATCTTGTCCTCGGGCGTGGCCTCGGCGAGGAAGTCGTCGACCCCCGCCTCCTCGGCGATCGCCTTGGCGGTCAGCGGGTTGTCACCCGTGATCATGATGGTCTTGATGCCCATCCGGCGGAGCTCGTCGAACCGCTCCCGCATGCCCTCCTTGACGACGTCCTTCAGGTGGATCACGCCGAGGACCCGGGCGCCCTTGTCGTCCTTGACGGCGACCAGCAGCGGGGTGCCGCCGGCCTCGGAGATGCGGTCGGCCAGGGTGTCGGCGTCCTCCGCGACCCGGCCGCCCTGCTCGCGGACCCATGCGACGACCGAGCCGGCCGCGCCCTTGCGGGTGGACCTGCCGTCGACGTCGACACCCGACATACGGGTCTGGGCGGTGAACTCGATCCAGGTGGCGTGCGCGAGTTCGCCCTGGTGGCGCGCCCGCAGGCCGTACTTCTCCTTGGCGAGGACCACGATCGAGCGCCCCTCGGGGGTCTCGTCGGCGAGCGAGGAGAGCTGGGCGGCGTCCGCCAGCTCCGCCGCCGTCGTACCGGAGACCGGGACGAACTCCGAGGCCTGCCGGTTGCCCAGCGTGATCGTGCCGGTCTTGTCGAGCAGCAGGGTCGACACGTCG
Organism: Streptomyces sp. NPDC014861; assembly: GCF_043081625.1. Taxonomy (NCBI): domain Bacteria; kingdom Bacillati; phylum Actinomycetota; class Actinomycetes; order Kitasatosporales; family Streptomycetaceae; genus Streptomyces; species Streptomyces sp. NPDC014861. The sequence goes on from NZ_JBIBWV010000021.1 coordinate 76,478, forward strand.
CCGGCGGCCTCGACCGCGCGGCCCGACATCGCCAGCACGTTGCGCTGGACCAGCCGGTCCATGCCGGCGATGCCGATCGCGGAGAGCAGCGCGCCGATCGTCGTCGGGATCAGGCAGACGAGGAGCGCCGTCAGGACGATGAGGGAGGTCTGCTCGTCCGCGCCCGCGTAGACCGCGAACGGCTTGAGCGTGACGACCGCGAGGAGGAAGACGACGGTGAGGGACGCGAGGAGGATGTTGAGGGCGACCTCGTTCGGCGTCTTCTGCCGGGCGGCGCCCTCGACCAGGTTGATCATCCGGTCGATGAAGGTCTCGCCCGGCTTCGTCGTGATCTTGATGACGATGCGGTCGGAGAGGACCTTCGTGCCGCCGGTGACCGCGCAGCGGTCGCCGCCGGACTCCCGGATCACGGGGGCGGACTCGCCGGTGATCGCGGACTCGTCGACGCTCGCCACGCCCTCGACGACGTCACCGTCGCCGGGGATGGTGTCGCCGCCCTCGCAGACCACCAGATCACCGACGCGCAGCTCGGTGCCCGGCACCCGCTCCTCGTTCCCGCCGATGATCCGCCGGGCGACGGTGTCGGTCTTGGCCTTGCGCAGGGTGTCCGCCTGGGCCTTGCCCCGGCCCTCCGCGACCGCCTCGGCGAGGTTGGCGAAGATCGTGGTCAGCCACAGCCAGACGGTGATCGCCCAGCCGAACCAGTCCCCCAGGTTCTTCACCGCGAGGGCGGTGGTGACGACGGAGCCGACCAGCACGACGAACATCACCGGCGACTTGATCATCACCCGCGGGTCGAGCTTCCTGATCGCGTCCGGGAAGGACCTGACCAGCTGCTGCGGGTCGAAGAGTCCCCCGCCGATCCGCCCCGGGGCCTGCCGGTCCCCGGACGGATCACGGTGGGGCGCCTCGGCCATCGTGGTGGTGGACATCGTGTCCTCGTGCTTCTCTACGTCGATGGTCATGCCGCGAGCCCTTCGGCGAGCGGTCCCAGGGCGAGGGCCGGGAAGTAGGTGAGACCGGTGATGATCATGATCGTGCCGGCCAGGAGCCCGGTGAAGAGCGGCTTCTCGGTACGCAGGGTGCCCGCGGTCTCCGGGACCGGCCGCTGCTCCGCGAGGGAGCCGGCCAGCGCGAGGACGAACACCATGGGCAGGAACCGGCCCAGCAGCATCGCGATGCCGATGGTCGAGTTGAACCACTGCGTGTCGGCGTTCAGGCCCGCGAAGGCGGAGCCGTTGTTGTTGGCTCCCGAGGTGAAGGCGTACAGGATCTCGGAGAAGCCGTGCGCGCCCGAGTTCGTCATCGAGTTCGCCGGGGTGTCCAGGACGAACGACGCCGCCGTGAAGCCGAGGACGAGCGCGGGGGTGACCAGGATGTAGCAGGCGGCGAACTTGATCTCGCGGGTGCCGATCTTCTTGCCCAGGTACTCGGGCGTACGGCCGACCATCAGGCCCGCGATGAACACGGCGATGATCGCCATGATCAGCATGCCGTAGAGACCGGATCCGACACCGCCGGGCGCGATCTCGCCGAGCTGCATGCCCAGCAGGTTGATGCCGCCGCCGAAACCGGTGTTCGACGAGTGGAAGGAGTTGACCGCGCCGGTCGAGGTCAGCGTGGTGGCGACCGAGAAGATCGCCGACGCGCTGATGCCGAACCGGGTCTCCTTGCCCTCCATCGCCCCGCCGGCCAGCTCGAAGGCCGGACCCTTGCCGGCGAACTCGGTCCACAGCATCAGCGCCGTGAATCCGACCCAGATGACGGCCATCGTGCCGAGGATCGCGTATCCCTGCTTCAGGGAGCCCACCATGCGGCCGAAGGTCCGCGTCAGCGCGAAGGGGATGACGAGGATCAGATAGATCTCGAAGAGGTTCGACAGCCCGTTCGGGTTCTCGAAGGGGTGGGCCGAATTGGCGTTGAAGTAGCCGCCGCCGTTCGTGCCCAGTTCCTTGATGACCTCCTGCGAGGCCACCGCGCCGCCGTTCCACTGCTGCGATCCGCCGGTGAACTGACCCACCTCGTGGATCCCGGAGAAATTCTGGATCGCGCCGCACGCGACGAGGACGAGCGCGCCGATCACGGCGATGGGCAGCAGGATCCGGACGACGCCCCGGACCAGGTCGGCCCAGAAGTTGCCCAGTTCACCCGAGCGCGACCGGGCGAACCCGCGCACCAGGGCCACGGCCACGGCCATGCCCACCGCGGCGGACACGAAGTTCTGCACGGCGAGTCCGCCGGTCTGGACCACATGGCCCATGGCCTGCTCGCCGTAGTACGACTGCCAGTTCGTGTTGGCCACGAAGGAGGCGGCCGTGTTGAACGCCTGGTCCGGGTCGATCGAGACGAACCCGAGCGAACCGGGGAGCGACCCCTGCACCCGCTGGAGCAGGTACAGGAAGAGCACGCCCACCGCGGAGAAGGCGAGAACCCCTCGCAGATACGCCGGCCAGCGCATCTGCGTGTCCGGGTTCGCCCCGACCGCCTTGTAGACCCACTTCTCCGGCTTGTAGTGCTTCTCCGAGGAGTACACCCGCGCCATGTGGTCGCCCAGCGGCCGGTACGACAGGCCCAGGGCGACGATCAACGCCAGAAGCTGGAGCACTCCAGCAAGGACAGGACTCATCTCGGAGCTCAGAACCTCTCCGGCTTGACGAGGGCAAGAACGAGATAACCCAGCAGGGCGGCCGCCACGAGCAGACCGACGATGTTCTCGGCACTCACAGCTTCGCCACCCCCTTGGCGATGAACGCCACCAGCGCGAAGACCGCGATCGTGGTGACGACGAAGGCCAGATCGGCCATCGTGGACTCCCGGATTCAGGAAGAAGGAAGAACGGATTCTCGGACGAGATGAGCAAACCTGCTTTCGGCCAGGTCGCGGCTCTCGTTGACGCCCCTCTTACGCCTCGCGGCGCTCTCTTGACGCGTCCCCTACGCCTCCCCCGCGCCTCCCCTGGCGAAGGACGGCGCCCTCACGGGCCGCCGCCGGTCAGCAGCGGAGGCGCAGCCGGCAGACGACGGCGTCGGTGTCGCGGCGGACGGCGTGGGCGACGACCGCGCCCCGCTGGTTCTGGAGGAGCCGCTGCCACAGCCGTTCCGGCTCGGTCTCGGGGATGAGGACGGTGACCCGGGTGTCCGGTTCGCCCGTCCCCAGCTCGCGGACGTACGCGGTGAGGGGCCGGCCGAGGGAGCGCCGCTCGGAGGGCAGTCGTACGAGCGGGACGCCCGGGTTCCACAGCGCCCAGTCGCGCTCCAGGGCCTCGGTGGCCGCCAGGTCCTCGGCATCGGGATGGCAGACGGTGACGGCGCGGACCTCGTCGCCGAGGGAGACGGCCGCGGTCAGGGCCTCGCTGGTGAGCCGGGTCAGCGAGGAGACCGGCACCAGGACGAGGGAGCGCTCGCGGTGCGGCGGCTCCGGGATCCTGCCGACGCCGAGCCGCTCGCCGATGCGGGTGTACGCGCGGTGGACGGCCTCGAAGGCGAGGACGAGGGCGGGGAGGGCGATGACGATCAGCCAGGCACCGTCGTGGAACTTGGTGGCGGTGACGACGATCGCGGAGACGCCGGTGAGAACGGCGCCGAGGCCGTTGAGGACGGCCCTGGGGAGCCACCCGGGGCCGCGTTCGCGCCGCCAGTGCAGGACCATGCCGGTCTGCGCGAGGGTGAAGCCGACGAAGACGCCGATGGCGAAGAGCGGGACGAGGGTGTTGGTGTCGCCGCCGGAGAACAGCAGCAGGGCGGCGGAGACGGCGGCGAGCCAGACGACGCCGTGGCGGTGCACCTGCCGGTCGGCCTTGAGCCCGAAGACGTGCGGCACGTAGTTGTCCCTGGCCAGCAGTTCGAGCAGGACCGGCAGGCCGCCGAAGGAGGTGTTGGCGGAGAGCGCGAGCAGCACCATGGTGGCGAACTGGACGACGTAGAAAGCCCAGTTGTGGCCCAGGGAGGCGTCCGCCAGCTGGGCGAGGACGGTGACGCCCTCGACGGGCCGCAGCCCGAAACGGGAGATCAGGACCGACAGGCCGATCAGCATCACGCCGAGCAGACCGCCCAGGGCGACCTCGGCGCGCATGGCCCGGCGGGCGGCCGGCCTGCGGAACGAGGGCACCGCGTTGGCGATGGCCTCGACGCCGGTGAGGGCGGAGCAGCCGGAGGCGAACGCCTTCAGCAGGAGCAGCGCGCCGACCGTCGTCGCGTCGTCGGCGAGGACGGCGGCGTGGCCGGTGGACGCGGCGGTGGAGACGGGGGCGTCGCGGAAGAGACCGACGACGACGAGGGTGAGGATGGCCGCGACGAAGACGGCGGTCGGCGCGATGAACGCGCGGGCCGAGTCGACGATGCCCCGCAGGTTGACCGCGGTGACGAGGGCGAGGACCGCCAGGCAGACGGCCAGCCGGTCGCCGTACAGCTCGGGGAAGGCCGAGGTGAGCGCGGCGACGCCGGCGGTGACGGCGACGGCGACGTTGAGCACGTAGTCGAGGACGAGGGAGGCGGCGGCCACCAGGCTCGTGCGTCGCCCCAGGTGCTCCTTGGCGACGGCGTACGAGCCTCCGCCGTCCGGGAAGGCGGCGATGACCTGACGGTACGAGGCGACCAGCACGGCCAGCAGACCGACGATGGCCAGCGTGACCGGGAGCGTGAACCCGAGCCCGTACCCGCCGGCCGCGGCCAGGACCAGGACGATCGCCTCGGGACCGTACGCCACCGACGCCATGGCGTCGAGCGAGAGCGCGGCCAGTCCGGTGACGGCCGTCAGCTTGTGCCGCGCCCCGGGATCCGGGGGCTCCTCGACGGCGGGCGCGACACCGTTCTCGATGGTGGGAGCGGACATGCGGGGGTCTCCTTCGTGCTCGGGTCCGCCCAGGGTGTGACCGCCCCGACGAGCCCTCCGCCGTCCCTGTCGGGTTCTTGGCGTCCGGCACCCGTCTCTTCACACCTCCTTGACGCCGAGGTGTCGAGAACGGCGGTAGGCGTTCGCTCCGACGACGCCTCCGCCCACCCCACCGGCCGCGTACGGGCCTGCGGTCAGTGGCCCCGCGGGGCGTACATGATGACGGCCATGCCGGCGAGGCAGACCAGTGCCCCGATCACGTCGAAGCGATCGGGGCGGTAGCCGTCCGCGACCATGCCCCAGGCGATCGAGCCGGCGACGAAGACGCCGCCGTACGCGGCGAGGATGCGACCGAAGTCCTCGTCGCTCTGGAAGGTGGCGACCACCCCGTACAGGCCGAGGGCGATGACGCCGGCGCCGATCCAGACCCACCCCTTGTGCTCGCGCAGGCCCTGCCAGACGAGCCAGGCACCCCCGATCTCGAACAGGGCGGCGACGGCGAAGAGGGCGACGGAGCGGGCGACGAGCACGGTGGGGACTTCCTCGTTCGGGAGCGGGTGCCCTCGCACGGTAGTCCCTCGGCCCGGCGCGCCCCGCCACGGGAGCACGCCGGGCCGCTTCCCGGAGGGGTACGGGCCGCGGCGCGGATCCCGTACCCCGTCCCGGCCACCGGCGCCCCGGCCGCTCAGGCCGTGCCCTCCGTCAGCTCGCGGGCGTCGGCCCGCAGCCACGGGCGAAGACGGCGGCGGGCGTGGGCGAGGTCGTCCCGGTGGTCATGCCGGGGAGCCTCGTCCACCGGCCCGGGGCGAGGCCGCAGCGCCCGCTCCCGCCGCGCCCCCTGCCCGCGCTCCCGGTTCCGGTTCAGGTTCCGGTTCAAGCGAGGGCGGCGACCAGCAAGGTGAAGGCGGCGACGATGACGGCGACGCGGACGTAGTGGTAGCGGTCCCAGCGCCTCGTCTGCTCCTTCCAGTCCGCGGGCCGGTTCTCGGGGGTCCACGTCTTGCCGCGGTTGTTGATCGGGACGAGCAGCAGGATCGACATGATGACGCTGACGAGCAGCAACGCGCCCGCGGTGACGACGAGTCCGACGCCTTCGTGGCCCCGGCCGGCGACGGCCCAGACGGCGACGAGGACGAGCGAGCCGATGTACCAGACCGGCATGGCGGCACCGAGCATCCGGCCGCCGTGGCTCCGGGCCTGCTGGCCGCTGTCGTCGGGGAGGGCGGAGAAGATCGGGTTCATGACGAAGGCGACGGAGAGCTCCACTCCCACCATCAGGCCGACGATCACGGTGGTGGCGATCTCAAGTGCGTCGAGCATGGCTTGCCCCTCCTCGAATCGGATGACACCTGGAGCTAGTGGCGCTAGGTGATGGTTCAACGCTAGCGCTGCTATCGCTCGATTGTCTAGCGGTGCTAGAATCGAGTCATGTCGGTACAGGAACGCAAAGAGCGCGAACGGGCGGTCCGCGAGCGCCTCATCGTCGCGACGGCCCGCGAACTCGCCGAGCGGCAGGGCTGGGAGGCGGTCACCACCCGCCGGCTCGCCGAGCGCATCGAGTACAGCCAGCCCGTCCTCTACAGCCACTTCCGCGGCAAGCGCGAGATCATCGGCGCCGTCGCCCTGGAGGGCGCCGCCGAACTGGCCGCGTCCCTGCGGGCGGCGACCTCCGCCGCGGAAGGGACACGCGCCCGGGTGACCGCCCTGACCCGCGCCTACCTCGACTTCGCCGCACGCAACCCGGCGGTCTACGACGCCATGTTCCAGCTCGACGGCGGCCTGCCGTTCGCGCACGAGGACACTCCGCAGCCCCTGAAGGAGGGGTTCGCCGCCCTCCTGGAGACGCTGACCGACGTCGCCGGGGACGGCGTGGAACCGGGCCTGTTCACCGAGGTGTTCTGGGCGTCCCTGCACGGTCTGGCGACCCTGACCCGCGCCGGACGACTGCCCGCCGCGGACGCGGCACGGAGGGCGGAGCTGCTGGTGGCCCGGCTCGCGTCACCCGGACCTCCCGAGGAGGAGTAGGGCCCCCGGGTGGCGGGGCCGGCGGGCCAGGCACCGACGCTCGATCGGGCGTGGCGCGCCGGACGGTGCGACGGAGGCGAAGGACCCCTGCGCGCGGAACACCGCGAACGACGCGCAGGGCCCTTCCGGCCGACCGGCCGAGGGCGGCGAGAGCCACCTCCTCCGCCTCGGTGCCGGCACCAGCCAGTCAAGCAGCCTCCGACCGGCCGACGCGATGGGAGGTCGACACAGAGTCACGCCCTCCCCCGCCGCGTCGGTACGGTCGATCATCCAAGAGGCAGCCACCCCTCTTCCGGCCGTACCTGCCAGGCAGCCACCCGCCCGTGTATCGCGGATGCGGCGACGCGCCCTTCTCCTGATCCGGCTTCCTCCGATGCGTCTCCTGGTCCGGATCGGATCCGACGACGCCCCGTCACGGTCCACGTCCTGCACGCCCTCCGGCGTCTCGCCCACGGGGAGTGGCCCGACCGCGCCGGACCATGGCCGGGTCCGCCGGCGCCGGCGGCCGGCGCCACCTCAAGGGCCGGATCGACGGCACCGCCGGCCCCGGCCCGCGCGACGCTCCCTGCTGGACGCGGCAGGGTTCAGGGCCGGAGGCGGTGCCGGGGGCTCAGAGCGGGACGACGGTCGTCTCGGTCGCCTTGACGCTGGTCCAGACGGACACGCCGTCGGCGAGGCCGAGTTCGGCGGCGGCCTGCGGGGTGATCTCGGCGACGAGGTCGGGGGCCTCGGCGGAGGTGACGAGGACGCGCAGGCGGCTGCCGCTGGTGGTGATCTCGCGTACGGTGCCGGGCCAGACGTTGCGCGGGCTGCCCGCGGGCTTCTCGCGGTGCAGGGAGACCGCTTCGGGGGCGACGATCGCGAGGGCCGGGGTGCCGGGCGGCGGGGGTTCGGCCGCGACGAGGACACCGCCGCCGGAGAGGTCGAGTCCGTCGGCGGTGGCGGTGCCGGGCCAGGCGTTGCGCCCGAGCATCCGGGCCACCCAGGGCGAGCGCGGGTGACGGGTGACCTCGGCCGGTGTGGCGTCCTGGAGGGCGCGGCCGTCCTGGAGGACGAGGACGCGGTCCGCGAGCGACACCGCCTCCACCGGGTCGTGGGTGACGATGAGGCAGACGCCGCCGAAACCGGTGAGGTGGGCGCGCAGGGTGTGGCGCACGTGCGCCCGGGTGGTCTGGTCGAGGGCGGCGAGCGGTTCGTCGAGGACCAGCAGCCGGGGGCGGGCGGCGAGCGCGCGGGCGAGCGCCACGCGCTGGGCCTGGCCGCCGGAGAGCTGCGCCGGCTTCCGGTGCGCGAGCAGGCCGACGCCGAGCCGGTCCAGCCATTCCCGCGCCTCGCGGCGGGCCTCGGCGCGGGACACGCCCTGGGCGCGGAGCCCGTACGCGGTGTTGGCGAGGGCCGACAGGTGCGGGAAGAGGGCCCCGTCCTGCGGGACCCAGGCGACCCGGCGCCGGTGCGGGGGCAGCGCGGTGACGTCCGTGTCGCCGAGCCGGAGGCCGGCGTGGGCGCGGGGGGTGAGGCCGAGCAGGGCGCGCAGGAGGGTCGTCTTTCCCGCGCCGTTGGGGCCGACGACGGCGATGGTGGTGCCGGGGTCCGCGTCGAGGGTGAGGCGGGTGAAGCCGGTGACGTCGGCGTGCAGCGCCCAGCGTCCGGTGGACGGAGCGGGCAGATCGGTGCGGCCGGTCGCGGAGTCGGCGGGGACGGCGTCCGCGTCCGGCGCGGGACCGGCGGGGGCGGCGTCCGTGTCCGGCGCCGGCTCGTGGCGGCGGGGGCCGTCGGCGGGGGTGCCGGTCCATCGGCCGCGCAGGGCGATCAGCACCCCCATGGCGATGGCCAGGAGGAGGAGCGAGACCGACGTGGCGGCCTCGGGCTCCTCCTGGAGGAGGAGGTAGACCTGGAGCGGCAGGGTCTGGGTGGTGCCGGGGAGATTGCCGGCGAAGGTGATGGTCGCGCCGAACTCGCCGAGCGCCCGCGCCCAGGTGAGGGCCGCGCCGGCCAGGACGCCGGGGGCCACCATGGGCAGGGTGACGGTGAAGAAGACCCGGACCGGTGAGGCGCCGAGCGAGGCGGCCGTCTCCTCGTACCGGGGCCGCAGGCCGCCGAGCGCGCCCTCCAGGCTGATGACGAGGAAGGGCATGGCGACGAACGTCGCCGCCAGGACGGCGCCGGAGGTGTGGAACGGCAGGGTGATGCCGAAGGTGGATTCCAGCCAGGGGCCGAGGAGTCCGCGGCGGCCGAAGGCGAGGAGCAGGGCGACGCCGCCGACGGTGGGCGGCAGGACCATGGGCAGCAGGACGAGCGAGCGGACGAACGCCTTGCCGGGGAACGGCACCCGGGCGAGCAGCCAGGCCAGCGGCACGCCCAGCAGCAGCGACAGCCCGAGCGCCCAGAAGGAGACGAGGAGCGACAGCTTCAGCGCCTGGACGGTGCCGGGCGAGCGGAGGTGCGCGGCGAGCTCGCTCCACTCCGTGCGGACGAGGATGCCGATCAGCGGGAGGGCCAGGAAGGCCACCGCGGCGAGCGCGGGCAGCGCCAGGGCGAGGGGCGGGCGCGTACCCGAGGTTCGTACGCCTGCTCGTTTCATCGAAGGTCCTGGAGTGGTGAGGTGGTGGTGCGGAGGGGCTGTCCGGTCCCCCGACGCGGACAGCCCCCACGGTCCGGGTGATCCCCGGACGGTCACGGCTCCGGAAGCGGGCGTCCCGGAGGAGTACGACCTGTGGAACCAGCGTCCCTCCCGGAGGTCACGGGCCCGGGAGCCGCGTCACGAAGGTCACAGCTCCGGACGCCGCCGTCCCGGGCGGTCACGGCTTCTGGAAGCCGGCTTCCTGGAGGATCTTCTGGCCCGCGGGCGAGGACAGCCAGGCGACGAACGCGGCGGCGGCCTCGGCGTTCTTCGAGTCCTTGAGCGTGGCGGCCGGGTACTGGGCGATCGCGTTCTGGCCGTCGGGGATCTCGACGGCGTCGACCTTGTCGGCGGCGCTCGCCGCGTCGGTCCTGTAGACCAGGCCGGCGTCGGCCTCGCCCAGCTCGACCTTGCTGAGCACGGCGCGGACGCTGGGCTCCTGGGAGACCGGCTTCACCGCGACGCCCTGCTTGTCGAGGACCTGCTTGCTGTACTTGCCCGCGGGCACCTCGGGCGCGGCGAGGACGACCTTCAGCTTGGTGTCGGCCAGGTCCTTGAGGTCGTCGACCTTGAAGGGGTTGCCCTCGCCGGTGGCGATGACGAGCCGGTTCTTCGCGATGATCGCGGGGCTGCCCGTGTCGGCCTTCACCTTGTCCATGCTCTTGGTGTCGGCGGTGACCAGGACGTCGGCGGGCGAGCCCTGCGAGACCTGGGCGACGAGCTCCTGCGAGCCGGCGAACGAGAAGGTGATCTTCGTGCCCGGGTGGGCCTTCTCGTACGCGGCGCCGGCCGTCTTGAAGACGTCGGTGAGCGAGGCCGCCGCGAGGACCGTCAGGTTCGCCGGGGGCACGGCGGAGCCGGACGCGGAGGCGGACGCGGTGGAGTTGCCCGTGTCCTTCTTCGTGTCGTCGCTCCCGGTGTCGCCGGAACAGGCCGCGAGCGGGACGAGCAGGGCGGCGGTGAGCACGGCGGCGGCGGTACGGCGTCTGGTGAGGGTGAGGGACATGAGGCTCGGAACTCCTTGAAGGGGAACGGAAGACGGGGGAACAGGCCGGCCGCGCCGACGGCCGAGGTGTGCGGTGCGTACTGCGTGAGGGGTGGTCAGGTGCGGTCGATGTGCACGCTGGTCGACTTCACGCGGGCGGTGGCCTGCATGCCGACTTCCAGTCCCAGCTCCTCCACGGCCTCCCGGGTGAGGAGGGAGACCAGGCGGTGCGGACCGGCCTGGATGGTGACCTGGGCCGCGATGTCGCCGAGCTTGATCGCCGTGACGATCCCCGGGAACGCGTTGCGCGCCGAGGTGTACGAGGCGTCCTCGTCGTCCGCCTGCGCGAGCTCGACGGAGAACGCCGCGAGCGACTTGCCGTCGATGACGCGGCGGCCGCTCTCGTCGCGGTGGGTCGCGACCCGTCCCGCGTCCGCCCAGCGCCGCGCCGTGTCGGGGCTGACGCCCAGGAGTCGCGCGGCCTGCCCGATGGTGTAGGACTGCATATGCGACACCGTAGGCCTCATTCGAACTCATCTGCAACAACATCGTGGGACCCTCCATCGCGAATGAGAGAGGCGCTGTAGGAAGCCACCAGGGGATGGCCCGGTGGTCTCACGCCTCGGACCGATCGGCTCCGGTGAGCGGGTGGGCACCGATCCAGATGCCGGTCACGGCGCTGACGTACCGGGCGCCGCAGCGGTCGGACGGGACGACGAGCTGGGTGCCGGCCGCGTCGAGGTCCCGGTCGTCCATGCGGGTCGCCAGCAGTACGGGCGCGTCGCCGAAGTCGGCGTCGATCTCCGCCCACGACAGGACCGTGTGGTGCCCGTCGCCGCCGCGCACGGCGAGCAGGAAGCGGGAGCGCTCCTTGCGCCGGGCGGGGTCGAAGCGGGGCCGGGCCACGGTGACGACGTCCCGCAGCAGGGGCCCGGCGAAGACATGGTGCTGCGGTCCCGCGGTCGCGCAGTCGAAGACGACCTCGGCCCGGTGCTGGTCCCACCCCTGCCGCAGTTCGGCGACGGTGAGCGTGACGGGCCGGGCCACGTCTCCCCACAGGGCGAGGGACGCGGGCGGCACGGCTGCTGCGGGCTCGGCGGTGGACAGGGGGTGGGGCGGGCGGGGTGCGGTCCTCGGTCGGCTCATCGTCGGTCCCCTCACGGCGGTCGGTGGGCGGCTGCGCGAAGGGATACCCGACCGACAGGTCACCGAACCTCGATTGCCATGTGGATCACGGTCTGCGACGCGCATCTGTGAGGTTGCTACGAGTTCCTGTCTCCTATCTGCTTGGACTGTCGGCCGACGCCGCCGTGCTTCCGGTGGAGGGCGAGCCAGACGCGGTCCCGGGTGACGGGCAGTTCGGTGAAGCGGATGCCGGTGGCGTCCCGCAGGGCGTTGGCGAAGGCGGGGGCGACCGGGTTGAAGGGGCTCTCGCTCATCGACTTGGCCCCGAGCGGGCCGATCGCGTCGGACGTCTCGGTGAAGTGGACCTCGGTCCGGGGCACGTCCGCGTACTGGGGAAGCCGGTAGCGCCGGAACGACGCCGTCGTCACCTCGCCCCGTTCGTCGACGCGGACGGTCTCGAAGAGCGTGGCGCCGAGCGCCTGCGCGACCCCGCCCTCGACCTGGCCCCGGCACTGCATCGGGTTCATGACCTTGCCGGCGTCGGCGGAGTGGACGCTGCGCAGGATGCGGATCTCGCCCGAGCCGGGGTCCACGGCGAGGCGGAACCACTGGGCGTTGAAGGCCACCGAGCGCGGCGAGCCGCCCCAGTGCCCGTCGGCCGCCAGCTCCTCCGCCGCCCCGAGGGCGTGGCCCGCCTCGTACAGCTCCTTGAGGGTGACGAGCCGCCCGGCGCAGTCGACGGACTCGGCGCCGAGCACGCACAGGTGGCGGGCCACGCCGGTGTGGCGGGCGGCCAGGGTGCGGAGCCGTTCCGCCAGGGAGGTCGCGGCGAGGAGGACGGCCTTGCCGGCGACGACGGTGCCGGCGGAGCCGAAGGCGCCGGTGTCGTGGCGGACGACGTCGGTGTCGGACTGGCGGACGGTGAGCCGGTCCTCGGTGGTGTGCAGAGCACCTGCGGTGATCTGCTTGTGGACGGTGGTGGTGCCGTTGCCGAACTCGGCGGTGCCCACCGCGATGTCGTACGTGCCGTCCTCCAGGAGCGAGATGCGCGCGTCGGCGTGGTGGCCGCCGGGCGGGCCGGTGGCGATCATCGCCATGCCGGTGCCCTGCCCGACCAGCCAGCCCTCCGGCGCTTCCTCGGCGCTGCGGTCCTCCGCGATCGCGTTCCGTACGACGGCGAGGCACTGGTCGAGCCCGTAGGAGGCGATGTACAGGTCCTCCTCCTCGCCGATCGGGCTGTGCATGGCGTCCCCGGGACCGATGATGTTCCTCTCGCGGAAGACGAGGGGGTCCATGCCGAGGCGCCGGGCCAGCTCGTCCATGACGGACTCGACGGCGAAGGTGACCTGGCCGAGTCCGTAACCGCGGAAGGCGCCGGCCGGGACGACGTTGGTGTAGACGGAGTAGGCGTCGACCTTCTTGTGCGGGGCGCGGTAGACGGCGAAGGACTCCCCGACGCTGTGGAACATCACCGCGGGGCCGTGGTTGCCGTACGCGCCGGTGTTCGACACCACCCGCATCCGCACGGCCGTCAGCGTCCCGTCCTTGCGGGCCCCGACCTTGATGCCGATGGTGAACGGGTGCCGGGTGGTCGCCCCGTGGAACTGCTCGGCCCGGGTGTACTCCAGCTTCACCGGCCGGCGCAGCTTCAGCGCGGCGAGCGTCACGATGTCCTCGGTCAGCATCTCCTGCTTGCCGCCGAAGCCGCCGCCGACCCGGCCCGCGACCACCCGCACCTCTTCCTCGGGCAGGCCGTACAGCGCACACAGGGCCCGCCGGGTGAGGAACGGGGTCTGGGTGGAGGAGCGCACGGTCAGGCGTTCGCCCGTGCCGTCCTCCTTGGGCTCGAAATACGCGACGCAGCCGTGGGTCTCCAGGCTCGCGTGCTGCACGCGCTGGGTGCGGAACGTCTCCTCGTACACCACGTCCGCCTCGGCGAAGCCGTCCTCGACGGAGCCGATCTCGCCGTGGACCTCCCCCGCCACGTTGTTCTCGACCCGGGCGATCCGCGCCTCCGGCCCCTTCCCCGCGTGGATCACGGGGGCGCCGGGGCGCATCGCCTCCTCCGGGTCGATGACGAAGGGCAGTTCCCGGTACGTCACGTCGATCCTGCGGCAGCCCTCCTCGGCCGCCCGCTCGCTGTCGGCGACGACGGCCGCGACGCGCTGGCCGACGTACCGGACGACGTCGTCCAGGACGCGGGTGTCGTCGGGGTCCTCGGTGGGGTGCTCGTGCCGGGCGGAGGAGTACAGCGTCGCCGGGGCGTCCTCGTGGGTGAGGACGGCGACCACGCCGGGCACGCGGAGCGCGGCCGAGGTGTCGATCGCGACGATCCGGGCGTGCGGGTGCGGTGAGCGCAGCAGCTTCATGTGCAGCAGGCCCGGGACCTCGACGTCGAAGGTGTAGCGGGCCGTGCCGGTCACGACCTGCGGGCCGGCCGGCGCGCCGACGTTCCGGCCCACGGCCTTCCCGGCGCAGGGCCGTTCGACGTGCTTCACGCCCCGGACGGCGTCCTCGATCGCCCGGTAGCCGGTGCAGCGGCAGATGTTGCCTTTGAACGCCCGGGGCAGGTCGTCCAGCTTGCCGTCGTCGTGCGGGGTGCCGCGCTCGGCCTCCAGGGCGGCCGTCGTCATCAGGAAGCCGGCCGTGCACATGCCGCACTGGTAGCCCTGGGCGTCAAGGAACTTCCGCTGGACGGGGTGGAGTTCGCCGTCCGGGGAGGCGAGGCCCTCCACGGTCGTCACCGTCCGCCCCTCGGCCCGCACGGCCGGGTAGAGGCAGCTGTGCACGGGTTCGCCGTCGACGTGCACGGTGCAGGCGCCGCAGTCGCCCGCGTCGCACCCCTTCTTCACGCCGAACCAGCCGCGCTCGCGGAGGTAGGTGCGCAGGCACTGGCCGGCTCGCGGCGCGGTGTCGAACGGGCGGCCGTTGACCTGGATGTCGAAGCTCATCGGGCACCTTCCCCGGGGGTGTCGGACGTGGTCAGCTCGCGGCGGACCTCCTCGGCGAGACGCAGGGCCATGTGCCTGCGCCACTCGGGCAGTCCGTGGATGTCGTCGAACCACGCGCCGGGCGCCACCGCGGAGTCGACGGCCGTACGGAGCTGCCCGGCGGTCGGCGGCAGCGGGAACCAGAGGCGGAGGGGGCGGGTGGTGGCGGCGGTGACCGTCACCGCGAGCGAGCCGTCCACCGGGTCCAGGGCTCCGATCACCAGGGCGCCGGACCGGCCGAGCCCGTACAGCGACGCCTGCCGGAAGGCCGTACGGCATCCGAGGGCCCGCCCGGGGAGCGTGACCGAGCGCAGCAGCTCGCCCTCCGCGAGGTCCTTCACGCCCGCGCCGCGGATGAAATCGGCCACCTTCACCTCGCGGGTCGAGCCGTCCTGGGCCAGGAGGAGGCAGGTGCCGTCGAGGGCGGCGGTCAGCGAGATCATCGGTCCGGCCGGCAGGCCGTTGCACAGGTTCCCGCCGACGGTCGCCATGTTCCAGATCTTGAACGAGGCGAGGAACGCCCGGCAGCACTGCTCGAACAGCGGGGCGGCGGGGGCGTCGAGGAAGCGTCGCGCGTGGCGGGACAGTTGGGTGATCGTGCAGGTCGCCGCGATCTCCAGCGAGCCGTCCGGGTGCCGCGTGAGCGGCTCCCAGCCCATCCGGCTCAGATCGACCAGCCGCCGCAGGTGCGGCTGGGGTTCGGAGAACAGGTACGTCCCGCCGCCCAGCCACGCGTCCCCGGGCCGCCAGGGTTCGCGCAGCCGCGCGTCCCTCACGTCCGCGATCGTGTTCAGATCCATCCCACCCCTGCCTCCCGACCGGTGCCTTCAGGCCAGTGAAGCCCGGCGGGGAGTTCCGGCACGACTGGACGGGAACCCGGAAAACATCCATCGGACCGGCTTCGTCACTGGACGATCAACCAAGAGCTGTTCTCCGCCATCGCCCGGGCATTTACGATGCAACAACTCGCATCCGCCTGGTGAATGTGAAAGCGCGGGTCCGGCCCGCGACCGCGCAAGGAGCACCGCATGCACGTCGACCACCTCCTCCGACTCGACCGCCTGGACCTCTCCCTCGTCTGGGGCGACGAGACGCTGCTCGGCCACGAGATCGCCGGGGTCACCGCGACCGACCTGGAGGACCCGGCGCGCTTCCTCCAGCCGGGCGAGGTCGTCCTGAGCGGACTCGTCTGGTGGAGCCGCGACGGAGCCGCGGCCAGGACCGACCGCTTCGTCTCCGCCCTGCGCCGGGCGGGGGCCGTGGCACTGCTGGCCGGCGAGGAGACCCACGGCCACGTCCCCGGCGAACTCGCCGACGCCTGCCGCAGACACCGCGTCCCGCTGATCGCCGTGCCCCCGCACACCAGCTTCCGGGCCATCACCGAGGCCGTCTACCTGCGGCAGTGGGGCGAGCTCAACCGCCACCCCGCCCACCACGCCCTGCCGGAGAACGTCCGGCTGGACCTCGACCACGCGCTGGAGCACGGCGCGACCGTCGGCGAACTCCTCGACCGGGCCTTCGCCCACCTCGGCACTCCCGCCTGCCGTCTCCTCACCGCCGCGGGCCGGACCGTCGCCCGCACCGGCGACGCCCCGGAGCTCCCCGCCCGGGAGGCCATGGCGGCACTGGCCGGCACGCGGGGCACCACGCTGCGGATCGACGCCGAGGGCACCGACTTCGACACCTGGTACCTGCACCTGCCCGAGGAGGGCCAGGTCCCGCCGCGGGTGCTCCAGGAGATAGCCGGACTCCTCGGACGCCACCGGCGCCGCGAGGACGGGAAGCGGGCCGAACACGGCCCGGCCGCCACCGAGCTGATGGAGGCCGTCGCCACGCCGCGCGCCGACACCGGCCGGCTCCGGCGCGCCCTGGCCTCCTGCGGACTGGACAGCCGGCCCTCCTACACGGTCGTCGCCGCCGCTCTCGAACCGAACGGGAACGCGGGCGCCGACGGCGTCGCCGCGCTGACCGAGGCCCTCCGGCACCTGCCGTCCGCGACGTTCGCCGTCGCCGTGGGCGACGACGACGCGGCGACGGCCGTCCTCGCGAGCGAAGGGGACGCGGCCGAGGCCGTGGCCGAGCACCTGCGCGGGATCGCGGGGCTGATCGAGGCGTGCCGGCCGGGGAGCACCTGGCACATCGGACTGAGCGACCCGGTCGACGCGTCCGCCCTGCGCACCGGACTCACCCAGGCCCGCTACGCCCTCGCCGGGGCCCGCGCCGGGGCCCCGGCGTCACCGCGGGTCGCCCGGCTGCGTGACCTCGGCGGGCTGGCCCTGCTCCTCGCCGGCGTCCCCGCCTCCGTGCGCGAGGTCTACCGCGAGACCGTCCTGGGCCCCCTGGCGAAGGCCGGCCGGGGGTCGGGCGCCATGCTCCTGGAGACCCTGGAGGTCTTCCTGGCGCACGACTGCTCCTGGACCCGGACCGCCGAGGCCCTCCACGTGCACATCAACACGGTCCACTACCGCGTCGAACGCATCGAGCGCCTCACCGGCCGCGACCTGTCCCGCCTCGACGACCGGGTGGACCTGCGCGCCGCGCTCCTGAGCCGCTGACGCCGGCGGCCCTCAGGGCAGGTCGATGTGGACGCTGGTCGACTTGACGCGGGCCGTCACCGTGACGCCGACGTCGAGCGCCAGCTCCTCGACGGCCTCGCGGGTCACCAGGGACACCAGCCGGTGCGGCCCCGACTGCACCTCCACCTGGGCGGCCACGTCGTCGACGCGCACGCCGGTGACGATCCCGACGAAGGAGTTCCGCACCGAGGTCGGCACGTCGTCCTCCGGCACGGCGTGCAGCCCGGCCCCCCGCTCCTGGGCGAAGGCGGCCAGGTCCACCCCCTCGATCACCCGTCGGCCGGCCCCGTCGCGCACCATGGCCAGCTTGCCGCCGTCCGCCCACCGGCGAACGGTCTCCGAACTCACTCCGAGCAGCTGCGCGGCCTGCCCCATGCTGTACGACGGCACACCCGCACTGTAGGCCACGGCCTCGTCCGGCACGAAGGGGCCGCGGTCAGTAGACGTCGCGGACGTACCGTTTCTCCGCCGCCATCCGCCCGACGTACGCGTCCGCCTCCTCCTCGCCCATCCGGCCGTGGCGGGCGACGATCTCCCGGAGCGTCCGGTCGACGTCCTTCGCCATGCGGGCCGCGTCACCGCAGACGGCGACGTGGGCGCCGTCCCGGAGCCAGGACCAGAGGGCGGCCCCGTGTTCGCGCATGCGGTCCTGGACGTAGATCTTGGCGCGCTGGTCGCGCGAGAAGGCGGTGTCGAGCCGGTCGAGCAGGCCGCTCGCCCGGTGGGCCTCCAGCTCCTCGCGGTAGTAGAAGTCGGTCGCCTCGCGCTGCTCGCCGAAGAAGAGCCAGTTGCGTCCGGTGTGGCCGCGGGCCCGCCGGTCCTCCAGGAAGCCGACGAACGGCGCCACGCCCGTCCCCGGCCCGACCATGATCAGGGGTGCGGCGGGGTCGGCCGGCGGGCGGAAGTGCGCGGAGCGCTGGACGAAGACCTGCACCGGGCCGTCGTCGGCGTGGTCGGCGAGGTAGGCGGAGCAGACGCCGGTGCGGTCCCGGCCCCGGTCGTTGGAGTAGCGGACGACGGAGACGGTGAGCCGCACCTCCCCCGGGTGGGCGAGGGGGCTGGAGGAGATCGAGTACAGCCGGGGCTGGAGGCGTCTGAGGACGCCCGCCCACTCGGCGGCGGAGGCGCGTGCCGGGTGGGCGCCGATCAGGTCGGCGGCCTGGAGGCCCCAGCTCCGCTTCGCGAGCTCGTCCTTGTTCCCGGGGCGCAGCAGCCGCCTCAGCTCCTGGCTGCCGGAGCGCTCGGCGACGAAGCGGAGCAGGTCCGGCGTGATCCGCGTGATGTCGAGGCGGGTCCGCAGCGCCTCGGCCAGCGGCAGCGGGCCCCCGTCGCCGACGGGGACCGGCTCGGAGGGGTCGAGGCCGGTGAGGGCCAGCCACTCGGTGACGAGTCCGGCGCTGTTGGCGGGCCACACCCCGAGGGCGTCGCCCGCCTCGTGGGCGAGTTCGCCGCCGCGGGTGTCGAAGGCGAACTGCCGCACCTCCTTCTGCGAGCCGGGCAGGCTCAGGAGCCGGTTCCCGACGAGGAGCGTCGGGAACGGCGACGCCTTGGAGTACGTCACGGGCGCGGCGGCCGGCGCGGGGGACTGCACGGGCTTCCCCGGAGCGGCGGCCTGAGCGGGCACAGGCGTGGACGCGGGGGCGGGGGCGGCGAGCAGCGGCAGGACCGCTTCGAGCCAGGCGGCGGAGCGCTCCTCGTGGTCGGGTTCGCAGTCGGTACGGGGGTGCAGGCGGCCCGCGCCGAGTTCGGCCAGCCGCTCGTCCACGCGGCGGCCGTACCCGCAGAAGTCGTCGTAGTTCGAGTCGCCGAAGGCGAGCACGGAGAACCGCACCCCGTCCAGCCTGGCCGCGCCGGGAGAGCTGAGGGCCTGCCAGAACGCGGCGGCGTCGTCCGGCGCGTCGCCGTCCCCGAACGTACTGGTCACCACCACCAGATCCGTGTCGGCACCGATGTCGGCGGGGGCCACGTCGCCCATGGGGAGGAGGGCCGCGTCGCGGCCGGCCGCGGAGCAGCGGGCGGCGACGGTGGCGGCGAACTCCTCGGCGGTTCCCGTCTGGGAGGCCCAGAGGACGAGGAGCCGCCGGGTCGGGTACGGGCCCTCGGGTCCGTCGGCGTCCGCCGGTCCCGGCGCGGGCGCCGGGGGGCGTGCGGGGGCGTCCGCGCGGGAGAACAGGCCGGCGAGGACGCCGTTCACCCAGAGGCCGTGGGCGGGGGCGACGGGAGCGGAGGCGGGCAGGACCGGCACCCGCCCGTCGGCCGGCGCGCTCGACAGTCCGGCCACGTAGCCGGCGAGATAGTCGCGCTCCGGCTCGGTGAGGGCCGGGGGCGCGAGGTCGGCGACGCCGAGCAGCGCGGCGAGGAAGCGGACCGGCTCGCCCGCGACGACGGGGTCCGCGGTGGCGGTGCGCGGGGCGGCGGGGTACGCGGTGTCCGTCCCGGCCTCCGGTCTCCCCGCTTCGGCCGGGTCTCCGGCCCCGACGGGCGGCACGGGCGCGGTCGTCCTCGTCAGGGACACCGCGCACGCCTTGAACTCGGGCTGGAAGGAGAGCGGGTCGACGGCGTCGTTGGTCACGGCGTTGATGCTGAGGTACTCGCCGAAGAGGTCGTTCCAGTGGAAGGGGGCGAAGCACTCCCCGGGCCGTACGCGGTCGGTGACGACGACGGGGAGGACGGCCCGCCCGCGCCGGGAGGCGATCTCCAGGTGGTCGCCCCCGGCGGCCCCGAGCGCGCGGGCGTCCTCGGGGTGGACCTCGACGAAGGGGCCGGGGTTCAGTCGCGTCAGCTTGGCGACCTTCCCGGTCTTGGTCAGGGTGTGCCACTGGTGCTGGAGGCGTCCGGTGTTGAGGACGAAGGGGTAGTCGTCGTCGGGGAGTTCGGCGGCGGGCAGGTGCGGCCGGGCGAAGAAGCGGGCCCGGCCGCTCGGGGTCGGGAAGGCGAGGCGGGGCCGGCTGCCGTCCGGGCGCTCCAGGAGGGTCTGGCTGACGCCGTCGTTGAGGTAGCGGATCGGGTTGCGGTCGGGACCGTCGGCCGTCGGGGCCGGCCACTGCACGGGGGTGTCGCGCAGCCGCTCGTACGAGACGCCGCGCAGGTCCCAGCCGGTCTGCGGGTTCCACGCCCGCTTCAGCTCCTCGAAGACCTCCTCGGCGGAGGCGTACGCGAACGCCTCGGCGAAGCCCATCGCGCGGGCCACGCGGGCGATGAGCTCCCAGTCGGGCAGGGCCTGGCCGGGCGCGTCGACGACGCCCCTGACCAGGGTGAGGTTCCGCTCCGAGTTGACCTGTACGCCGTCGGACTCCGCCCACAGCGTGGCGGGCAGCACGACGTCGGCGTACCCGTTGGTCTCGGTCTCGGTGAACACGTCCTGGGTGACGACGAGTTCGGCGGCCTCCAGGGCGGCGATGACGGTCCTGCGGTTGGCGACGGAGGCGACCGGGTTGGTGCAGATGATCCAGCACGCCTTGATCTCGCCGGCCGCCATCCGCTCGAACATGTCGACGGTGCCGCGTCCGGCGTCGGTGCGCAGCGATCCCTCGGGGATGCCCCACAGCTCCTCGGTGAAGGAGCGGTCGGCGTCGACGAGCACCGACCGCTGGCCCGGCAGTCCGGGCCCCATGTAGCCCATCTCGCGCCCGCCCATGGCGTTGGGCTGGCCGGTCAGCGAGAACGGCCCGGAGCCGGGCCGGCAGATCGCCCCCGTCGCGAGGTGCAGGTTGACCAGCGCGTTGGTGTTCCACGTGCCGTGCGTGGACTGGTTGAGCCCCATCGTCCAGCAGCTCATCCACGCGCCGGCCTCCCCGATCCACCGGGCGGCCCGCCGGATGTCCTCCTCGGGTATGCCGGTGACCTCGGCGACCCGGGCGGGCGGGTGGTCGGCGAGGAGGGCGGCCGTCTCCTCCCACCCCTCGGTGTGCTCGGCGACGAACTCCTCGTCCACGTGCCCGTTCTCGACGAGCAGGTGCAGCAGGCCGTTGAGCAGGGCGAGGTCGGTGCCGGGCCTGATCCGGAGGAAGAGGTCGGCCTTGTCGGCGGTGGCGTTGCGCCTCGGGTCGACGACGATCAGCCTCGCCCCGGCCGCCTTCACCCGCTCCATCATCCGCAGGAAGAGGATCGGGTGGCAGTCGGCCATGTTGGAGCCGATCACGAGGAAGACGTCGGCGTGGTCGAAGTCCTGGTAGGAGCCGGGCGGCCCGTCGGCGCCCAGCGACAGCTTGTAGCCGGTGCCCGCGGAGGCCATGCAGAGCCGGGAGTTCGACTCGATCTGGTTCGTCCGCACGAACCCCTTGGCCAGCTTGTTCGCCAGGTACTGCGCCTCCAGGGACATCTGCCCGGAGACGTAGAACGAGAGCGCGTCCGGCCCGTGCTCGTCCAGGATCGCCCGCAGCCGCCCCGCCACCTCCGCGACCGCGGCGTCGACGTCCGTCTCGACCGGCGCGCCGCCCCGCTCGGCCCGCACCAGGGCCATGGCGGCCCGTCCGGGCGCGGCCATCATGTCGGCGCTGGTCGCCCCCTTCGTGCACAGCCGCCCGGAGTTCGCGGGGTGCGCCTTGTCGCCGGTCGCCTTGACGGCCCTCCGGCGCCCGGTCGTCCCGTCCCGCTCGATGTCGAGGACGATGCCGCAGCCGACCCCGCAGTACGAGCACGCCGTACGGACGGACCCGTCCCCCGTTTCCGCCGCCGCCACCGGAACCCCTTCCCTCGTCCTCCCGCGGGTGATCCCCACGCCGACGACGGTAGGCAGCCGGGATTACTGGATGATCACACGCTCGGCACGTCAAGGGTTACACCACCCGCACGACGGCCCGGGACGGCGGGTGAGGAAGGCGGGCGAGGAGGGCGGGTCCACCGGCGAAGGGCCGGTGACCTGCCGCGTACGCCTCCCGGCCGGCGGGGACGGCCCGGGGGCCGTACGCCGCCCGTCGGCTCAGGCGCCGAGGGAGATGATGCCGAGCGGTTCGGTCGTCGGCTGGGCGGAGCCGCCGGCGGGTTCGACGGTGATGCCGACGGCGACCGCGTCGTCCAGGGGGGCGTCGAGGACCTGTGTCACCCGGTCGCCGGAGTCCTCCAGGAGCCCCGCGGGGCGCAGGTCGCCGCCCGGGCCGGCGTACCAGAGTTCGTACGTCCTGTCGCCGGGGAGCGGCGGGAGGCCCCGGGCGGTGAACGCGGCCTCCGCCTGCTCGCGCGAGACGACGACGGCCGCCTTGGCGCCGTCGGTGAGTTCACCGGTGTGCACGGTGGCGTCGGGGGCGGTGAGGACGTCCGCGAAGGCTCCCCCGGCGGTACGCGCCTCCTCCTGGGCCTGCGCCGCCTGGGCGCGCGCCTCCTCGGCCTCCGCGTGCTCGCGGGCGGCGACGGCACCGAGCACGACCGCGGCGGCGACGCTCGCGGCGAGCGCGAGGCGCAGGCCCGTCCCGCCCCGGGAGCGGGCGGGGTGCCGGCCCGGGGCCCGCGGTGTGCGGGAGACCTGCTCCAGGACGCGCGCCCGCAGGTCCTCGGGGACCGGGGCGGACTCGGCGGACGCGAGGCGCGCGGTGGTCTCCTCGAACTCGGCGACCTCCCGGCGGCAGGCCGCGCAGCCGGCGAGGTGGTTCTCGAAGGCGGCCTCCTCGGCGGGCGGCAGCGCGTGCAGGACGTACGCCGCGGCGCCGAGGTGCTGCTCTTCCTCCGGGGTGGTCATGATCCGGCCTCCAGGCACGCACGGAGCTGTTCGAGGCCCTTGCGCATGCGGGACTTCACCGTCCCCTCGGGGGTGGACAGCGCGCGCGCCACCTCCAGGCAGGTCATGCCCTGGTAGTAGGCGAGCACCAGGGGCACCCGCTGGGGGCGTTCGAGCGTCTCCAGGCAGTGGTGGACACGGCGCCGTTCGTCGCTGTCCTCGACCGCCTCGGCGACCTGGTCGAAGTCCCGGTCCGGCGACAGCATCCCCGCCCGGACCTCGCGGTCCTTGCTCGCCTGGACGGTCCGCACCCGGTCCACGGCGCGCCGGTGGGTGAGGGTCAGCACCCACGCCTTCGCCGTTCCCAGGTCGGGCCGGAAGCGGTCCGCCGTCCGCCACACCTCGATCATGACGTCCTGGGTCACCTCCTCCGCCTGGCTGGCGTCCCGCAGGATCCGGCAGGCGAGCCCCATCACCGTCTGGGCCAGTGCGTCGTAGACGCCGGCGAACGCCTCGCGGTCGCCGTCGGCCGCCCGGAGCAGGAGCGCGTCGACGTGGGCGTGCGGTGCGGACGGGTGTGGCAACGGTCGTCCCCCATCGTCATGGCTCTGGTGGTCGGTCGCCCCGCGCGGCCGACGCGACCTGTTCGACTCTGCCGCCTTCGGCGAGGTCGCGCCGTGTGGCCGGGCCGGCCGGGTGAGTCCTCCGGGTCCCGGCGGGGACCCTCAGGGCGGCCTCGGCCCGTCGTGGGCGGGCACGCGGACCGGTGCGCCGACGGGCATCCGGACCGCCGCCCGGGCCGGTACCGGTGTCCCCAGCGCGACACGCACGGTCTTGCCGCCGATGCGGGGAACCACCCTGACGGAGTCGCCCAGCCGGCGCATGATCTCCAGGCCGAACCCGCCCCGCTGGTCACCATGCCCGGACCCGTGGAGATCGGGCATCTCCTCGCTGTGGTCGGTGACCGCGATGTCCAGGCACCCGTCGTGCTCGGACAGGGTCAGGAGGCAGGGGCCCCGGGTGTGGCGGACCACGTTCGTGACGAGCTCGGACACGATCAGGACCGCGTCGGCCGTTCGAGCGCAGTCGCCCGCCTCCAGCCAGCCGGCCGCGATGCGGCGGGCGGCGGCGGGGCTCCGCGGTCCCCAGGGCAGGGCGACGACGAGGCGTGTCCGGCTGGACGTCGAGGGTGACGCTGTGAGAGTCATGACCGCTCCCTGAGGGCCGGGGTTCCGCTGCGTTCTTCCTGCGTGAGGGATTCGTAGCCGCCGCGCGCCCGGATGACGGACCGGACCCGGGCGCCCCGGGCGGCGAGGAATTCCGCCGCCGGTCTCATCCGCCGGCGGGTCGGCTCCGAATCCCTCATGACCCCGCACGACGAGGCGGCCGTCCGAACCGCACGGCCGAGCCCGACGTGCTCACACGAGTCGATCCATCGAGGGAGGTGCGTCCGATGACCGCGTCCATGCGCGCCCGTCGTCTGGTGGCGAGTGCCGCGGCGACGGGACTGCTGGCAGGCGGCGCCGCGCTCGGCATGTCCGGCACGGCCACCGCGGCACCCGCGCCCACATCCGTCTCGACCGTCGTGGCCGGTGACCACCACGACCGTCACGACCGGTGCGAGTGGAAGAAGGGGCACTGGGAGAAGAAGTGGGTGAAGGGCCACTGGGAGAAGAAGCGGGTCCACCACAAGACGTGGCACCCCGGCCATCACGACAAGCAGGGTGACTGGCACAAGGGCTACTGGAGCCACGACCGCTCGTACAAGTGGGTCTACGTCCCCGCCCACTGGGACCACCACTGGGTGAAGGGCCACTGGGACTGCCGTCACCGGTGACCGCGGCCCCGATTCCCTTCCGCCGAGGACCAGGCCCCCGGGCCTGGTCCTCCGCCGTACCGGTGCGCGCAGGGCGTCCGGGCCGTCGGATCAGCCGGGCCAGGTGCCGGTCAGACGGCGGGTGGTGGCCGCTCCCGCCCGGTCGACGGCGGCCTTGACGAGGGCGAAGATCGCGCCCTGCAGGGCCGCGGCGACCAGCACCTCCCGCCAGGTGCGGTGCTCGTCGGTGGCGTCCGGTGCGTCGTCCTCGTCGCTGATCAGTTTCCACGCCTGCTTGAACGCCAGGCCCGCGGCC
Source organism: Streptomyces sp. NPDC014861 (assembly GCF_043081625.1). Lineage (NCBI taxonomy): Bacteria > Bacillati > Actinomycetota > Actinomycetes > Kitasatosporales > Streptomycetaceae > Streptomyces > Streptomyces sp. NPDC014861. The sequence continues at coordinate 101,414 of NZ_JBIBWV010000021.1, forward strand.
ATGCCGCTGACGGTGCCGAGGACGAGTCCGACGGGCTTGTAGGCGACCTTGGAGGCCTTCACTTGCGCCTCCGGTTCCGGCGCAGGACGAGGAGGACGGCCAGCGCGGCGACCGCCAGCAGCGGACCGCGGCCGGCCCGCGCGGCGGCACCCACCGACGCCGCCTTACGGCGCACGGGGTCGGGGGTGTTCTCCGCGACCATCCGGCCGACGTGGGCGGCGCCGTCACGGGCCTGCGCCGCCGCGTGCGTCACCTGCTCCACCACCGGGTCCGGGGTCTTGTCCTTGATCAGCTCGGCGGCCTGGGACGACGTGTCCCGAAGCCGTCCTGTCAGCAGCGCCGCCTGCTCGACGGCCTGCTCCTTGACCTCCGCCGCCTTGGCCTTGGTCTGCCCCTTGATGTCGGCCTTGCCCGCCAGCGCCTCCACGGTCCGGCCGAGCTGCTCACGGGTGTGCTCCACCTGCTCGCGCAACTGCTCCGGGGTCGCCGCGGGTACGTTGTCCTGGGACTGATGGCTCATCGGTGTGCCCTCTCCTTGATCTCGGCCACATCGGCCTTGACGCTGTCGATGGTCTTCTCCGGCGCGGGACTCCCGGCCCGGGCGATCTGCTTCCTGCCGGCCGCGACCAGCACCGCGGCGACCGCCGCCAGAGCGGCGGCGATGATCAGGGCCGACGCCCACAGCGGGAGGAACAGGGCCAGGACCGCGATGGCGGCGGCGACCAAGGCCTGGGCGGCCAGGACACCGACCAGTCCGGCGCCCCCGAACAGGCCGCCGCCCCTCCCGTAGCGCTTGCCCTTCTGGGTCATCTCCGCGCGGGCCAGTCGCATCTCCTCCCGGACCAGCTCCGAGATCTGCTGCGACGCCCGCGACACCAGCTCACCCACCGGCGCCTCGCTGTCGTGACCGAAACGGTCTCCCACGGCGCTCATCTCGCTGCTCACCTTCCTCCGCTCGCCGAGACGTTCACGGTCGGCGCCTACCCTGCCGCCCGCCGGTCACCCGCCTCGGATCGTCATCGCCGCCGACGGGCGTGAGGCCGGGACGCCATGGCCCGGCACCCGGTGCCACCGCTGGGACCGGACTCAGGCATGCGAGCCGTGGAAGAGGGCAGCCGAGGGGGAGCCCGCGGGAATCGAACAAGGAGAATCCGATGGACAGCACCGTGGAGCCGGAGCTCCCCGACCCGGTACCGGCCACACCGAACCCCGTCACCCCCGACCTGCCCCCGCCGGACCAGGAAGCCCCCGACATCCAGGTCGCCCGGCGCGGGAACCCCCCGTCCGAGAAGCCGTCAGGGGCCGACGCACCCCCCGGGGACCGCACCACCGACGATCCGCACGGGGACCGCAGCACCGACGATCCGCACGAGGCCGCCGACGCGCCCGATGACGGACGCCCGGCCGCCGGCCCGGGGACTCCGGCGCCCCAGGAACAGACCGACTAGCCGACCGCCCGGCCGACGACGGGCCCCGCCGCCTCCTGGCCCACCGCCCGGCCGCCGGCGGCCCCGCCGGGCTCGGTGTCCGCTAGTCGGTACCCGCCAGGGACACGCGCACCGTGATGCTTTTGCCCGCCGGTTCCTCGCGGGATTCGAAGCTGTCGGCGACACTCGTGACGATCTCCAGCCCGTGCCCGCCGATGCGCCCCGCGTCGGCGGCCCTGGCGACGGGCAGGGCCGGGTTGGAGTCCCGGACGACGATCTCCACCTGCTCGCCGACGATCCGGAGCTCCGTCGCGATGGGGCCCGGGGCGTACTTGCACGCGTTGGTGACCAGCTCGCTGAGCACCAACTGCGCCCGCTCGACCGCCTCCGGCGCCACGTGCCGGACCTGGGCCGCGTGCACGCCGGCGAGGAAGTCGGCGGCGAGACGACGTGCCTGGGCGATGGAGGCACCGCTGCCGTCGAACGACGTCGAAACGCGCGACAACGGTGCCGTGAAGACTTCTCGTGTCGCTGTACCTGGTTCGTGCATGACCGCCTCTGGCCCCCCTCGCCGCCGAAGGGCGCCTACCCTGCGTCCAAGGGATGACGCCCCCACCTCTCTGTGAGACACGGCACACCGCGCGACCGCCGATCCGTGACTCCGGGCGGGCTGCACATCGCCCGGCGAGTGTGCCAGGCTTCCCCCATGGCAGCGGCAGAGAACCCGAACCTTCCAAGTCCCACGCCCGGACGACTGGACTTCACCACCGCCTCCGCGCCCGACGGCGTCCGCGTCGTGAGCCTGTCCGGCGAGATCGACCACGTCACCGGCGACACACTCCGCGACGCGCTCCACGTCTCGGGCCCGCGCCCCAGGATCGTGGCCGACTTCACCCGGGTCACCTTCATGGACTCCAGCGGGATCAACATCCTGATCACCGCCCACCAGGAGCTGACCGAAGCCGACGGATGGCTGCGCCTGGCCTCACCCTCCTCCGCCGTGCACCGCACGATCACCATCGTCGGCCTGGACGCCGTCATCGACTGCCATCCCGGCGTCACCGAGGCCCTGGCGGCCTGAACGCCCTCTCCTGCTCCAGGGGCCGGCGCAGCGCGCTGGCTCCCCGGTCCCACGCCTCGCGGAGGTGGGTGGCGAGGCGGTCCTCCAGCAGGGCGGTCGCGGCAGAGCCGAAGGCGATGTCGGCCTCCAGGGCGGGCTCGTCGGCCAGGAGCCCGTCGACGACGCCGTGGCGCACCACCTGTTCGTGGACGGCGTCGGCCTCCACGTGCTCGGCGTAGAAGCGTTCGGCGGCGGCTCCCGCCCCGCATCGCCGCATGGCCTTGGCCAGGCGCCTGGAACCGGGCGACGACGTGATCTCGACGCAGGCGAAGTGGCCGACGAGGGCGCCGCGCAGAGCGCGGTGGAGCCCGAGAAAGGACATCAGGTTCACGGTCGCCAGGAGCGGGGCGGGGGCGTGGTCCACGTACCGGCCGTAGGCGCGGTCGAGGCCGAGGTCGTCCATGAGGTCCGCGTAGAGCCGCGCGTGGACGCGGTCGGCGCGGCCGGCGCCGAACTCGTCGTACTCGATGGCGACCATGGACGCCTTGGCCTGTCCGGTGAGCCGGGGGATCACCCAGGCGTGCGGGTCGGCCTCCTTGAGGTGGTAGAGGGAGCGCAGAGCCGCGTACTCGCGCAGCTGCCACAACTCCCCTCGCGTCGCCAGGTGGTGGCTGAGGCTGCCGGTGAGGTCCACGGGCTCGACGAGGAGGGGCGCGAAGGCTTCCGCCACCGTCCGTGGCGCATCGGGCAGTTCGGCGCGCAGGGCGTCGAGGAAGCGCGCTTCCATCGCCCGGCGCAGCCGCAGGAGGTCGGGGTCCCACTCGCGGGCGTCGTCCACTCCGTCGAAGCCGCGGTAGTGGAGCTCGTACAGGAGGTAGAGGGCGAGCTGGAGGTCCTCGCCCCAGGGGTCGGCGCGCGACACGGCCTCGTCGGCGCGGCACGGCGCGCCGCCCGTCCGCAGGGCCCGCGTCACGGCTCGGGACAACTCGCCCCGCTCCTCGGCGAGTCGGGGTGGCGCGGCGGCGACCGCGTGGCTCGTGCTCACCACGGGGCGGGGTGCCGTGGCGGCGCCCGCCGGGCCCGTGCTCGGAGGGGGCATCACTGCTTCCTTTCCCCGGCGCGGCTGCCCTGCTCGGTACCGCTGCCCTTCTCGGTACCGCCGCCGTTCTCGGTGGCGCTGCGCTTCCTCGGTCGGTCGGCTCGTTCGCGGCGGCGATGGCTGGTGTCGCACCAGGGGTACGTGCGACTGCGCCGGCATGTGCAGACGGCGACGGAGAAGCGGTCGGAACGGGCGACCGTCCCGTCGGCGAGGACGATCTCGACGGGGCCCTCGACGACGACGGGTCCCTCGGGGTCCACGAACACCCGGCGCGCGGAAGCCCGGTCCGGCGTGGCGTCAGGCGTTGCGGGCACGGATGACCACCAGTTCCTCCCGCGTCTCGTCCGCGCCCGCCAGGCCCCGCCGCTCCAGCCAGTCCCGTCGCGAGCGGAGCACCGGACCCCACGGGACCGACGCGCGCGCCGCGATCGCGGCGGACAGGCCCTCGCGGGTCAGCCGGTCCACGGTCGCCTCCGCCCCGCACAGGCCCGAGTGCACCATCAGGAGCACGCCGCCGGGGCGAAGCAGGGCGCCGGCGGACCCGCAGACGCGGTCGATCACCAGGCGTCCGTCGGGACCCGCGTCCCAGGCCCGCTCCGGCCCCCGCGCGGGCGGCCGGGGCCCCGGGGCCGGAACGTACGGGGGGTTGGTCACGATCAGGTCGAAGCTCCGCCCGTGCGTCCGCTCGGCGAAGTCGCCGTGCAGGACGCGCAGCGGCAGGCGGTGGAGCCGGGCGTTCATCCGTGCCGTGACCACCGCGGGCCAGGAGACGTCGACCGCCGTGACCGCGGCGGCGCCCCTCCGCGCGGCGTGGAGGGCGAGTGCCCCGGTCCCGGTGCCGATCTCCAGGACGTGCGTGAGGGGCCCGACCTCCTCCTGTGCGAGGGCCGCGGCGAGCAGACGTGTGTCCGCCTGGGGCCGGTAGACGCTCGGGAGGGCGAACAGGCCTCCGGGGAGCGCCACCGGGGTCAGAACCGTGCTGGACATCGCCTACCTCTTCTCCGGACGCGGATCCGGCTCGCGTGCGAGCCGCCTCCGTGGTCACGGGCGCAGGGCCCAATGGGGGTCGCGGCGGACAGGGACGGGTGTCAGGGCGAGAAGAGGACCTTGACGGCCCCGTCCTGCTTCTTCTGGAACATGGCGTACGCGTCCGGAGCCTGTTCGAGCGGCAGGCGGTGGGTGGCGAAGTCGTCGACGCCCAGCGGGTCCCCGTCGGTGAGCAGGGGCAGGATGTCGTCGACCCAGCGCAGCACGTTGGCCTGGCCCATGCGCAGCGTCAGCTGCTTGTCGAACATGGTCAGCAGGGGCAGCGGATCGACCGCGCCGCCGTACACCCCGGACACGGACACGGTGCCGCCGCGGCGGACGAGGTCGATGGCGGTCCTGAGGGCCGCGAGCCGGTCGACTCCGGCGCGCTTCATCAGGGCTCCGGCCGGGGCGTCCGGCAGCAGGGTGGTCAGGCTCTGGGCGGCCGCGGCGACCCGGCTGCCGTGGGCCTCCATGCCCACGGCGTCGATGACGGCGTCAGGGCCGCGCCCGCCGGTGAGGGACCGGACGGCTTCGGACAGGTCGTCGCCGCGCTCCTTGAGGTCCAGGGCGTGGACGCCGCGTCGACGTGCCCTCTCCAGTCGTTCGGGGACGAGGTCGACGCCGATGACCGTGCCGGCGCCCCGGTGTGCGGCGATGCGGCAGCTCATGTCACCGATGGGCCCGAGTCCGAGGACCGCGACGCTTCCGCCCGGCGGCACGGCCGCGTACGCGACCGCCTGCCAGGCCGTGGGCAGGACGTCGGAGAGATAGACGAAGCGGTCGTCGGGCGGCCCGTCCGGAACCGGGACCGGCAGGGTGTTGCCGAAAGGAACGCGCAGGTACTGGGCCTGCCCGCCGGGGACCTGGCCGTAGAGCTTCGTGTACCCGAAGAGCGAGGCGCCCGTGCCGTGCTCCCGCACCTGCGTCGTCTCGCACTGGGAGTGCAGCCCCTGCCCGCACATGAAGCACGACCCGCAGGAGATGTTGAACGGGACCACCACCCGGTCCCCCGGCTTCAGGGCGGTGACCTCGGGCCCCACCTCCTCGACGACGCCCATGGGCTCGTGCCCCAGGATGTCGCCGGGATCGAGGAAGGCGCCGAGGACTTCGTAGAGGTGCAGGTCGGAGCCGCACAGGCCGGTCGTCGTGACCCTGACGATGACGTCGTCGCCGTCGCGGATCACCGGATCGGGCACGGTGTCCACCCGTACGTCCCTCTTGCCCTGCCAGGTGAGCGCTCTCATGACGCCTCCTCGTCGACCTCGTCGACCTCGTCGTGCCGTGGTTGCCGTCCGCGTCCGTCTCGTCGTCGCGTCGCCGGCGTCCTCCCGCCGCGCCACAGCGCGCCTGCCCCAGGACGGAACCTGAAAACGGACATTTCGCAGGATTCGGGCCGCTGTCCATGGGGTCGTGGCCTGACGAGGCGCCTCCGGCCCGTTCCGGCCTCGGCACGGCCGCGGTGCGGTCGCGGCGATGTCGACGACGTGTCTACGGCACCGCGCGCCTGTCCTCCCTCCGGTTGCCGGTGCCACGCACGTGGGTGAGCGTGGAGAGGAGGTCCGACCGGACCCCTCCCTCACCGATCGTCCTCGTTCCCAGGAGGAGATATGGCGCACCCCGAGCAGGACCCGAAGCAGCAGGAAGGGCCGGCGGACGGCGGAGCGGAAGGCTTGCCCGGCGTACACGACGGCGGCGCGGACGGCGGCGCCGACGGAGGAGCGGACAGCGGCGCCGAAGGGCCGGCGGACGGCGGAGCGGCCGGCACGCCCGGCGTACACGACGGCGGAGCCGATGGCGGAGCGGACGGAGGGGCCGACGGGGGTGGCGACGGCGGGGCGGACGGCGGTGGCGACGGCGGAGCCGACGGCGGAGCGGACGGCGGGGCCGATGGCGGGGCCGATGGCGGGGCCGACGCGGGGGCCGGCAAGGCCGGCGGCGGCGGTTGAGCACCGTTCCCAGGGCGCTTCGGGACACGGCGGCGGATGCCGACAGCCGTGTCCTGGAGACACGGCTGATCGGCCTCCGCCGCGAGGAGTTCGCCGCGCGCGTCTGGGGCCGGACACCGCTGCTCACCCGAGGAACCGGTGACTTCTCCGACCTCTTCTCGGCACCGGCCGTGGACGAGCTGGTCTCCCGACGCGGGCTGCGCACGCCGTTCCTCCGCGTCGCCAAGGACGGCGCCACCGCCCCCGAGTCCTCGTACACCTCACCGGGGGGAGTCGGCGCGTCGGTCGCGGACCAGGTGGACGACACCGCGCTGTGGCGGAGCTTCGCCGGCGGCAGCACCCTGGTCCTTCAGGCGCTCCAGCGCACCTGGCAACCCGTCACGGACTTCGCGGCGCGGCTCGGTACGGAACTCGGCCACCCCGTACAGGCCAACGCCTATGTCACCCCGCCGCAGAACCGCGGCTTCGACGCCCACTACGACGTGCACGACGTCTTCGTCCTCCAGATCACGGGGACCAAGCGCTGGATCGTCCACGAACCCGTGCACCCGGCTCCGCTGCGCGACCAGCCCTGGACCGCCCGCCGCGCCGCGGTCGCCGAAGCCGCGCGGGGCGAGGCGTACCTCGACACCGTGCTCGGACCCGGCGACGTCCTCTATCTGCCGCGCGGCTGGCTGCACGCCGCCGAAGCCCTGGGGACGGTGTCCATCCACCTCACGCTCGGCGTCCACACCTGGACGCGGCACGCGCTGGCACGGCAACTCGCCGACGCCGCGCTGGCGTTGCTGCGGGAGGACGTGGAGATGCGCGGGTCCCTCCCCCTCGGCGTCGAGGGTCCGGGCGACGACGTCGACCTCGTGCGCCGGCGTCTTGTCGCCGCGCTCGCCGAGGCCGACCCCACTCCCCTGTTCCACCGCGCCCGGCGCGGCCAGGCACGACCCGCGCCCCGGGGGCCCCTGGCTCAGCTCGCAGCGCTCGACAGCCTCGCGCCCGACTCGCCCGTACGGCTCCGGGAGGCGCTGGAGGCGAGGCTGGTGGGCCGTCGCCTCTCCACCCGCGTCGGGTGGCTGGACCTCTCGGAGGCGGAGCTGCCCCCGACGCTACGGATCCTCACCGGCGGCACGCACACCGCCGGCGACCTCGGCCTCCCCTTCGTCGAACGACTGCTCCGCGCGGGCGTACTCGTCCCCGCCGGGTCATGAGCCGCACCCGATGACCGACCCGACGACCGATCCGATGACGAACCGGGTGACGGACCCGCTGACGGCCCCGGCACGGTTCCTCTGCTCCGACGCCGCCCGCCTGCGCGGGGACCCGATCGCGGGCACGGCGCCGTACGGCTCGGTCTGGATCCTCGTCGAGTACCGGCGCGGCTGGCCGTTCGACGGCTTCGACGGGCTCGATCTCGCGCCCGACGTCAAGGCACGGGTGAACTCCGCCGCACGGGCGGCGCGCGCCCGTGTCCTGCTGATCCGGCGCCACGGCCGCGGTCGCCCCGGCGAACGGCCGCGATGGGCCGTCCTGCGTCACGCGCCGGACGGCGACCACCTCCAGGAATGGGGGACCTGGGACGACGACGGGGACCTGACCGGAATCGTCACCGCCCTGGACGCGCCGGGAGAACCGGGCCACCCGCCCGTCGTCCTCGTCTGCGCCCACGGTCCGCACGACACCTGCTGCGCTCTCCGCGGCCGTCCGGTGGCACGTGCGCTGAGCGAGGGGTGGCCGCAGCTCGTGTGGGAGTGCACCCATGTGGGAGGCGACCGGTTCGCCGCCAACGTCGCTGTCGCGCCCGACGGCGTCTACTACGGCAACCTCGACGCCGCGTCGGCGGTGGACGTCGTGGAGGAACACCTCGCGAACCGCATCCACCCGGACCACCTGCGCGGCTACACGGACCTCACCCCGCCCCAGCAGGCGGCTCTGTCCGCCGTCCTCCACCACGCGGGTCCCTCGGGCCGGCACGACTACGTCGTCGAGGAGACGGTCAGGGACGACGACCGCTGGCGGGTCCGCGTCGCCGGACGGCTCGCAGGACTGTCGACCTTCGAGGTCGAGATCCACGCCCACCGGGCGCCGGCGCACCGCCTGACCTGCCGTGCCCCGTCCCCCAGTTCGGCGGTGTCCTACGAGGTCACCTCGCTGCACGTGCGCTGAGGAGGCCGCGACGCGACACCGGGCCGTATCGCGTGACAGGCGGGGCGGAGTCCGGAGGCGGAGGTGGCGGCTCCTCCGAGCGCACCAAGGACGAGCTGTACGAGGAGGCGAGGAAGCGAGGCGTCCACGGCCGCTCGACCATGACCAAGCAGCAGCTCAAGAACGCCCTCGGTCACTGACCCGCACCCCGGCCCGGCGCTCCTCGACCGCGCGATGACGAAGGCCTGCGGGCCCCGCCCGGTCCTCCGCCTATCCTTCGACCCCGGTGGCGGTGTGCGAAGCGCCCACCGGCTTGGATTCCGGAGAGCCCCGCTGACGCAGGTACACGGACAGGATGGCCATGGCGGCCACCGCCAGCAGTTCCGACTGCCAGTTCTGCAGTGAGCGGTCCCAGAAGTCGGCGGAGGCGAGACAGCCGGCCCAGGACACCGGCGGCAGGAGCTCGCGCAGTTGCTGCTCGTTGTACGCGGCCGTTCCGGCGATCGACTGGGCGAGCCAGGACAGGAGGAACAGCAGGGCCATGGCGGTCCCGAGGGAGCGTGAGTACAGCCGCTGCCGCCAGTCCCCTGTGCCGGCCCAGCGGGGTGAGTCGGCCCGGGCGTGGTCGCCCACTCGCTGCTCCCGGTCGCTCTCGGGCCCCGCCTTGTGGAGTTCCTTGGACTCGGGCGAGCCGCGTTGGAGGAGCCAGACCGTGCCGAAGATGTAGAGGAAGAACTGGAGGAACTCCGACTGCCAGTTCTCGGTGACGTCCACGGCGAAGTCCGACGACATCAGGTACTCACCGAGCGTCAGCCGCTGCATCCCGTCGACGGCGAGGTCCTCGTTGAAGCCGGCCCGCCCGGCCACCGCCTGGCCTGCCAGGACCAGGAGGAACGCACCGCCGAACACGAGGGTGAGGCTGTTGTCCCGCCAGAAGCCTCCCGCGTGGGTCCCGCTTCGTCCGTTCACCGGTACATCGCCCCGATCGTGAAGAAGTAGCCGAGCCCGCCGAGGATCATCACCACACAGGTGGCGAACACCAGACGCACGTCAGCCGCCCTTCACCGAGCACCGGTAGGGCTCCCCGGCCCGCGGGGCGCACCCCGCGGCGGTGACCTTCCAGCCGTCGGCGAACTGCGACAGGAACAGGACGTCGCCCGGCAGCCGCAGCAGCGCCTGCCTCCCGTACACCTGCGTGCGGTCCGGCGTTCCGGCGTCGGCGGTGAGGTCCCGCCCTTCGAGAGCGGCGCCGCACGGCTCGTTCTCGCCGTCCTCGAGTTCCTCACGGGTCCCCGGCGCCGGCAGCGTGCACGCCAGCGCGTAGTCCTCGGCGGCGAGCGCCCCCTCGAAGGCCATTCCGGCCTGCCTGGCCCCGTTCACGCGACCCGCGGGCGCTCCCCAACCGCTCAGCAGCGCGGCCGCCACGCCGACGGCTGCGAGAGGTGCCAGGAGCCGCTCCGCCCCGGGACGGCGCGCTGCGGCGCGCGATGGGGAGAGCGTGTCACGTGTCGGACGCGCTGGGCACGGCGAGCGGGTCGCGCGGGGCCTTCCCCTTCTCCGCCTCGAGCCGTTCGCCGAGCTCGGTGAGCAGGTTGCGCCCCATCGCCTTGCGGACGTCGGGGAACCATTCCTTCTCCTCCTCCTCGACGTGGTGGCGGACGTTCTCCATGAGGACGCTCATCTTCGCCTTGAAGCGTTCGTCGGAGGGATCCATGTCCTTGAGCTCGGAGAGCATCCACACGACGGCATGGTGCTCCTCGATGCTCTCCAGAATGTGGTCGGTCGTGTCGGGCGCGGCTTCGCGCGCGGCCGGATAGAAGACCTGCTCCTCGATCCAGGCATGCACGGTCAGCTCTTCGACGACCTCGTCGGCGATCTGCCTGCGCTCGGTGAGATCGTCGTCCCCGGTCTTCTCGAACCGCTTGAACAGCTTCTCGACCGTCTTGTGGTCCTCGCGCAGCAGCACGATGGCATCCATGTGGTCTCCTCCGCCGGGGCCCGTGGGCGCCGGTTCCGTACGGGTCCCCCCACCATCGGTCCGACAGCCGCTCCATGGTGCTCCCGACGCTCGGGACACCCCCACGGACCGCTCGCCCGGCCCAACCACGGGGTGGCGGTCCGGACGGCCGGCGCGGAGGCGTCGCCGTGGGCCGGCTCGACGGGTGTCAGACCGCGTCGGTGATGTCGAACGTGTCCTCGGTGCCGGTGAGGGTGAAGAGCCGGGCGACCTGGCTTCTGAGCGGCCCGATGAGAAGGTGCCGCTCGGGCCGGTTCTGTGTGTCGGTCAGTTCGTGGACGAGCGCGGAGTCGCCGAAGCTCACACCCGTCAGGTCCAGCAGGACCAGTTCGACCTGCGGGGTGCGGACCGCGTCGAGTGCCTCGCGCAGGCAGGGCACGGTGTCGGCGTCGAAGTCACCGCTCAGGAGCAGGGCGGCTGTGATCGGGCGGCCGACCGGGGCGTAGCGGACGAGTGCGTTGCCGTGGTGGGCCCGCCAGGCGGGCGCACCGTCGACGAGGTGAAGGCGGGTGGAGGGTCCCTGGTGTCGGGCTCGGTCGGGTGTCACGGGGCATCGCCTCGATCCGTCGGGTCGACCCTTCGGCTGTGTACACCCGCTGGCCTCCGCGGGATCCCAGGCGTCGGAGCCTGGCTTCGAGGCGACATCGCCGCCGACGGGAAGGTGGGACGTCGGCGGTAACCCGGATCGGTCCGGTCGTCCCCACCTTCCTCCTCCACGAGCCGGAATGCACACTTCGCAGGTCAACGCCGGTGCGCACGGGGCCGTACCGCCCCGGCGTCCCCGGCACGTCCCTCCCCGCCCGGCGGCCTCGAACGACTGAGAGGCCGTCACCCGCCCCGGACGGCGCCGGGGCGGGTGACGGCCGTGTCGCGTCAGATCTTCAGCAGGGTGTGGTCGATCGGGCAGGCGCCCTTCGCCGCGGCGCCGAAGGCGGTGGCGGTGGCCGCGCCGCCGGTCGGGCTTCCGCCGCCGAGCTGGACGAGGATCTCCTGGGACAGGAGGTCCTCCCTGCCCTTGAGGGCGTCGGCCACGCGGAGGTCCGCGGCGAAGACCATCTCCGCGGCGATGTTGTCCTGGACGATGCGGGCGAGGTTCTCCAGCGCCACCGCCACCGGGTCGGAGGGGGACTCGACCGCCGGCAGGTCGATCAGGTGGGTGGCGACCTTGGCCTGGTTCATGTGCCGCTTGATGATGATCGACGCTTGGTTCAGCTCCGACGTCGTCCAGATCGACAGCACGCACACGTACAGGTCGCTCCAGGCGGCCTCGCCGATCTGGCCGCGCCACCGCTTCATGAGCTCGCCGACACCGCTGATCTGCGCGGCGGACGCGTGCTTCATGTTGACCCGAACGGCCGGGTACACGGTCTTCGAGAACTCCTGGAAGGTGGGGATGTCGAAGACCCTGGCCCGCACGGAGGCGTCGATGAAGGCGATGGCCTCGGCCAGGATCGTGTCGCAGGAGTTCCGGAGATCGGTGGGCAGGTTCGCGCCGGGGAGCTTCCGTCTGGTGTCCCGCAGCCTGTCGCGGAACGCCTGGAGCGGGGCGATCCAGGCGGTCGAGGCGGGTCCTTCCATGGACACCATGTCCAGGTCGTGCGCGTCGATACGGGCCGAGTTGGCCACGTTGGGGACGCGGTCGCTCAGGTGGGAGCCCGCGGTCGAGAAGATGCCGAGCGGAACGTGCGCGATCGACTTCGCCAGTTCGAACACCTCGGGCACCGGATCGACGGTCTCCAGCACGGTTCCCCTGTTCACCAGACGGAAGCGGCCGCCGACGGCGTTGTTCTGGACGACGACGACCGGGCCGAGCTCCTGGACGAGCCTGGCCTTGAGCGCGGCGTAGTTGGTGCGCATGGCCGAGTTCACGGCGCGTATCGCGTCCCGCGCGGTCTTCTCGTCGACGGCGAGGGCCGCGTCGGTGGCCGGCACCTCCTCGGCGAAGGCCGGGGTCGAACCGAGCACGGTCGCCGCGCCGACGGCGGCCGCGGTGGTGGTGATGAAATGCCTGCGAGTAGTCAAGGCTTTTTACTCCCCTGCTAGTTGTGGCCGACGAGTGCCTTTCGGTCACTCGCGATCAACGTAGAGGGAAGGTCATTTCCCGTAGAACAACCGGAAAATGTTGATCTTCACCTTTCAAGGTTAATGGAGGATATAAATCCGGTTTTTCGCCAAGGGTCGGAAAATCACCGCGGCGGGTTTTGCGGACAAGTTCTCGTCCACAAAACCCACCGCGGCCAAGGAATTCCGCGAGAAATCAAGACACGAGGATGAGGAAATCAGCTGAGAGCCGCGGCGTCGGGCACGACCACGCCGTACAGGTCGCTGATCGTGGCCAGCGCCGACTTGTGCACCTGCTGTGCCGAGACGGCGCCGACCGAGGACGGCAGCGGGCGCGTCGCGGAGGCCGCGGCCACCACGGTCGGGTTGTTCCCGCGCAGGAACGCGCCCTCGGTGGTGAAGGTGACGCACATGTTCGTCATGAACCCGGCGATGATCACGTCCTTGTTGCCGGCCGCGTCCACGCGCTCGGCCAGGTCGGTGCCCACGAACCCGTTGGGCTTCGTCTTCACCACGATCGGCTCACCCGCGATCGGCGCGACCTCGGGACGGATCTTCCCGATCTCCGCGTCGATGTCGTAAGGCGTGCCCTTTCCACCGTCGTTGACGACGTGGATGACCTTGCCGCCCGCCTTGCGGGTCCTGTCCAGCAGCACCGCGGCCTCGTCCAGGGCCGGCTTCCAGCCCTCGAGCTCCATCACGCCCCGCGTGTAGGTGTTCTGGTAGTCCACCATGATCAGCGTGGAGGTGGCGAGCTTCGCCGGGGTGTCCGGAAGGCCGTTCAGCTTCCGCAGCGTGGTCGTCCTGGAGACGTCCAGCGGCTCGACCCCGACGGCCGCCGCGGAATTCGGCCCGGCGTCCGCGACGCCCTTGTCACCGGAACACCCGGTGGCCAGCAGCGCCATGCCGGTGAAAGCGGCGGCGACAGCGGCGGCGGAGAATCGGTGACGCGTCGTCGTCAGCATCCGTAAGCACCTCGACCCAGCTCGTCGACGACGCGCACGACCGTGGCACCCGCTTCACGGGCGCGGCCCGGAAGAAAGCCGGAGCAGCCGAGGACGACTGGGGCCCCGTCGAGTTCACCGAGGTCGAGCAGAACGGCTGAGGGCATGGCTGCACCAGCTTTCGAGGGAGGGGAACGGAAAGCCCGAGAAGGGCACACCCCCACGCTAGGAACTCCTCCAGGTGACGGCAATGTCGTAAAACTTGCAGATACCGACACGGCCGCCCGCCCGACGAATCCGCACACGCCGAGCGCACCGGTCGGGGTCGGCCGATCCGTGGTCGGCGCCATGCTCCGGCGCGCCGGTCCGGGAGCCCGCTCCTCCCCCTGACCTGCACGTCCTCACGCGATCTAGCGGATTCACGCGATGTGCCCCGCGCGGTTCGCTGAAAGGTTGGCGGGACAGCACTACCGCAAGAGGACACAGTCATGCAGACGCATCCATCGGGATCGGTATCCGGTCCCCTCACCAGCACGTACTACTCCGTGGACGCCCTGCCCGCAGCGCGGCGGCGCGGCTACTGGCGCGAGGCACTGTCCCGGACGTTCGGAGCCGTGGACGTGGCCGTGCCCGACGAAGTGCGGTCCGGCACGATCCGTACCGCGGTGCTGGGACGCGTGCAGGCGGTGACGGTGGAGAGCGAGCCGCAGTTCGCGCGCAGGACCGAGCGTCTCATCGCGTGTGCCGACAACGACGACTTCGTCGTGGTGAAGCTGCTCAGCCGGGGCGGCGCCCGCGTCGAGCAGGATTCCCGGGACAACGCGGTACGGGCAGGGCAGCTCTTCGTCTACGACATGGCGCGTCCGATCCGGCTCGCCCTCCCCGAACCGTTCCAGACGAAGTCCCTGGTGCTGCCGCGGGCCGTCCTCGGCCTCGACGAGTCGGACATATCCAGGATCACCGCCCTTCCGCTCGGGTCCGAATCGCCGATCGGGGGGATCCTCTCGCCGTTCCTGGCGCAGCTCGTGGACGCCGCCGAGACCTGTCCGGAGCCCGTCGGCGAGCTCATCGCCCGCAATGTGGTCGACCTGCTCACCGTCCTCGCCGACGAACAACGGGGCGCGGACACCACGGATTCGCCGAACGGCGCTCGCGTGCTGCTCACGCGGATCCGGGCGTTCATCGACGGGAACCTGACCGACCCCGATCTCACCCCGGAACTCGTGGCCCGCGCCCACCACGTCTCCGTGCGCCATCTGCACAAGCTCTTCGAGAGCGAGGGCGTCACCGTCAGCCGCTGGATCCAGCGGCGTCGCCTCGAAGAGTGCCGTCGGACGCTCGCCCGCAGGGACGCCGCGGACAGTACGATCGCCGGCATCGCCCATCGCTGGGGGTTCACCAGCGCGTCGCACTTCAGCCGTGTCTTCCGCGCGGCGTACGGGCAGTCCCCCGTCGACTGGAAGAACTCCGCGACGGCCGGGTGGAGCGGGCGGTCCCGCCCGAAGGCGCCGCTCGGCAGAGCGGCCGGCCGGGCCGTGTGACCGGAGACTCACCCGTCAGATGTGCGATGAGCTGCGGTTCTTGCCATAGTGACCCTCCTGGGGGGACGCTCCGGCGCCGGTGACGGCGGCCGGGGGCGGTCCGTGCGTTTCGGGGGTGGAGCAAGGTGGCGGGGTCGGGCGGTCCGCTGTCCCGTCGTGGGCTGCGCGGCCGGGAGGCCGAGCTCGCGGAGCTGCGTACCCTCGTCGCCTCCGTGGCTCGGAGCGGTGGTGGCGCGCTCGTCCTCCTGCGCGGCGAAGCCGGCATCGGGAAGAGCACGCTGCTCACGGAGGCCGTCGCCCTGGCCGAGGGCGCCGGGTACTCCACCGGCATCGGCAGAGCCGACGAGCTGCATCATCTGGTACCGCTGTCCTCGCTGGCGGGCTGCCTCCTCGGTGGCTCACGCCCCTTGCTGAAGGCGGACGCCTTCGCTGATCCCGCCCGCCGTCACGACCAGCGGATCCGGCTCGTGGAGCGGCTCGCCGGGATGATCGAGGCCAGGGCGGCCGAGGCACCCGTACTCATCGCCCTGGACGACGTGCAGTGGGCGGATCCGCTGAGCCGGTTCGCGCTGCGGCAGCTGCCCGGTCGGCTGCGGAGTTCTCCGGTCCTGTGGCTGCTGACCGGGCGCACCGGCCCCACGGCCGCCGGTGAGGAGATACTGGCGGCCGCACGGAGCCGACTGCCGGTGGCGCAGTTCCTCCTGCGGCCGCTGTCCCCGTCCGCCATCAGCCGGCTCGCGGACGACGTCCTCGGCCAGGACGTCGACGAGCGGATCCGGGGTCTGCTGGAGGGGACCGGTGGGAACCCCTTCCTCGCGGTGGAGTTGCTTCAGGGGCTGCGGTCCGAGGGACACCGGGGAGGGGCCTCCGGCCAAGGCGCGGAACAGTGCGGAGCGCTTCCCGGCCGAGGGCCGGAGGCGGGCACGGGGCTCGTCCCGGGCGGGCGGAGGACCGCGCCCGAGGTCGGGCACATCTCCCCTTCCGTGCCGAGCGGGCTCGTGTCCGGCGTGCGCGACAGGATCGGCTCCCTCGGTCACGACACCCTGGGTCTCCTGCGGATGGGGGCGGTCCTCGGCCGCCGGTTCGCCTTCGTCGACGCGGCGGCGCTGTGCGGGCGCCCACCCGCCGCGCTGGTCACGGCCCTCGACGAGGCGCTGCGTGCGGGGCTGCTCGACGAGGACGGCGAGCTCCTCGTCTTCCGTCATGACCTGTTGCGTCAGGCGGTCTACGCCGACATCCCCGCGTCGGCGCGCAACGCGCTGCACCGGGCGGCCGCGCACCGTCTCGTCGCTTCCGGGCACCGCCCGATCGACGTGGCGTCGCACGTGCTGCTCGGCGCCGAGCCCGGGGACGAGGAAGCCGTCGCACTGCTGCGGCGGGCGGCCGACGACGTCCTGCCGGTGACGCCCGGCCTCGCTGCCGACCTCATGACACGCGCCTTGGAGCTGGTCCGGCCTTCGGAGGCCGCGCGGTTCGACGTGGGCGAGCAGGCGATCGTCTGTCTGATCCGGGCGGGCCGGGAGCGGGAGGCGCTGACGACCTGTGACGGTCTTCTCGCCGCGCAACCGCCGCTCGCGGTGTTCGGCCGGCTCCAGGCGACCCTGGGGGCGGCGCTGTGGAGTCTGGACCTGGCCGAGGAGTTGTGCCGGCGGGCGGAGGCGGCCCTGGCCGTCGGGGGCATGCCGCCCGAGGTGAGCGCCCGGCTCTCCGCACTGCGGGCGCTCGCCCTGTCCCGTGGCCGGGACCTGGGCGCAGCGCGGGCCGTGGGTGAGGAGGCGCTGGCGGCGGCGATCGCGGCCGGGGACCGTCCCGCGCATGTGCAGGCGCTCTCCGCGCTGGGCGAGATCGCCCTCAACGCGGGTGACGGCGCCGCCGCTTCGGCGCGCTTCACCGCGCTGAGTGTCGTGGACGGCTCCTTCCGGCCCGAGGAGGTCGTCGCCCATCAGCACATGGACCGGTTCGACCGGGCGGCGGAGCTGCTGCGGCGGGCGGCGGCGGAGGCCGGTTCGCATCGGCAGGCCATGCTCCTGTGGGCGCAGGGCCAGCAGCACCTCGGCCGGGGTCGCCTCGACGACGCCGAGGCCCACTTCGTGACGATGGAGGACCTGGAGGACGCCGTACGGACCCCGGTGCAGCAGGTGAACTCCCGGGTGATCCGCGCCTGGACGGCGCTGCTGCGGGGCGACCGCGCGGGGGCCGGGGAGCAGCTGGTGGCGGCGCGGGAACGGCTGGCGGTCAAGCCGAACCCGGGGAACCGGGCCGCGGTGTGCTTTCTGGAGGCCCTCGTCGCCGACCACGACGGAGACGCCCGGTCGGCGGTGGCCGCGCTGAGGCGGCTGCAGGAGTTCGGACCGTTCATGCGCTGGCGGCTGCTGCGTACCTGGGTCGGGGCGGCGGTGCGGATGGCGCTGGCGGCCGGGGACCGGGCGTTGGCCGAGGACCTGGCCGCGCAGGCGGCGGCGCACGCCGAGCGCAATCCGGAGGTGCCGACGGCCACGGGGTCGGCCGCCCTCACCGCGGGGCTCATCTCCGGCGCCGTCGGTCCGCTCGAACAGGCGGTGTCCCTCCTCATGGCCGGACCCCGCCCGCTGGTCCTGGCCTCGGCCCGGACCGACCTCGGACGGGCGCTCGTGACGGCGGGACGGACCGCGGAGGCGGTGGTGGTCCTCTCGGCTGCCCGGGACGCCTTCGCCGCGGCGGGTGCGCACGCGGCCGCGGCCGATGTGCTGCGGCTGCTCGATGACGCCGCCGGCGGTCCGGGCACCGGTGCGGAGGATCGACCTGGGCACGGTGCCGGACGGAGAGGCGGCGTACGCGACCGGCCGGTCCAGGGTTGGGAGGCGCTCACCGTCTCGGAGCGGAAGGTGGCGCGGCTCATCGCGGGCGGCCACACCAACAGGTCGGCCGCCGAGGCCCTCTTCGTCTCGCCCCACACCGTCAACACCCATCTGACGTCGGCCTTCCGGAAACTCGACGTGAGGTCCCGGGTGCAGCTCACGCATGTGGTGCTCTCACGGGGCGATGCGGAATAGACCCCTCCGACACCCCGGTCGCACCGATCGGCGACACTTTCGAGCGCGGTACCCACCTCCGCGACCTCTCCGCATACGTATGAACAGACACGTCCTCAGGAAGGGCACACACCAACGTGAAGGCATCCACGGGACCTCTCGGTCGGCCCCTCGCCGCTCTCGCGGCGGCCGTCGCGCTGGTCCTGGTCACCGTCGGCTGCGGCACCGGCGACCCGGCCGGCCCCTCCCGTACGGAGCGGGTGACGTCCCTCACCGTGCTCGACTACTACACCGACAGCACCGAGCACGCCCACTGGGGCGAACTGCTCGCCGCCTGCGGCAGGAAGGCGGAGGTGACGATCGAGCACCGGAGCGTTCCCGCGCCGTCGCTCGTCCCCACGGTCCTGCGGCAGGCCGCCGCGGGGACCCTGCCCGACCTGCTGATGCTCGACAACCCCGATCTCCAGCAGATCGCCCGGTCCGGCGCGCTCACCCCGCTCCGTCCGTACGGCGTCAGCACCGACGGCTTCCAGCCGGGCATCCTGTCGGCCGGCACCTACCAGGGAGAGCTGTACGGCCTGGCTCCGACCGTCAACACCCTCGCGCTCTACTACGACAAGGACATGCTCGCCGAGGCCGGCGTGGCGGTCCCCCGGACCTGGGACGAGCTGCGGGAGGCGGCCCTGGCGACCACGCGGCCCGGCCGCCACGGACTGGCGGTCGCCGCCGACGCCTCCTTCGAGAACACCTTCCAGTTCCTTCCCTTCCTGTGGTCCAACGGGGGTGACGAACGGCGCCTCGACACCCCGCAGGCCGCCGAGGCACTCCGCCTGTGGAGCGGTCTCGTGGAGGACGGAGCCATGTCGCGGTCCGTGCTCACCTGGAACCAGGCGGACGTGCACGAGCAGTTCCTCGGCGGCAAGGCGGCCATGATGGTCAACGGCCCCTGGCGGATCACCGCGCTCGAGAAGGCGGAGGACCTGCGCTGGGGCGTCGCGCCGCTCCCCGTGCCCCGGCCCGGCGCGGAGCTGGTCACCCCGCTGGGCGGTGAGGTCTGGACCGTACCGCGCAACAGCTCCGAGGCCCGCACGCGGAAGTCGGTCCAGGTCCTCGACTGCCTCAACGACCCTTCGAGCACGCAGACGCTGGCGACCTGGCACCACACCGTCCCGTCCCGCACGGACGTGGCGGCCCGCTACGCGCGGCAGGTCCCCTCGATGGCCGCCTTCGTCGAGAGCGTCCGGGGCGCGCGTCCCCGCACCCAGAAGCTCGGTCCCGCCTGGCCCGAGGCGGCCACCGCGATCCACACCGCGGTCCAGGCCGCGGTGTCCGGACAGCAGACGCCCGAGGAGGCGCTCCGGCATGCGCAGCGCATGGCGACCGGCTCCTGACGCCGAGGGCCGCACCGGGGGCCGGTCCGGTGCGGCGGCGCGGGTCAGGCGGCGGGAGACGATGGTCCAGGCCGCCTTCCTCGCGCCGGCCGCCGCGTTCCTGCTGCTGTTCCTCGGCCGGCCGCTCATCGACAACCTCACGACGAGTCTGCGCGACGCCACGCCCGCGGCCCTCCTCGGCGGCGCGGCGAGCTTCGTCGGCCGGGAGAACCACGTCCGGCTGTTCGCCTCGGAGGAGTTCCGGCGGGCGGCGGCCACCACGGCCCTGTACACCGCCGGTTCGCTGGTCGCGCAGTTCACGATCGGCCTGGCGCTCGCCCTGTTCTTCCGGCGCCGCTTCCCGCTCGGCCGCCTCGTCCGCTCGCTGATGCTGTTGCCCTGGCTGATGCCGCTCGTCGCGACCGGAACGGTCTGGCGCTGGATGCTCGACGCCGACGACGGGGTGGTGAACCAGGCGCTGCGCGCGCTGCACCTCACGGCGGACGGCGTCCCCTGGCTCACGAGTACGCACGGGGCACTGTGGTCCGTGGTCCTCGTCAACACCTGGGTGGGCATCCCTTTCAACACCGCCCTCCTGTACACCGGCCTGCAGGCCGTCCCGTCCCAGGTCCACGAGGCGGCCGCCCTGGACGGAGCCGGGCCCGTCCGTCTCTTCCGGTACGTCACCTGGCCGCTGCTGCGGCCGACGGCCGGCGTCGTCCTCGTCCTGGGCGCCGTCTACACCCTCAGGGCGCCGGACGTCGTCCTGGTGCTCACCGGGGGCGGGCCCGCCGGTGCCACCCGGACCCTGGCGGCGCTGGCCCACGAGCAGGCCTACGCGCGGTTCGAGTTCGGGCGGGCCGCCGCCACAGGCAATGTGCTGCTCCTGGTCTCCTTCGTCCTCGCCCTGCTCCATCTCCGCGCGGTGCGGCGCGCCCGGCACCTCTGACCGGGAGGAACCCTTGTCCCTCATGAAGTCATGGACGCGGCGGGACGGCCTGGCCGGCTCGCTCGTCGCGATCGTCCTGCTCGCGGCGATGCTGGCTCCCGTCCACTGGATGGTGACCGCCTCTCTGCAGCCGGCCGGCCGCCCGGCCCGGGGTGGGTGGCTCCCGGCGGACCCCGATCCGAGCGAATATCTCACGGCCTTGGACGAGCAGGGCGGCGCTCTCCTCACCAGCCTGGTGGTGTCGCTGGGCACAGCCGCCCTCAGCCTCGCGCTCGCCGCTCCCGCGGCCCACGCGCTGACGCTGTCCCCGCTGCCCGGCGCCGGCCCGTTCCTCTTCGGTGTGCTCCTCGTCCAGGCGGTGCCCGGCATCACGGTGGCGAACGCGCTGCACGGCCTCTACGCCGACACCGGCCTCCTCGACTCGCGTCTCGGCCTGGTGCTCGCCGACTCGACCGCCGGCGTCCCCCTGGCGATCCTGGTGCTGCGGACCGCCATGGGGGCGATCCCCCGCGAGATCGTGGAGGCGGCCCGTCTCGACGGCGCCGGCGCGTGGCGCGTGTTCCGTTCCGTGGTGTTGCCCCTGAGCAGGAACGCACTGGTCACGGCTGGCCTGTTCGCCTTTCTCTTCGCCTGGGGGGACACCCTGTTCGCCCTCACCCTGACCACCACCGACGCGGTCCGGCCGGTCACGCTCGGGCTCTACGACTACCTCGGCGCACATACCGCCCGGTGGAACACGACCATGGCCACCGCCGTCCTCGCGTCGCTCCCGGCAGCGGTGCTCGTCGTCGTGGCGCAGCGCCACATCACCGCGGGAACCGCCGCCGGAGCCACGCACTGAGGACGGCGCCGGCCCGCCGGTCAGAGCGTCCGGCGCACACCGGCCTGGCGCTCCAGATCGCGCAGCTGGACGGACAGGCCGCCCTCCACCGCCAGGTGGGCGGGGCCACTGCGGCCGATGGGCAGGACCTCCTCGCTGCGCATGTCCTCCAGCATCAGGGCGAACGCCGCGTACATCGCCACCAGCGCCACCACGAGGCCGAGCACGCCGGACGTGCGGGTCAGCCATTCGGCGCCCGTGATCCCGGCGAGGCCGGTGGCCGCCCAGCGGGGTGCGGAGACGACCAGGACCAGCCACAGCGCCCGCTTCGGCCGGGTCACGGCGATCATCAGCGCCCCGAAGCCGAGCAGCGCCAGGTTGAACACGCCGAGCACCCGAAGGCCTTCGGGAGCGTCGGTGAGCATGACCAGCGCGTACGGGAGCCAGCTGCCGGCGAACACCGCCATCAGGGTCGCCGCGATCACGTCGCGTGCTCCGAAGGCCAGGTGGCTGACGAGGAGTTGCAGGACGAACGCCGGCAGCACGGTGAGGGCGACGGCGCCGCGGGCCGCCTCGTCGAAGACTCCGAGCTGGAGGCAGCTCGTCATCACGGACGCGATGGCGATGGTGAAGAATCCCAGCGGCATGGGCGAGGCGATGGGCCGCAGGGTGATCCGGGTCATGGACCGCAGGTCGGGTTCGAAGCGGCGACCGCCGACCGCCGGGGCGGGCTCGGGGGCGGGGCCGGGATCGGGTTCCGGCTCGGTGTTCATACGGGTTCCCTCCAGGGTTCAGTGGGTGAAGCAGGGGTCGACGAGCGACGGCGGCGTGCGGGGGCCCGTCCCCTGCGCCGCCCGCCACCGGCTGTGCTCCGCGGACTCGGCGGCGGCCTCCGCGACCAGCGCGGCCTGCCGTGCGCCGCCCGCCTGGTAGCCGCCGAAGCGGGCCACCGGCGACCACTCCGGTGCGATCGGGGGCAGCGCCTCGTCGAGGCCCTCGTACTCGGCGGAGCCGTACACGATCCGGCCGCCGACGACGGTCAGGACGGCCTCGATGCCGGGGATCATGTGCTCGGGCACGGTGAAGTAGTCGTCCGAGAGGACCGCCAGGTCCCCGTAGCAGCCCTCCCGCAGCATGCCCTTGACGTCCTCCTCGCCGGTGAGCCGTGCCCCGCCCCGGGTGTAGAGGCCGAGCGCGGTGTCCCTGCCGATCAGGTCCGCGGGGCCTCGGAGCGGCGTGCCGCCGACGGTCCGGCCGGTGATCAGCCAGTGCAGCGCGACCCACGGGTTGTACGAGGACACCCGCGTCGCGTCCGTGCCCGCCGCGACGGTGAGGCCGCGGTCGAGCATGGCCCGCACCGGCGGGGTGTGGGCGGCGGCCTCGGAGCCGTACCGGTCGCGGAAGGCGAGGCCCTGGAAGGACATGCGGTTCTGGACGGAGACGGCGCCGCCGAGGGCCGCGATCCGGTCCAGGCTGCCGGGCGAGACGGTCTCGGCGTGGTCGAACAGCCAGCGTCCGCCGCCGGGGAAGAGCCCTTCGGACGCGAGCTTCTCGAACACGGTCAGGTCGCGGCGGATGGTCTCGTCGTAGGTGGCGTGCAGCCGGAATCCCCAGCCGTTCTCGACCAGGATCCGGACGGCCTGCTCGAACTCCGTCTCGTAGCCCGCCGCGAGTTCGGGCCGTGGTTCGGAGAAGTTCTCGAAGTCGGCGGCCGCCCAGGTCAGGTTCTCGCCGGCGCCGTTGAGCCGGAGCCACGCGTCGCCGTCACCGGGCCTGACCGTCTCGGTCCAGCGCCTCAGGTCGGCGAGTTCCTGCCCGGCCGTCTGCGGGAAGAGGTGGTAGGCGATCCGCAGCGAGAGTTCCCCGGCCGCCGCCAGGTCGGCGACGGTGGCGTAGTCGTCGGGGAAGTTCTGGAAGCCGCCGGCGGCGTCGACCGCCGAGGTCAGTCCGAAGCGGTTCAGTTCGCGCAGGAAGTGCCGGGTCGAGGTGCGCTTGTCGGCGGCGTCCAGAGTGGGCGCCTTGGCCAGGGTCGAGTACAGGACGAGCGCCCCGGGCGCCGCGAGCAGGACGCCGTTCGGTTCGCCGCCGCGACCGCGGACGATCTGCCCGCCGCGCGGGTCGGGGGTGTCACGGGTGAATCCGGCGGCCCGGACGGCGGCCCGGTTCATCAGCGCCGACTGGTAGAGGTGCAGGACGAAGACCGGTGTGTCGGGCGCGGCCGCGTTCAGCTCGGCGACGGTGGGCATCCGGCGCTCGGCGAACTGCTCGGCGGTCCATCCTCCGACGACCCGGATCCACTGTCCCTTCGGAGTGCGACCGGCCTGCTCGCGGAGCATGGCCAGCGCCTGCCGGAGACTGCGCACCCCGTCCCAGCGGAGTTCCAGCACGTAGTTCAGGCCGCCCCGGATGACGTGCAGGTGCGAGTCGTTGAGACCCGGGACCACACGGCGGCCGAGGGCGTCGACGACCCTGGTTCCCGGGCCGACGAGGGGTGCGAGCTCGTGGTCGTCACCGAGGGCCGCCACCCGGCCCTCGCGGATCGCGACGGCGCGGGCGTGCGGACGGCGGGGGTCTCCGGTGAACACCTTGGCGTTGCGCACCAGAAGGTCGGCGTGCTCGGGTTCTCGCCGCCGGGCGGGCACGAGGCCCGCCACGGGCATGCTGGTCGCGGGCCCGGTCATGCGAGGGCCTTGCGGAGGATGTCGGTGGCGACGCCGATGGCGAGTTCGGCGCCCCGGGTCTCCCGCAGGGCGTTCAGCATCACGAAGTCGTGGATGACGCCCTGGACGCGCAGCGCGGTGACGGGTACGCCGGCCGAGCGGAGCTTCGCCGCGTAGGCCTCGCCCTCGTCGCGCAGGACGTCGGCCTCGGCGGTGATCACCAGGGCCGGCGGGAGATCCGTCAGCTGGTCGAGGGTGGCGCGCAGCGGGGAGGCGGTGATCTGCGCGCGCTCGGCCTCGTCGGTCGTGTACTGGTCCCAGAACCACTCCATGGCCTCGCGGCGCAGGAAGTAGCCGGTCGCGAACCGCTCGTACGACGCGGTGTCGAAGCGCGCGTCCGTCACCGGGTAGAAGAGGACCTGCTGGAGGAACGTCACGTCGCCGCGCTGTCCGGCCAGGAGGGTGAGGGCGGCGGTCATGTTGCCGCCGACGGAGTCGCCGGCGACGGCGATCCGGGTGCCGTCGAGGTCCTTGTGGCGCCCCTCGCGGGCGATCCACTGGGCGACGGCGTAGTTCTGCTCGATGGCGACGGGGTAGCGCGCCTCGGGCGACAGGTCGTACTCGGGGAAGACGACGGCGGCGCCCGTGCCGACCGCGAGTTCGCGGACGAGCCGGTCGTGGGTGTGGGCGTTGCCGAAGACCCAGCCCGCGCCGTGCAGGTAGAGGATGACGGGGAGGGTGCCGGTCCGGCCGTGCGGGCGGACGATCCGGGCCCGGACGTCGCCGGTCGGGCCGCCGTGCACGGTCACCCACTCCTCGTCGACGGCGGGCATCGCCACACCCTCGCCGCTCTGCACCTCGTCCACCGCCTGGCGGCCTTCGGCGACGGGGATCTGGTAGAGGTACGGAGGCTGCGCGGTGGCGTCGGCGAATGCCTGGGCGGCGGGTTCGAGTACGGGTCGTTCGGTCATGGGGGTCTCTCCTTGACGTGGGGTGTGCGCGGCGCTGCGCCGCGTGCCGTGGGATGCCGGCGAGGTCTCAGTCGAAGCGCAGGTCGGCGAGTTGCTGTTCGAGGGCGGTGATGTCGTCCGCGGGCGCGGTGGACCGGGGCGGGCGGGCCGCCATGAGCGCGGCGAGCTCGGTGCCGGCCCGGTGCATCCGGCCGGGCAGGCCGTCGGTGTACTCGTCGCCGCCCGAGCCCCAGTCCTCGGAGGCCGCGAAGACGGCGGTGGGGACGACGACGGCGTGGAGATGGGCGAAGAGCGGGCGCACCGCGTGCTCGAGGACGAGGGAGTGGCGGGCGGTGCCGCCCGTCGCGGCGATCAGGACCGGTGTCCCGGAGAGGGCGTCCGGATCCATCACATCGAAGAAGGACTTGAAGAGGCCGCTGTAGGAGGCCGCGAACACGGGTGTCACGACGATCAGGCCGTCGGCGGCCGTCACCGCGTCGATCGCGGCGCTCAGTCGCGACGGCGGGAAGCCGGTCACGAGGTGGTGGGCGATGTCGGTGGCCAGTTCGCGCAGTTCGAGGATCTCGGTGGACACCTCGTGGCTCCGGCCGGCGAGTCCTTCGCGGGTGGATCCGGTCAGCCGATCCGCGAGCAGGCGGGTGGACGAGGGGGTGCTCAGTCCGGCGGAGACAACGGTCAGCTTCATGCGGCGGGCACCTCCCGGACGGCTCGGAGGGACGCGTGCGTGGGCGCCTCCGGCACGTCGGCCGCCCGCCCCCGGGCGAATTCCCTCCGCAGCACGGGGACGACCTCCTCGCCGAGGATGTCGAGCTGTTCCAGGACGGTCTTCAGGGGCAGGCCCGCGTGGTCCATCAGGAAGAGCTGGCGCTGGTAGTCGCCGACGGTCTCCCGGAAGGCGAGGGTCCGCTCGATGACCTGCTGGGGAGAGCCCACCGTGAGCGGGGTCCGCTCGGTGAAGTCCTCCAGGGAGGGACCGTGGCCGTAGACGGGCGCGTTGTCGAAGTACGGGCGGAACTCCCGTACCGCGTCCTGGGAGTTCTTCCGCATGAACGCCTGCCCGCCGAGACCGACGACGGCGTCCTCCGGCCGGCCGTGACCATGGTGGGCGAACCGGCGGCGGTACAACCCCACCATGCGCCTGGTGTGGTCGGCCGGCCAGAAGATGTTGTTGTGGAAGAAGCCGTCGCCGTGGAAGGCGGCCTGCTCCGCGATCTCGGGGGACCTGATGGATCCGTGCCATACGAACGGCGGGACGCCGTCCAGGGGCCGCGGTGTCGAGGTGAAGGCCTGGAGCGGCGTACGGAAGGTGCCTTCCCAGTCCACGACGTCCTCGTGCCACAGCCGGCGCAGCAGGGCGTAGTTCTCCTTGGCGAGGTCGATGCCGCGGCGGATGTCCTGGCCGAACCACGGGTAGACCGGACCGGTGTTGCCGCGCCCCAGCATGAGGTCGACGCGGCCGTCGGCCAGGTGCT
Source organism: Streptomyces sp. NPDC014861 (assembly GCF_043081625.1). Taxonomy (NCBI): domain Bacteria; kingdom Bacillati; phylum Actinomycetota; class Actinomycetes; order Kitasatosporales; family Streptomycetaceae; genus Streptomyces; species Streptomyces sp. NPDC014861. The sequence continues at coordinate 127,927 of NZ_JBIBWV010000021.1, forward strand.
GGAGCGTCGCGTAGTCCTCGGCGATCTTCACCGGGTCGTTGGTGGTGATGAGCGTGGTGGCGGTGGAAAGGATGAGCTTCTCGGTGCGGGCGGCGATGAAGCCGAGCATGGTGGTCGGCGACGACGGTACGAACGGCGGATTGTGGTGCTCGCCGGTCGCGAAGACGTCCAGGCCGACCTCCTCGGCCTTGAGCGCGATGGTGACCATCGCCTTGATGCGCTCGCGTTCGGTCGGAGTGCGGCCGTTCGTGGGGTCCGGGGTCACGTCCCCGACGGTGAAGATGCCGAACTGCATGGGGTGTTCACTCTCTGAGCCGGTCCGGTTCCCCGCGTCGGGGAACCGGAGGGCCGGGGCGACGCCGGTGCACCGGCGTCGCCCGGGCAGGTCGACGGTGGGGCGTCACTTCGCCAGGAAGGCGAGAAGGGCGGTGTTGACCTCCTCCGCGTGGGTCCACAGCAGGCCGTGCGGGGCGCCCTCGATCTCGACGTAGTCGGCCGACGGCAGCGCCTTGTGGAAGGGGCGCGCGGTGCCCTCCGCCGGGAGGATGCGGTCGGCGGTCCCGTGCAGGATCAGGGCCGGCACGTCGACGGCGGGGATGTCGGCGCGGAAGTCGGTGTACCAGGTGGCCGGTGCGGCGGACGCGGCGAAGGAGCCACCCCGGGCCGCGGTGTCCCAGCTGTTGCGGACGGCTTCCTCGCTGATCCGGGTGCCCAGGTTCTCGTCGAGGTTGTAGAAGTCGTGGAAGAAGGCCGTGTAGTAGGCGTAGCGGTCGGCCTTCACGGCGGCGACGACGCCGTCGAAGAACTCCTTCGGGGCGACGCCGTCCGGGTTGTCGTCGCTCTTGAGCAGGCAGGGCTCGAGCGAGGCGAGGAAGGCGACCTTGGCGACGCGGCCCGAGCCGTACGTGGAGACGTAGCGGGCGACCTCGCCCGTGCCCATCGAGAAGCCGACGAGGACGGCGTCGTTCAGGTCGAGGGTCTCCAGCACGGTGTTCAGGTCGGCGGCGAAGGTGTCGTAGTCGTAGCCGGTGGCCGGCTGGGAGGACTGTCCGAAGCCGCGGCGGTCGTACGTGATCACTCGGTGGCCGGCGTCGAGCAGCGCGGCGGTCTGCCGCTCCCAGGAGTGGCCGTCGAGCGGGAAGCCGTGGATGAGGACGACCGGCCGGCCCGCGCCCTGGTCCTCGTAGTACACCTCGATCGGGTTGGTGTTCTCCTGGCCCACGGTGATGTACGGCATGAAGGTCTCCTCGTTGCGAAAGTGCTGGTCCGCGCCTTTCTGCGGTGCGGATGACCGTCACGCTACGACCGGGGAGGAGCCGCCTCTTGTCGCGTCACGCACTGGGTCTTGTCCGTGAGCGCAGTCTTCACGCGGCGCCGATTCCTGCCTGCGGTTCTGCCTGGAGCCGGGTACGGCCCGCTGCTTGGCTCTTGGGGACGGACAGGCACCTGGCCGCGGCTTCCGGGCGGACGCGGCGTCCTGTTCCCGTCTCCGACGGCCCGGAACGACTTCCCTTGAACGGACATGACGTGAGCGTGGTGTGGACGACCGCATCGGTGCCTGACCTGGACAAGGTCGCGTACTGGAGAGACGCGGTGAGCAGGACGCTGGGACCGGCGGAGGTCACACCTCGGGGCGAGGGACCGTTCGACGGCCGGATCACCACCTACCGCCTCGCGTATCTCCAGGTCACCACCGTGGAGGCCGACGCGGAACGGGTCAGCCGCACACAGGCGCTGACCGGCGGATCGCCCCGGGCGCTGGTGGCCGTCGCCGTCCAGATGTCCGGGACCGCCACCTTCGTCCAGGACGGCCGGCGGGTGGAGGTCGGCGAGGGGGACCTGCTGGTGTACGACGCGAGCCGGCCGTACTCCTTCGACCGTCCCCGGCGATTCGCGACTCGCGTCTTCCAGGTCCCGCGCCGTGTCCTGGGCGCGTCGGACACCGCGATCCGGCAGGCCACGGGGAGCGTCGTCGGAACCGCGGACGGCTTCGGAGCGATACTCCTCCCGTTCCTGACCAACATGGCCTCCTCCGCCGACGGTCACCCTCCGGCCGTCGCCAACCGCTTGGCGGGCATGGTCGTCGAACTGTTCGACACCCTGATCGCGGAGCAGGCCCACGACGGCCGCGAGGACGCGGACGCACCGAGCCATCTGGTGCGGCGCGCCCGTGACCACATCGACCGGAATTTGCGCGATCCGGACCTGTACCCGGAGGGCGTCGCCCGGACGCTCGGAATCTCCGTCCGGTACCTGCATCGGCTGTTCGAGGGCGAGGGGACCACGGTCGGGCAGCTCATCCGGCAGCGACGCCTGGAGGAGTGCGGTCGCGAACTGGCCCGCCGGAGCAGGACGGCACCCGCCGTGTCGGCCGTCGCCCAGAAGTGGGGCTTCGTCAGTCCGGCGCACTTCAGTCGGGCCTTCCGTACCGCCTACGGCGTCTCCCCCAGCGAATGGCGCGACCTGGGCGCCGGCCGGCCGGGGGCCGACCTCCTGACGTCCAGCAGGTGAGGGCGCCGCCCGGGCGGGGACCGGTGCGCCGAACCACCGTGCCGCCTCAGGGCGCCGAACAGCTTCTGCGTCGGTACGACGCCCTGATCGCGAACGGCCGTGGGGCGCCCCCGGACGTGGGAGCGGGGGGCCCCCCCCGGGGGGGGGGGGGCGCACAGCGGGGGGGGGGGGGGGGGGGGGGGGGGGGGGGCCGCGGCGCCCGCGGGCC
>NZ_JBIBWV010000022.1:0-74058 GCF_043081625.1 Streptomyces sp. NPDC014861
GAGCCGGTGCGCCAGGTGGATCGGCAGCGGCATCAGCTCGGGCGTCTCGTCCGACGCGTAGCCGAACATCAGGCCCTGGTCACCGGCACCCTGCTTGTCCAGCTCGTCCTCGTCGCCCTCGACGCGCTTCTCGTACGCGGTGTCCACGCCCTGCGCGATGTCCGGGGACTGCGACCCGATGGAGACCGAGACGCCGCACGAGGCGCCGTCGAAGCCCTTCTTCGAGGAGTCGTACCCGATCTCGAGGATCTTGTTGCGGACGAGGGTGGGGATGTCCGCCCACGCCTTCGTGGTCACCTCGCCGGCGACGTGCACGAGGCCGGTGGTGATCAGCGTCTCGACGGCGACGCGGGAGGTGGGGTCCTCCCGGAGCAGCGCGTCGAGGATGGTGTCGCTGATCTGGTCAGCGATCTTGTCGGGGTGTCCCTCGGTGACGGATTCCGAGGTGAACAGACGACGGGACACAACGCTCCCTGGGGTTGCAGCGGCTGCTGGCTGTCTCTTCGCGGACCGGCAGGGGGCTGCGCCCCGCGACGTTCCACGGACAGTCTATCGGGCGAGGTCGGACCTTGGACCAGGTGTCTCGCCTGGCGAATGGTCCACGGGGGCCGGAATCGGCCGCCGGCGGGCCCCGAGGGGGGCGCGGGATGGGGCGCAGATCACTCCCGGCACGGCGTTTCGCGCGCCGCGCCGGACCCGCCGGGCCTTCCGGTGCCGCACCGGGGCGTCCGGCACGGCTTGGGTCATACGGGTGTACGGGTGTACGGGAAGGACGGGAGGGCGGGTCAGGCGGGGCGCTCGCGCAGGCGGGGCAGGACGAGGTCCCAGACGGTCTCGGCGAGGGCTTCCTTCGGGCCGTACGGGACCGGGGTCTCCGTGCCGTCCGCGGCGAGGACCACGGCCTCGTTCTCCTCCGAGCCGAAGGTCTTGCGCTCGCCGACCTCGTTGACGACGAGGAGGTCGCAGCCCTTGCGGGCGAGCTTGGCCCGGCCGTTGGCCAGGACGTCGTCGGTCTCGGCGGCGAAGCCGACGACGACCTGGCCGGGCAGGGCGCGGTCGGCGGAGAGCTCGGCGAGGATGTCGGGGTTGCGGACCAGCTCGATGGTCGGGGCGCCCCCGTCGTCGGTCTTCTTGATCTTGCCGGTGGCGTACGAGGCCGGGCGGAAGTCGGCGACGGCGGCGGCCATCACGACCGCGTCGGCGTCGGCGGCGGCCTTGAGGACGGCCTCGCGCAGCTGGTGGGCGGTGCCCGCGTGGACGACGTCGACGCCGGCCGGGTCGGGCATGCCCGTGTTGGCCTCGACGAGGGTGACCCGGGCGCCGCGCGCGGCGGCTGCCTTGGCGAGGGCGTACCCCTGCTTGCCGGAGGAGCGGTTGCCCAGGTAGCGGACCGGGTCGAGGGGCTCGCGGGTGCCGCCGGCGCTCACCACGACATGGCGTCCGGCGAGGTCGGGGGCGGTGACTCCGCGGGCCAGGATCCTCCGGCAGACCTCGAAGATCTCGCCGGGGTCGGGGAGCCGGCCCTTGCCGGTGTCGACGCCGGTGAGGCGGCCGACGGCGGGTTCGATGACGACGGCGCCGCGGCGGCGGAGGGTGGCCACGTTCTCCTGGGTGGCCGGGTGCTCCCACATCTCGGTGTGCATGGCGGGGGCGAAGACGACCGGACAGCGCGCGGTGAGCAGCGTGTTGGTGAGGAGGTCGTCGGCGAGGCCGTGGGCGGCCTTGGCCAGCATGTCGGCGGTGGCGGGGGCGACGACGACGAGGTCGGCGGCCTGGCCGATGCGGACGTGCGGCACCTCGTGGACGGAGTCCCAGACCTCGGTGGAGACCGGGTTGCCGGAGAGCGCGGACCAGGTGGCGGCGCCGACGAAGTGGAGCGCGGAGTCGGTGGGGACGACGCGGACGTCGTGGCCCGACTCGGTGAGCCGGCGCAGCAGCTCGCACGCCTTGTAGGCGGCGATGCCGCCGCTCACGCCCAGAACGACCTTCGGCTTGGTCACGGCTGTCACTCCCCGCGCTCGTACGCGTACTCGGCTGCGTTACGACTCCAGTATCCGAGTCCATGAGACACCACAGGCCCGGCGGACGAACCGCCGGGCCTGGAGTGACGAACGCAACGCTTACTGAACGGGGCCCTCGATGGCCTCGGAGGTCAGCAGACCCGCGTTGATCTCGCGCAGGGCGATCGAGAGCGGCTTCTCGTGGACGTGGGTGTCGACGAGGGGACCGACGTACTCCAGCAGGCCCTCACCGAGCTGCGAGTAGTACGCGTTGATCTGACGCGCGCGCTTGGCCGCGTAGATCACGAGGCTGTACTTCGAGTCAGTGGCCTCGAGCAGCTCGTCGATCGGCGGGTTGATGATGCCCTCGGGCGCGGTGATGGAAGAGGACACGCTCTACCTTCCGAAGATGGATAAAAGATCAGACTACGTGCATCAACGTTAGCAGCTCGCGCGCGACGTCCTCGACGGAGGTGTTGACGAGCGTGGTGTCGAACTCCGACTCGGCGGCGAGCTCGACCTTGGCGGCGGCGAGGCGCCGCTCGATGACCTCGGGGGACTCGGTGCCGCGGCCGGTGAGCCGCCGGACCAGCTCCTCCCAGCTCGGCGGGGCCAGGAAGACGAGCCGGGAGTCGGCCATGGACTCCTTCACCTGACGCGCGCCCTGGAGTTCGATCTCCAGGAGGACGGGCTCGCCCTTCTCCAGGCGGTCGACGACCGCGCTGCGGGGGGTGCCGTAGCGGTTGCCCGCGAACTCGGCCCATTCGAGGAGCTCACCGTTGGCGACCAGCTTGTCGAACTCGTCGTCCGAGACGAAGAAGTACTGGACGCCGTGCTTCTCGCCGGGGCGGGGCTTTCGTGTCGTGGCCGACACCGAGAGCCAGACCTCGGGGTGGACCTTGCGCATATGAGCGACGACCGTGCTCTTGCCGACCCCTGAGGGGCCGGAGAGCACGGTCAGCCGCGGACGTACCTCTGCTGCCATGCAGCGATTATTCCAGCATCGCCGGGGTGCCCGGGACGGGTGTCCCGGATCGGGCACCGGGCCGGACGACGGTCCGGACGCCGATCAGGCGCCGGCGCCGCCGAACTCGCGCTCCAGGGAGGCGATCTGGTTGGAGCCGAGACCACGGACACGACGGCTCTCGGAGATGCCGAGCCGCTCCATGATCTGCTTGGCGCGGACCTTGCCGACGCCGGGAAGGGACTCAAGGAGGGCGGAGACCTTCATCTTGCCGATGACGTCGTTCTCCTGGCCCTGCTTGATGACCTCGTGGAGGGAGGCGCCGGAGTGCTTGAGTCGATTCTTGACCTCGGCCCGCTCCCGGCGAGCCGCGGCGGCCTTTTCGAGCGCGGCTGCGCGCTGTTCAGGGGTAAGGGGCGGAAGAGCCACGCCTACGTCACCTCGGATGTCGATCTGTCGGATACGGACCGGTGAGGGACCTGGTCGACCCACACCAGTGGAGCAACGTCCAACGACGTGACCGTTGGACGTCTGCCCTGCCCCGGAGACTAGCGGCCATCACCGCTCCAGTCAGCGAGAACAGCGGAAAAGTCCTGGTCAGCCTCTGCCGACCAGGACTTTTCCGGCATAACGACCCGGATTTCTGCCAAGATTTCGTCAAGTGCCACGACGCTGGGCCGTCCGAGGTCGCCGTCCTCTCCCACCTGCGGGGATGTCGGGACGGCGGCGGGACCCGGTCAGCCGGCGACGGCCGCCCGGATCTCGTCCGCGTAGCGCGCCGCCGCGTCCCGCAGGGCGGACGCGTCGGGTCCGGCGCGGAGCACTCCCCTGCTCACGTTCGGGACGACGTTGCGGACCGCGTCCCCGAAGACCACCGGGAGGTCGGCCGGGGTCGCGCCCTGGGCGCCGATGCCGGGAGCGAGGAGCGGGCCGTTGATGTCGAGGTCGAAGGAGGAGAGGTCACCGAGAGTGGCGCCGACGACCGCGCCGAAGGAGCCCATCGGGGTCTCCCCCGCGTTCTCCTCGGCGAGGTGGGCGAGCATCGTCGCGCCGACGGTGCGCCCGTCCTCGCGGACGGCCCGCTGGACCTCGCCGCCCTCCGGGTTGGAGGTGAGGGCGAGCACGAAGAGCCCGGCGCCGGACTCGCGCGCCAGGTCGACGGCCGGCTTCAGCGAGCCGTAGCCGAGGTACGGGGAGACCGTGAGCGCGTCGGAGAAGAGCGGGGAGTCCTTCCGCAGGAAGGCCTCCGCGTAGGCGCCCATCGTGGAGCCGATGTCGCCGCGCTTGGCGTCCATGACGACCAGGCCGCCCGCCGCGCGCAGATCGGCGGTGGCGCGCTCCAGGACGGCGACGCCGCGCGAGCCGAAGCGCTCGAAGAAGGCGGCCTGCGGCTTGAAGACGGCGACGGTGTCCGCCAGCGCCTCGACCACGGTGTACGTGAAGCGCTCCAGGCCCGCGATGTCGTCGGCGAGGCCCCAGGAGTCCAGCAGCGAGGCGTGCGGGTCGACGCCGACGCAGAGGGGGCCGCGCTCGTCCATGGCGGCGCGCAGACGGGTGCCGAAGGGGAGGGTCACGAGGTGGTGGCCTTTCGGTGGTCGGCGCCGACGGCTTCGGCGAGGGTGGCGTAGGGGGAGGCGGCCAGGCGGGCGGCGAGGCCCTTGTGGATCGCCCGGGCGTAGAACGGCCCCTCGTAGATGAAGGCGCTGTACCCCTGGATCAGGGTGGCACCGGCCAGGATGCGCTGCCAGGCGTCCTCGGCGTCCTCGATGCCGCCGACGCCGACCAGGACGATCCGGTCGCCCACGCGCGCGTACAGGCGGCGCAGGACCGCCAGGGAGCGCTCCTTGAGCGGGGCGCCCGAGAGACCGCCGGTCTCCTGGACGAGGGCCGGGGCGGAGGAGAGGCCGAGGCCTTCGCGGGCGATGGTGGTGTTGGTGGCGATGATGCCCTCCAGGCCGAGCTCGACGGCGAGGTCGGCGACGGCGTCCACGTCCTCGTCGGCGAGGTCGGGAGCGATCTTCACCAGGAGCGGGACCCGGCGGTCGGTGACCGTGCGGTCGGCGGCCTCGCGGACGGCGGTGAGCAGCGGGCGCAGCGACGCGGTGGCCTGGAGGTTGCGCAGGCCGGGGGTGTTCGGCGAGGAGACGTTGACGACGAGGTAGTCGGCGTGGGCGGCGAGCCGCTCGGTGGACTTCACGTAGTCGGCGGCCGCGTCGGCCTCCTCGACCACCTTGGTCTTGCCGATGTTGACGCCGACGACGGTCCGGAAGACCGGCACGCGCGCGTGGAGGCGGGCGGCGACGGCGGCGGAGCCCTCGTTGTTGAAGCCCATCCGGTTGATCAGGGCCCGGTCGGGGACGAGGCGGAAGAGCCGCTTCCTGGGGTTGCCGGGCTGGGCCTCGCCGGTGACCGTGCCGATCTCGACGTGGTCGAAGCCGAGCATGGCCATGCCGTCGACGGCGACGGCGTTCTTGTCGAAGCCCGCGGCGAGGCCGAAGGGGCCGTGCATGCGGAGGCCCAGGGCCTCGGTGCGCAGCTCCTTGTACCGGGGGGCGAGGACGGCGGCGGCGAAGGTGCGCAGGACCGGGGTGCGGGCGGCCAGCCGGATCCAGCGGAAGGCGAGGTGGTGGGCCTTCTCCGGGTCCATGCGCTTGAAGACGAGCTGGAAGAAGAGCTTGTACATGGTGGTGTGTCCTCATGAAGAGGGGGACACCGTTTCCGGTGTCCCCCTCGGTGGCTGCTAGTCGCGGGCCGCGGTCAGGTGTTCGGCGTGTTCCTGGAGGGAACGGACGCCGACGCCGCCGTGGTTGAGGGCGTCGATGCCCTGCACGGCCGCGGCGAGCGCCTGGACCGTGGTGAGGCACGGGACGCCGCGGGCCACCGCCGCCGTACGGATCTCGTAGCCGTCGAGGCGGCCCCCGGTGCCGTACGGGGTGTTGACGATCAGGTCGACCTGGCCGTCGTGGATGAGCTGGACGATCGTCTTCTCGCCGTCCGGGCCCTCGCCCTCGCTGAGCTTGCGCACGACGGTGGCGTTGATGCCGTTGCGCTTGAGGACCTCGGCGGTGCCGGAGGTGGCCATGAGCTCGAAGCCGTGGGCGACCAGCTCGCGGGCCGGGAAGATCATCGAGCGCTTGTCGCGGTTGGCGACGGAGATGAAGGCGCGGCCCTTGGTGGGCAGCGGGCCGTAGGCGCCGGCCTGCGACTTGGCGTAGGCGGTGCCGAAGACGGCGTCGATGCCCATGACCTCGCCGGTGGAGCGCATCTCCGGGCCGAGGACGGTGTCCACGCCGCGGCCGTGCACGTCGCGGAAGCGCGACCACGGCATCACGGCCTCCTTGACGGAGATCGGCGCGTCGAGCGGCAGGGTGCCGCCGTCGCCGGTCTTCGGCAGCAGGCCCTCGGCGCGCAGCTCGGCGACGGTCGCGCCCAGCGAGATGCGGGCGGCGGCCTTGGCGAGCGGGACGGCGGTGGCCTTCGAGGTGAAGGGGACGGTCCGGGAGGCGCGCGGGTTGGCCTCCAGGACGTAGAGGATGTCACCGGCCATGGCGAACTGGATGTTGATCAGGCCGCGGACGCCGACGCCCTTGGCGATGGCCTCGGTGGAGGCGCGCAGCCGCTTGATGTCGAAGCCGCCGAGGGTGATCGGGGGCAGGGCGCAGGCCGAGTCGCCGGAGTGGATGCCGGCCTCCTCGATGTGCTCCATCACGCCGCCGAGGTAGAGCTCCTCGCCGTCGTAGAGGGCGTCGACGTCGATCTCGATGGCGTCGTCGAGGAAGCGGTCGACCAGGACCGGCCGGGTGGGGCTGATCTCGGTGGACTCGGCGATGTACGCCTCCAGGCGCGCCTCGTCGTAGACGATCTCCATGCCGCGGCCGCCGAGCACGTACGAGGGGCGGACCAGGACCGGGTAGCCGATCTCGTCGGCGATCTTCTTGGCGCCGGCGAAGGTGGTGGCGGTGCCGTGCTTGGGGGCCGGCAGGCCGGCCTCCTCCAGGACTCGGCCGAAGGCGCCGCGGTCCTCGGCGGCGTGGATGGCCTCCGGGGAGGTGCCGACGACCGGCACGCCGTTGTCCTTGAGGGCCTGGGAGAGGCCGAGCGGGGTCTGGCCGCCGAGCTGGACGACCACACCGGCGATCGGGCCCGCGAGGGACTCGGCGTGGACGATCTCCAGGACGTCCTCCAGGGTGAGCGGCTCGAAGTAGAGCCGGTCGGAGGTGTCGTAGTCGGTGGAGACGGTCTCCGGGTTGCAGTTGACCATCACGGTCTCGAAGCCGGCGTCGCTCAGGGCGAAGGAGGCGTGGACGCAGGAGTAGTCGAACTCGATGCCCTGGCCGATGCGGTTCGGGCCGGAGCCGAGGATGATCACGGCGGGCTTGTCGCGCGGCGCGACCTCGGACTCCTCGTCGTAGGACGAGTAGAAGTACGGGGTCCTGGCGGCGAACTCGGCGGCGCAGGTGTCGACCGTCTTGTAGACCGGGCGGACGCCGAGGGCGTGCCGGACCTCGCGGACGACGTCCTCGCGCAGGCCGCGGATCTCGGCGATCTGGGCGTCGGAGAAGCCGTGGCGCTTGGCCTCGGCGAGGAGCTCGGGCTCCAGCTTCTCGACGGCGGCGAGCTCGTCGGCGATCTCCTTGATCAGGAAGAGCTGGTCGACGAACCACGGGTCGATCTTCGTGTACTCGAAGACCTCCTCCGGGGTGGCGCCGGCGCGGATCGCCTGCATGACGGTGTTGATCCGGCCGTCGGTGGGGCGGACCGCCTCGCGGAGCAGTTCGGCCTTGTCGCCGGGCTCGCCGGTGAAGGCGAACTGGCTGCCCTTCTTCTCCAGGGAGCGCAGGGCCTTCTGGAGGGCCTCGGGGAAGTTCCGGCCGATGGCCATGGCCTCGCCGACCGACTTCATGGTCGTGGTCAGCGTGGAGTCGGCGGAGGGGAACTTCTCGAAGGCGAAGCGGGGGGCCTTGACGACGACGTAGTCGAGCGTGGGCTCGAAGGACGCCGGGGTCTTCTCCGTGATGTCGTTCGGGATCTCGTCGAGCGTGTAGCCGACGGCGAGCCGGGCGGCGATCTTGGCGATCGGGAAGCCGGTGGCCTTGGAGGCGAGCGCCGAGGAGCGGGAGACGCGCGGGTTCATCTCGATGACGATGACGCGGCCGTCGTCGGGGTTGACGGCGAACTGGATGTTGCAGCCGCCGGTGTCGACGCCGACCTCGCGGATGATCGCGATGCCGACGTCGCGGAGGATCTGGTACTCGCGGTCGGTGAGCGTCATCGCCGGGGCGACGGTGATGGAGTCGCCGGTGTGGACGCCCATCGGGTCGAAGTTCTCGATGGAGCAGACGACCACGACGTTGTCGTGCTTGTCGCGCATCAGCTCCAGCTCGTACTCCTTCCAGCCGAGGATGGACTCCTCCAGGAGCACCTCGGTGGTCGGGGAGAGCGTGAGGCCCTGGCCGGCGATGCGGCGCAGCTCCTCCTCGTCGTGGGCGAAGCCGGAGCCGGCGCCGCCCATGGTGAAGGAGGGGCGGACGACGACGGGGTAGCCGCCGAGCGTCTCGACGCCCGCGAGGACGTCCTCCATGGTGTGGCAGATGACCGAGCGGGCGGACTCGCCGTGCCCGATCTTGGCCTTGACGGCCTCGACGACGCCCTTGAAGAGGTCGCGGTCCTCGCCCTTGTGGATGGCCTCGACGTTGGCGCCGATGAGCTCCACGCCGTACTTCTCCAGGACGCCCTGCTCGTGCATGGAGATCGCGGTGTTGAGCGCGGTCTGGCCGCCGAGGGTGGGCAGGAGGGCGTCGGGGCGCTCCTTGGCGATGATCTTCTCGACGAACTCGGGGGTGATCGGCTCGACGTAGGTGGCGTCGGCGATCTCCGGGTCGGTCATGATCGTGGCCGGGTTGGAGTTGACCAGGATGACCCGCAGGCCCTCGGCCTTGAGGACCCGGCAGGCCTGGGTGCCGGAGTAGTCGAACTCGGCGGCCTGGCCGATGACGATCGGGCCGGAGCCGATGACCAGGACGGACTGGATGTCGGTGCGCTTAGGCACGCTCGGCCTCCATGAGGGTCACGAAGCGGTCGAAGAGGTACGCGGCGTCGTGCGGGCCCGCGGCCGCCTCGGGGTGGTACTGGACGGAGAAGCCGGGCTGGTCGAGCAGCTGGAGGCCCTCCACGACGTTGTCGTTGAGGCAGACGTGGGAGACCTCGGCGCGGCCGAAGGGGGTCTCGGAGACCTTGTCGAGGGGCGCGTCGACGGCGAAGCCGTGGTTGTGCGCGGTGACCTCGACCTTGCCGGTCGTCCGGTCCTGGACGGGCTGGTTGATACCCCGGTGGCCGTACTTCAGCTTGTAGGTGCCGAAGCCGAGTGCGCGGCCGAGGATCTGGTTGCCGAAGCAGATGCCGAAGAGCGGGGTCTTCCGCTCCAGGACGGCGGTCATGAGCGCGACCGGGCCGTCGGCGGTGGCCGGGTCGCCCGGGCCGTTGGAGAAGAAGACGCCGTCCGGGGCCACCGCGTACACGTCCTCGACGGTGGCGGTGGCGGGCAGCACGTGGACCTCGATGCCGCGCTGGGCCATCCGGTGCGGGGTCATGCCCTTGATGCCGAGGTCGATCGCGGCGACGGTGAACTTCTTCTCGCCGATCGCGGGGACGACGTACGGCTCCTTGGTGGCGACCTCCTCGTAGAGGCTGGCGCCCTTCATCTGCGGCTGGGCCTGCACCCGGGCGAGCAGCTCGGCCTCGGGGGCCAGGGACGCGCCGGAGAAGACGCCGGCGCGCATGGAGCCGCGCTCGCGCAGGTGGCGGGTGAGGGCGCGGGTGTCGATGCCGGAGATGCCGACGACGCCCTGGGCGACCAGCTCGTCGTCGAGGCTGCGCCTGGCGCGCCAGTTCGACGGGATGCGGGCGGGGTCGCGGACCACGTAGCCGGAGACCCAGATGCGGCCGGACTCGTCGTCCTCGTCGTTCCAGCCGGTGTTGCCGATCTGGGGGGCGGTCGCGACGACGATCTGGCGGTCGTACGACGGGTCGGTGAGGGTCTCCTGGTAGCCGGTCATGCCGGTGGAGAACACGGCCTCGCCGAAGGTCTCCCCCACGGCCCCGTAGGCGCGGCCGCGGAAGGTGCGGCCGTCCTCCAGGACGAGTACGGCGGGAGCCTGGGCTCCCCTTGTGGAGGTCGTCATCGTGCGATGCCTTCCGTCGTGTCGATCATCGGGGTGTCGATCATGGAGTTGATGGCCTCGACCCAGGCGGTGTGTCCGGCGGCGCGGTCGGAGCGGAAGCCGGAGTCGAGGAGGGTGGAGCCGTGCTCCCAGGTGACGATCAGGAGCCCGCCCTCGGCGAGGACCTTGCCGGCGATGCCCTTGTCGAGGCGGGCCTCGCGCAGGGCGGCGGCGGGGATCAGGAAGTCGTTCGCCCCGGGGCGGACGACGGAGATCCCGGCGTCGGTGAGCGTGAGCTCGGCGCGGCTGCGGGTGCCGAGGCCGTGGGCGACGATCCGGTCGAGCCACTGCCCGGCGGTGGTGGAGCCGTGGTAGCGGCCGGCCGTCGTCAGCTTCGCCTCACCGGGTGCCGCCGGCACCTCGGGGAGCGGCGGCAGGTCCGACTGGAGGCTGCCGCGCCACTTCCAGCCCTGGCGCATGAGCCAGTAGACGAAGGCGACGAAGAGCAGGAGTCCGACGACCCAGCCGATCCGGCCGGCCCAGTCGGTCACCTCTGCCGACTTCTGCTCCGCGGCGAGGGCCGCGCTTGCGATGTGGTGTGTCACGCCAACTTCCCGTCCATGACCGTTGCCCGGCCCCGCAGGAAGGTGTGGGTGACGCGACCCGGCAGCTCGCGGCCCTCGTAGGGGGTGTTGCGGCTGCGGGAGGCGAAGTCCGCGGGGTCCACGGTCCCACGGTAAGCCGGATCGACCAGGACCAGGTTGGCGGGCTCACCAGCCGAGACGGGTCGTCCATGGCCGGTGGCGCGGCCGATGCGGGCCGGGGCGGCGGACATCCGGTCGGCGACGCCGGCCCAGTCGAGGAGGCCGGTCTCCACCATCGTCTGCTGGACGACGGAGAGCGCGGTCTCCAGGCCGACCATGCCCATGGCGGCGGCGGCCCACTCGCAGTCCTTGTCCTCGTGCGGGTGCGGGGCGTGGTCGGTGGCGACGATGTCGATCGTGCCGTCGGCCAGAGCCTCGCGCAGCGCCAGCACGTCGCGCTCGGTGCGCAGCGGCGGGTTGACCTTGTAGACCGGGTTGTACGTGCGGACCAGCTCGTCCGTGAGGAGGAGGTGGTGGGGGGTGACCTCGGCGGTGACGTCGATGCCGCGGGACTTGGCCCAGCGGACGATCTCGACGGAGCCGGCGGTGGAGAGGTGGCAGATGTGGACGCGGGAGCCGACGTGCTCGGCGAGGAGGACGTCGCGGGCGATGATCGACTCCTCGGCGACGGCCGGCCAGCCGCCCAGGCCAAGCTCGGCGGAGACGATGCCCTCGTTCATCTGGGCGCCCTCGGTGAGGCGGGGCTCCTGGGCGTGCTGGGCGACGACGCCGCCGAAGGCCTTCACGTACTCCAGGGCGCGGCGCATGATCACGGCGTCGTCGACGCACTTGCCGTCGTCGGAGAAGACGGTGACGCCGGCGGCGGAGTCGTGCATGGCGCCGAGTTCGGCGAGCTTCCTGCCCTCCAGACCGACGGTGACGGCGCCGATGGGCTGCACGTCGCAGTAGCCGGCCTCCTTGCCGAGCCGGTAGACCTGCTCGACGACGCCGGCGGTGTCGGCGACGGGGTGGGTGTTGGCCATGGCGAAGACGGCGGTGTAGCCGCCGGAGGCAGCGGCGCGGGTGCCGGTGAGGACGGTCTCGGAGTCCTCGCGGCCGGGCTCGCGCAGGTGGGTGTGGAGGTCGACGAGGCCCGGGAGGAGGATCCGGCCGTCGGCCTCGATCACGGTCGCGCCCTCGGCGGAGAGGCCGGTACCGACCTCCTCGATGGTCTCGCCCTCGATCAGGACGTCCTGCGGCTCGCCGCCCAGCACCTTCGCACCACGGATAAGGATCTTGCTCATCTTTACTTGCTCTCCTCGGTACGGGCGGTGGTGACGGGGGCTGCGGCCGGCTCGGAGCCACCCAGCAGCAGGTAGAGGACGGCCATCCGGACGGAGACGCCGTTGGCGACCTGCTCGACGACCGTGCAGCGGTCGGAGTCGGCGACCTCGGCGGTGATCTCCATGCCGCGGACCATGGGGCCGGGGTGCATGACGATGGCGTGCTCGGGCATCTTCGCCATCCGCTCGCCGTCGAGCCCGTAGCGGCGCGAGTACTCGCGCTCGGTCGGGAAGAAGGCGGCGTTCATCCGCTCGCGCTGCACACGCAGCATCATGACCGCGTCGGACTTCGGCAGCACCCTGTCGAGGTCGTACGAGACCTCGCAGGGCCAGGTCTCGACGCCGACCGGGACGAGGGTGGGCGGGGCCACCAGGGTGACCTCGGCGCCGAGGGTGTGCAGCAGGTCGACGTTGGAGCGGGCGACCCGGCTGTGCAGGACGTCGCCGACGAGCGTGATCCGCTTGCCGTCCAGGTCCCTGCCGAGACCGGCGTCGCGGCCGACGAGGCGGCGGCGCATGGTGAAGGCGTCCAGGAGGGCCTGGGTGGGGTGCTGGTGGGTGCCGTCGCCCGCGTTGATGACGGGGGCGTCGATCCAGCCGGAGGTGGCCAGGCGGAAGGGGGCGCCGGACGCGCCGTGCCGGATGACGACGGCGTCGACGCCCATCGCCTCCAGGGTCTGCGCGGTGTCCTTCAGCGACTCGCCCTTGGAGACGCTGGAGCCCTTGGCCGCGAAGTTGATGACGTCGGCGGAGAGGCGCTTCTCGGCGGCCTCGAAGGAGATCCGGGTCCGGGTGGAGTCCTCGAAGAAGAGGTTGCAGATGGTCCGGCCGCGGAGGGTCGGGAGCTTCTTGATGGGCCGGTCGGCCACCCGGGCCATCTCCTCGGCGGTGTCGAGGATCAGGACGGCGTCGTCGCGGGTGAGGTCGGCGGCCGAGATGAGGTGACGCATCATCGGGGTTTCTCTCCGGGGTGGGGAGGCGTGAGGGCATGCGGGGGCACACGGAGGTGCCGTGGTCCCGCGGGGTGGCCGGTCCGGCTAGGCGGACTTGCCGCCGAGCAGCACGGTGTCGCGACCGTCCTCCTCGGCGAGCTGGACCTTGACGGTCTCCCGCAGCGACGTGGGGAGGTTCTTGCCGACGTAGTCGGCGCGGATCGGCAGCTCGCGGTGGCCGCGGTCGACGAGGACGGCGAGCTGGACCGCGCGGGGGCGCCCGATGTCGCCGAGGGCGTCGAGGGCGGCGCGGATGGTGCGGCCGGAGAAGAGGACGTCGTCGACGAGGACGACGAGGCGGCCGTCGACGCCTTCCGCGGGGATGTCCGTGCGGCCGATGGCGCGCGCCGGCTTCATCCGCAGGTCGTCGCGGTACATGGTGATGTCGAGGGAACCGACGGGGACCGGGGTGCCGGTGATCGATTCGAGCTTCTCGGCGAGCCGGCGGGCGAGGAAGACGCCGCGGGTGGGAATGCCGAGGAGGACCACGTCGTCGGCGCCCTTGGCGCGCTCGACGATCTCGTGGGCGATCCGGGTCAGGACCCGGGCGATGTCGGGGGCCTCGAGAACGGGCCGCGCCTCATCGGTGTGCGCTTGCGTGTCCATGGAAAACGGACCTCCTTCTCCGCCTCACGGGACGGCTCTTAAAGGACGTCGGATGTACGGCGTCCACTTTAGCAGGGCGGCTCGTACGGGCTTTCCCCGCACCCCCCTCCCCCGCTCCGACCTGCGGCGGACCGTCCCCCGGGAGGGGGTGGCGGGGCCCTTTCGGCTTGACGGGAAAGAGTAACGCTGCGTAACCTCACAGTGAGTTACCAGCCGCGCGGCGCAGCCGCATGTCGTCACAGCGTCCGGGAGCGTTATGTCCAGCGAATACGCAAAGCAGCTCGGGGCCAAACTCCGCGCCATCCGCACCCAGCAGGGCCTGTCCCTCCACGGCGTGGAGGAGAAGTCCCAGGGCCGCTGGAAGGCCGTCGTGGTCGGCTCGTACGAGCGCGGCGACCGCGCCGTGACCGTGCAGCGCCTCGCCGAGCTGGCGGACTTCTACGGCGTGCCGGTGCAGGAGCTGCTGCCCGGCACCACCCCCGGCGGCGCCGCCGAGCCGCCGCCGAAGCTGGTCCTGGACCTGGAGCGCCTCGCCCACGTCCCGCAGGAGAAGGCCGGCCCGCTCCAGCGCTACGCCGCGACGATCCAGTCGCAGCGCGGCGACTACAACGGCAAGGTGCTGTCGATCCGCCAGGACGACCTGCGCACCCTGGCCGTGATCTACGACCAGTCCCCCTCGGTCCTGACCGAGCAGCTGATCAGCTGGGGCGTGCTGGACGCGGACGCGCGCCGCGCGGTCGCCCACGAGGAGAACTGACCTCCCTCCGAGGACCTCACTGCAGAAACGTGCCGCCGGGCCCGTGGACGTCATTCGACGCCACGGGCCCGGTGCTTTCCCACCCCCGCCCCTCACCCGTTCGGAGCAACGCTTCGGACCGACGCCTCGGACGGACGCCACGGGTCGACGCTTCGGACCGACGCGAGGAACGAGCACCCGGGGGCATGCGAAGGGGCCCGCGGCACCGAGGTGCCGCGGGCCCCTTCGACGGGCCGTTCGGGACTAGGCGTCCACGTCCCGGCGCAGCCGGGGCTTGAGGTCCTTGAAGCGCCCCAGGAGGCCGTTGACGAAGGACGGGGAGTCGTCCGTGGAGAACTCCTTGGCGAGCTGCACCGCCTCGTCGATCGCCACCGCGTCCGGGGTGCCGTCCTCCCAGATCAGCTCGTACGCGCCGAGCCGCACGATGCTGCGGTCGGCGGCCGGCATCCGGTCGAGGTCCCAGTCCACCGCGTAGGTGGCGATGAGCTCGTCGATCCGGGCGATGTACTGCGCGTACCCCTCGACCAGCTGCATGGTGAAGTCACCGACCGCGGGCTGGCGCTCGTCGGCACGGTGGAGCCGGATCTGGTCCGCGAGGACCTCCTGCACCGAAGTGCCGCGCTGGTCGGCCTCGAACAGGATCTGGAAGGCCCGCCTGCGGGCCTTGCTCCGGGCAGCCACGGTTAGCTGTTCACCCGGCCGAGGTAGTCGCTGGTGCGGGTGTCGACCTTGACCTTCTCACCGGTGGTGATGAAGAGCGGGACCTGGATCTCGTGGCCGGTCTCCAGCTTGGCGGGCTTGGTGCCACCGGTGGAGCGGTCGCCCTGGACGCCCGGCTCGGTCTCGGCGATGACCAGCTCGACGGCGGCCGGCAGCTCGACGTAGAGCACGGAGCCCTCGTTCTGCGCGACGAGCGCGGTGAAGCCCTCGATGAGGAAGTTGGCGGCGTCGCCGACGACCTTGCGGTCGATGTGGAGCTGGTCGTAGGTGTCCAGGTCCATGAAGACGAAGTAGTCGCCGTCCATGTAGGAGAACTGCATGTCGCGCTTGTCGACGTTCGCGGTCTCCACCTTCACGCCGGCGTTGAAGGTCTTGTCGACGACCTTGCCGGACAGCACGTTCTTGAGCTTGGTGCGCACGAAGGCCGGGCCCTTGCCGGGCTTGACGTGCTGGAACTCGACGACGGACCAGAGCTGGCCCCCGTCGAGCTTGAGCACCATGCCGTTCTTGAGGTCGTTCGTGGAAGCCACGGTTGCGGAATCTCCTGGACTGACGTGGACCGAGGAGGCGTACGCGCTCTACAGCGCGAGCAGCTCCTTGGTCGTGATGGTGAGTAGCTCGGGTCCGCCGTCCGCCTCCTGGCGCACGACGAGCGTGTCATCGATCCGGACCCCGCCCCGGCCCGGGAGGTGGACCCCCGGTTCGACGGTGACCGGCACACAAGCGTCCAGTTTACCCATGGCCGAGGGGGACAGCTGCGGGTCCTCGTCGATTTCGAGCCCCACCCCGTGTCCGGTGAGGGGTACGGCGGTCGCCGCGTGCCCTCCCGCGTCGAGGATCTGACGGGCCGCGCGGTCCACGTCACGGTACTCGGCGCCCGGCACGAGGGACTCCCGGCCGGCCCGCTGAGCGGCGAAGACGAGCTCGTACAGCTCGATCTGCCAGTCGGCCGGGGCGGTGCCGATCACGAAGGTCCGGCCGATCTCGCAGCGGTAGCCGCGGTAGTCCGCGCCGAGGCAGACCGAGAGGAAATCGCCTTCCTCGACCCGTCGGTCGGTGGGGCGGTGACCGCGCCGGCCGGAGTGGGGGCCGGTGGCGACCGAGGTGGGGAAGGCGGCCCCATCGGCGCCGTGGTCGACGAGCCGCCGCTCCAGTTCGAGGGCGAGGTGCCGCTCGGTGCGGCCGACCAGGATGGACTCCAGGAGCTCGCCGAGCGCCTGGTCGGCGATCTCGGCGGCGATCCGCAGACAGCCGATCTCGTCCTCGTCCTTGACCACCCGCAGCTGCTCGACGACGCAGGCGAGGTCGGCGAGGCGGAGTCCGGGGGCGGTGGCGCCGAGGCTGCGATGGCGGGCCACCGTCAGGTGGTGCTCCTCGACGGCGAGGCCGTCGGCGCCGGACCGGCGCGCGAGTTCGGCGGCGGCCACCGCCGGATCACCGCCGCCGAGCGGGAGCTGCTGCTGCCTGAGGTGCTCGTCCAGCCGTCCGTCGAGGGGCTCGCCCTCGCTCGCGGCCGGCCGGAGGAGCACGTCGGCGCCCGGCTCGGGGCCGACCATCAGGACGGCTCCGGGCGGGGCGCCGCCGGCGAGATAGCGGACGTTGGCCGGACGGGAGACCAGGGCCGCCGCGCTGCCCGCTGCCGCGACCCGGTCGCGCAGCCTGACCCGGCGGTCCGCATACACCTGTGACATGTATCCGAGCCTACGAGCGCCGCCCCGACCCGGCCTGTCGGCGGCGTCCGACCGGGGAACGCCCGCCGGTCAGCCGGTGGGCGGCGCGGTGATCGCCCGGGCCAGCGCCTCGTCCAGGAGCCGGGCGGTGCCCTCCACGTCGAGCGCGGAATTGTCGATGATCGGCAGCCCGGAGCCGTACCAGCCGGCCATCCGGCCGTGGATCGCGGCGACCTCCTCGTCGGAGAGGCGCCGGTTGCCGGAGCGCTGGGCGTTGCGCTCCAGGACGACGTCCAGGCCGGGCAGGAGGACCACCGGCAGCAGCCCGGGGCCGACGTGCCGCTTCCAGCCGCCGAGGCCCACGACGGGCCGGTCGGGGAAGACGGCGTCGTCGAGGATGCAGGAGATGCCGTTGGCGAGGAAGTTGCGGGCGGCGAAGCCGCAGGTGCGGCGGGCCAGCCGGTACTGCGCCTCGGAGTGGTCGTTCCACCCCGACTGGGGGTCGGCGAAGCCGGAGCACACCCACTCCCGGACGTCGTCGAGGCTGATGTGGGCGGTGGGGACGGGCCGCCGGCGGGCCCAGTGGCGGGCGACCGTGGTCTTGCCCGCGCCGGCCGGCCCGATGAGCAGGACGGCGAGGGTCGCGGTGCCGGTGCCGGGCCCCTGCTCGTACAGCGGCATCGGCGGCGCCAGGGGCACACCCCCGGTGACGTGCGGGGACAGGCCCGGGGGGCCGGGCGGGGGCACGGATCCGGCGGTCGGCGGTACGGCCCCGGCGGCGCTCCAGCCCGCGCCGCCCGGTCCCTGGGCGGGCGGCGGAGGCGGGCCCGGCCGCACGGCGGGGTGCACGCCGAGCCGCCCGCCGGACGTGCCGGACGGCGGCCCCGGGTAGGGGACGGCCTGCGGGGGCGGGGGTACGGGCCCGTGGCCGCCGGCCGGGATCGGGCCGGGCGTCCCGCCCGGCCGCTCGGGCGATGGCAGCGGACCCCCCACTGCGTGCTGCATCCGGTGCCACTCCGTCTCGTCGGCCTGGTGCGTCGGTAGGGGCGGCCGGTCGGTGCCGCGACATCCGTCGGCCCGCTCCGGTCGCCCGGGGATGCCAAAACGTTACCGCCCCGTCCCCCCGCTCGGGGAACGGGCGGGCCCCCGCCGAAAGTGCCCGGCCGGCCCTGCCCGTACCGCAGCGTCCGGATCCGGTCGGAGCATCCGGATCCGGCCGGTTCCAGCCTGCCGGGCCCGGCGCCCCTGGGCCGGGCTCAGGGCAGGTCAGGCCCGCTCCCCGGAGCCGGGCTCAGGGTAGGTCAGGCCCGGAACCGGGCGCGGGGTGGGCCGGCCCCGGTCTCCGGAGCCGGGCGCAGAGCGCGCCGTCCCCCTCCTCCGGGCCAGGCGGAGGGCGGTCGGCCCCGCGGCCCCGGCCCAGGGTGGGCCGGGTACGCTCGGGCGTCACGACGGCCGGCCCTGGATGCCGCGTGCCGCTCAGGCCTGGAGGTCGAGCTCCTCGGCGAGGGCGCGCAGGGCGAGCCGGTACGAGCCGATGCCGAAACCGGCGACCGTGCCGGTCGCCACGGCGGCCACCACGGAGGTGTGCCGGAACTCCTCGCGGGTGTACGGGTTCGAGATGTGCACCTCGATCAGCGGGGCGGTGCGCTGCGCGGCCGCGTCCCGCATCCCGTACGAGTAGTGCGTGAAGGCGCCCGGGTTGAGGACGACCGGCACGCGCCCGTCGGCGGCCTCGTGCAGCCAGCGGATCATCTCGCCCTCGTCGTTGGTCTCCCGGACCTCGACGTCGAAGCCGAGCGTGGCGCCCAGGTCCCGGCAGGACTCGACGAGCCCCTTGTAGGAGGTGGCGCCGTAGATGTCGGGCTCGCGCGAGCCCAGCCGGCCGAGGTTCGGCCCGTTCAGCACCAGGACGCGGCGGGCCCCGCTCATGCGGAGAGCTCCCCGTAGGCGGCGACGAGGAGGGACGGGTCCGGGCCCTCCAGGACGGACGGCTTGGCGAGCCCGTCGAGGACGATGAAGCGCAGCAGGTCGCCGCGGGACTTCTTGTCCACCTTCATCGTCTCCAGGAGCTTGGGCCACTGGTCGCCGCGGTAGGTGAGCGGCAGACCGACGGACTCCAGGATCGCGCGGTGCCGGTCGGCGGTGGCGTCGTCGAGACGGCCCGCGAGGCGGCCCAGCTCGGCGGCGAAGACCATGCCGACGGAGACGGCGGCGCCGTGGCGCCACTTGTACCGCTCGTTCTTCTCGATGGCGTGCGCGAGGGTGTGCCCGTAGTTGAGGATCTCGCGGCGGCCGGACTCCTTGAGGTCGCCGGAGACGACATCGGCCTTCACCTGGATCGACCGGACGATCAGCTCGGCGGTGTGCGGCCCGGCGGGCGTACGGGCCGCCTGCGGGTCCTCCTCGACGAGGTCGAGGATCACCGGGTCGGCGATGAATCCGGCCTTGATGATCTCGGCGAGTCCGCTGACGAAGTCGTGGACGGGCAGCGAGTCCAGCGCGGCGAGGTCGCACAGGACGCCGGCCGGCGGGTGGAAGGCGCCGACGAGGTTCTTGCCCTCGGCGGTGTTGATGCCGGTCTTGCCGCCGACGGCCGCGTCGACCATGCCGAGGACGGTGGTCGGCACCGCGATCCAGCGCACGCCCCGCAGCCAGCTCGCGGCGACGAAGCCGGCCAGGTCCGTGGTGGCGCCGCCGCCGACGCCGACGATGACGTCGGTGCGGGTGAAGCCGGTCTGGCCGAGCGCCTTCCAGCAGTAGGCGGCGACCTCGGCGGTCTTCGCCTCCTCGGCGTTCGGCACCTGGATGGCGACGGCCTCGTACCCCTGCTCGGCGAGGTCCTCGCGGAGCGCCTCGCCGGTCCCGGCGAGCGCCTCGGGGTGGATGACGGCGACCCGCTTGGCCTTGTTCCCGATGAGGGAGGGCAGTTCACCGAGCAGCTGCCGGCCGACCAGCACCTCGTACGGATCCGTGCCCGCGCTGCCGCCGACGTGGATGCGGGTCACTTCCTGGTCCGTGGTCATGCGTCCTTCAGCTCCAGTGCGTCGAGGACCGCCTCGGCGACCTCTTCGGGGGTGCGGGCGTCGGTGGCGACCACGACGCTCGCGACTTCTTCGTACAGGGTGCGGCGGGCGTCCATCAGCTCGCGCCACTGGCGCCGCGGGTTGACCGCGAGCAGCGGCCGGGCCGCGCCGAGCCCGACCCGTCGTACGGCCTCCTCGACGTCCATCGAGAGGTACGCGACGGGCTGTCCGGCCAGCAGGGCGCGGGTGTCGGGGTCGAGGATCGCGCCGCCGCCGAGGGCGAGGACGCCCCGGTGGTCGGCGACGGCCCGGGCGACGGCGGCCTTCTCCAGGGCGCGGAAGCGCTCCTCGCCGTCCTCGACGAAGATGTCGGAGATCTCGCGGCCCTCGGCGGCGACGATGTCGGAGTCGGTGTCCCGGTAGGGCGCGCCGAGCCGTGCGGCCAGGAGCGCGCCCACCGTGGACTTGCCGGACCCCATCGGGCCGACGAGGACGACCAGGGGGCCGCCGGTCACCGGATGCGCAGGTTGTCGAGGTAGGAGCGCACGTTGCGGCGGGTCTCGGGGACCGAGTCGCCGCCGAACTTCTCGACGACGGCGTCGGCGAGGACGAGGGCCACCATGGCCTCGGCGACGATGCCGGCGGCCGGGACGGCGCAGACGTCGGAGCGCTGGTGGTGGGCCGCGGCGACCTCGCCGGTGGCGACGTCGACGGTGGCGAGCGCGCGCGGGACGGTCGCGATCGGCTTCATCGCGGCGCGGACGCGCAGCAGCTCGCCGGTGGTGAGCCCGCCCTCGGTGCCGCCGGAGCGGCCGGAGCTGCGGCGGATGCCGTCGTCGGTCTTCACGATCTCGTCGTGGGCCTGGGAGCCGGGCACCCGGGCGAGGTCGAAGCCGTCGCCGACCTCGACGCCCTTGATGGCCTGGATGCCCATGAGCGCGGCGGCGAGCCGCGCGTCGAGCCGGCGGTCCCAGTGGACGTGCGAACCGAGGCCGACGGGCACGCCGTACGCGAGGACCTCGACGACGCCGCCGAGGGTGTCGCCGTCCTTGTGGGCCTGGTCGATCTCGGCGACCATCGCCTTCGACGCGTCGGCGTCGAGGCAGCGGACCGGGTCGGCGTCGAGCTTCTCGACGTCGGCCGGGGTCGGGTGGACGCCGTACGGGGCCTTGGCGGCGGCCAGCTCGACCACGTGGCTGACGATCTCGATGCCCGCGGCCTCCTTGAGGAAGGAGCGGGCGACGGCGCCGAGGGCGACGCGGGCGGCGGTCTCGCGGGCGCTGGCGCGCTCCAGGATCGGCCGGGCCTCGTCGAAGCCGTACTTCTGCATGCCGGCCAGGTCGGCGTGACCGGGCCGGGGCCGGGTCAGCGGCGCGTTGCGGCCGGTCTCCTTGAGCTCGGCCGGGTCGACCGGGTCGGCCGACATGACCTTCTCCCACTTGGGCCACTCGGTGTTGCCGACCATCACCGCGATCGGGGACCCGAGGGAGAGCCCGTGCCGGACACCGCCCAGGAAGGTGATCTCGTCCTGCTCGAACTTCATCCGGGCGCCGCGCCCATAGCCGAGGCGCCGCCGCGCGAGGTGGTCCGCCACCAGCTCAGTGGTGACCGGGACGCCGGCGGGAAGACCCTCCAGCGTCGCGACCAGCGCGGGTCCGTGGGATTCCCCAGCGGTCAGCCAACGCAACCTGCTCAACGATGCTCCTCCTGCTCGCGCCTGGGCACTGCGACGGCAGGGCCGGGCGCGCGGCCCTGACCCGCCACCCCTGATCCTCCCACGTCCGGGCCGCGGGCCAGGCCTCCGGTCCAGCTATCGGGACGCGCGCCCCGCCGTCACGGACGGCGGGGCGCGCGGTGGGGACGGTCGGCGCGGGGTCAGTGCGCGGCGAGGGCCGCCTCACCTGCGGCGCGCATCGCGGCCAGCGGGGCCCGCGGGACGCCCGTCATCTGCTCGACCTGGAGCACCGCCTGGTGGACCAGGAGGTCCAGGCCGCCGACCACCTTGCCGCCGCGGTCGGACCAGGCGGCGGCGAGGGCGGTGGGCCAGGGGTCGTAGAGGACGTCGAAGAGGGTGCCGGGGCGGTCGGGGACGGCCGCGGCCAGGGTGTCGGTCGTGCCGGCGGGGGTGGTGGCGATCACCAGCGGGGCGGCGAACGCCTCCGCCGCGTCGTCCCACCCGGCGGTACGGACGTCCACGCCGAGGCGGTCGCCCCAGCCGCGCATCTCCTCCGCCCGGGCCTCGCTGCGGACGTACGCCGTGACCGGACCCGCGCAGACCTGGGCCAGCGCGGCGAGCGCGGAGGAGGCGGTGGCGCCGGCGCCGAGGATCGCGGCGGACTCGACCTTCTCGATGCCGCGCTCGCGCAGGGCGGCGACCATGCCGGGGATGTCGGTGTTGTCGCCGAACCGGCGGCCGTCCTCGCGGAGGACCACGGTGTTGACGGCCTCGACCGCCGCGGCCGTGCCGCTGATCTCGTCGAGCAGCGGGATGATCGCCCGCTTGAGCGGCATGGTCAGCGACAGACCGGCCCACGAGCCGTCGAGCTCCTCGACGAAGCCCGGCAGCGCGACCTCGTCGATCTCGAAGCGGTCGTAGGACCAGTGGTCGAGGCCGAGCTCCGCGTAGGCGGCGCGGTGCAGGACCGGGGAGAGCGAGTGGGCGATCGGCGAGCCGAGGACGGCGGCACGGCGGGGCGTGCCGTCAGTTCGTGTTGGCATTGAACTTGTCCCTCAGCTTGTTGTGGTCTTCCAGCGTCTTGGCGAACTCCGTCTTGTTCATGCCGTCCGTGGCGACGAAGAACATCCAGCCGTCGTCGGTGGGGTTGAGCATGGCGGCCAGCGCCTCGTTGCCCGGGTTGCCGATCGGCCCGGGCGGGAGCCCCGGCTGCGTGTACGTGTTGTACGGGTCCCGGTTGCTGTTCGCCTCCTTCTCCGAGATCTGGATCTCGGACTGGCCCTTGAGGTAGTTGAGGGCCGAGTCGAACTGGAGGAGCCGGTTCGTCTGGACGTTGTCCGGCTGGAGCCGGTTGTAGATGACCTCGGCCATCTTGCGGAAGTCGTCGTGCGTCTTGCCCTCGGCCTGGACGAGGCTGGCGACGGTGACGAGTTCCCAGGGGCTCTTCAGGCCGTGCTTCTTCGCCTGCGCCTCCAGGTCCAGCTTGGTGTACTCCTGGTTGGCGCGGCTCACCATCTTCTTGAGGGCGGCCTCCGGTTTCGAGCCCTTCGCCAGCGGGTAGCTCGCCGGGAAGAGGAAGCCTTCCAGCGGATCCTTGAGCTTGTCGTGGCCCTTGGCCCAGTCGGGGAGCCCGAGGGAGTCGGCCTTGTCGAAGGCGAGCTCCTTCGTGGTGCCCGCTTCGAGGCCGAGGCGGGTGTCGATCTGCTCGTACACCCAGGCGTTGCGCTTGCCCTCGGGGATGATCAGGTTGGCCTGGCTCGCCGGGTCGAGCATGAGCGCGACCGCGCTCTCCGCCGACATCTCCTTCTTCAGGGTGTAGGCGCCGGCCTGGATCGACCGGCCCTTGGCGTTCTGGTTCTGCGCCGCGACGAAGGCGTCGACGCTCTTCACGACGCCGGCCTGTTTGAGGATGTTGCCGATCTCGTTGCCGTACGCGCCCTTGGGGATCTCGACCTGGACCTCGCCGGCCCCGCTGCCCGCGAAGTCGGGCGCCTCGCCGAACTGGCCCTGCCAGAACTGGTAGCCGAAGTAGCCGATGCCGCCGACGCCGCCGACGAGGACCGCGGCGACGACCAGGCAGGCCATGCCGTTCTTGCCCTTGCGTTTCTTCTCCTTGCCGCGGCGCTCGCGGTCGCGGTCGTCGCCCCGGCCCCGGCCGCGGCGCGGGGCCGGCTCGTCGTCCTCGTCGTCGCCGGTGAAGAAGGGGTGCGACTCCTCCGGCTCCTGCCGGGCGGCGGATTCGCGCTCCGGCTCGGGCTCGGGCTCGGGTTCCGGCTGCCAGTCGACGACCGGCTCCGGCGGCTGCTGCCTGCGGCCGGGAGGCTGGGGCGGCGGGTACGCCTCGGGGGTGCCGTAGAGATCGGGCCGGCCGCCGCCGTACGGATCGGCGGGCGGCGTGTTGTAGGCCATGGCGGCCTGGCCGGTCTCCCAGTGGCCGTCGTACGTCTGTCCGGGCTGGCCGGGCGTGTCGTACCCCTGGTCCCAGCCGGTCTGACCGTACGCCTGTGCGGGGGCCTGGCCCTGGTCGCCGTACATCTGCGCGTGCGGGTCGACGTACCCCTGCTGCTGGTACTGCTGCTGGTACGCGGCCTGCTGCTGGTACGGGTCGACCCCGTAGCCCTGCTGGGCGTACGGGTCCTGGTAGGGCTGACCGCCCTGGTCGTAGGGCATCGCCTGCTGCGGCTGCTGCGGCTGCTGGTGGTACTGCTGCTGACCTTCCCACCCCTGGTCCCCGTAGAGCGGGTCCGCGGGGTGCCACGGTTCGGGGCCCTGGCCCCGGCCATACTCAGTCATCGATCCCCAAACAGCCGCGAGGCTTCCGGACGATCCGCCTCTACGTAGTGCGGCAGCTGTTCGAACACCGCCGCATCGCGCGGAACGTTACCGTATCGCGATCAGATGACCACTTCGACGCCCTCACCGGGCGGATTACCTGATACCCGTTCGGACTCAAGAGCGTTCTGAAGGATGATCACGGCGGCGGCCTGGTCGATGACCGAGCGGCCCTTCTTGGCCTTCACCCCGGAGGCCCGCAGACCCTGGGTCGCCGTCACCGTCGTCATCCGCTCGTCGACCAGGCGGACCGGCACGGGGGCGATCCCGCGCGCCATCTCCCGGGCGAAGGCGCGGACCTTGGCCGCGGCCGGGCCCTCCCGCCCGCTGAGCGAGCGGGGCAGACCCACGACGACCTCGATCGGCTCGTACTCCTCGACGATCAGACGGAGCCGCCGGTGGGCGGCCGGGACATCACGTCCCGGCACGGTCTCCACCGGCGTGGCGAGGACCCCGTCGGGGTCGCACGAGGCGACCCCGATCCGGGCGTCCCCGACGTCGACCGCGAGACGGCGGCCGCGGCGCATCGTCACGCGGTCTCCACCACGAGCCGCTCGACGGCGGCGATGGCCTCGCCGACGGCCTCCGGGTTCTGGCCGCCGCCCTGGGCGACGTCCGGCTTGCCGCCGCCACCGCCGCCGAGGGTCTTGGCGGCCGTGCGGACCAGCTCGCCGGCCTTGAGGCCGCGCTCGCGGGCGGCCTCGTTGGTGGCGATGACCGTCAGCGGCTTGCCGTTGGCCGTGGTGAACAGGGCCACGACGGCCGGACGGTCGGAGGGGATCCGGCCGCGCACGTCGAGGACGAGCCTGCGCAGGTCGTCGGCGCCGGTGCCGTCCGGGACCTGGCCGGTGACCAGGGCGAGGCCGCGGATGTCCCGGGCGGAGTCGACCAGGCCGGCGGCGGCCTGGAGGACCTTCTCCGCGCGGAACTTCTCGATCTCCTTCTCGGCGTCCTTCAGCTTGCCGAGCATGGCGGAGATCTTCTCCGGCAGCTCCTCCGAGCGGCCCTTGACCAGCTCCTGGAGCTGGGCGACGACCGTGTGCTCCTTGGCGAGGAAGTTGTACGCGTCGACGCCGACCAGGGCCTCGATGCGGCGCACGCCGGAGCCGATGGAGGACTCGCCGAGGAGCTTCACCAGGCCCAGGGCGGCGGTGTTCTTGACGTGCGTGCCGCCGCACAGCTCCTTGGAGAAGTCGCCGATGGTGACGACGCGGACCTGCTCGCCGTACTTCTCGCCGAACTCGGCGATGGCGCCCTGGCGCTTGGCCTCGTCGATCGGCATGACCTCGGCGTGGACCTCCAGCTCGCGCGAGAGGACCTCGTTGATCTTCTGCTCGACGTCCATGAGCACCGTGCCGGGGACGGCGTTCGGCGAACCGAAGTCGAAGCGGAAGCGGCCCGGCTGGTTCTCCGAACCGGCCTGGGCGGCCGTGGGGCCGAGGGCGTCCCGCAGCGCCTGGTGGGTCAGGTGGGTGGCCGAGTGGGCGCGGGCGATGGCCTGGCGGCGCCGGACGTCGATGGTGGAGTAGGCCGTGGAGCCCACCGTCACCTCGCCGACCTGCACGGCGCCCTTGTGCACCGTGACGCCCGGGACGGGCTGCTGCACGTCGCGGACCTCGATGACGGCACCGGAGTGCAGCCGAATGCGTCCCTGGTCGGCGATCTGGCCGCCGCCCTCGGCGTAGAAGGGGGTGCGGTCGAGGACGACCTCGATCTGGTCGCCCTCCGAGGCGGCCGGCGACGGGACGCCGTTCACCAGCAGGCCGACGACGGTGGACTCGCCCTCGGTGTTGGTGTAGCCGGTGAACTGGGTGGCGCCGGAGGTGTCGGCGATCTCGCGGTAGGCGGAGACGTCGGCGTGACCGGTCTTCTTGGCCTTGGCGTCGGCCTTGGCGCGGTCCCGCTGCTCCTTCATCAGGCGGCGGAAGCCGTCCTCGTCCACGGAGAGGCCCTGCTCGGCGGCCATCTCCAGGGTGAGGTCGATCGGGAAGCCCCAGGTGTCGTGGAGCAGGAAGGCCTTCTCGCCGGCGAGGACCTTGCCGCCGGCGGCCTTGGTCTCGGTGACGGCGGTGTCGAGGATGTTGGTGCCGCCCTTGAGGGCCTTGAGGAACGCGGCCTCCTCGGCGAGGGCGACCGTCTCGATCCGCTTGCGGTCGGTCTCCAGCTCCGGGTACTGCTCGCCCATGGTCGTGATGACCGTGTCGACGAGGGCACCGACGACCGGGCCGGTGGCGCCGAGCAGGCGCATGTTGCGGACGGCACGGCGCATGATGCGGCGGAGCACGTAGCCGCGGCCCTCGTTGCCCGGGGTGACGCCGTCGCCGATGAGCATGACCGAGGTGCGCATGTGGTCGGCGACCACGCGCAGCGAGACGTCGCTGTCGTGGGCCTTGCCGTAGGCGACGCCGGTGAGCTCGGTGGCCTTGTCGATGACGACCTTGAGGGTGTCCGTCTCGTACATGTTCTGGACGCCCTGGAGGATCATCGCCAGGCGCTCCAGGCCGAGGCCCGTGTCGATGTTCTTCGACGGCAGCTCGCCGAGGATCGGGAAGTCCTCCTTGCCGGAGCCCTCACCGCGCTCGTACTGCATGAAGACCAGGTTCCAGATCTCCACGTACCGCTCGTCGTTGACGGCCGGGCCGCCCTCGACGCCGAACTCGGGGCCGCGGTCGTAGTTGATCTCGGAGCACGGGCCGCACGGACCGGGGACGCCCATCGACCAGTAGTTGTCCTTCTTCCCGAGGCGCTGGATCCGCTCGGCGGGGACGCCGACGACGTCGCGCCAGATGCGCTCGGCCTCGTCGTCCTCCAGGTAGACGGTGATCCAGAGCTTCTCCGGCTCCAGCCCGTAGCCGCCGTGCTCCACCGGGGAGGTCAGCAGCTCCCAGGCGAGCTTGATGGCGCCTTCCTTGAAGTAGTCGCCGAAGGAGAAGTTGCCGCACATCTGGAAGAACGTGCCGTGGCGGGTGGTCTTGCCGACCTCCTCGATGTCCGGCGTGCGCACGCACTTCTGCACGCTGGAGGCGCGCGTGAAGGGCGGCTTCACCTCACCCAGGAAGTAGGGCTTGAAGGGCACCATGCCGGCGGGGACGAGCAGCAGAGTCGGGTCGTCCGCGATGAGCGACGCCGAAGGGACGACGGTGTGCCCGCGCTCCTCGAAGAAGCTCAGCCAGCGGCGGCGGATTTCAGCCGACTCCATCAGTGGTCCTCATTCCGGTTGTACGAGATCGTGCGCGACGAATGCGTGGTCGTGGTCTTGTGCGGGGTGGGGCCGAGCGCGGCGCGACTGCGCGGCTCGGGAAGCCCCGGGTCCGCGGGAGGCGGGGCGTCGAGGCCGAGCACCTCGCCCAGTTCGGCCTCCCGCTGGACCATGCCCGCCCTCACGTCGAGGGCGAAGTCCTTGAGCCGGTGCCCCGCCTCGACCGCCTTGTTCGCGGCCTGTGCCGCGAGGCTCTCGGGGGTCAGCTGCTGGATCTTTCGGTTGACCTTCGTGGTGGCCCAGACGCCGGCGGCTGCGCCGGCCGTGAACCAGAACGTGCGACGGAACATCGCGGCACTCAGCCCTTCTGCTTCCGGCGCCGTGCGAGCGGCACGGTGCGGCCGACGATCACAGTGCGTCGCCCGGTGGCGGGCGGCGCCTCCTCCCGCTCCCGGCCCCGGCCGAGCGCCCTGCGGACCCCGTAGCCGAACGCGGCGACCTTGACGAGCGGGCCGCCGAAGGTGGAGGCGACGGTCGTCGAGAGCGCGGAGGCGTTGGAGGTGACCTCCTGGACGTCGGAGGCGATGGCGTCGACCCGGTCGAGCTGGGTCTGCGCCGAGCGGACGGTCGCCGACGCGTCCGCGAGCAGGGGAACGGCCTGCTCGGTCACGTCCGCCACGAGTTTGGTGGTCGCCCGGAGCGTCTGCGCCAGTCTCGCCAGCACCACGGCGAGGAAGGAGACGAGAATCGCCCAGAACACGGCCACCAGGATCCCGGCAACCTCTCCACCGGTCACTGCGCACCGCTCTCTGCTGTCGTCGTCGGTCGTTCGGTCATGCGAAAGTCGTCCCCCGACCCTATCGCGCCGTGGCTGTCACGCCGTACCGCATTACCGCCTGTGCGCCGGGAGTTACGCGATCGGATTGTACGGAGTGCGCGCGGATGAGTACGCTCCGTGTCCCATGCGACGCAGCACTCTCCCGGCGGAGCTCAACCGGTTCGTCGGACGGACCGACGAGCAGGCCGAACTGGCCGCGCTCCTGTCCGAGTCACGCCTCGTCACGATCCTCGGTGTGGGCGGGGTCGGCAAGACCCGGCTGGCCCTGAGGGCCGCGGCGACCGCGCAGAAACGCTACGGCGAGGAGGTGCGGCTCGCCGAGCTCGCACCGCTCCGTGACCCGGAGCTCGTCGAGCACGCCCTCGTGGAGGCCCTCGGCCTGACCGACCACACCCTCCGCGGGCCGCGCGAGGTGCTGCTCGAACACCTCGCCGACCGCCGCCTGCTCCTCCTGGTGGACGGCTTCGAGCACCTGGTGGAGGTCTGCGCCCCGCTCGTCCGCGACCTGCTCGCGGCGGCGCCCGGGCTGACCGTGCTCGCCACCGGCCGCCGCCCGCTGCGGGTGCCGGGCGAGGCGGTGCTGATCCTGGCGCCGATGGACGAGCCCGACGCGGTGGCGCTGCTCGCCGAGCGGGCGGCCCGGGCCGGCGCACCCGCCGTCCCGGACGAGGCCGCGGCCCGCGAGCTGTGCCGGCGCCTCGACGGGATCCCGCTCGCCCTCGAACTCGCGGCGGGCCGGCTGCCGCTGCTCTCCGTGGAGCAGCTGCTCGTCCGGCTGGACGACCGCTTCCGGCTGCTCGGCGACGGCGGGCGCGGGGTCCTCCCCCGCCACCGGACGCTGCGCACCGCGATCGGCTGGAGCCACGAGCTGTGCACGCCGGAGGAGCGGCTGCTCTGGGCGCGGCTCTCGGTCTTCGCCGGTCCGTTCGACCTGGAGGCCGTGGAGTACGTGTGCGGCGGCCCGGACCTGCCGCAGGACGGGATCCTCGACGTGCTGGGCGGTCTGCTCGCCCAGTCCCTGCTGGCCCGGGAGGACACGGCGGCGGGCCCGGGCTACCGGATGCTGGACACGGTGGCGGCGTACGGGGCGGAGTGGCTGGCGGCGCTGGGCGACACCGATCGGATGCGGCGGCGCCACCGGGACTGGTACATGGGCCTGGCGACCTGGTGCGAGCTGGAGTGGTTCAGCCCCCGGCAGGAGGAGGTGGCGGCCCGGACGGCCGCGGCGCTGCCGAACCTGCGGGCCGCGCTCGACGTGTGCCTGGAGCTGCCGGAGGACGCCCACCTCGCCCAGCACCTGGCGGGCACGCTCTGGTTCGCGTGGGTGGGGTGCGGGCGGCTCTCGGAGGGGCGGCACTGGCTGGACCGGGCACTGTCCCTGGAGTCGGAGCACGAGGACGCCCGGCTGAAGGCGCTGTGGGTGCTCGGCTACGTGGCGGTCCTCCAGGGCGATCCGACCGCCGCGGTCGCCGCGCTGCACTCCTGCCGGGAGCGGGCGCGGGCCTCGCGGAATCGGCTGGCGGAGGCGTACGCGACGCACCGGCTGGGCTGTCTGGCACTGCTCTCCGACGACTTCCCGCGCGCCGAGGTGCTGCTGGGCCGTGCGCTCGACGCGTACGCGGAGCTGGGCGAGCTGAACAGCAACGTGCTGATGGGCCGGGTGGAGCTGGCGATGGCGCGGGCCTTCCGGGGCGATCTGGAGGGCGCGGCGGTGATCTGTCGGGAGGTGCGGGAGGTCTGCGAGGAGCGCGGGGAGCGCTGGTCGCGGGCGTACGCGCTGTACGTGCTGGCGTTCTCGGCGTGGACGCGGGGCGCGCTGCCGGAGGCGCGGGAGCTGCTGGTGGAGTGCCTGACGATCAACCACCTCTTCCGTGACCAGGTGGGGGTGGTGCTGGCGGTGGAGCTGCTGGCGCTGGTGACGGTGAGCGAGGGCGACCCGGTGGAGGCGGCGGTGCTCCAGGGCGCGGCGCTGCCGGTCTGGGACACGGTGGGGGTGCAGCTCTTCGGGTCGGGCTCCTTCGACGGGCCGCGGGCGCTGTGCGCGGGGCGGGCCGTGGAGGAGCTGGGCGCCGAGCGGTACGAGGAGTCGTTCCGGCTGGGGCAGGGCCTGTCGCTGGACGAGGCGGTGGAGCGGGCGGTGGCCGACCGGTCGGGGGCGGTCCCGGCCGGGTGGCCGGGTGGGGTGGCGCCGCGGCCGTTCCGTACCGCGCGTCCGCCGGTGGTGCCGGGAACGCGGAAGCCCGCCGGCTCCCCCACCGGAACGGGCGGGGAAGCGGCGGGCTGAACACCGCGGGGGGAGTCGCGCCCCCGGCGCTGCCGCCGGGATGTGCCCCCGGCGGCCGCCGGATCAGCGGGCGTAGTACTCGACGACCAGCTGCTCGTCGCAGATGACCGGGATCTCCTTGCGGTTCGGCTCGCGGTCCAGGCGGAAGGCCAGGGCCTTCAGGTTGACCTGGAGGTAGCGCGGGGTCTCGCCGTCGGGGGCGAAGCCACCCTCGCGGGCGACCTGGAACAGGGTCTTCGCGCGGGACTTCTCGCGGACCATCACGACGTCGTCGGGACGGACGCGGAAGGACGGCTTGTCGACCTTGCCACCGTTGACCTGGATGTGGCCGTGGACGACCATCTGACGGGCCTGGTAGATGGTGCGGGCGATGCCCGAACGCAGGACCAGGGCGTCGAGACGGCGCTCGAGCTCGACGACCAGCGCCTCGCCCGTCTTGCCCTCGGCCTTCTTGGCGCGGTCGTAGGCGCGCGCCATCTGGCGCTCGCTGATGTCGTACTGGGCACGCAGACGCTGCTTCTCGAGCAGACGGACCTTGTAGTCCGAGTTCTGCTTGCGACCGCGGCCGTGCTCGCCCGGCGGGTAGGGACGGGCCTCGAAGTACTTGACGGCCTTCGGCGTCAGCGCGATACCGAGCGCACGGGACTTCTTGACCTTGGGGCGGGCCTGGTTCGGCATGAACCAACCTCTCTGTCTGAACGAATACGGCTTCACCAGTGGTTAGGGAGGTCGCCATCCGCAGCCGGGAAAACCCTCCGGGTCCGCGAGGGACCTGTCGGGCAGCCGCTTCCCGCTCTGGGCACGTACGTGCAGCACGCGAACGACCCACCGCCGATCCCGGGAACCCGGGGGGTGGTGGGTGGCACGCGACACCTTCGAGGTGCGCGACGCTCCTGGAAACCCTGCCCGGGGGCCGGGTCTCCTGCTGACTGTCCCGCTCTGGTGGCGCCGGCCTGGGCCGGACACGGGACGCAGCGATCCTGACCAGTGTACCGGCTCCCCGGAGCGTCGCTGTCCGGGGGCCCGGAGGGTGTCTCCCGGCGTACGGCGCTCGGGCGCGGGGGTGCGCCCGAGCCCGTGCCCGTCCTCAGCCGCCGTCGCCCCTCAGCCGCTCGCGGACCCGCTCCACCACGTCCGCGTAGCGGGCCTCGGCGCCGTAGCGGGTGGGCTCGTAGTAGCGCCGGCCGTGGAGGGCGTCGGGGGCGTACTGCTGGGCGGCGATCCCGCCGGGCACGTCGTGCGGGTAGACGTACCCCTGGGCGTGGCCCAGTTTGGCGGCGCCCTTGTAGTGGCCGTCGCGGAGGTGGGCCGGGACGGGGCCCGCGAGGCCGTTGCGCACGTCCTCGCGGGCGGCGGAGATGGCGAGGGTCGCCGTGTTGGACTTGGGGGCCAGGGCGAGCGCGATGGTGGCGTGGCTGAGGGTGAGGGCGGCCTCGGGGAAGCCGATCATGGCGACGGCCTGGGCGGCGGCGACGGCGAGCGGCAGGGCCTGCGGGTCGGCGAGGCCGATGTCCTCGCTGGCGGAGATCATCAGCCGGCGGGCGATGAAGCGGGGGTCCTCGCCCGCCTCGATCATGCGGGCGAGGTAGTGCAGGGCCGCGTCGACGTCGGAGCCGCGGATGGACTTGATGAGCGCGCTGGCGACGTCGTAGTGCTGGTCGCCGTCCCGGTCGTACTTCACGGCGGCGCGGTCGACGGCCTCCTCGACGGTCTGGAGGGTGATCTCCCGCTCGCTCTTGGCGAGGGCGCCGCCCGCGGCGGCCTCCAGGGCGGTCAGGGCGCGCCGGGCGTCGCCGCCGGCGATCCGGAGCAGATGGGCGCGGGCGTCGTCGGTGAGCTCGACGGCGCCGCCGAGGCCGCGCTCCTCGGTGACGGCCCGGTCCATGAGGCCGCTGAGGTCCTCGTCGGTGAGCGGTTCCAGGGTGAGGAGCAGGGACCGGGAGAGGAGCGGGGAGATCACCGAGAAGTAGGGGTTCTCGGTGGTGGCGGCGATGAGGGTGACCCAGCGGTTCTCGACGGCGGGCAGCAGGGAGTCCTGCTGGGCCTTGGAGAAGCGGTGGATCTCGTCGAGGAAGAGGACGGTCTCCTTGCCGTAGCCGCCGGAGGCGCGGCGGGCGCCCTCGATGACGGCGCGGACCTCCTTGACGCCGGCGGTGATCGCGGACAGTTCGACGAAGCGCTTGTCGGTGGCCTTGGAGACCACGTACGCGAGGGTGGTCTTGCCGATGCCGGGCGGGCCCCAGAGGATCACCGAGGAGGCGCCGGCCGGGCCGCTGCCCTCGCCGACGAGCCGGCGCAGGGGCGAGCCGGGCTTGAGCAGATGGCTCTGGCCCACCACCTCGTCGAGGGTGCGGGGGCGCATCCGGACCGCCAGCGGGCTGCTGGACGGGTCCTTCTCCTGGCGTTCTTCGGCGGCTGCGGTGAAAAGATCGGGCTCCACGTCCATGAAGCCTAGGTCACGCCACCGACAAGCCGGGCGGGAGCGGTCAGCTCGTCCAGAAGTCCCACCAGCGGGTGAGGATCAGCATGCCGATGATCCCGAGGTGCAGGACGGGCAGGACCCAGGTGAACTCGGCGAAGAAGGTCCGCAGGCCGGCCGGGGCGGGGATCGCTCCGGAGCGGACGTTGTGCGAGGTCACGTACCAGAACATGACGATGGTGGCGGCCCAGGCGAGGCAGCACCACAGGCAGAGCGAGTTGATCTCGTACAGGGACTGCTGCATGAGCCAGGTGCAGAAGCCGACGCCGAAGAGCGTGCCGGCGTTGAGGCCGAGCCAGTACCAGCGGCGGTGGCGGGCGCCTGCGAGGAGGCCGACGCCGATGGCGATCACCATGCCGTAGGTGACCAGGCCGAGCATGGGGTTGGGGAAGCCGAAGACCGACGCCTGGTCGCTCTTCATGATGTTGCCGCAGGAGACGATCGGGTTGAGGCTGCACCCGGGGACGAAGTCCGGGTCCTCCAGGAGCTTGAACTTGTCGAGGGTGATGACCCAGGCGGCGAGCAGCCCGGCCGCTCCGGTGATCACCAGGAGCCAGGCGAGGCCCTTGCTGGCGCCGACGGTCTCCGTCCGCTCCGTCGTCTGCGTACCGGCGTTCGTCATGCCTGCCTGTCCTCTTCCCTCGCCCGCGGGCCCGGTGGCCTCCGCCATTCTGCAACAAGGCGTACGCCATCGGCCGTTCGCGGGGCATAAGGAAGGGCCCGGCCGCGGTGCGGACCGGGCCCTTACGGGGCCGGGTGTCAGCCGAGCAGACCGCGGACGGCGTCCAGGACCTCGTCCAGGGCGACCGCGCGCTGCTCGCCGGACCGCATGTCCTTGAGCTGGACGACGCCCTCGGCGAGGTCCCGCTCCCCCGCGACCAGGGCGAGGCGGGCGCCGGAGCGGTTGGCGTCCTTCATGGCCCCCTTGAGGCCCTTGCCGCCGAAGGAGAAGTCGGCGGCGATCCCGGCCCGGCGCAGCTCGGTGACCTTGCCGAAGAGGAGGCGGCGCGCCTCCTCGCCGATGGCCACGGCGAAGACGCTGGTGGGGGCGGGCAGGTCGAGGGTCACGCCCTCGGCCTCCAGGGCCAGGACGGTGCGGTCGACGCCGAGGGCCCAGCCGACGGACGGCAGCGCGGGGCCGCCGATCATCTCGGAGAGGCCGTCGTAGCGGCCGCCGCCGCCCACCGCGGACTGGGAGCCGAGGCCGTCGTGGACGAACTCGAAGGTGGTCCGGGTGTAGTAGTCGAGCCCGCGGACCAGCTTGAGGTCGTCCTCGAAGACCACGCCGGCGGCGGTGATCAGCTCGCGGACCTGCTCGTGGTAGGCCTTGCAGGCGTCGCACAGGTGGTCGCGGAGCAGTGGCGCGTCGACGAGCTGCTTCTGCACGTCGGCGCGCTTGTCGTCGAGGACCCGCAGCGGGTTGATCTCGGCGCGGCGCTGGGTCTCCTCGTCGAGGTCGAGGCCCCGCAGGAAGGACTGCAGCGCCTCGCGGTAGACGGGACGGCACTCCTTGTCGCCGAGCGAGTTCAGCAGGATGCGGTACTGGCGCAGGCCCAGGGAGCGGTACGCCTGGTCGGCCAGGATGATCAGCTCGGCGTCGAGCGCCGGGTCCTCGGCGCCGATCGCCTCGGCACCGACCTGGGAGAAGTGGCGGTAGCGGCCCGCCTGGGCGCGCTCGTAGCGGTAGTACGAGCCGGAGTACCAGAGCTTGACCGGCAGGTTGCCCTGCTTGTGCAGGTTGGCCTGGAGGGCCGCGCGGAGCACGGAGGCGGTGCCCTCGGGGCGGAGGGCGAGCTGGTCGCCGCCCTTCGTGGTGAGGGTGTACATCTCCTTGGTGACGATGTCGGTGGACTCGCCGACGCCGCGGGCGAAGAGGTTCACGTCCTCGAAGCCGGGGGTCTCGACGTAGCCGTAGCCGGCGTTCCTCGCCTGGGTGGAGATGGCGTCCCGGACCGCCAGGAAGACGGCGGAGCGGGGCGGGATCAGGTCGTACGTGCCCTTGGGGGCCTGAAAGGTGCTCACGAGAGTCTCGTCACATTCCTCGTCGGGGAGCCTGTGGATCGCTCCCGAAGCCGGAGGCCACCTGCCGCAGATACGGGTTGGTGGCGCGCTCCTGGCCGATGGTCGTCTGGGGACCGTGGCCGGACAGGACGACGGTCGAGTTGTCGAGCGGCAGGACCACGCGGGTCAGCGAATCGAGCATCTCGGCCATGTCGCCGCCGGGCAGGTCGGTGCGTCCGATGGAGCCGGCGAAGAGCAGGTCGCCGGAGAAGAACACGGAGGGGATCTCCGAGGTCTCCGGCGTCCGGAAGGTCACCGACCCCTTGGTATGCCCGGGCGCGTGCGCGACGGAGAACTCCATGCCGGCGAGGCTCAGCGCGGCGCCGTCGGTGAGTTCGTGCACGTCGTCGGGTTCGCCCACGGTCAGCTCGCCCATGAGCGGCATCCCGATGGAGCGGCCGAGGGCCTTCTCCGGGTCGCTCATCATGTACCGGTCGGCGGGGTGGATCCACGCGGGTACGTCGTGGGCGCCGCAGACCGGGACGACGGAGGCGACGTGGTCGATGTGGCCATGGGTGAGGACCACCGCGACGGGCTTGAGCCGATGCTTCTTCAGCGTCTCCTCGACTCCCTGGGCGGCCTGGTGGCCCGGGTCGATGATGACGCACTCCTCGCCTGCGGCGGGGGCGACCACGTAGCAGTTGGTGCCCCAGGCCCCGGCGGGGAACCCGGCAATCAGCACGATCGTCCTTCTGTGTCGTCCGGCAGTGGGCTGCGGCCTTGCGGAATGCAGCAGATCAGAGCCTACCGGCGGTGCGTATTCCACAGCCAACCCGTATACGGTACGGGCACATCCGGCCAGGACAGGAACACACGAACGAGAGGGAGCGGACCCGGTGGTCACCAGCGATCAGCGGCGGCGGCAGCTCGCCAGGGACAAGTACGCGCGCCAGCAGCAGCGACGGGCGGAGGCGCAGCGCAAGACCAAGCGCCGCAACACCGTGGTCGCCGCCTCCCTCGCGGTGGTGCTCGCCGCCGGCGGGGCGGTGTACGCCTCGGTGCAGTTCCTCGGGGACGACACCAAGAACACCGAGAACGCCGAGAACACGGAGGCGGGCGGCGAGCCGAAGATGGGCATCGAGGCGAAGGGCACGTACGCCTTCGCCCTGAAGACGAACGAGGGCGACATCACCCTCGAGATGGACGCGGCGAAGACCCCGCGGACGGTGAACTCCTTCAAGCACCTCGCCGACAAGAAGTACTTCGACGGGTCGAAGTGCCACCGGCTCACCACCGCCGGGATCTTCGTGCTCCAGTGCGGCGACCCGGAGGGCACCGGCATGGGCGGCCCGGGCTACAACATCCCGGACGAGAACCTCGACGCCCTGGGCAAGCCGGGCAGCGACGGCAAGGTCGTCTACAAGGCGGGCACGGTCGCCATGGCCAACACCGGGCAGCCGGGCACCGGCGGCTCGCAGTTCTTCCTCGTCTACAAGGACTCGAAGCTGCCGCCGCAGTACACGCCGTTCGGCACGATCGACGCGGCCGGCCTCAAGGCCGTGCAGAAGGTCGGGGCGGCCGGGGTCGACGGCGGCCAGGGCGACGGCGCCCCGAAGAAGCCGGTGACCATCGAGAAGGCGACCGTCTCCGCGAAGTGAGGCGGGGCGCTCCGCAGGACGGCGGCCCGGAGGTCCGCACGCACGTGACCGTGGAATTTCGGTCGCGCTGAGTGCGGACAGCCGGGCCGCCGTTCGCCTAGATTGGCGTTGTGCAGCGCGGTCCGATCCGTCGGCCGCGCGGCGGAAGGCGGGCGAGGCCCGCCCAGGAACTGTGGACGATGCCCGGGGGTCACCACCCGACATGGGCATCATGGTGAGGAGGCGCTGTGAGCAGCGACCCGTGGGGCCGCGTCGACGAGACGGGCACCGTGTACGTGCGGACGGCCGAGGGTGAGAAGGTCGTCGGATCCTGGCAGGCGGGCACTCCCGAGGAGGCGCTGGCCTACTTCGAGCGCAAGTACGAGGGCCTGGTTGTCGAGATCGGCCTCCTCGAGAAGCGGGTGAAGACCACCGACCTCTCGGCGAAGGACGCCCAGACGGCGATCGAGCACATCCGGCACCAGGTCGACGAGCACCACGTCGTCGGCGACCTGGCCGCGCTCTCGGCCCGCCTGGACAAGCTCGCGGAGTCGGTGGAGTCGCGCCGCGAGGAGCGCAAGGCGCAGAAGGCGAAGCAGGCCGACGAGGCGCGCTCCGCCAAGGAGGCGCTGGTCACCGAGGCCGAGGAGCTGGCGCAGAGCGAGCAGTGGAGGGCGGCCGGCGAGCGGCTGCGGGCCCTGGTGGACACCTGGAAGGGCCTGCCCCGGCTCGACCGCAAGTCCGACGACGAGCTGTGGCACCGCTTCTCGCACGCCCGCTCGGCCTTCTCCAAGCGCCGCAAGGGTCACTTCGCCCAGCTCGACGCGCAGCGCGAGGACGCCCGCAAGGCGAAGGAGCGTCTGGTCGCCGAGGCCGAGGCGCTGCAGAACTCCAGCGACTGGGGCGCGACCGCGGCCCGCTACCGCGAGCTGATGGCCGACTGGAAGGCCGCCGGCCGGGCGCAGCGCGAGCACGAGGACGACCTGTGGAACCGCTTCCGCGGCGCCCAGGACGTCTTCTTCGCCGCCCGCTCCGAGGTCTTCGCCGAGCGGGACGCGGAGCAGACCGAGAACCTCAAGCTCAAGGAGGAGCTCGCCGGCGAGGCCGAGAAGCTGCTCCCGGTGACGGACCTGAAGGCCGCCCGTGCCGCCTTCCGCTCCCTCAACGAGCGCTGGGAGGCCATCGGCCACGTGCCGCGCGACGCCCGCCCGAAGGTGGAGGGCCGGATGCAGACGGTGGAGCGGGCGATCCAGGAGGCCGAGGAGGCCGAGTGGCGCCGGACCAACCCGGAGGCACGCGCGCGTGCCGCGGGTCTGACCGGTCAGCTCCAGGACGCCGTCGAGAAGCTGCGCAAGCAGGTCGACGCGGCCCGGGCGGCGGGCAACGACGCCAAGGCCGACAAGCTGGCCAGGGAGCTGGAGGGCCGCCAGGCCCTGCTCGACCAGGCACTGAAGGGTCTCCAGGAGTTCGGCGGCTGATCCCCGCCGCCGCGGGTCCGGCGGACGGCCTCCGCCGGACCCGCGGCACGAGGAAGGGCCCCCGGCGCGTGCCGGGGGCCCTTCCTCGTGCGTACGGCTACGGCCGGCGCGCGCTGGTCACGCGGTAGACGTCGTACACGCCCTCGACGCCCCGGACCGCCTTCAGGACGTGGCCCAGGTGCTTGGGGTCGCCCATCTCGAAGGTGAAGCGGGACGTGGCCACCCGGTCCCGGGAGGTCTGGACGGCCGCCGAGAGGATGTTGACGTGCT
The DNA here is from genome assembly GCF_043081625.1 of Streptomyces sp. NPDC014861. Taxonomy (NCBI): domain Bacteria; kingdom Bacillati; phylum Actinomycetota; class Actinomycetes; order Kitasatosporales; family Streptomycetaceae; genus Streptomyces; species Streptomyces sp. NPDC014861. The sequence goes on from NZ_JBIBWV010000022.1 coordinate 38,513, forward strand.
GGTCCGAGAGGACCCGGGTGACGTCGGAGAGGAGCCGGGAGCGGTCCAGCGCCTCGACCTGGATGGCGACCAGGAAGACCGAGGACTGGGTCGGGGCCCACTCGACCTCCAGGATCCGCTCCGGCTCCCGGGACAGCGAGTCGACGTTGACGCAGTCGCTGCGGTGGACGGAGACGCCGCTGCCGCGGGTGACGAAGCCGATGATCGGGTCGCCGGGCACCGGGGTGCAGCAGCGGGCGAGCTTGACCCAGACGTCCTCGACGCCCTTCACGACGACACCCGGGTCGGCGTTGGAGCGGCGCTTGGAGCGCCCGCGGGCCGGCGGGGCGACCTCCTCGATGTCCTCGGTGGCCGCGTCCTCGCCACCGAGCGCCTGCACCAGCTTCTGCACGATGGACTGGGCGGTGACATGGCCCTCGCCGATCGCCGCGTACAGCGAGGAGATGTCGTTGTACCGCATCTCGTGGGCGAGGGTGACGAGGGAGTCGCCGGTGAGGATCCGCTGGATCGGCAGGTTCTGCTTGCGCATGGCCCGCGCGATGGCGTCCTTGCCCTGCTCGATGGCCTCGTCGCGGCGCTCCTTGGAGAACCAGGCGCGGATCTTGTTACGGGCGCGCGGGGACTTGACGAAGCCCAGCCAGTCGCGGGACGGCCCGGCGCCGGCCGCCTTGGAGGTGAAGACCTCCACCAGGTCGCCGTTGTCGAGGGTGGATTCGAGCGGCACGAGCCGCCCGTTCACCCTGGCTCCTATGGTGCGGTGGCCGACCTCGGTGTGGACGGCGTAGGAGAAGTCGACCGGGGTGGCGCCGGCGGGCAGCGCGATGACGTCGCCCTTGGGCGTGAAGACGAAGACCTCGTTGCGCGAGAGGTCGAAGCGGAGGGATTCCAGGAACTCGCCCGGGTCCTCGGTCTCCTTCTGCCAGTCGAGCAGCTGGCGGAGCCACGCCATGTCGTTGAGGTGGTCGTCCTTGCCGGCGTTCTTCGGCACGTCGGTGCGCACCTTGGAGGCGCCGGCGACGGCCTCCTGCTTGTACTTCCAGTGCGCGGCGATGCCGTACTCGGCGCGGCGGTGCATGTCGAAGGTGCGGATCTGCAGCTCGACCGGCTTGCCGTTGGGGCCGATGACCGTCGTGTGGAGCGACTGGTACATGTTGAACTTCGGCATCGCGATGTAGTCCTTGAACCGGCCGGGGACCGGGTTCCATCGCGCGTGGACGGTGCCGAGGGCCGCGTAGCAGTCGCGGACGGTGTCCACGAGGACGCGGATGCCGACCAGGTCGTAGATCTCCGCGAAGTCACGGCCGCGGACGATCATCTTCTGGTAGACGCTGTAGTAGTGCTTGGGGCGGCCGGTGACGGTCGCCTTGATGCGGGCGGCTCGCAGGTCGGTCTGGACCTCGTCGGTCACTATGGCGAGGTACTCGTCCCGCTTGGGGGCGCGCTCCGCGACGAGCCGGACGATCTCGTCGTACATCTTGGGGTAGAGGATCGCGAAGGCGAGGTCCTCCAGCTCCCACTTGATGGTGTTCATGCCCAGCCGGTGCGCCAGCGGGGCGTAGATCTCCAGCGTCTCGCGGGCCTTCTTCTCCTGCTTCTCCCGCTTGAGGTAGCGCATGGTGCGCATGTTGTGCAGGCGGTCGGCGAGCTTGATGACGAGGACCCGGGGGTCCTTGGCCATCGCGACGACCATCTTGCGGACGGTCTCGGCCTGCGCGGCCTCGCCGAACCGCACCTTGTCGAGCTTGGTGACGCCGTCGACGAGGAGGGTGACCTGGTCGCCGAAGTCGCGGCGCAGGTCCTCCAGGCCGTACTCGGTGTCCTCGACGGTGTCGTGGAGGAGGCCGGCCATCAGGGTCGCCGGGTCCATGCCGAGCTCGGCGAGGATGGTGGTGACGGCGAGCGGGTGCGTGATGTACGGGTCGCCGCTCTTGCGCTTCTGGCCGCGGTGCCAGCGCTCCGCGACCTGGTAGGCCCGCTCGATCTGGCGCAAAGTGGCCGTTTCGATCTTGGGGTCGTTGGAGCGGACGATCCGGAGCAGGGGTTCGAGGACCGGGTTGTACGGCGACGAGCGCTGCACACCGAGCCGGGCCAGGCGGGCGCGCACCCGGTTGGAGGAGCCTCCCGAGCGGGAGGGCGCGGGGGCCGGTGCGGGAGCGGGCGCAGCAGGCTTCGGCCTGTTCTCCGCGGGCTTGTTCTGGGGCGTGCCGGTTCCCTGCGCGGCCTTGTCGGCCTTGGGGTCGGGCTGCGCGGCGGAGAGTGACTGGGCCTCGTCTGGCAAAGAGCGCTCCTCTGGGGTCCCCCCGGACGGAGTCTGGGGGAGGTCCGGGTCCCCCGGTCAGGCCCGGAAAGGCCATCGTATCGAGCCACGACCCCACGTGCTCACGCGCCCGGGGGACGGACGGGGACCGAGGGGCCGCCGCCGAGGGGGCGACGCGGTCCCGGTGGGGACGTACCGGGGCAAACGCCAGGGGCGCCCCGGGAATTCCCGGGGCGCCCCTGGTCCGCATCCACCGGATGCCCTCCGGCCGCCTCAGACGGTGATCAGCGCGGTGAGCGGAGCGTCGCCGAGGGCGGGCTCCAGCCGGGCGCGGCCCGGGAGGAAGCCGAGCTCCATGAGGACCGCGACGCCCGCGACCTCGGCGCCCGCGCGTCGGATCAGCTCCAGCGAGGCCTCGGCGGTGCCGCCGGTGGCGAGGACGTCGTCGATGACCATGACGCGGTCGCCCGCGGCGAGGTCCTCGGCGTGCACCTCGATCTCGGCGGTGCCGTACTCCAGCTCGTACGCCTGCCGGAGCGTGGCGCCGGGCAGCTTGCCGGCCTTGCGGACCGGGACGAAGCCGAGGCCCGCGCGGACGGCGACCGGCGCGGCGAGGATGAAGCCGCGGGCCTCCAGGCCGACGATCTTCGTCGCGCCCTGCGCGGAGCAGAGGGCGGCGAGCTCGTCGGTGAGGGCCGTGAACGCCTCCGGGTCCGCGAGCAGCGGGGTGATGTCCTTGAACAGCACCCCGGGCTTCGGGTAGTCGGGGACGTCGCGGATCCGGCTGAGCAGCAGGTCGGTCACGCCCTGGGCCTCGGCGGTCATCCGCGCCGCTCCTGGGCGCGGCCCCGGCGGGCCGCGGCGCGCGGGCCGACGACCGCGGCCTCGCCCGCATCGGTGCCGTCGTCGTCCGGGCCGTCCTCGCCGCGGGCGGCGGCGGAGGCGCGCTTGGCCAGGATCCGCTTCTTCAGCGCCTTGATGGCCGGCTCGCGCTCCTTGAGGTCGGCGACGAGCGGGGTGGCGATGAAGATCGAGGAGTAGGCACCGGCGGCCAGACCCACGAAGAGCGACAGCGAGATGTCGTTGAGCATGCCGGCGCCGAGGACGCCGCCGCCGATGAAGAGCAGGCCCGCGACGGGCAGCAGCGCCACGACGGTGGTGTTGATGGAGCGGACCAGGGTGCCGTTGATCGAGCGGTTGGCCATCTCGCTGTAGGTGAAGCGGGACTGCTTCGTGATGTCCTTCGTCTGTTCCTTGAGGGAGTCGAAGACGACGACTGTGTCGTACAAGGAGTATCCGAGGATGGTCAGCAGACCGATCACCGTGCCGACCGTGACCTCGAAGCCGACGAGCGAGTAGATGCCGACGGTGATGGTGAGGTCGTGGATCAGCGCGATCAGCGCCGCGACGGCCATTCTCCATTCGAAGGCGATCGCCAGGTAGATCACCACCAGGATCATGAAGACCCCGAGACCGGTCCACGCCTTGGTGGCGATCTGCTCGCCCCAGCTGGGGCCGACCAGCTCGGCGGCGATCTTGTCCTCGGCGACGTTCAGGTCCTTGGCCAGCTCGGTGCGGACCTGGTCGGACTGCTCGGTGTCGAGACCGCCGACCTGGATGCGCAGGGAGCCGTTGCCGAGCTGCTGGACGATCGCGTCGTGGCCGGAGGCCTCCTCGGCGTACTCCTGCGCCTGGCTGACGGTGACGTCCGTCTTCGGGGTGGTGAAGACGGCGCCGCCCTGGAACTCGATGCCCATGTTGAGGCCGCGGACGGCCAGGGCGACGATGGCGGTGATGGTGATCAGGACGGAGAGGCCGTACCAGATCTTGCGGTTCTTGATGAAGTCGTAGCCGACCTCACCGCGGTGGAGCCGGGCGCCGAGATCGCCGAGCTTCGACATCTCACGCCTCCTTCGGTTCGACGGTGCCGGCGGAGCCGGGAGCGGTGGCGGTACGGCGGGCGCGGCGCAGCGGCGGCTTGGCGCCCAGGCGCTTCGGGTCCAGGCCGGAGAGCGGGTGGCCGTCGCCGAAGAACTTGGTGCGGGCGAGCAGCGTCATCAGCGGCTTGGTGAAGAGGAAGACCACGACGATGTCGAGCAGGGTGGTCAGGCCGAGCGTGAACGCGAAGCCCTGGACCTTGCCGACGGTGACGATGAAGAGCACGGCCGCGGCCAGGAACGACACGAAGTCGGAGACCATGATGGTGCGGCGGGCACGCGGCCAGGCGCGCTCGACGGCCGGGCGCAGGGTGCGGCCCTCGCGGAGCTCGTCGCGGATGCGCTCGAAGTAGACGATGAAGGAGTCGGCGGTGATGCCGATGGCGACGATGGCGCCGCAGACGGCCGGCAGGTTCAGCGCGAAGCCGATGGCCGGGCCGAGCAGGGCCATGATCACGTAGGTGAGCAGGGCGGAGACGCCGAGGCTGAGGATCGCGATGAACGACAGGCCGCGGTAGTAGACCACCAGGTAGAGGATGACCAGCGCGAGGCCGATGGCGCCGGCGATGAGGCCGGCCTCCAGCTGCTCGCCGCCGAGGGCGGCGGTGACGGTGTCGACGCTCTGGGTGTCGAAGGAGAGCGGCAGGGCACCGTAGGCGAGGATGTTGCCGAGGTCCTGGGCGGACTGCTGGTTGAAGCTGCCGGAGATCTGCGCGTTGGCGCTCAGCGTGGTCTGGACGCGGGGCGCCGAGACGACCTCGCCGTCGAGCACGATCGCGAACTGGTTCTGCGGCTCGGTCTGCTGCGAGAGCTTGCTGGTGATCGACTGGAACTTCTTGGAGCCGGCGTCGGTGAACGCCATGTCGACGATCCACTGGCCGGACTGCTGGTCGATGGCGGCCTTGGCGTCGTCGACGTCACGGCCCTCGACCTCGGCGGGGCCGAGGAGGTACTTCTCCCACTGGCCGATCGCGTTCTTGCCGCAGGCGACGATGGTGTCGCCCGGCTTGGTGCCCGCGGCGGCGGCGGTGCGCTGCTTCGGGTCCAGGCAGTTCAGGGTGGTGAACTTCTGCTGGAGCGCGGCGGTGGCGGCGTCGGCGGAGGGCGTCGGCGTCGGCTTCGGGGTGCCGGTGGCCTTCGGCGTGCCGGAGGCGCTGCCGGTGGGGGTGGGCGTCCCGGTGGCGTTGGGGGCCTTGAGGGCCTCGGAGAGCGCGCGGCCCTGGGTCGAGGCGGAGGCGCTCGGCGTGGCCGACTTCTTCTCGCCGACGGAGGAGGACGCGGAGGGCTTCGGCGTGGCCGTGCCCGAGGGGTTCGCGGACGGCGCGGCCTCGGGGGCGGCGGGCGCGACGGTGATCACGGGCCGGAAGTAGAGCTGGGCGGTGGTGCCGACCTGCTCGCGGGCCTGCTTCTCGTTCGTCCCCTTGGGGATGTTCACGATGATGTTCTCGCGGCCCTGCGTCTGGACCTCGGCCTCGGAGACGCCGAGACCGTTGACACGGCGCTCGATGATGCCGACCGCCGTGTTCATGTTGGTCTCGTTGACCGCGGACTCCTGGCCGGGCTCCGCCTTGGCCTTGAGCGTGATCGACGTGCCGCCGGCGAGGTCGATGCCGAGGCGCGGGGTGGTGTGCCCCGACCAGAACATGCCGCCGGTGAGCGCGACCATGGCGATCAGAATGAAAGCCAGGGCGCGCCCGGGGCGGCTCTGTCCCCCCGCCGGCCCACGGCCCTTCTTCGGTGCTGCCACCTGTCGTTTCTCCCTGTCCAAACCGTCCGGGCGCCGGGTGGGCGCACGGAGGCCACCAAGTGTGTGTGGGGACCTTCCCCCGCAGACGTCGAACCGTTCCCGGCCGCGGCCCCGCCGGTTCGCGAGGGCCGCGGTGCCGGGTGCGACCTACTTCGCCCCGGTCTCGCCGTCGGCCTTGCCGTCCTTCTCGACGCCGGCCTCGGCCGCGTCCGACTTCTTCGTCAGATCGGCCTTGGGGGCCTCGTCGGCCTTGTCGGCCTCGTCGGTCAGGGAGGAGGCGTCGTCCGGGACGACCGTGTCGGAGTCGGCCGGGGCGTCCTCCTCGGTGTCGCCGTGGACGATCCGGTTGTACTCGGCGTCGTCGAGGACGGCGCCGATCGAGTTCTTCGCGTACACGGCGTGGACGCCGGGCGCGACCTCGAGCAGGACGGTCTCGTCCTGGATCTCCTTGACGGTGGCGTACATTCCCCCGATCGTGCGTACGCCGGTGCCGGGCTGCATCTGGTTGCGCATCTCCGCTGCCTGCTGCTGCTTCTTCTTGGCAGAACGGGTCATCAGGAACATCGCCCCGATGAGCACGATGAACGGGAGGAGCATGCCGATGTTATTCACGGGACGGAAATCCTTCGCACGGTCACGGAGAACCCGCGGCCTGATCTTCGGGGTGGGTACGCCGACCAGAAAGGGCGGCATCGGCGGAGTCTAGGCGAGTCCGCATCGATGGAACAACGCCCAGCATGGCACCGTGGTTCCTGCTCGGGCGAGACTCCGCGCCGTCACCCACCCGTCACAGCGGCCTCAGGTGCCGAACAGCCCCTGTTGTCCCGGTCCGCCTCCGTTTCCGGCCCCGGGCGCCCCCGTCGCCTGCGGCGGGACGAGTCCGAGGTGGTTCCACGCGGCGGGCGTGGCGACGCGGCCACGGGGAGTGCGGGCCAGGAGCCCCTCCCGTACGAGGAAGGGCTCGGCGACCTCCTCGACCGTCTCGCGCTCCTCCCCCACGGCGACCGCGAGGGTGGAGAGGCCGACGGGGCCGCCGCCGAAGAGCTTGAGCAGGGCCTCCAGGACGGCCCGGTCGAGGCGGTCGAGGCCGCGGGTGTCCACCTCGTAGACACCGAGGGCGGCGCCGGCGATGTCGCGGGTGATCACTCCGTCGGCCCTCACCTGGGCGTAGTCGCGGACCCGGCGCAGCAGCCGGTTGGCGATCCGGGGGGTGCCTCGGGAGCGGCCGGCGATCTCGGCGGCTCCGGCCGGGTCGATCGTGACGTCGAGCAGTCCGGCCGAGCGGGTCACGACCCGCTCCAGCTCGTGCGGCTCGTAGAACTCCATGTGGGCGGTGAAGCCGAAGCGGTCGCGGAGCGGGGGCGGCAGGAGTCCGGCCCGGGTGGTGGCGCCGACCAGGGTGAAGGGCGGGAGGTCCAGCGGGATGGCGGTGGCGCCGGGGCCCTTGCCGACGATGACGTCGACGCGGAAGTCCTCCATCGCCATGTAGAGCATCTCCTCGGCGGGCCGGGACATGCGGTGGATCTCGTCGAGGAAGAGGATCTCGCCCTCCTGGAGGGAGGAGAGGATCGCGGCCAGGTCTCCGGCGTGCTGGATGGCGGGGCCGGAGGTGATCCTGATCGGCGCGTTCATCTCCGCGGCGATGATCATCGACAGGGTGGTCTTGCCGAGGCCGGGGGCGCCGGAGAGCAGCACGTGGTCGGCGGTGGCTCCGCGCTGACGGGCGGCCTTGAGGACGAGGTCGAGCTGCTGGCGGACCTTCTCCTGGCCGATGAACTCGCCGAGGTCCTTGGGGCGCAGGGCGGCCTCGACGGCCTGGTCGTCGCCTTCGGCGGCGGCGCCGACGATCCGCTCCTCGGGGGCGGATGCCGTCTCGTCGTCGCAGTTCACGGTGGTGTCTTCCTTCGTACGGGAGGGGCTGCGGGCGGTCAGCGGGCGCGGTTGAGCGTCTGCAGGGCGGCGCGCAGCAGCTGGGGCACGGGCGCGGAGCCGGTCTCGGCGAGCGCCGCCTCGGCCTGCGGGGTGACGGCGGCGACGGCCTCCTCGGCCTCGCGGCTCGCGTAGCCGAGGCCGACGAGGGCGGCGGCCAGCTGCTCGGTCCAGGGGGCGGGGCCGGTGGCGACGGCGCGCTGCTGGCCGACGAGGCCGCTGCTGCCGAGGGGCTGGCCGAGCTTGTCCTTCAGCTCCAGGAGGAGCTTCTGAGCGCCCTTCTTGCCGATGCCGGGGACGGCGGTGAGCGCCTTCTCGTCGCCGGTGGAGACGGCGAGGCGGAGCGCGTCGGGGCTGTGCACGCCGAGCATGGCCTGGGCGAGGCGGGGTCCGACGCCGCTGGCGGTCTGGAGCAGCTCGAAGACCTGGCGCTCGTCGTCGTCGGCGAAGCCGTACAGCGTGAGCGAGTCCTCGCGCACCACGAGGGAGGTGGCGAGCCGGGCCTGCTCGCCGACGCGGAGCCCCGCGAGGGTGTTCGGGGTGCACTGGACGGCCATGCCGACGCCGCCGACCTCGACGACGGCGGTGGTGGGGGCGAGGGCGGCCACCGGGCCGCTGACGAAGGCGATCATGACGTGCGGCCTTTCGAGGCGTGCAGGGCGACGGCCTGCTGGAGGCGGTTCTGGGCGGGGGCCCGCCAGATGTGGCAGATGGCGAGGGCGAGGGCGTCGGCGGCGTCGGCCGGCTTGGGCGGAGCGGCGAGCCGGAGCAGCCGGGTGACCATGGCGCCCACCTGCGCCTTGTCGGCGCGGCCCGAGCCGGTGACGGCGGCCTTGACCTCGCTGGGGGTGTGCAGGGCGACGGGGATGCCGCGCCGGGAGGCGCAGAGCATGGCGACGGCGCTGGCCTGGGCGGTGCCCATCACGGTGCGTACGTTGTGCTGGCTGAACACCCGCTCCACCGCGACGAGTTCGGGCTGGAAGCGGTCGATCCACTCCTCGATGCCGCGCTCGATGCCGACGAGCCGGGGGCCGATGTCCGCGTCTGCGGGGGTGCGGACCACTCCGACGCCGAGCATGGTGAGCTGCCGCCCCGCGACGCCCTCGACGACGCCGACACCGCACCGGGTGAGTCCCGGGTCCACCCCCAGTACGCGCACGCCGCCCCTCCCTGTCGTCGACCGGCCTGTCGCCGACCGGCCCCTGACGCCGGCCGGTCGCAAGTCTGTTTGTGCAGGCTATCCGGTGCCACCGACAACGCAGCGGGCCGACGGGGTGTGTCCCGTCGGCCCGCTGCGGTGGAGCGGCGTGGATCCGTCCCTGTCGGGGCGGACGCGGATCAGGCGTCGACCTTCTCCATGACCTCGTCGCTGACGTCGAAGTTGGCGAAGACGTTCTGCACGTCGTCGCTGTCCTCCAGGGCGTCGATCAGCTTGAAGATCTTGCGCGCGCCCTCCTCGTCGAGCTCGACCTGCATGGTCGGGACGAAGCTGGACTCGGCGGAGTCGTAGTCGAAGCCCGCCTCCTGGAGCGCGGTGCGGACCGCGACCAGGTCGGTGGCCTCGCTGATGACCTCGAAGGACTCGCCGAGGTCGTTGACCTCCTCGGCACCCGCGTCGAGCACGACCTCCAGGACGTCGTCCTCGGAGCGCTCGCCCTTGGGGAGCACGACGACGCCCTTGCGGTTGAACAGGTACGAGACGGAGCCCGGGTCGGCCATCGAGCCGCCGTTGCGGGTCATGGCGACGCGGACGTCCGAGGCGGCGCGGTTGCGGTTGTCGGTGAGGCACTCGATGAGCACCGCGACACCGTTCGGACCGTAGCCCTCGTACATGATCGTCTCGTAGTCGGCGCCGCCGGCCTCGAGACCGGCGCCGCGCTTGAGCGCGGAGTCGATGTTCTTGTTCGGGACCGACTGCTTCTTCGCCTTCTGGACGGCGTCGAACAGCGTCGGGTTGCCGTCCAGGTCGGCGCCGCCGGTGCGGGCCGCGACCTCGATGTTCTTGATCAGCTTCGCGAAGAGCTTGCCGCGCTTGGCATCGATCACGGCCTTCTTGTGCTTCGTCGTAGCCCATTTAGAGTGGCCGGACATCTGCCTGTCTCCTTCGCGTAACCCACTTCTTGAACGAACCCCAGAGATCCTACCGGGATCGTCTCACCGTTCGGCGCGCACCATGTCGACGAACAACTCGTGGATGCGGTGGTCGCCGGTGAGCTCGGGGTGGAAGGAGGTCGCGAGGACGGCGCCCTGGCGGACGGCGACGATGTGGCCCTCGTGCTCCGCGAGCACCTCGACCTCGGCGCCGACCGACTCGACCCACGGGGCGCGGATGAAGACGCCCTCGACGGGGGTGTCTATGCCCTCGACGGTGACTCCGGCCTCGAAGGACTCGTTCTGCCGTCCGAAGGCGTTCCGGCGGACGATCATGTCGATGCCGCCGAAGGTCTCCTGGCCCGAGCGCGGGTCGAGGATCTTGTCGGCGAGCATGATCAGGCCGGCGCAGGTGCCGTAGACCGGCATGCCCGCGGCGATCCGCTCGCGGATCGGCTCCATCAGGCCGAAGAGGACGGCCAGCTTGGAGATGGTGGTGGACTCGCCGCCGGGGAGGACCAGGCCGTCGACCTCGGCGAGCTCTTCGGGGCGCCGGACCGGCCTGGCCACGGCGTCAGCCGAGGCCAGGGCGATCAGGTGCTCCCGTACGTCGCCCTGGAGGGCCAGGACTCCGATGACCGGGGTGGTGCTCATCGGTGCTTACCAGCCCCGGTTGGCGTAGCGCTCGGACTCGGGGAGGGTGTCGCAGTTGATGCCGACCATGGCCTCGCCGAGGTTGCGGGAGGCGTCCGCGATGATCTTCGGGTCGTCGTAGAAGGTGGTGGCCTTCACGATGGCGGCGGCGCGCTTGGCCGGGTCGCCCGACTTGAAGATGCCGGAGCCGACGAAGACGCCCTCGGCGCCGAGCTGGCGCATCAGCGCGGCGTCGGCGGGGGTGGCGACGCCACCGGCGGAGAAGAGGACCACGGGGAGCTTGCCGAGCTCGGCGACCTCCTTGACGAGCTCGTACGGCGCGCGCAGGTCCTTGGCGGCGGCGAACAGCTCGTTGTTGTCGTAGCCGCGCAGCTTGGCGATCTCGTTCTTGATCTGGCGCAGGTGGCGGACGGCCTCGACGACGTTGCCGGTGCCGGCCTCGCCCTTGGAGCGGATCATGGCCGCGCCCTCGGCGATGCGGCGGAGGGCCTCGCCCAGGTTGGTGGCGCCACAGACGAAGGGGGTCGTGAAGGCCCACTTGTCGGAGTGGTTGACCTCGTCGGCCGGGGTGAGGACCTCGGACTCGTCGATGTAGTCGACGCCGAGGGACTGGAGGACCTGGGCCTCGACGAAGTGGCCGATGCGGGACTTGGCCATCACCGGGATGGAGACCGCGCCGATGATCTCCTCGATCATGTTCGGGTCGGACATCCGGGCCACGCCGCCGTCCTTGCGGATGTCCGCGGGGACCCGCTCCAGGGCCATGACGGCGACGGCGCCGGCGTCCTCGGCGATCTTGGCCTGCTCGGCGTTGACCACGTCCATGATCACGCCGCCCTTGAGCTGCTCGGCCATGCCGCGCTTCACGCGGGCGGTGCCGGTCTCGGGGGTCTGGGGGGTGGTGGAGCTGGACACGGAAACCTCACTCGTGACAACGGGTTCAACGGGGCGTTGACGACTAGAGCGAGGAAACAGTCCAGGAGCGGTCCACAGCAAGGGCCAATGTGCAGCCTGTGGATCCTTTTGGCGGGAATCCGAGGCCGCAGGGGCTCAGGACGGACGATCGGCCAGGGCCACCGGCGGTTCGTCGTCCATTTCGAAGGCCATCGGGAAGGGCGCGTGGCCCGCGAGCCGGAACCAGCGGACCTTGCGGTGGCGGCGCAGGGCGCGGGCGGCCCGGACGGCGTCGTTGTGGAAGCGGCGGGCCATGGGCACCCGGCGGACGGCGGCGGCCAGCTCGCCGGCGGCCTCCACCCCACCGGGCGCCTCCTGGACGAGCTCGACCTGCTCCGGCTCGCCGAAGACGGCCCGCAGCGCCTGGCTCAGCTCGCTCTCGGCGACCTCCCGGTGGTCCTCCTCCGCCTGCCGGGCCGCGTGCGCGGCCTCGTACAGGACGATCGAGGCGGCCGGGTCGAGGACGCCGGAGGTGGCCAGTTCCTGGGCGACCGAGGCCCGCCGCAGCAGCTGGGCGTCGAGCGCCGCGCGGGCCGCGTCGATGCGGGTGTGCAGCCGGTCGAGCCGGCCGGCGGTCCAGCTGAGGTAGACGCCGACGAGGATCAGCGCGGCGACGGTCCAGATCAGGGTTTCGGTCACGGGCGCACAGGCTACCCGGGCGGCTGCGGCCCGCCTTCCCGAAGGGCGTGGTCAGGGACGGACCGGACACGGACCGGCCGTCCTCCGAGGAGCTCCCGCCGCGCACCGGACCGGCATTCCACGACCGCGACGGCCTACGGCCCCTCGCTTCCACGCCCCCGACGGCGCAGGGGGCCTGGGGCCCGCGACCCCGACGTACGGGCCCTGGGCCCCGAGACCCCGACGTACGGGCCTTGGGGGCCCGCAACCCCGACGACGCACCAGCACCGGCCCCGTCCCTGGCCCCAGCCCCGGCCCTACAACCCCAGCCGCGCCCGCAGGCCGCCCGTCCGCTCGTCCGTGTCGACCGCCGCCGCGCCGTCCGCGACCGTCTCGTAGACGGCCAGGATGTCCGCGCCGACCGTGGACCAGTCGAAGCGCCGGACGTGCGCCGAGCCGCGCCGGCTCAGCTCCGCGCGGCGCGCGGGGTCGCCGAGCAGCCGGATCGCCGCATCGGCGAGCGCGTCCGCGTCCTCGTTCGCGAAGAGTTCGCCCGCCGCGCCCTGGTCGAGGACCTGCGCGAAGGCGTCCAGGTCGGCGGCGAGCACCGGCGCACCGGCCGACAGCGCCTCGACGAGGATGATGCCGAAGGACTCGCCGCCGGTGTTGGGCGCCACGTACACGTCGACGCTGCGCAGCAGCCGCGCCTTGTCCTCGTCGCTGACCATGCCGAGGAACTCGACCCGGAAGCGCATCTCGGGCGGAAGCGAGGCCACCGCCTCCTCCTCGTCGCCGCGCCCGGCGACGAGGAGCCGGGCGCCCGGCCGCTCCGTGAGGATCCGGGGCAGCGCCCTCATCAGGACCGGCAAGCCCTTGCGGGGCTCGTCGATCCGCCCGATGAAGCCCAGCGTCTCGCCCTGCCAGGCCTCCTTCGGCTCCGCGCCGGCGAAGAAGTCGACGTCGACGCCGTTCGGGATGACGACCGCGTCGCCGCCGAGGTGCTCCACCAGCGTCCGGCGGGCGTACTCGCTGACCGCGATCCGGGCACTGATCTTCTCCAGCGCCGGCTGGAGGATCGGGTAGGCGGCGATCATCGCCCGGGAGCGCGGGTTCGAGGTGTGGAAGGTGGCCACGATCGGGCCCTGCGCCGCCCAGCAGGTGAGCAGCCCGAGCGAGGGCGAGGTCGGCTCGTGGATGTGGACGACGTCGAAGGTGCCGTCGTGCAGCCAGCGGCGGACCCGCGCGGCGGAGAGGAAGCCGAAGCTGAGCCGGGCCACCGAGCCGTTGTACGACACGGGGACGGCCCGGCCCGCGGAGACGACGTACGGCGGCAGCGGGGTGTCGTCGTCGGCGGGGGCCAGGACGGAGACCTCGTGGCCGAGCCGGATCAGGTGCTCGGCGAGGTCGCGGATGTGGAACTGGACGCCGCCCGGTACGTCCCAGGAGTACGGGCAGACGATCCCGATCTTCACGGTGTGCGCTCCTCCAGGTCGGCCAGCCAGAGGCGCTGGAGCATGTGCCAGTCCTCCGGGTGGTCCGCGATGGCCCCGGCGAACTCGTCCGCGAGGGCCTGTGTCATGAGGGATGCCTTCTCGGCCCGGGTACCTGACTCGGGTACCTCCACGGGCGCGTGCACCCGGCCCTTCATGACGTCGGTGTCGTCGTACCAGAGGGTCACCGGCAGCAGGACCGCGTCGGTCTGGAGGGCGAGCATGGCCGGTCCCGCGGGCATGCGGGTGGCCTCGCCGAAGAAGGAGACCTCGACGCCGGAGGCGGACAGGTCGCGGTCGGCGACGAGACAGACCAGGCCGCCGGCGCGCAGCCGCCGGGCCAGGGTGCCGAAGGCGGCGCCGCCGGTGTGCGGCAGCACCTCCATGCCGAGGGACTCGCGGTAGGCGACGAAGCGGTCGTAGAGCGACTCGGGCCTGAGCCGCTCGGCGACGGTGGTGAAGGGCGTGCCGAGGGCGCGGGTCACCCACACGCCGGCCAGGTCCCAGTTGCCCATGTGCGGCAGGGCGAGGATCACGCCGCGGTCGGACGCTATGGCGTCCTTCAGGACGTCCTCGCCCTTGATCTCGAAGCTGTTCTCGGCCCGCTCTCGGCTCCAGGTCGGCAGCCGGAAGGACTCCATCCAGTAGCGCATGTACGAGCGCATGCCGGCCTTCGACAGCTCGGCGAGCCGCTCGGGCGTGGCGTCCGGGACCACGCGCGCGAGGTTGGCCTCCAGGCGCAGGACGCCCTTGCCGCGCCGCTTCCACACGGTGTCCGCGATCTTCCGGCCGAGGGACCTGGCGACCGGCTCGGGGAGCTTCTTCACGGTCGCCCAGCCGAGCCCGTACAGCCCGTCGGCGACCTTGTCCTTCAACGTGCTCACGATGCCGCCCCGCTTCCCCCGGCCGCCGTGGCGGCGTCCGCCTCCGCGGCCTCCCTGCGTACCGTCACGACCCGCTGTCCCAGGGTCACGGCCGAGCCCGCGGCCACGATCCAGAGCGCGATCGGGAGCAGGACGTCCACCCCGGGCACGCCGAAGGCGTGCAGGCCGGCGAGTCCGGCGGCGACCAGCGAGATCACCAGGCGCTCGGCCCGTTCGATCAGGCCGTTCACCGCGACCGGCAGGCCGATCGACTCCCCGCGCGCCTTGGTGTACGAGACGACCTGGCCGCTCGCCAGGCAGAAGATCGACACCGCGCACAGCACGTTGTCGTCGCCCTGACCCGCGTACCAGAGCGCGAAGCCGCCGAAGATCGCCCCATCGGCGACCCGGTCGAGGGTCGAGTCGAGGAAGGCGCCCCATCGGCTGGAGACCCCCGCCTGCCGCGCCATGTTGCCGTCGACGAGGTCGGAGAAGACGAAGAGCGTGATCACGATCGTGCCCCAGAAGAACTCGCCCCTGGG
Source organism: Streptomyces sp. NPDC014861 (assembly GCF_043081625.1). Lineage (NCBI taxonomy): Bacteria > Bacillati > Actinomycetota > Actinomycetes > Kitasatosporales > Streptomycetaceae > Streptomyces > Streptomyces sp. NPDC014861. Next base: position 53,595 of record NZ_JBIBWV010000022.1, read on the forward strand.
GAAGAAGACCAGTGCCCCGGCGACCACTCCCGCCGTGCCGATCAGCGTGACGGCGTCGGGGCTGACCCCCCGGCGGAGCAGAAACGCGGCGAACGGTGTGAGGACACGCGTAAAAAACGCACGCGCGTACTTGTTCAGCATGGCCTTCCCGAGGTTTCGGCGGGCCGCGCGGTCCTATGACCACCGGCTCACCCATCGTAGCCACGCGCGCCACGCCGCACGGGAGCGCACCCGCCCCGCCGCGTCAGGACCCCCCTGAGGACCCCTCGGTGTACGACGTATGGACGCGTCCCGGTGTCGGTGCAAAGCTCGAAGGAAGCACCCCGCGGGTCCGCCGGAGCAGCGCCGCGGCGCCGCTCCCCCGCGCCCGCTCTCACCTCACCGCCTCGCAGCCGGGAGGACCACCATGGGCGACAAGGCGCACACCCCCGCCGGAGCCGCCGGCAGGGCACCGACGGCCGACCGGCCCTCGGAGGTACGGAACGTGGTGCTGGTCGGCCACAGCGGATCGGGGAAGACGACCCTGGTCGAGGCGCTCGCCCAGACCGCGGGGGCGCTGGCGCGGCCCGGGCGGGTCGAGGACGGGGCGACCGTCTCCGACCACGACGAGATCGAGCACCGGCAGCACCGCTCCGTCCAGCTCTCCCTCGTCCCGGTCGGCTGGGAGGGCTTCAAGATCAATCTGCTCGACACTCCCGGCTACGCCGACTTCGTCGGGGAGCTGAGGGCCGGTCTGCGCGCGGCGGACGCGGCCCTCTTCGTCGTCTCCGCCGCCCAGGAGGCCGACGCGGTCGCCGCCTCCACCCGGATGGTCTGGGAGGAGTGCGCGGCCGTCGGCATGCCCCGCGCGATCGTCGTCACCCACCTCGACACCGCCCGCACCGGCTTCGACGAGCTGACCGGGGTCTGCGCCGGACTCTTCGGCCACGACGACCCCGACGCCGTCCTCCCCCTGTACCTTCCGGTGCTCGGCCCCGAGGGCCCGGACGGCCACGCGCCCGCGACCGGACTGATCGGGCTCCTCTCGGAGCGGGTCTTCGACTACTCCACGGGCGAGCGGCGCGAGCTCCCGCCCGGCGAGGCCGACCGCGACCTGATCGCCGGGGCGCGGGCCCGGCTCATCGAGGGGATCATCGCCGAGAGCGAGGACGAGTCCCTGATGGACCGCTACCTCGGCGGTGAGGAGATCGACCACGGGACGCTCGTCGGCGACCTGGAGAAGGCGGTCGCACGGGGCGGCTTCCACCCCGTGCTCGCCGCCGCGCCCGCCGCCGACGGCGGCGGCCAGGGCCTCGGCACCGTCGAGCTCCTGGAGCTGATCACCCGCGGCTTCCCTTCCCCCCTGGAGCACGAGCCGCCCGCCGTCACCACCCCGGCCGGCGAACCGCGGCCGCCGCTCGCCTGCGATCCCGAGGGCCCGCTGGTCGCCGAGGTCGTGAAGACCGCCGCCGACCCCTATCAGGGCCGGATCTCCCTCGTCCGGGTCTTCTCCGGGACCCTCCGACCCGACGAGACGCTGCACGTCTCCGGGCACGGCCTGGCCGACCGCGGCCACGAGGACCACGACGTCGACGAACGGGTCGGCGCCCTCACCTCGCCCTTCGGCAAGCAGCAGCGGCCCATGGCGCACTGCGTGGCCGGGGACCTCGCGTGCGTGTCCCGGCTCGGCCGGGCCGAGACCGGCGACACCCTCTCCGCCAAGGACGACCCGCTGCTGATCGAGCCGTGGCCGATGCCCGAGCCCCTGCTGCCGCTCGCCGTCGAGGCGCACGGCAAGGCCGACGAGGACCGGCTCTCGCAGGGCCTGGCCAAGGTGGTCGCCGAGGACCCGACGCTCCGCCTCGAACAGAACCAGGACACCGGCCAGGTCGTCCTCTGGTGCCTGGGCGAGGCCCATCAGGACGTCGTCCTGGAGCGGCTGCGGGGCCGCTACGGGGTCCGCGTCGACGCCGTCCCGTACCGTGTGCCGCTGCGGGAGACCTTCGGCGCCCCCGCCTCCGGCCGCGGACGGCACGTCAAACAGTCCGGCGGGCACGGCCAGTTCGCCATCTGCGAGATCGACGTCGAACCGCTCCCGCCGGGCAGCGGCATCGAGTTCGTCGACAAGGTGGTGGGCGGCGCCGTCCCCCGGCCGTTCATCGGCTCCGTGGAGAAGGGCGTACGGGCCCAGGCCGCGCGCGGGGTCGCCGCGGGCCACCCGCTGGTGGACGTCCGGATCACCCTCAGGGACGGCAAGGCCCACTCGGTGGACTCCTCCGACGCAGCCTTCCAGACCGCAGGGGCGCTCGCCCTGCGGGAGGCGGCCGCCGAGGTCCCGGTGCGCCTCCTGGAGCCGGTCGCCGAGGTGCGGGTGCTCGTCCCCGACGAGTACGTCGGCGCCGTGATGGGCGACCTGTCCGGCCGGCGCGGCCGGGTCGTCGGCACCGACCAGGCCGATCCGGGCCGCACCGTCGTCCGGGCCGAGGTGCCGGAGATCGAGATCGGGCGGTACGCCATCGACCTGCGGTCCGTCTCGCACGGCACCGGCCGCTTCGAGCGCAGCTACGTCCGGCACGAACCGATGCCCCCTCAGCTCGCCGAACGTCTGCGCGAACAGCCGGGAAAGCGGGCCTAGTCGGGGCCGGAGCGACGCCTCCGGCCGGCCGGGTGCGCGCCGGGCGGCCGGTTCCGGTCGCCGTCGTCCACAGCTTCCGGTCGCGGTTGTCCACAGCCCGTGACGCATACCACGGCGCCCGGTTACGCTGTGGTGCCCAGCCCGGAAGGTGTGCCGGGCACGGCAGTCGGGAACAGCCCGCACAGGTACTCGCGGTGATGGGGGCGGAAGTGGCGATCGACGGTTTCGGACCGGGGGCACAGATCCCGCTGCAGGGCGGCAGCGGCCTGACCGGCGCGACGAACGCGCTGGCCTCGGCCGCGTACCGGGACAGCCCCCTGGAGACCATCCAGGAAGCCGACAACGAGTACTACAAGACCACGCTCAAGAAGGGGAAGTGGGAGAAGCTCTTCCGCCCCGACCTCGGCGAGGCGTTCTCCCGCGCCGTGCAGGTGCGCATGCTCGGCGGCGGCCGCAAGGCCCTCATCCAGTCCTTCGGCGCCGAACCGCAGCCGGTCGTCGAGCACTGCCTCGCCGCCACCCACATCCGCCGCCGCCGCGACATCAAGCTGACCCTGATCACCTTCTTCTGCGGGGTCCTCTTCCTGCCCGGTCTGCTGCTCTGGCTCGTCGTCATCCACCTGCGCCGCGCCGCCGCGGGCTCCGACAACAAGCGCACGAGTGTCGTCGGCACCGTCCTGCTCGTCGCCTTCGGCATCGTCGCCGCCCTCATCCTCCTGCGGCTCCCCTGGGACGGCCTGCTGCCCAACTACCTGCGGGCCATGCTCATCGCCCCTGTCATCGGCTGGTACCTCGCCGGCCGGGTCTGCCTCAGCACGGCCGTCGACCTCCGCGACCGCTGGACCGGACTGCTCAGCGGCGGCGGCGTCGGCGCCCACGTCCCCGGATCGGTTCCCACGGACCCCGGCGAGAAGTCCGCGGAGGAGCTCCGCGTCAATCTGGAGAAGCTCTCCGCCGAGCAGCAGTCGAACGTGGTCTTCTACGCCGGCGGCAAGGGCGTCCTCGGCCTCGGCACCCGCTGGGGCAGCTGGACCCTGGCCGAGGAGCTGATCCCCCTCGACGGCCACGAGATGCACGACTTCCGCGCCTGGGACCTCGTCCGCAAGATCCACGACCAGCTCACCCTGCTGGAGCGGGGCTCCCTGAAGACCGGCTTCCCCAAGCCGACCGTGAAGCACTGGATCGTCTCCCCGGTCGGCGAGGGAGCCGACGAGGTCGCCCGCCCCGAGGGCGACAACATCGTCCACTACCAGGTCAAGCCGCACGAGATACAGCGCATCTGCAACGAGCAGCAGTTCGGCGCCGGCAACCGCCACTACCTGGGCGTCCAGTTCACCCTCTGGGACGGGAACGTGGTGCTCACCATGATGGTCACCGTCACCTCGCTCCACCACACCCTGCGCATCGAGGTCACCGGCCACGCCCTCGGCCCCGTCCACGGCCTGTTCACCACCAAGCCCAAGGCGAAGACCAGGGAGGTCTCCAAGACCGTCCGCTTCTGGGAGACCAAGGAGATCGCGCAGCCGCTGCTCGGCACCGACGACATCGTCCGGCTCGCCGTCCGCGCCCCGCTCACCTGGTACCCGCCGGTCCTGGAGTTCCTCGGCGGCAAGATGAACCTGCCGGAGCCCTTCGGCCTCCGGCACGTCTGGGCCGGCCCGCTCTGGAAGAACCGCTTCATGGCCGACGACGCCCTCCGGATGGCCACGCCCGTGGTCCGCGCCGTCCACGCGGCGACCGTCCGCTTCCTCGACGCGCACAACGTGAACACCGAGCGCTTCACCAACCGCACCCTCTTCATGAGCGGCATGCTCCAGGAACCCGCCCCGCGGAAGGCCGACGTCTACGACGCCTGACCGCCGGCCCGCCGATGAGCCGACGGCCCCGGGGCGCGCGCCCCGGGGCCGTACGGAAGAGGAGGAGGTCAGAGAGCGGCCGGCCAGGCGTCGGCCAGCATCTTCCGGGTGTCGGCGAGAAGCTGCGGCAGCACCTTGGTGTGGCCGACGACCGGCATGAAGTTGGTGTCTCCGCCCCAGCGCGGCACCACGTGCTGGTGCAGGTGCGCCGCGATCCCCGCGCCGGCCACCGCGCCCTGGTTCATGCCGATGTTGAAGCCGTGCGCGCCGGAGGCCGCCCGCAGGGCGATCATCGCCCGCTTCGTGAAGTCGGCCAGCTCGGCCGTCTCCGCCGGGTCCAGGTCCGTGTAGTCGGCCACGTGCCGGTACGGGACGACCATCAGGTGCCCGCCGTTGTACGGATACAGGTTGAGCACCGCGTACACGCTCGCGCCCCGGGCGATCACCAGACCGTCCTCGTCCGACTTCGACGGGATCGAGCAGAACGGACAGCCGTCGTCGGCCCCCGGCCCGGTCGGCTTGTTCTCGCCCTGGATGTAGGCCATCCGATGAGGCGTCCACAGGCGCTGGAACGCGTCCGGCGCCCCCACTCCGATCTGCTGCTCCGGATCAGTCGTCATGCTGTGCAGCATATTGCGTCGCCCGTTCGGATCGTGTCGCCGGGGCGAGGGAAGCCGCCCCGGGTGATCCTGATCCGATGAGCGCCAGGCCCCCGAAACCACCCCGCCAGGAACGCTGGGACCGCCGCATGGAGACCCCGCTCGCCGTGGCCTCGCTCGCCTACCTCGCGGGGTACGCGGTCCGGGTCCTCGCCCGCGACCACCTCCCGCGGCTCGGCGTGGACCTCTGCGTCGGAGTCGTTCTCGCCGCCTGGGCGGTCTTCATCACCGACTACGTGGTGCGGCTCCGGCTCAGCGGCCTCCACCCGCTCCGCTTCGTCCGCACCCACCTCCTCGACACGGTCGTCCTCCTCCTGCCGCTGCTGCGCCCGGTCCGGATGGTGACCCTCTACGACCGGGTCCAGCGCCGCAGGGGCCAGCCGCGGCTCAGCCTCTACGCCCGGGTGATGGTCTACTCCGGCCTCTCGGTCTCCCTGCTCGGCTTCACCGCCGCGCTCACCGTCTACCACCACGAGGCCGACGCCCCCGGCGCCACCATCCTCACCTTCGGCGACTCGGTCTGGTGGGCCTGCGCGACCCTGGCGACGGTCGGCTACGGCGACGTGACCCCGGTGACCCCGATCGGGCGGACGGTGGCGGTCGGCCTGATGGCCTGCGGTCTCGCGCTGCTCGGCGCGGTGACGGGTTCGTTCTCGTCCTGGCTGATCCAGGCCTTCACCCGGGAGGACGAGAAGGAGGGCGGGAACGGGGAGAGGCCCCCGGGGGGTTCCCCGGGGGCCTCCTGAGCGGTGCGGGCCGTCAGACCTGGACGCGCTCCTCGACGATCTTGGCGATCTTGGCGATGGCCTCGTCGGCGGGGATGCCGTTCTCCTGCGAACCGTCGCGGTAGCGGAAGGAGACGGCCCCGGCGGCCATGTCCTCGTCACCCGCGATGATCATGAAGGGGACCTTCTGCTTCTGCGCGTTGCGGATCTTCTTCTGCATCCGGTCCGAGGAGGAGTCGACCTCCACGCGCAGCCCCTGCTTCTTCGCCTTGGCGGCGAACTCCTGCAGGTAGTCGACGTGCGCGTCGCCGATCGGGATGCCGACCGCCTGGACCGGGGCCAGCCACGGCGGCATGGCGCCCGCGTAGTGCTCAAGGAGCACCGCGAAGAACCGCTCGATGGAACCGAACAGGGCGCGGTGGATCATGACCGGGCGCTGCTTGGTGCCGTCCGGGGCGGTGTACTCCAGGTCGAAGCGCTCCGGCAGGTTGAAGTCGAGCTGGACGGTCGACATCTGCCAGGTACGGCCGATGGCGTCCCGCGCCTGCACCGAGATCTTCGGGCCGTAGAAGGCGGCGCCGCCCGGGTCGGGGGTGAGCGGCAGGCCCTGCTTCTCGGCGACCTGCTGGAGGACCGCGGTGGCCTCCTCCCACACCTCGTCGGAGCCGACGAACTTCTCCGGGTCCTTGGTGGACAGCTCCAGGTAGAAGTCGCTCAGACCGTAGTCGCGGAGCAGGTCGAGGACGAAGGTGAGCGTGCGGTCGAGCTCCTCCGCCATCTGCTCGCGGGTGCAGTAGATGTGCGCGTCGTCCTGGGTGAAGCCGCGGGCCCGGGTGAGGCCGTGCACGACGCCGGACTTCTCGTACCGGTACACGGTGCCGAATTCGAACAACCTCAAAGGCAATTCACGGTAGCTGCGCCCGCGCGCGTCGAAGATCAGGTTGTGCATCGGGCAGTTCATGGGCTTGAGGTAGTAGTCGGTACCACCGTCGAGCTGCATGGGGGGGTACATGCCCTCCGCGTACCAGTCCAGGTGGCCGCTCTTCTCGAAGAGCGCGCCCTTGGTGGCGTGCGGCGAGTAGACGAACTCGTAACCGTGCTCCTCGTGCTTCTTGCGCGAGTAGTCCTCCATGACCCGGCGGATGATGCCGCCCTTGGGGTGGAAGACGGCGAGGCCGGAGCCGATCTCGTCCGGGATGGAGAAGAGGTCGAGCTCGTTGCCCAGCTTGCGGTGGTCGCGCTTCTCGGCCTCGGCGAGGAAGTCGAGGTGGGCCTTCAGCTCGTCCTTCGACGGCCAGGCGGTGCCGTAGATGCGCTGGAGCATCGGGTTCTTCTCGCTGCCGCGCCAGTAGGCGGCCGCGTTCCGCATCAGCTTGAAGGCCGGGATGTTCCGGGTGGTGGGCAGGTGGGGACCCCGGCAGAGGTCCTTCCAGCACAGCTCGCCGGTCTTGGCGTCCAGGTTGTCGTAGATGGTCAGCTCGCCGCCGCCCACCTCGACGTTCGCGCCGTCGTCGGTCGACGCGGAGCCCTTGATGCCGATGAGCTCCAGCTTGTACGGCTCGTCGGCGAGCTCCTCGCGGGCGTCCTCGTCGGAGACCACGCGGCGGGCGAACCTCTGCCCGCGCTTCTGGATCTCCTGCATCTTCTTCTCGATGGCCTTGAGGTCCTCGGGCGTGAACGGCTTCTCGACGTCGAAGTCGTAGTAGAAGCCGTCCCGGACCGGCGGGCCGATGCCCAGCTTGGCCTCGGGGAAGAGCTCCTGCACGGCCTGCGCCATCACGTGCGCGGTCGAGTGGCGCAGGATGTTCAGGCCGTCCTCGGAGCCGATCTCGACGCCTTCGACGACATCGCCCTCGGCGAGCTCGTACGAGAGGTCCTTGAGCTCGCCCGCGACACGGGCGGCGATGACGGTGCGGTCGTCGGCGAACAGGGCGCCGGCCGTGGTGCCCGCGCTCACCGTCCTCTCCTCGGGTCCTGAGGCGGTCGGGACGGTCACACGGACTTCTGACACGGGTACTCCATGCATCGGGGCTCCGGCAGACACGAGGTGCCGGCGCCGGCGGGGCGCGGCAGAGACGAGGTGCCGCGTCCCCTCGATCTTACGGGCCCCGCTCCGCGCCGCTCACCGCTCCTCGTCCGGCCCGCACGCCTCGTCGAAGAAGGCCGTGTCCTCGTCGGTCCCCGGCAGCGACTTCATCAGGCGGTCCCGCTCCGCCTCGTCCACCTGCACCGGGACCACCGCGGAGGGGTCGGCGAGGCGCCGGAAGCCGCCGCGGCTCTCCAGCCGGCCGACGACCCGGATCGGGAGGCCGACGAGGTGGGCGTGGCCCGCGGTGCGGTACGCCTCCTCGTCGAGGGTGACCCGGACGTGGCCGACGTCGGCGCCGCCGAGCACCCGGAGTCTGACCCTGCCCTCGCCGCGCGGACCGGAGCGGCGCAGCCGGACGACCGCGCCGGTGATCCGCACCGGGACGGAGGGCTCGTCGGTGAGGTAGCGGGCGCTCGCCTCGCGCAGCGCGGGCAGGTCGCCGGGCGAGAACTCGACGGGCTCCGGACGGGCCGCGCAGCCGTCCGGGACGCCGGCGGCCGGGGCCCAGGCGAGGGCGATGCGGGCCCCTTCCGTACCGCGGACGAGGGCGACGAGCGCCTCGGTGAGTTCGCGGCTGACGCCGGCCTCGACGGCGGAGTCGAAGGCGTCCATGCCGCCGGTGGCGCGCTGGTAGTCGACGGCCTCGCGGGCGGCGTGCAGGGCGTGGTGGAGCCGGACGGCGACCGGGCGGCCGGGCGGGACCGGCAGGAAGGCGGTGAGGGCGCGGCCGCCGGCGTCGGTGGCGACGACCACGGGTTCGAGGGCGGCCTGGGCCGCGGCGCGGTGCCGGGAGCCGTGGTAGCCGGCCCGGCCGCGCACGGCGAGGGCGCCGGCGAGGAGGATCTTGCGGGCGGCGGAGCGGAGCTGCTCCTGGACGGGCCAGGGGACGGTGCCGGCCGGGCCCGGGGGCACCTCGCGCCACCAGCGGATCTCGTCGCTGGGCACGGCGAGGCCGGTCAGCACCTCGCGGGCGGAGGGGGTGCCGCTGCGGGCGAGGGCGGTGAGGGCCTCGCCGATGAGGTCCTCGCTGTCGGGGAAGGCGAGGCTGTCGGGGACGAGGAGGCTGGTGCCGCCGCTCCCCGGCCCGACGCCCGGCGGGGTCCAGCGGCCGTAGCGGCCGACGGCGCCGCCCCGGCGCTCCCAGCCGTGACGGGCGAGGAGGGCGCCGAGGACGCGCGGGTCGACCCTGCCGGGGTCGGGCACGGCGTCGCCGGCGGCCCAGGGGGCGGCGGCGGGAACGGGCCGGGGCCGGTGGGGCGGGGGTACGGGGACGGGGCCGCGTCCGGTCCCGTCGCCCGTCCCGTGTCCGGAGTCGTCGATCGGTCGGTGCATCAAGGTCTCCCTCCCCGGCCGACCCGGGTCATGATCTCGCGGAGCGCCCGGTCGTCGAAGATCCGCGCCGTGGGGACGCGCACGGTGGTCCGGCGGCGTCCGGTGACCGGCTGCCCGGCCAGGTTGGTCCAGTAGCAGCAGTGCCGCAGGTCGAGCCGGTCGTGGCCCGCCCTCAGCCAGTCCTCCGGGTCTCTCGGGACGATCATCACGACCAGGATCTTGTGCACCGCCACGGGGCTCCGGGCGAGCTTCACGAGGTGGTCGTTGTCGAGGGTGAAGGGGAAGGTGCTCCCCGCGGGACGGGCGGGCAGTTGGTAGGTGCACTTGAGCTGCACCTTGATGGTGACCTCGTCGTCGACGGTGTGCCCGGGCGAGCCGTGGCTCACGTGCCAGTCGACGCCGTTGTCCGGGAAGGGCTGCGCGAGCGAGCAGCCCGCCGCCGCGGCGACGGCGTGCAGGTATCCCACCTGGAGGGTCTCCATGCAGGCGGTGGTGGCGAGCGAGCCGCGTGCCGGGGCCGCCCGCTGGGGCGGCAGCCCTCCCGACTCGGGCTGGGCGAGCGTCATGTGAACGTCCTTCCCCGTCACCAGTGTTGTCACCGGTCCGCGTACGCCGCAAACAGTGCGGGTATCACCGCTTCGGGGCAGGGGGTTGGCCATCTGCCGCGCGGGTGCGAGGAGTTCGGGTATGACGACGAACTGGTACGAAGGGCCCCTGGCCGCTTTCGACACGGAGACCACCGGAGTGGACGTCGAGCAGGACCGGATCGTGTCCGCGGCGCTGGTCGTCCAGGACACCGCCGGGGCGCGGCCGCGGGTGAGCCGCTGGCTGGTCAACCCGGGCGTCCCGGTGCCGGAGGGGGCCACGGCGGTGCACGGTCTGACGGACGATCACCTCCAGCGCAACGGCCGGTGGCCGTCGCCGGTGATGGAGGAGCTGGGGCGGGCCCTGGCGGAGCAGAACGCGGCCGGCCGGCCGCTGGTGGTGATGAACGCGCCGTTCGACCTCACCATCCTGGACCGGGAGTTGAGGCGGCACCGGGCGTCGACGCTGGGCCGGTACCTGGAGCACACGTCGTTGTGCGTGCTCGATCCGCGGGTCCTGGACAAGCATCTGGACCGGTACCGCAAGGGTCGCCGGACGCTGACGGACCTGTGCGCGCACTACGAGGTGGAGTTGGAGGGCGCGCACGACGCGGCGGCGGACGCCACGGCGGCGCTGGAGGTGGTGCGCGCGGTGGGGCGGAGGTTCGCGTCCCGGCTGGAGCGGCTGTCGCCGGCGGAACTGCACACCCTCCAGGCGGTGTGGCACGCGGCGCAGGCGCGGGGCCTCCAGGCGTGGTTCAGCCGGCAGGGGACGCCGGAGCTGGTGGATCCCGCGTGGCCGCTGCGTCCGGAGCTGCGGAAGGCGGCGTGAGCCGGGCCGGAAACGGCTGAGGCCGGTCCGTCGCACTGACGGACCGGCCTCTCCCGGTGGGCGATACTGGGATCGAACCAGTGACCCCTTCGGTGTGAACGAAGTGCTCTCCCGCTGAGCTAATCGCCCGGGAACGGGTTGAACCATACAGGGCTCGCGGGCCGCGCTCCAAATTCGTTCGGAGCGCGGGTGCGCGGCGAACCCGCGCCGTCCGTCGCACGTCGTCGGGGCGTGGTCGACGCGGGACCGGAGCCGGCCGGGGACGGCGGGGAGGCGGAGCGGGCGGGCCCGGATGCCGGCCTCCTGTGCCTGCGGCAAGCGGGCCGCCGGACGTCCCGGAAGTGGCACGGTCGACGGGGCCGGCGCCGGTACTCGGGCGGGATCTGAGTAGCAGCGCGCATTCCCGGGGCGCGGGCGCGGCGCGACACTCCGGTCATGGACATGAGACTGCCCCCGGTCGAGGAGCTGCGGCTCGTCGACGCCGAGCTGGCCCGGCTCGACGCCCGCCGTGCCGAGCTGTTGGCCCGGCGGGCGTGGCTGCTGGGCGTCTTGCACTCCCCCGCCGGGCGGGCGGCGGCGCCGTCCTTGGCCGCCGCGGCGCCGGCGGAGACCTCGCCGCGCGGCGCGCAGAACGCGCTGCTGACGCTGGGCGGGACCCTGCTGGCGATCGCGGCGCTGGCGTTCACGCTGGTGAGCTGGGGCTCGATGGGGATCGCGGGGCGTTCGGCGGTGCTGCTGGCGGTGACGTCGGCGGCGCTGGCCGCTCCGGCGGTGCTGCTGCGCCGGGGGCTGGGGTCGACGGCGGAGGCGGTGGGCGCGCTGGGTCTCGTCCTGACGGTCCTGGACGCGTACGCCCTGCACCGGGTGGCGCTGCCGGGGACGGACGGGGCGGGGTACGCGGCGGTAGTGGCGGCCGTCCTGGCGGGGCTGTGGGCGGGGTACGGGGGGCTGCTGCGGGGGCTGCGGCTGCCGTGGCCCGCGGCGGTGGCCGCGGCACAGCTCCCGCTGCCCCTGGGGGCGCTCGCGGCCGGCGGCGGTCCCGCCGCGGTGGCGTGGGCGGCGGTGCTGACCGCCGCGGTGGATCTGGTGGGGCCGGTGCGACGGGCGGGGCTCGCGGTGCGGGTGACGGCGGGGGCGTCGGCGGGCGTCCTGGGGGCGTGGGCGCTGCTGACGGGCGGCTGGTTCTCGGTGACGGACCCGTGGGCGGGGACGCCGCTGCTGGCGGGCTGCGCCGCTCTGTGCCTGTACGCGGCGGTGCGCACCCGTGCCGCGGCGCCGGCGCTCGCGGCGGTGGCGGGTCTGGCGGGGGTGGCCGCCGTGGGCGGGCCGCTGCGGGCCGCCCTGCCGGCGGAGTGGGCGGTGCCGGTGTACGTCGTCTGCGGTGGGGCCGTGGCGGCGTTGTGGCGTCCGTTCCCGGGCGTGCGGATCCCCGACGGGGTGCGGGCCGGGTTCGGGTTCGCCGGGGGCGGGATCGTGGCGCTGGGCGTCGTGTGGGCGCTGCCGCCGGTCCTGGGCGGGCTGCTGGGGCCGGCGGACCGGAGCGCGGGTGTCTGGTCCGGGGCGCACGCGGAGCCGCTGCTGGGCGGCTACCCGGCGACGGCGGCGGTGGTGCTGCTGCTCGGCGCGCTGGTGGCGGGGGCGTCCGGACGGCTGTGGGGGCGCTGGGGCGGGCTGGTGCTCGGCTGGGCGCTGCTGATGGCGCTGCCGGTCGTCCTGGAACTGCCGTACGCGGCGGGACTCGCGGTCCGGCTGGTGGCGACGGGCGCGGCGCTGGCCCTCGCGGTGCGGCCGGGTCCGCCGGCGCGGGGCCTGCCGGAGCGGGCGGCGGGGCCGGCACCGGCTCCGGAGCGCCCGGCGGGGGTGTGGGGCGCGACGTGGCCGGCGGGCGCGGTGGCGGCCCCGGTGGAGCCCGGTGCGCTGTTCGCCTGGACGGGCCTGGTGGCCGGGGCGGCCTCGGCAGGTTCGGCGCTGCTCCTCGCGCTGGACGTGCGGGCGGCGACCTTCGCGACGCTGGGGGTGCTGCTCGGGCTGTGCCTCGCGGCGGCGGTGCTGGGCGCGGGTGCGGTGCGCGGGGCGGCGGCCGGTTCCGGGGTGCTGGCGGCGGGCGGTCTGGTGGGGGCCGGAGCCGCGGCGGCGGGGCTCGCCCCGTCCTCGGCCGGTCTCGCGCTGCTGCTCGTCCCGGCGGGCGCGGCGGCGCTCGCGGCCCGCTTCCGGTCGGCGGCGGTCGAGGGGGCGGGGGTGGCGGTGGGCGCGGTGGCACTGGCCCTCACGGTGCCGCGTCCCGCGGTGCTGGCCCTGGCGCTGGCGGCGGCGGGCCTGATCGCGGCGGGGACGGCGCTGCGGCCGGAGCGGCGCCGGGCGGCTTCGTGGGCGGCGGGGTCGCTGTTCCTGGGCGCGGCCTGGGTGCGGCTCGCGGTCTGGGGTGTCACGGTCCCGGAGGCGTACACGCTGCCGCTGACGGTGCCGGCGCTGGTCGTCGGCCTCCTGCGGCGGCGCCGGGACCCGGCGGCCTCGTCCTGGGTCGCGTACGGCCCGGGTCTCGCGGCGACGCTGCTGCCGAGCCTGGCGGCGGTCTGGGCGGCGCCGTCCGGGGTGCGTCCGCTGCTCCTGGGGGCGGGGGCGCTGGCGGTGACGCTGCTGGGGGCGCGGTTCCGGCTCCAGGCTCCGCTGCTCCTGGGCGGCACGGTGCTGGCCCTGGTGGGGCTGCACGAGCTGGCGCCGTACGCGGTGCGGCTGGTCGGGGCGCTGCCGCGGTGGCTGCCGCCGGCGGCGGCGGGACTGCTGCTGCTCGCCGTGGGGGCGACGTACGAGCGGCGGCTGCGGGAGGCGCGGCTGCTGCGGGAGCGGCTGGGCCGGATGCGCTGAGCGGGAACGCGCCGAGGGCCCGGAGACGGTGATCGTCTCCGGGCCCTCAGTCCGGGTGGTGGGCGATACTGGGTTCGAACCAGTGACCCCTTCGGTGTGAACGAAGTGCTCTCCCACTGAGCTAATCGCCCCGGCGCACCGCAAACATTACCGCATGTCAGCGGGGCTCCCGAACCACCCCGGGATCACTGATCGATCTTCCAGGGCATGACGATGCCGAACTTCCAGAGGTACCAGCCGCACAGCGCGGCGATGATCACCACGCCGATGACGGTGAGGGTGATGTTGCGGCGGCGCACCTTGGGGTCGAGGGCGCGCTGGGCGGCCTCGGTGACCTTGCGCTTGGTCCAGCGCAGGACGATCTGCGCCCAGACGAACTCGGTCGCCCAGATCGCCATGCCCGCGAAGATCACGAGCCAGCCGGGGCCGGGGAAGACGAGCATGAGGATGCCCGCCCCGATCACGGCGAGTCCGACGATGAAGACGCCGACCTGCCAGCTCAGGTGCAGCCCCCGTCGGGACTTGATGAACTCCGGTGCTCGGGATCCCAGTTCGGCCTGGCCGTCGCTCTGGGACTCGGGGGCGCGCTCGTCACTCTCCGCATGCATGGAGCCAATTTACCCGACACACCAGCCCCACCGGTATGGCGGTATTACCCAAAGTTACATACCGCCGTCCGAGCTACCTGAACGGCCACAAAACCGACAGAGGGGTTTACAACGCCACCGGAGGTGGCATGTCGATTTCGCTGACGTGCGAATCCCCGAGCGCACACTGAGCGAAAGGCCCTGGCGCTTATGAACACCGTGGTGAGCTGCGAGCTGCACCTGCGCCTCGTCGTGTCGAGCGAGTCCTCACTGCCTGTACCCGCGGGCCTGCGGTATGACACGGCGGATCCGTACGCCGTGCACGCCACCTTCCACACCGGAGCCGAGGAGACGGTCGAGTGGGTCTTCGCCCGCGACCTTCTCGCCGAGGGGCTGCACCGGCCCACCGGCACCGGCGACGTCCGGGTCTGGCCGTCCCGTAGTCACGGCCAGGGCGTCGTCTGCATCGCCTTGAGCTCGCCCGAGGGCGAGGCCCTGCTAGAAGCCCCGGCGAGGGCCCTGGAGTCGTTCCTCAAGCGGACCGACGCCGCCGTGCCACCGGGCACCGAGCACCGTCACTTCGACCTCGATACCGAGCTCTCCCACATCCTGGCCGACAGCTGAGCCAGGCCACACGCCGTACGGCGCCGTCTTAACTCGGGGAGACGGCGCCGCGCGGGCAGTCGCACAGCACGACCTCCGGCGCCCCCACCGCGCAGCCGGCGCGGTGACGGGCGCCGTCGTGCTTTTCCGGGGCGCGCTAGAGTCGTCGCCAGTCCACGGGCGCCCGCCCGCGGCCGGCCAGGGAGCGAAGCGTGCTCATCCCCCACGACACCCGGATCGCCCTCGACACCGTCGTCGATCTGATGAACACCGCCGCGCAGGGCGACCGTGAGGACACGCTCCCGGACCTCGCCGCGCTGGGCGTCTTCGTGCGCGAGCACCGGATCAGCGGCGTGGGCGACCTGGACGCGGAGGACCTGCGGGCGGTCCGCGAGGTGCGCGAGCGCTTCGCCGCGGTCTTCTCCGCCCCCGACGCCAGGATCGCCGCCCCGCTGATCAACCAGCTGGTGGCCGCCGCGGGCACGACCCCGCAGCTCACCGACCACGACGGCTACGACTGGCACGTGCACTACTTCGCGCCGGGCGCCTCGGTCGCCGACCACCTGGCCGCCGACTGCGGAATGGCGCTCGCCTTCATCGTGGTCGCCGGCGAGCGCGAGCGGCTGCGCCGCTGCGAGGCGCCGGACTGCGGCCGGGCCTTCGTCGACCTCTCCCGCAACCGCTCCCGTCGCTACTGCGACAGCCGCACCTGCGGCAACCGCCTCCACGTGGCCGCCTACCGGGCCCGCCGCAAGGAGGCCGCCGGCTGATCCCGCGCGGCGCCGCCGTCGCGGGGCGCCTCACAGGACGTCGAGAGCGCGGGGCGCCTCACAGGACGTAGAGATCGTGCAGGGCCGCCATCAGGAGCAGGGCCCCGATCACCGCCAGGAAGATCATCAGCGGCGGCTGCGACAGCGCGAAGAGACAGCCTCTCGGTTCGTCGGCCGGAGGGTCGGCGGCGGGGACGGACTCGGCGGAGGCGGGGACGGGGTCCCGCGAGGTATCCAGCATCTCGGGGGGATGATCGCGCACCCCGCGGGTCCGGAAGGCCGAAAACCGTAGGACCGCGGGGCGGTTCATCCCTTCCCGTGGATCTCCGGATCACCGCCTGGTCGCGGCCCGGCAGCCAACGGCCAGAAGCGGTCAGATTCCGTGCTTCTTCAGAATCGCCTCGATGTCGCTGAAGTCCTCCGAAGCCGTGCCCGAGGAGGCCGCGCCGGGGGACGGGGCCGGACCCGGGGCGGGGCGGGAGAGGGCGTCCCTGGGCCGGGCCGGGGCGGACGCCCCGGGCGCGACCGCGGCGGGCTCCGCTCCCCCGGCCGCCGCCTTCCGGCCACCCCGGCGCCGCTCGACGCCCCGGGTGGTCAACAACAGCAGCCAGGCCAGGCCGAGCACGCCGAAGCCGACCCAGGCGACCGGGCTGAAGACGGTGTCGAAGGCCCACTCGACGGCGCCGGTCATCACCAGGCCGAGCGGCACCAGCGCCCAGGCGGCGATCCGCGTCGCCGACAGGTACTTCTTGCGGTAGGCCGTGATCGCGGCGATTCCCAGGCCCGCCGCGGACACCGCGGAGCAGATGGTCTCGGCGAGCATGCGATCCTCCAGGTCCCGGGTGATACGTCCCTTCCATCCTGCACCGCACCGGCCGCCGGAGGCCACGCCCCAGGACCGGTCTCAGGGAGATCTCCGGGTCTTCCCGCACGGGATCTCCTCCTCAGGTCCCGGTCGGGCTCGGCCGAGGTGCCGATGCCGGACCGGCGGCGCGCGGCTGGAAGACTGCCGGTCATGACTGACTCCACCACCGCAGCCTCCCCGGCCCCCGTCGTCCTGGAGGCCTGGTTCGACCTCCAGTGCCCGGACTGCCTCCAGGCCCTCGACGACGTCCACGCCCTGCGCGAGAAGTACGGCGACCGGCTCGACGTACAGCTGCGCCACTTCCCGCTGACCAAGAACAAGCACGCCTACGCCGCCGCCCAGGCCGCCGAGGAGGCGGCCGACCAGGGGCGGGGCTGGGCCTACGCGGAGGCGCTGCTGGCCCGGACCGCCGACCTGGCCGACCGGGGCGAGCCCGTGCTGCTCGAGGTGGCCGGCGGACTCGGCCTGGACGCCGAGGAGTTCGACACCGCGCTGATCGACGGCCGGCACCTGCTCACCGTCGACGCCGACCAGGCCGAGGGCCAGGCCCTCAAGATCACCGGCACCCCCACCTACCTCATCGGCGACGAGCGCCTCGACGGCGGCAAGAGCCAGGACGGGCTCCGGGCCCGGATCGAGGAGATCGCCGACCGCCTGCTCGCCGGCTGACCTCCCGCTCCGGGCGGCGCCTCAGAGCAGCGGCTTGACGCTGTTGACGTACGTCGTGCGGTAGCCGAGCGACTCGTACAGGCCGACCGCCGGGGTGTTGTCCGCGAAGACGTGGAGGCCCAGCAGGGACTGCCCGGCCTCCCGCGTCATGCGCTCGGCCAGGAGCATCAGCGCCCGGCCGTACCCCCTGCCGCGCAGCTCCGGGTCGACCTCGACGCGGTAGACGTAGCCCGCGCTCACGCCCGGCTCCAGCTCCCGCACCCCGGTCCACACGTGGCCCACGACCCGGTCGTCGAGGACGGCCACCCGGATCGCGGTGCCCGGGGTGGCGAGTCCCGCGGGCAGCAGCTCGCGGTGGCTGGCCTCGGCCTTGGCGCGGGCCCGCGCCTCCGGGACACCCCGCTCCATCCAGCTGAGGGCGAAGGACTCCCTGGCCTCCGCCTCCCACCCGGCGAACTCCTCGTCCGTCATCGGACGCGTCGCGACCCCGGCAAGCGTGGCGTGCTCGCCGCCGGCCGCCTCCTTCACCATGTTCCGGCTGCGCTCGGTGTAACCGAGGGCGCGGGCCAGGGAGAGGGCGGGGGCGGCGTCGGCGGGTACGGATATCTGGATCTCCGAGCAGCCCCAGCCGCGCAGCACCTCCTCGGCGGCGAGCGCGGCGACGGTGCCCCGGCCGCGGCCGCGGTCCGGTTCGTCGACCCGGAGCCGTTCGATCAGCCCCGCCCCGGCCCCGAACTGGGGGTCGGTGGCGAGGTGGACGGAGCCGACCCGGCGGCTGTTCACGCAGATGTCGTAGGCGCGGGACCGGCCGCCGCCGGCGGAGTGCTGGAGCGGCTCGGACGGCCGCAGGGTGGTGGTCATCACGGGTGTTCTACCCAACGGGGAGTCGCCCGTCATCCGGATTCACCCGAGCTTCGGGTCCCGGTCGGCGGCGGCCCGCTCCTCGAAGATCCGCATGGCCTCGGCGGTGACCGGGCCGGGGGCGGCGGCGAGTCGGCGGTCGTCCACACGGTGGACGGCCTGCACGTCGCGCAGGGTGGAGGTGAGGAAGATCTCGTCCGCGGTCTCCAGCACGTCGAGCGGCAGGTCGGTCTCGACGGCGCCGGTCCACTCGGCGGCGAGGGCGCGGGTGATGCCGGCGAGGCAGCCGGAGGAGACGGGCGGGGTGTGGATCCGGCCGTCGAGCACGACGAAGACGTTGGAGCCGGTGCCCTCGCAGAGCCGCCCGACGGTGTTGCCGAAGAGCGCCTCCGTGGCGCCCCGCTCCCTCGCCCGGGCGAGGGCGACGACGTTCTCGGCGTACGAGGTGGTCTTCAGGCCCGTGAGCGCGCCGCGCTCGTTGCGGGTCCAGGGGACGGTGACCACGGCGGTGGTGTCGGGGCGGCGGGAGGTCTCGCCGACCGCGACGACCAGGCCCGGGCCGGCGTCGCCGCGCTCCGAGCCGAGCGGGGAGAGACCGCCGGTGTAGGTGATGCGGAGCCGGCCGAGCGCCATCGGGTTGGCCTCCAGGACGGCGGCGCAGGCCCGGCGGACCTCGTCGAGGTCGGGGTCGGGCAGGCCGAGGCCCCGGGCGGAGCGGGTGAGCCGCTCCAGGTGCAGGGTGAGGGCAAACGTTTCGCCGCCCTCGGCCTTGACGGTCTCGAAGATGCCGTCGCCGACGGTCAGCCCGTGGTCCAGGACGGAGACCCGGGCGGCCTCCTCGTCGTACAGCCCGCCGTTGACCCACAGTTTCATCGAGAGATGGCCTTTCCGCTCGCCCCTGGGACGTCCTCGTCCGGGGCGCCCGACTCGTAGGCGCCCGACGCTATCGCGACCAGCCGGGCGGCCTTCAGCTCGGTCTCCTCCCACTCCCGCTCGGGATCGGAGCCCCAGGTGATCCCGGCCCCGGTGCCGAAGCGCAGGAGGCCGTGCCGGCGGTCGATCCAGAAGGTGCGGATGCCGACGGCCAGCTCGCCGTGGCCGCTGTCGGCGTCCACCCAGCCGACGCCGCCGCAGTACGGGCCGCGGGGCGAGGTCTCCAGCGCCTCGATGATCCGCAGGGCGCTGGACTTGGGGGCGCCGGTGACGGAGCCGGGCGGGAAGGTGGCGGCGAGCAGTTCGGGCCAGCCGGCGTCCTCCCGCAGCACCCCGCCGACGGTGGAGACGAGGTGGACGAGGCCGGGGTGCTCCTCGAGCTCGCAGAGGGCGGGGACCGTGACGGAGCCGGTCTCGCAGACGCGGCCGAGGTCGTTGCGGACCAGATCCACGATCATCACGTTCTCGGCGTGGTCCTTGGGCAGGAGGTCGGCGGCGGTGCGTCCGGTGCCCTTGATGGGGCCCGAGGAGATCCGGTCGCCCTCGCGCCGCAGGTACAGCTCGGGCGAGGCGGTGGCGATCTCCACACCGTGCGCGGGCAGCCGGATCGTCCCGGCGTACGGGGCGGGGTTGCCGGCCGCGAGCAGCGCGGTGAGCGCGTCGATGTCGGCGCCGGCCGGGTCGGGCAGCGGCGCGCTCATCACCCGGCAGAGGTTCGCCTGGTAGACCTCGCCGCGCGCGATGTGCGCGCGTATCTCGCGCACGCCCCGGGTGTACGCGGCGCGGTCGAGCGACGACGTCCAGTCACCGGGGCCGGGCCCGGACCACGCACCGGGGACGGCGGCGGGCACCGGGGCGCGGCGGACGTCACCGAACCGGGCGCAGGTCAGCCGCCCCTCGAAGTCGGCGCAGACGGCCCAGAAGCCGGCGGAGTCCAGCGCCTCGGGGTCGTGGGTGACGTCCCGGAGATCGGTCGCGACGAGGCCGCCGAAGCGGGCCAGGGGGGCAAGGTCGTACACGGATCGAGTCTAGGTCGGCCGGAGCGGGGCGGGGGGCTCACGCCCGAGGGGGCTCCGTGTCGCCCCGGGGACACGGCGGGTGAACGCCGTACGGGCCTCCGCGCGGCTCCGCCGGGTGCCGCGAAGGGCGTGCAGGTCAGCACGCTGCGGAAACGCGTTTTTGTACTGGCCCGGGAATCCGCTAGAGTTCAACACGTCGCCGGGACGCGCAAGCGGGCCGGAAACGACAAGCGGACGTGGCTCAGTTGGTAGAGCATCACCTTGCCAAGGTGAGGGTCGCGAGTTCGAATCTCGTCGTCCGCTCGACGTGGGGGATCTTCCCGAACCCCCTCTTCACTCCTGGTGGAGTGGCCGAGAGGCGAGGCAACGGCCTGCAAAGCCGTCTACACGGGTTCAAATCCCGTCTCCACCTCCAAGGACGATTAGCTCAGCGGGAGAGCGCTTCCCTGACACGGAAGAGGTCACTGGTTCAATCCCAGTATCGTCCACTGGACCCCCGGGTCCTGGATCTTCGGATCCCCGCGCGATTAGCTCAGCGGGAGAGCGCTTCCCTGACACGGAAGAGGTCACTGGTTCAATCCCAGTATCGCGCACCACATCT
>NZ_JBIBWV010000022.1:74158-125564 GCF_043081625.1 Streptomyces sp. NPDC014861
CTCGCACCCTCGGGTGCGTCCCGCGCGATTAGCTCAGCGGGAGAGCGCTTCCCTGACACGGAAGAGGTCACTGGTTCAATCCCAGTATCGCGCACCACATCTCTCGCACCCTCGGGTGCGTCCCGCGCGATTAGCTCAGCGGGAGAGCGCTTCCCTGACACGGAAGAGGTCACTGGTTCAATCCCAGTATCGCGCACAGGAAGACGGAGCCCCCGGCCATCGCGGCCGGGGGCTTCGTCGTGCGCGGGCCCGGGTGGGCAGGCGCCGGCCCCGGATCCGTGCGGACGGATCCGGGGCCGGGGCGGGGCTCAGGAGGAGAAGAGCATCCGGCCGAAGCCGCGCGGGCGGTGGTGGCCGTGGTGGCCGCCGTGCGGGGCGCCCCAGGCGGGAGCGGCCGGGGCGGCCTGGGCCGGGTAGGCGGCCGGCGGGGCGGGCGGGGCCTGCCACTGGGACTCCAGGCGGGTCAGGGCCTCCAGCTCCCCGTAATCCAGGAAGATTCCGCGACAGCCGCTGCACTGCTCGATCTGGACGCCGTTGCGGTTGTACGTGTGCATCGCCGCGTGACACTTGGGGCACTGCATGCTCGGCTCAACTCCCTGCCGTTGCCGTTCGAATGATGACCTCACTTTATGGGGACGCGGCGGAGGTGGGGGCGGTTCGGGTGTCCGCGATCCTGGCGCAGGTGTCGATCATCACGCCCTCGACCTCGTCGATCTCGCGGCCCTCCGCCGTGGACTTGGCGAGCGCCAGCGCGGCGGTCTGCACGGTCAGGGCCCTGGCCGGCAGGTCGAGCCGCGCCCACGGGTCGGCGCCGCAGGCCGGGCCGCCGGCCGCCTCGTACGCGCCGAGGAACCGCGACCACACCTCGGCCGGGAGCAGGCCGGCGGCGAACCAGGCGGCGGGCCGGGCCAGGTCCCAGGCGGGGTCGCCCAGTCCGGCGTCGTCGACGTCGATGAGGCGCCAGTCGCCGCTGAAGTCCCGGACGAGCTGGCCGAGATGGAAGTCGCCGTGGCACAGGTACGCGCGCGTGGCCCCGGTTCCGGGGGCGGCCGCCGTGGCGGTGACGGTCCGCCAGGCCGCGAGGACGGTGGCGGTGGCCGGACGGTGACCGGCGGTGCGGCGCATCCGGGCGACGGCCAGGGCGGCCTTCTCCGGGGCGCGCATCGCGGGCAGCGGGCCGACGGGCCCCGCCGGCGGCGGGGTGCGGTGGAGCAGGGCGAGGAGGCGGGCGGCCTCCTCCCAGGGCGCGGCGTCGGGATCCGCCGGGTCGACCGGCGGGCCGTACGGCCAGACCGTCACCGGCCGGCCGGCCACGCGCTCCGCGCGGGGGCCCGGGACCGGCGGGAGGAGGATCCCGGCGAGGTCCGGGTCGGCGGCGAGGGCGAGTCGGGCCGCGTGCGGGCCGTCCTCGATGCCGGGCGCGTGCGCCTTGGCGACGAGGCCGCCGTGGCGGACGACGGTGCCGTCCTCACGGTCCGCCAGGACCCGTATCTCCCCGGGGTCGCAGCGGCAGGCTCCCCCGGCGTGCACGGCGGCGCCGGCGATCCGGGCGAGCGCCCCGGGCACGTCGGCGTCCGGGGGCCGGGGGCCCTGGTGCGGGATCTCTGCGTCCATCCGGCGAGCGTACGCGGCGCGCGGGAGGAGCCGGGTGCGCGGAGGAGCCCCGGGTGCGCGGAGGAGCCGGGCACATGAAGGTGCCGGACACGTGGAGGAGCCGGACACGTGGAAAAGCCGAGCACGCGGAAGGGCCGGTCACGCGGATAGTCCGAGCACGCGGAAGGGCCGGTCGGCTCCCCGGCCGACCGGCCCTTGCGCTGTCGTCCGCCGCACCCCCGTCCCCACGGGGCTGTCGGCCGATGTTCCCGACCCGGGCCGCTCTCCCGGGTCCGGGGCGCCGCTCAGCGCCCCAGCATCACGCCCACGGACGACGCCTGTGTGACCACCGCTTCCCAGCCGCCGAAGACGACCACGAGCAGGGCCGCGAGAGGGAGGACCATGGCGGTGGCGACCAGGGGGTGACGGCGTCCCGCGGGGCGGGGGGTCGACCGGTGTGCCGTGAAGGCCATGGTCCTCTCCTGTCGATCTCTGTCGCTGCGGTGGATTTCGGTGCGGTGGGCGCGTATTCCTCGGGGGACGAGAGTCGCGCCCACCGCATGACCTCAACACTAGGGAGCCGGGACGGCCGGGGCGTCATGCCCGCGTACCGGCTTTCTGGCCTACGGGAGGATGACGCCGCTCCTCCTGGAGTACTCCCCTGGGTGGAGACCGGGGGCCGCGGGTGGGGGACTTCCCGGAGGGGGCGCCCCTCGTGACATGGGTCACGTGCGAGGGCGGAAGGACCGGGAGGAGGCGTGCGGGGGTGCCCCGGTGGCGGGCGCGGGGCGGCGGGAGTTGCCCGGCGGTCTCGTCAAGTGAGGTGGGCGGGAAGGGGTGTTGAGCGGACCGTTCGGTGCGGGACGGGGTCGTCGTCCCCCTCAGTACTGACAATCGATGCGGGAGGGAGGGCGCGGCCTATGAGCGCGCGGGGGCGGCACTACGTAAGCTGTGCCACGTCGAACGGACGGAGGGGACGGACATGGCGATGATGCGGCTCCGGCGCGAGGACCCGCGGATCGTCGGGGCGTTCCGGCTCCACCGCAGGCTGGGCGCCGGAGGCATGGGGGTCGTGTACCTCGGCTCCGACCGGCGCGGTCAGCGGGTGGCCCTGAAGGTGATCCGGCCCGACCTGGCCGAGGACCAGGAGTTCCGGTCGCGGTTCGCCCGCGAGGTGTCGGCGGCCCGGCGGATCAGGGGCGGCTGCACCGCCCGGCTGGTCGCCGCCGATCTGGACGCCGAGCGGCCCTGGTTCGCCACCCAGTACGTGCCCGGGCCCTCGCTGCACGACCGGGTCGCCGAGGAGGGTCCGCTGCGGGCCGCCGACGTGGCGTCGATCGGCGCGGCGCTCTCCGAGGGCCTGGTCGCCGTCCACGAGGCCGGGGTCGTGCACCGCGACCTGAAGCCGTCGAACATCCTGCTCTCCCCCAAGGGCCCCCGCATCATCGACTTCGGGATCGCCTGGGCCACCGGGGCGAGCACCCTCACCCACGTCGGGACCGCCGTGGGCTCGCCCGGCTTCCTCGCGCCCGAGCAGGTGCGGGGCGCCGCCGTCACCCCGGCGACCGACGTCTTCTCGCTCGGCGCCACCCTCGCGTACGCCTCGATGGGCGACTCCCCCTTCGGGCACGGCAGTTCCGAGGTGATGCTCTACCGCGTGGTCCACGAGGAGGCGCAGCTCCAGGGCGTGCCGGACGCGCTCGCGCCGCTGATCCGGGCCTGTCTCGCGAAGGACCCGGAGGACCGGCCGAGCACACTCCAGCTGTCCATGCGGCTGAAGGAGATCGCCGCCCGCGAGGCGCAGGGGCTGCCGGCCGCCCGGCCGCCGGCCCCGCGCGAGCGGACGGAGGAGCGCGGCACGCTGCGGCCGACCGAGCGGTACACGGAGCGGGACACGCCGGGCCGGGAGCCCGAGCGGGCCGCCTCCCGGGGCCGCGGGTCCGGGCCGTCCTCGCGGCCCTCGGCGCCCTCCCGTACCGGCGGCGGCTCGCGCAACCCGCAGTCGCGGCCGGGCACCCGTCCCGGGAACCGGACGACGTCCACCGGCCGCCGCCCGGCCAATCCGAGGCTGCTGCGCCAGCGGCTCGTCGTCTTCGTGGTGGTGACGCTGTTGGTGGCCCTGGGCATCGCCGCCGCCCAGGCCCTCCAGGGCTGAGCCCTACGCCTCCGGGCGGCCCGCCGTCACCGCGTAGAAGGCGACGGCCGCCGCCGCGCCGACGTTGAGCGAGTCCACGCCGTGGGCCATGGGGATGCGGACCCACTCGTCGGCCGCGCGCAGCGCCTGGGTGGACAGTCCGTCGCCCTCCGCGCCGAGCATCAGGGCGACCCGGTCGAGCCTGTGCGGGGCGGCTTCGTCCATGGCGGTGGCCTTCTCCGCCGGGGTCAGGGCGAGCAGCTTGAAGCCGGCCTCCCGTACCGCCTCCAGTCCGCGCGGCCAGGTGTCCAGGCGGGCGTACGGGACGGAGAAGACGGCGCCCATGGAGACCTTCACCGAGCGGCGGTAGAGGGGGTCGGCGCAGTCCGGGGAGAGCAGCACGGCGTCCATGCCGAGGGCGGCGGCGCTGCGGAAGATGGCGCCGATGTTGGTGTGGTCGTTGACCGACTCCATGACCGCGACCCGGCGGGCGCCGGCGAGGAGTTCGGCGGCCTCCGGGAGCGGCTTGCGCTGCATGGAGGCGAGGGCGCCGCGGTGCACGTGGTAGCCGGTGACGCGTTCGGCGAGGTCGGGCTGGATCGCGTACACCGGGGCGGGCACCTCGTCGATGACGTCGCGCATGACGTCGACCCACTTGGCGGAGAGCAGCATCGACCGCATCTCGTAGCCGGCCTGCTTGGCGCGGCGGATGACCTTCTCGCCCTCGGCGATGAAGAGGCCCTCGGCGGGTTCGCGGCGGCGGCGCAGCTCGACGTCGGTCAGGCCGGTGTAGTCGCTGAGGCGGGGGTCGTCGGGGTCGGTGATCGTGATGAGTTCGGCCACGGGGTGATACTGCCTTGTCCGGGGTGTGGTGCCAATGCGTGGGACGGGCGGCGGTCGCCGCCGCCCGTCACCGCGCTCCTTCGGTGGGTGTCAGCGGGTGAGTCTGCCGGGTCCCTCCGCGACCACCGGGCCGATGACGATGACGGCCGGCGGGCGGACCTCCTCGGCCTTCACGACCTCGGCGACGGTGGCGAGGGTGGCGTCCACCCGGCGCTGGGCGGCGGTGGTGCCCTCCTGGACGAGGGCGAGCGGGGTGTCGGGGGCCTTGCCGTGGGCGACGAGCGCCTCGGCGATCTTTCCTATCTTGTCGACGCCCATGAGGATCACCAGGGTGCCGGTCAGCTTGGCCAGCGAGGCCCAGTCGACGAGCGAGCGCGGGTCGTCGGGGCCGACGTGGCCGCTGACCACGGTGAACTCGTGGGCGACGCCGCGGTGGGTGACGGGGATGCCGGCGGCGCCGGGGACCGAGATGGAGCTGGAGATGCCGGGCACGACGGTGCAGGCGATGCCCTCGGCGGCGAGCGCCTGGGCCTCCTCCATGCCCCGGCCGAAGACGAACGGGTCGCCGCCCTTGAGGCGGACCACCGACTTCCCGGCCTTGGCGTGCTCGATCAGCGCGTTGTTGATGGCCTCCTGGGCCATGAAGCGGCCGTACGGGATCTTCGCCGCGTCGATCACCTCGACGTGCGGCGGCAGCTCGTCCAGGAGGTCGCGGGGGCCGAGCCGGTCGGCGATGACGACGTCGGCCTCGGCGAGCAGCCGGCGGCCCCGGACGGTGATGAGGTCCGGGTCGCCGGGGCCGCCGCCGACGAGGGCGACGAAGGGGGTTCGGGCGCGCCGGGCGGGGGCGGCGAGGGAGCCGTCGCGCAGGCCCTCCAGGATCGCGTCCCGGACGGCGGCGGAGCGGCGGGGATCGTGGCCGGTGAGGACGGCGACGGTGACGCCGTCGCCGCGGCCGGTGGCCGGGGTCCAGGCGGTGGCGGCCTCGGCGTCGTCGGAGCGGACGCACCAGACGCGGGCGCGCTCCGCCTCGGCGGAGGCGGCGGCGTTGGCGGCCGGGTCGGTGGTGGCGACGAGCGCGTACCAGGCGTCGGTCAGGTCGCCGTCCTCGTACCGGCGCCGGACCCAGGTGATCTCGCCGGTCTCGGCCATGGCCTCCACGGAGGGGGTGGCGGACGGGGAGATCAGGGTGATGTCGGCGCCGGCGGCGATGAGGGCGGGCAGGCGGCGCTGGGCGACCGTGCCGCCGCCGAGGACGACGACGCGCCGGCCGGCGAGGCGGAGGCCGACGGGGTAGGCGGGGTGCTCGGCGGGCTCGACGTGCTGGGCCATGTGCGGGCGGCTCCTCGGACGGGGCTGGGACCTGTCTGACCGTTCGCGTCGGATCAGGCCGGGTTGTTCGGTGCGTGCGGCCGGGGTGCGGCAGGGACACCCTCGTAGCGGAGCTACCGGGGCGTTCCGGCCGTGCACCGGGCGTGCGTGCCGGGCGGGCCGGGCCCGACAGGAACGGTCAGGCAGGCCCTCCAGGGCCGCTGCGGCGGTGAAGCGGCTGGTGGGCGGGCGTACGGCCCGGTCACCACGATATCGGTGACACGCCATGGGCACCCTGTGACCCTCGTCCCTGGGTTCCTCCGGGGCGGGGTGCGGGGAGCCGGACGCGGTGCCGGGACGGGCGGGTGGGCACGGCGCGGCCCCGGTGCCGCCGCCCCCGTCGTGAGGAGGCGGTGGCACCGGGGCCGTACGGACTACTTCTCGGTGACGCCCGCGGAGTCGAAGGTCGCGACCTCGTGCATGGCGCGGGCCGCGCTCTGGACCAGCGGGAGGGCCAGCAGGGCACCGGTGCCCTCGCCGAGGCGGAGGTCCAGGTCGACCAGCGGGCGCAGGCCCAGCTTGTTGAGCGCGGCCACGTGGCCGGGCTCGGCGCTGCGGTGGCCCGCGATGCAGGCGGCCAGCGACTCGGGGGCGATGGCGCGGGCGACCAGGGCGGCCGCGCCGGTGGAGACGCCGTCGAGGATCACCGGGGTGCGCAGCGAGGCGGCGCCCAGGATGAAGCCGACGAGGGCCGCGTGCTCCAGGCCGCCGATCCTCGACAGGGCGCCGATCGGGTCCTTCGGGTCGGGCTTGTGCAGGTCGAGGGCGCGGCGGACCACGTCGACCTTGCGGGCGTGGGTCTCGTCGTTGATGCCGGTGCCGCGGCCGGTGACCTCGGCCGGGTCGACGCCGGTGAAGACGGAGATGAGGGCGGCGGACGCGGTGGTGTTCGCGATGCCCATCTCGCCGGTGAGGAGCGCCTTGTTCCCGGCCGCGACGAGGTCACGGGCGGTCTCGATGCCGACCTCGATGGCGGCGATCGTCTCCTCGTGGGTCATCGCCAGGCCGGTGGTGAAGTCGCCGGTGCCGGCGCGCACCTTGCGGGGCAGCAGCCCCGGGGTGGCGGGCAGCTCGGTGGCGACGCCCACGTCGATGACGCATACCTCGGCGCCGACCTGGTTGGCGAAGGCGTTGCAGACCGCTCCCCCGCCGAGGAAGTTGGCCACCATCTGGCCGGTGACCTCCTGCGGCCAGGGGGTGACGCCCTGGGCGTGCACGCCGTGGTCGCCGGCGAAGATCGCGACGGCGGCGGGCTCCGGGATCGGCGGCGGGCAGACCCGGGAGAGGCCGCAGAGCTGCGCGGAGATGATCTCCAGCATGCCGAGCGCGCCGGCCGGCTTGGTCATCCGCTTCTGCCGCTCCCACGCCTCGCCGAGCGCCTTGGCGTCGAGCGGGCGGATGGAGGCGACGGTCTCCTGGAGCAGGTCGTGCGGCTCCTCGCCGGGCAGAGCGCGGCGGCCGTACGTCTCCTCGTGGACCACCCAGGCCAGCGGGCGGCGCTGGGACCAGCCGGCCTGCATCAGCTCGGGCTCGTCGGGGAACTCGTCGACGTACCCGACGCAGAGGTACGCGACGACCTCCAGGTGGTCGGGGAGGCCGAGGGCGCGGACCATCTCGCGCTCGTCGAAGAAGCTGACCCAGCCGACGCCGAGGCCCTCGGCGCGGGCGGCGAGCCAGAGGTTCTCGACGGCGAGGGCGGAGGAGTACGGGGCCATCTGCGGCTGCGTGTAGCGGCCGAGGGTGTGGCGGCCGCCCCGGGTGGGGTCGGCGGTCACCACGATGTTGACCGGGGTGTCGAGGATGGCCTCGATCTTCAGTTCCTTGAACTGCTTCGCGCGGGCCTTCGGCAGCGACTTGGCGTACGCCTCGCGCTGGCGCTGGGCCAGTTCGTGCATGGTCTGCCGGGTCTCGGCGGAGCGGATGACGACGAAGTCCCAGGGCTGCGAGTGGCCGACGCTGGGGGCCGTGTGGGCGGCCTCCAGGACGCGGAGCAGCACCTCGTGCGGGATCGGGTCGGAGCGGAAGCCGTTGCGGATGTCGCGACGCTCGCGCATCACGCGGAGGACGGCCTCGCGCTCGGCGTCGTCGTAGCCGGCCGCGGCGGGGCGGGGCTCGGTGTCCGGGGCCTCCTCGTCGGGCTCCTCGGCGACGACCGGGATCTCCTCCGCCACGGCGACGACGGGGGCCTCGGCGGGCTCCTCCGCGGAGGCGTCGGCGAACACGTCGGCGGGGACGGGCGCGACGGCGGCCTCGGCGCCGACGGGCCCCGTCGCGGCGGGCTCCGTCACGGCGGGCTCCGTCACGGCGGGCTCGGCCGCGTCCTCGGCCTCCACCGGCTCGGCGGCGGGCTCGGCCGGGGTCTCGGCGGCCGGGATCTCGGCGTTCGGGGCGTCGATGGCCGGGGCTTCCGCGGCCGGGATGTCCGCGGCAGGGGCCTCCGTGGGTGCGACGGGCTGCTCGGGAGCCTGCTCCTCGACGGTCGCGGCGACGGCGGCCGGCTCCTCGACCGCGACCGGCTCCTCGGCGGGCAGCTGCGGCTCCTCGGCCGGGGCGGGCGCGGCGGGCTGCACCGCGGCGGGGGCCTCGGGCTCGGCGACGGGCCGCGGCTCGACGGCCGGCTTGGCCGCCGGGGACTGGGCTGCCGGGACCTCCGCCTCGGGCTGCGGGGCCGTCTCCGGCTCCGGGGCGGACTCGGTCGGTACGTCGGCGGGCGCGGCGGGCTCCGGGGTCTCGGCCACCGGCTCCTGGGGCTCGGCCTCGACCGGGGCCTCCGGCTGCGAGGGCTCGGCCGGCTGCTGGGCCACGGGCGCGGAGGCCTCGTCGGGCGCGGCCGCCACCGGGGCAGGGTCCTCGGCGGGGACGACGGCTTCCGGGGCCTCGGCGGGGACGACGGCCTCCGGGGCCTCGGCGGGGACGACGACCTCGGGGGCCGGGACCTCGGCGGGCGCGGGCTCGGGGGCCGGCGCCGCCTCGGCGGCGGGCTCGCCCTCGCGCGGGGCGGGGACGACGACCTCGGGGGCCGGGGACGCGGCGGCGGTCTCGACGGGCTCCGGCTCGACGACCGGGGTCCCGGCGGCCGGGGTGGGCGTCGGGGCCGGCTGCGCGGCGGTCGGGACCGAGCCCTCGACCTGTACGAACCCGCCGCTCTGCGGGACGACCGTTTCTGCGGGGGCCTCGGCGGGCGCGAGGGGCTCCTGCGGCTGCGCGGCCCACGGCTCGGCGCCCTGCGGGGCCGTCTGCTGCTCCTGGGCGATCTCGAAGTACTCGGGTCCGGTGGTGGGCGGCCCGGGATTGCGGACGGGCACGGGCGCGGGGCCGGTGGCGACCAGGGGCTCGGGGACGGGCGCCGGGGCCGGCTGAGCGGCGGGCACCGGGGCGGCCGGGCCTCGGTCGGCGAGCGAGCGGACGACGCCGCCGGTGGCCGCGTCCGGGACCGGGGGGCCCATGTGGAGCGGGCGGCGGGACGGCGCGGCCGGCGGGGGCACGCGGACGCCGCCGAGGTCGACGGAACCGGAGTCGCGGCCGGCCGCCTCGTGGGCGCCGGTGTCGAGGATGCCGGGCTCGTAGCCGTGGGCGGTGGCGACGGGCTCCTGCGGGGCGAGGGGAACGCCGTGCGCCGGGGTGCCCGGACCGGGCTGCGGGGCGAGCGGCACGCCGTGCGCCGGGGTGGCCGGGGCGGTCAGCTGGTCGGCGAGGACGAGGCCGTCCGGGAGGGGGCCGGTGAGGGGGTCCGGCAGCGGGTCGGTGAGCGGGTCGCCCAGCGGGGCGGCCTGCGGCACGGCGCCGTGGTCCGCGCCCTCGGGGGCGCCCTGCGCGGGGACCACGGGCGGGGCGGGGACGGCGATCGGCGGCGCGGGCGCGATGCCCGGGGCGTGCTCGCTCCAGGCGCCCTGGGCGCCCGGCATCAGGAGCATGTCGTCGTCCTCGGGGAGCTGCCCGGGGAGCGGGCCGGAGGGGTCCAGGAAGGTGTACGCGCCCGGAGCGGGGATGCCCGGCTGCTCGACCATGCCTGCGTTCTCCGGCAGTCCCTCGCCCGGGACCTGGCCGGTGTCCGTCATGCGTACCCCTCGCCCATCGTTGTGTTCGTTCAGAGCTGCGCCCGTCAACGAGAACGAGCGCGTGCGCCGCGCGGCACGGAGGCGCGCCGACACCCAAGCATTGTCGCGGCCCGCGGCCATCGTGGCAGGCGGATCCGCCACGGTGCGCTGTGGACTGCGCCACGTCGCGCGGTCCCCCCGATGTCCCGCACGTCGGTGAACGTCGAGAACAGGTCAAGACGGTCGTCGTTTCAGGACATTGACGAACAACACGCCGAACGTCCCCGTGCGGTACAACAATCGGCCAGCCTACCTGCCCGCCGAAGGGGCGGGTCACGGGGCGCCGGTGGTCCTACGGCCCGTGAGCAGGAAGACGACGGAGCGTTCGCGCTCGTTCCAGTCCTCGGGATCGAGGCCGACGGTCTGCAGGAGCACGGTCTCGACGGTGTAGCCGCCGGCGGTGAGGGCGGTGCCGATCGCCTCGGCCTCGTCGCGGGTGGTGGCGTGGGCGGCGATCCGTTCCGGGCGGCGGTCGGCGCAGGCGGAGACGACGGGGACGCCGCCCGCCCCGACCCGTACGACATCGGGTTCGGGGAGGCTCTCCAGGACGTGCGGGGCGCGGCCGGTGACAGTCTGGAGGAGGACGCCGTGGCGGCGGGCGGCGGCCTCGGCGACGGTGTGCGCGACGGGGTTCAGGTCGATCGCGATGACGGCGGCGCCGAACCGGGCGGCCTCGACGGCGAAGGCCCCGCCGGAGCTGCCGACGTCCCAGACGAGGTCGCCGGTGCGGGGGCCGAGGCGGGCGAGCTGGACGGCGCGCAGCGTGGGGTCCTGGGCGATGTCGGGCCGCCCGTCGGAGTCGTACTCCCCGCTCTGCTCCGCCCAGCCCCGGACGGATCCGGCGGCCGGGTCGTGGCCCATCAGCCAGGGGGCGGCGGAGGCCCCGGCGCCTCCGGCGCCGCCGATGACGAGGACGACGTTGGGGTCGCGCCAGGTGTGGTCGGCGGCCTTGTCGGAGGTGAGGACGGAGACCTGTTCGCGGGTGGTGCCCAGCTCCTCGCAGACGACGAAGGTGCGGTGGACGCCGTCGAGGAGGAGGGCGAGTTCGGCGGGTCCCGCGCCCGGGGAGGTGAGGACGGCGACCTTGGGGTGGGCGCGGCAGACGTTGACGGCGCGGCGGAGGGTGCGCTGCTGGGCGACGACGACGCGGGCGTCGTCCCAGGGCATGCCGGCCCGGGCGAAGGCGGCGGCGACCGAGGAGACGGCGGGGACGACCTCGACCTCCAGGCCGTGCTCGGGGGCGCGCAGGGTGCGGACCACGCCGAAGAAGCCGGGGTCGCCGTCGGCGAGGACGACGGCGGTGCCGCGGTGTCCGGCGATGCGGCGGGCGGCGAGGCCCACGCTGCCGAGCCGGACGCGCTCGGCGCCGGGGGGTACTTCGGGGAGCGCCAGGTGGTGGGCGGCGCCGGCCACCAGGGTGGCGGCCGAGAGCGCGGACCGGGCCGCCTCGGTGAGGGGTGAGCCGTCCCAGCCGATCACCGTGACCCGGTCGGCCATCGCGTCTGTCTCCTGTTGTGTCGTCGCAGGTCGGGGGCGCGCCGAGCGTACCCCGGGTCGGTGGTCGCGGAGCTCAGCTCCAGTCCGTGTACGAGGAGTATCCGGCGTCGGCCAGCTGGTCGGCCACGCCGTCGAGGTCCTCGGGGAGGAGGCTCCAGACGATGAGGTCGGTGCGGATGTCGGTCCACTCGCCGCTCTCGGTGAGGCTGCGCGCTATCCAGGCGTTGCGCAGGACGCCCTCGCTGATGCAGCCGATCTTCTGGGCGACCTGCTGGGAGGCGGTGTTGTCGGCGGCGATGCGCAGCTGGAGGCGTTCGAAGCCGCGGTCGCGGAAGAGCCACTGGGCGGCGGCGAGGACGGACTCGGTGGCGTACCCCTCTCCGCGGGCCCAGGGGGCGGTGACGTAGGCGACCTCGGTGGACCGGACGCGCCAGTCGGTGTCGTGGAGGTGGACGGTGCCGACGAGGCGCTGGGTGAGGAACTCGGTGACGGCGAGGACGATGCCGCGGCCCTCGGTCCGCTCGGCCGGGGCGGCCCTGTGGATCCAGTCCTCCGCGTGGGCGCGGGTGTAGGGGTGCGGGACGGTCGTCCAGGCGGTGACGAGTTCGTCGTTCATCATCTCGACGAAGGCGGGGACGTCGGCCTCTTCGAGCGCGCGCAGCACCAGCCGGTCCGTGCTGATGGAGATGTCCGGAAAGGTGGTAGTCATGCGCAGCTCCGTACCGAGACCGTCCGTTGAGACCGTGAACGCACAGCATGCAGCATGGGGCGGCGGACGCGCATGGCCGGGTCGGACGCGGGTCCGGCGCGCGGAAGGCCCCGCGCGCCGGACGGGGCGGGCGGGGCCTTCCGCTCAAGGAGGCTACCGGTGGCCTTACTTGGCGGCGCCGAAGGCGGGGATGACGGAGCCCTTGTAGGTGTCCTCGATGTACTTCTTCACCTCGGGCGAGTTGAGGAGCTTGGCGAGCTTCTCGACGCGGGCGTCCTTCTCGTTGCCCTCCTTGACGGCGAGGAAGTTGGCGTACGGGTTGCCCTCGGCCTTCTCCAGGACCAGGGCGTCCTTCGACGGGGAGAGGTCGGCCTCGATCGCGTAGTTGCCGTTGATGACGGCGGCGTCGACGTCGTTCAGGGCGCGGGGCACGGTGGCGGCCTCCAGCTCCTTGAACTCCAGGCCCTTCTTGTCGGTGATGTCGGAGAGCTTGGCGTCGGTGCCGACGCCGTCCTTGAGGGTGATGAGGCCGTTCTCGGCGAGGAGGTGGAGCGCGCGGCCCTCGTTGGTGGTGTCGTTGGGGACGGCGACGGTCTGGCCGGCCTTGATGTCCTTCACCGACTTCAGGCTCTTGGAGTAGAGGCCGAGCGGCTCCAGGTGGACGTTCACCACGGGGACGATGGTGGTCTTGTTCTTCTTGTTGAAGTCGTCGAGGTACGGCTTGTGCTGGAAGAAGTTGGCGTCGACCTGGCCGGACTGGGTGGCGGTGTTCGGCAGCACGTAGTCGGTGAACTCCTTCACCTCCAGCTTCAGGCCCTCCTTGGCGGCCAGGTTGTCCTTGACGAAGTTGAGGATGTCGGCGTGCGGCGTCGGGGACGCGGCGACGACGAGCGGCTTGTCGGCGGAGGCCGCGCCGTCCTTGGCGGAGGCCGGGTCCGAGGCGGTGCCGCAGGCGGAGAGGCCGAGGGCGAGGGCGGTGACGGACGCGAAGCCGGCGGCGAGCTTGATGTTCTTACGCACGAAGAGTGCCTCTTTCATGTGGAGCGGTGGACGCCTGGACAACAAGTCCGGGCTCTGGGGTGAAGGTCTGAGGTGCCGTCAGGCGGTACGGCCCCGGCGGGCGAGGAGCCGTACGACGCCGTCCCCGACGAGCTGGACGATCGTGACGATCGCGACCAGGACGACGACGGTGACGAGCATGAAGGTGGTGTCGAAGCGCTGGTATCCGTAGGTGACGGCCTTGGAGCCGAGGCCCTCGCCGCCGACCGCGCCGGCCATCGCCGAGTAGCCGATGAGCACGATGACGGTGGTGGTGACGGCGGCGATCAGCGAGGGCAGGGCCTGCGGGAGCAGCACCTTGCGGACGATGGTCGGGATGCCGCCGCCCATGGACTGGACGGCTTCGACGAGGCCGTGGTCGACCTCGCGGACGGCGGTCTCGACGAGGCGCGCGAAGAAGGGGATGGCGCCGATGGCGAGCGGCACGATCATGGCGGTGGGGCCGATGAAGGTGCCGACGACGAAGGTCGTGAAGGGGATCAGGGCGATCAGCAGGATGATGAACGGCAGCGAGCGGCCGATGTTCACGATCGCACCGACGACCTTGTTCAGGGGCCGGTTCTGGAGCAGTCCGCCCTTGTCGGTGAGGACGAGGAGGATGCCGAGCGGGAGGCCGCCGACGATGGTGACGACGGTGGCCCAGAGGACCATGTAGAGGGTGTCGACCGTGCCCTGTTCGAGCAGGGGGCGCATCTCTTCCCAGGTCACTTGGCACTCTCCTTCACGAGCACGTGCTGCTGGGCGGGCACCGCGGGCGCGGTGTCGTCCCGCGGGTCTTCGACGCGTTCGACCTGGAGGCCCTGCTCGCGCAGGAAGCCGACCGGGACGACGTTCTCCTCGTACCGTCCGGGCAGTTCGATCCGCATGCGGCCGATCTGCTTCCCGCCGACGGTGTCCATCGCGGCTCCGAGGATGGAGATGTCGATGTTGTACGTGCGGGAGAGCTGCGAGATCACCGGCTGGGTGGCGGCCTCGCCGTGGAAGGTGACGTCGACGACCGTGCGGTCGGGCCCGGCGGCCCGGCCGCTGACCGGGAACAGCTCGGCGGCCAGCTGGGAGCCGGGGGTGGCGAGGAGCTCGCTCACGGTGCCGGACTCCACGATCCGGCCCTTCTGCATGAGGGCGGCGGAGTCGCAGATGGTCTTGACGACGTCCATCTCGTGCGTGATGAGCAGGACGGTGAGGCCGAGCTGCCGGTTGAGGTCGCGCAGGAGCTGGAGGATGGAGCGGGTGGTCTCGGGGTCGAGGGCGCTGGTGGCCTCGTCGGAGAGGAGGACCTTGGGCTCGCCGGCGAGGGCGCGGGCGATGCCGACGCGCTGCTTCTGGCCGCCGGAGAGCTGGCCGGGGTAGTTCCTGGCCTTGTCGGCGAGGCCGACGAGGTCGAGGAGTTCGAGGGCGCGGCGGGAGCGGTCGGCGGCCGGGACGCCCAGGATCTCCAGGGGGAGCTCGATGTTGTCCTTGACGGTGCGGGAGGACAGCAGGTTGAAATGCTGGAAGACCATGCCGATGCGGCTGCGGGCCAGGCGCAGGTCCTTGCCGGCGCGGCGGCCCTTGCCGGCGAGAGCGGTGAGGTCGACGCCGTCGACGGTCACCGTGCCGGATGTGGGCCGCTCCAGGAGGTTGACGCAGCGGATCAGCGAGGACTTGCCGGCGCCGCTCTGGCCGATCACGCCGAAGACCTCGCCCTCGCGGACGTGGAGGTCGACGCCGTCCAGGGCGGTCACCTGGCGGCCGCGTGACTCGTAGACCTTGGTCAGGCCCGAAGTGGTGATCACAGGGGTTTCCGTCACTGTCGAGTGCGCGACGCGTGGGTCCGCCGTGCACGGGGCATTCGTCATTCGGACAGTCAGGCGCACGGGAGGCCGCTCCGGCGGGTGGCCGGGGTGGCGGTGGTGCGCGGGGCAGGCACGGTCCGGCGCCGGTGGGCGGGCGGAACGGCTCGGCCGTCGGGGTCTCGCTTCGGGGCGCGAGGCTCAGGCGGGGGCCCTCAGAAGGCGCACATTCGACACATACAACGAGCACCGGGCGTCGTGTTCGCCTCGGTCGCAAGGATGCGGCTGCTCGTCGTGGTCATGGCTGCAAGTAAAGCATGCGCAGTCGCGAACGGAAGTGCACTGTCCGCATTCCGGACGTCATTGAGACGCCGAGCGGACGTGGCAGAGGCGGCGAGGGGCGGTCTCCGCCCGGTGCGGCCTGGGCCGGAGGGGGCCGCGGAGCGGCGCGGGAGAAGGGGCGGGCGGGGCCGAATGTGGCCAAGGCCACGGCGTCGCGACGGGGCGGGGCGGGGCGGGCTCGGGGTGGACGCGGGACGGAGCCGGGGCGCGGCGGGGTCCGCGCGGGGGCGTGGTGACGACGGAGGCGGTGGGTACTGCGGGCGCCGGACGCGGTGGGGCGGTGGGGGTGTGGCGGGGCGGTGGGGGTGTGTCGGGGCGGTGGGGGCGTGGTGGGGGCGAGCGCATCGGGCCTATCGGGCCGTAATACCCTCGGGCGCATGCTTGACGCCCTCACGGTCGCGGTCTCGGTGGCCGCGCTCGCCCTCGCCGCCTGGTGCGGCTTCGCCGCCTTCCGGGACCAGCCGACCAAGGACTGGCACTTCATCGGCATGGCCGTGGTGACCTTCCTGGTGCTGGTCCAGCTGGTCGTCGGGATCGTGCAGCTGGTCCGTGGCGAGAAGGCCGAGGAGGGGACGACGATCTTCGTCGCCTATCTGCTCGGCGCGCTGTGCGCGGTCCCGATCGCCGGCTTCATGTCGCTGGCCGAGCGGACCCGCTGGGGTTCGGCGACGGTGGCGGCGGGCGCGGTCGTGCTCGCCGTGCTCGAGGTGCGCCTCTTCGACATCTGGACGGTGGGCTGACCATGGCGGGGACGACGGAGCCGACGGAGACGGGCACGCGGACCCGGCTCGTCAAGGGCCCGGGCATGCTGCTGCTGTGGCTGTACGGCGTGATGTCGGTGGGCGCGGCCTCGCGCTCGGTGTACGAGATCAGCGCCAAGTTCGACGAGGCGCCGCTGGCGTACACGCTCTCGGCGGTCGCGGCGGTCGTCTACGTCTTCATCACGTACACGCTGGTGCGCGGCGGCGAGACGGCCCGCAGGGCGGCGCTGGTGTGCTGCGCCGCCGAGCTCGCGGGCGTGCTGGTGGTGGGGACGTGGACGCTCGTGGAGCCGTCGGCCTTCCCGGACTCCACGGTCTGGTCGGAGTTCGGCTACGGCTACGTCTTCATCCCGGTGCTGCTGCCGCTGAGCGGCATCTGGTGGCTGCGGCGGTCGCGCCTGTCCTGAGGGCCCTCAGGCGGCCTTCTCCAGGGTGACGAGGGTGAGCCGGGGGCCGACCTCCCGGGCGTCGACCTGGGCGTAGCCCTTGGCGCGGTAGAGGCGGAGGTTGCCCTCGCTGCGGTGGCCGGTGAAGAGCTGGAAGCGCTTGGGGGCGGCGTCCGTCCCGGCCGGGTGGCGCTCGATGGCGTCGAGGAGCCGGCCGCCGATGCCGTGGCGGCGCATGCGCGGGTGGACGATGAGCTTGGCGATGTGCGCGGTGCCGTCCTCGTCGGTGCGGGCGCGGACGGAGGCGATCACCTCGTCGCCGAGCCGGGCCACCAGGCCGTATCCCGCCGCCAGTTCGGCGCGGACGGCGTCGAGCGACTGGGTGAGCGGCTCGATGGACCAGTCGCCGTACAGTTCGGCCTCGCTCTGGTAGCAGAGGTACTGCAGCTTCAGGATCTGCTCCGCGTCGCGCGCGTCCGCCACCGAGATGGTCACACTCAGGCCCATGTGCGCATGCCTCCCGCTCATCTGGTCACCGATCGGTACCCCGCACCCTTCCCTTTCGGCCGGACGCGGGAACCTCTGCCGCGAGCATTCTGCGCAGGCATCCCAGGCAACGGGAACGCATCGGCCCCAGACTGCCTTGTGAGATACCCAACGTTCCTGCGATTTCGCGGTAGGTGGGGTCGGCGGGGTCGAGCATCGCGTCGAGGAGACGGGGGCAGCGGCCGGGGGTCCGCGTGACGGCGGCGCGGAGGGTGCGGCGGCGTTCGGCGGTGAGGGCGGAGCCCTCCGGGGAGCCGTGGTCGGGGTCCGGGCCGTGCGGGGTCTCCTCGTGGTACGGGCGTTCGCGTCCGCTGGTGCGCCGGGCGCGGCGGGCCTCGGCGCGGACGGCCCGGCGGAGCCAGTCGGCGGGGCGGTCGGGGGCGTCGTCGGCTCGGAGGCGTTCCAGGAGCCGCAGCCAGACGGCCTGTTCGAGGTCGGCGGGGTCGATCCCGGCGGCCGCGGCCTCGGCCCGGGACTCGGCGGCGAGGAGCGGCGTGAGGGTGGCGAGGAGGGTTTCCGGGGAGGTCATGCCCGCCACGATGCGGCGGCGCGGGGGCGCGGTTGCGCTCCGGCCCGGGAACCACCCGGTCGGCGTACGGCGCCGGCCGGGTGGCCCGGTCGTCCGGGTGCCCGGGTCAGCGGTCGCGGAAGTCCGCGGCGGCGAGCAGGGCGGTGTCGGGGTTGTCGGAGAAGACGCCGTCGATGCCGGTCTCGAAGTACCGCTTCAGCGCGCCGAAGGCGTCGCCGTAGGCGGCCGGGTCGGTGCCCCTGCGGAAGTCGGCCGGCAGGAAGGTGTTCTCGTTGCGCTGGGTGTACGGGTGGAGGATCAGGCCCTGCGCGTGGGCGTCGCGCACCAGGGTGGTCGGGGTGCCGAGCCGGCCGCCGGCGTCCTTGGGGACGACCAGGTCGAGGGTGGGGCCGATGCCCTGGGCGTACGAGGCGATCCAGCGGAGCCCGGCGGGGGTGACGAGGTCGGCGACGGTGCGCGGGTCGCCGGCCTCGACGAAGTCCCAGGGGCGGGTGGCCGCGCCGGAGAGGAGGACGACGAGCGGGGAGTCGACCAGCTTCGACAGGCGCTGGACGCTGCTGGGCTCGAAGGACTGGAGGAAGACGGCGGAGTGCGCCCGGTGGCGGCCGTAGCGGCGGAGCAGCTTCGCCAGGCGCTCCTCCAGGCCGAGGCCGATCGAGCGGAAGTACGAGGGGTGCTTGGTCTCGACGTGGAGCCAGATCTCACGGCCCCGGCGGCGGCCCTCCTCGTCGGCCCAGCGCAGGACCTCCTCGAAGGTGGGGACGGTCCAGCGGCCGTCGTACAGGGTGTTCTCCTGGCGGGTGCCGGGGATGCGCTCCTTCGCCCGGAGGGTCTTCAGCTCGGCGAGGGTGAAGTCCTCGGTGAACCAGCCGGTGTACGGGACACCGTCGACGGACTTGGTGGTCCTCCGGGAGGCGAACTCGGGGTGGTCGGCGACGTCGGTGGTGCCGGTGATGTCGTTCTCGTGACGGCAGACCAGGTGTCCGTCCTTGGTGGGGACGAGGTCCTGCTCGATGACGTGGGCGCCGAGGTCCAGGGCGTGGGCGTAGGAGCCGAGGGTGTGCTCGGGGCGGTAGCCGCTGGCGCCGCGGTGGGCGATGACGGTCGGGACGGGGAGCGAGCGGTAGCCGCGCCCGTGGCCCCGGCCGGCGCCTCCGCTCCGCGGTCCAGCGGTCTCGGCGGCCTGGGCGGTGCCCGCGCCGGCGGCGAGGCCGGCGCCTGCGCCGAACGCGGCGGCGCCGGCCGCTCCGAGTACCGTGCGGCGGGCCGGGGTCCGGGGTGCGCCCTGGGTCATGGAGGTCCTCCTGTGTGATGTCCCGCACCTGTCAACGGGTGGATCCGACGCTAGGCAGCGATCCCCTACGGGCGGCGGACCTGGGCCGAACATGGCGGAAACTCGCGTCAACACCGTGTATCCGTTCGGTGAACCCGATGTGCGCGGGGCGGTGACCCGCGAGTATCGTCGCGTGCTGCACCGTCGGCTCCCCCGGAGCCGCCCGCCCGACACCGGAGGAACCGTTGTCCCGTCTCGCGATCGTGAAGGCCACTCTCGGTCCGGTCCTGCGCCTGATGTTCCGCCCCCGTGTCGAGGGAGCCGAGAACGTCCCCGGGAACGGTCCGGTGATCCTCGCGGGCAACCACCTCACCTTCATCGACTCCATGATCATGCCGATCTGCCTGGACCGCCCGGTCTACTTCATCGGCAAGGACGAGTACGTGAAGGGCAAGGGGCTCAAGGGCCGGCTGATGGCCTGGTTCTTCACCAGCGTCGGCATGATCCCGGTGGACCGGGACGGCGGCCGGGGCGGTGTCGCGGCGCTGATGACGGGCCGCCGGGTGCTGGAGCAGGGGAAGATCTTCTCGATCTACCCGGAGGGCACCCGCTCCCCCGACGGCCGGCTCTACCGGGGCCGTACCGGCGTGGCCCGGCTGACGCTGATGACCGGCGCCCCGGTGGTGCCCTTCGCGGTGATCGGCACGGACAAGGCGCAGCCGAGCGGGGCGGGCTTCCCGCGCCCGGCGCAGGTGACGGTCCGCTTCGGCGAGCCGCTGGAGTTCTCCCGGTACGAGGGCATGGACCGCGACCGCTACGTGCTGCGGGCCGTGACGGACTCGGTGATGGCGGAGGTCATGCGCCTGTCGGGTCAGGAGTACGTGGACATGTACGCCACGAAGGCGAAGGAAGCCGCGTAGGGCCCGCCCGGTCGTACGCGTGAGGGCGCCCCCGGAGTCGTTCCGGGGGCGCCTTCGTGCGTGGGGTCAGTGCTCGACGTGGTCGGCGAGCTTCTGATCCCTGAGGAGGAACCAGGCGGCCACGGCGGTCGCGAGGAGGACGGCCGCGCCGACGCCCGCGGCGATCCGGAGGCCCTCCACGAAGGCGTCCTGGGCCGCCGTCACCAGCGCCTGGGCGCTGGCGGGGTCGAGGGCGCCGGACGCCTCGACCGCGCCGCCGAGCGAGTCGTGGGCGGCCGCGGCGACGTCGGACGGGACGCCGGCCGGAGTGGCGAAGCCCCGGTAGACGCCGGTCACGATGGAGCCGAGGACGGCGATGCCGAGCGCGGCGCCGAGCTCGTACGCCGTCTCGGAGACGGCGGACGCGGATCCGGCCTGCTCCTTGGGGACGCTGGAGAGGATCACGTCGGCTGTGACGGTGAAGGCGAGTCCGGCGCCGATGCCGACGACGAGCAGGCTCGCGCCGAGGATCGGGTAGTCGGTGGTGCGCCCGATGACGGTCAGGACCGCGAGGGCGAGACCGATGGCGGCGAGGCCGCCGGCGACGGCCGTGCGGACCGAGAACCGGCGGGCGAACCGGCCGGCGAGCAGACCGGCCGTGACCGAGCCGATGGCGGCCGGCAGTTCGGCGAGGCCGGCCTCCAGCGGTGCGCGGCCCTGGACCAGCTGGAAGTACTGGGACAGGAAGAACACCAGGCCGGCGAGGCCGAGGATGGTCAGCAGGTCGGCGAGGACGGCGCCGGAGAAGCCTCGGTTGCGGAAGAGGCGCATGTCCAGGAGCGGGGCCGGCAGGGTGAGCTGACGGCGGACGAACCAGGTGAGGCCGCCGGCGCCGACGAGCGTGGCGACGGCCACGTCGAGGGTGAGGCCGTGCGAGGCCAGTTCCTTGACGGCGTAGACGACGCCGATCATGCCGACGAGGGAGAGACCGACGCTGGGCAGGTCCCACGGGCCCGGGTTCGGGTTCTTCGACTCGGGGATGAACTTGACGCCGACGACGACCAGGACGGCCATCACGGGCAGGTTGATGAGGAAGACCGAGCCCCACCAGAAGTGCTCCAGGAGGAAGCCTCCGACGACCGGGCCGACGGCGGCACCGGCCGAGGCCATGGCGCCCCAGATGCCGATGGCGAGGCTGCGCTCGCGCGGGTCGTGGAAGAGGTTCCGGATGAGGGCCAGGGTGGACGGCATCAGGGTCGCGCCGGCGACGCCGAGCAGGGCGCGGGCGGCGATCATCATCTCGGGGCTGGTCGCGTAGGCGTTCAGGACCGAGACGGCGCCGAAGGCGACGGCGCCGACGAGGAGCAGCTTCTTGCGGCCGATGCGGTCGCCGAGGCTGCCCATGGAGACCAGCAGACCGGCGATGACGAAGGAGTAGACGTCGCCGATCCACAGGAGCTGGGTGCCGGAGGGCTTCAGGTCCTCGGAGAGGAACGGCGTCGCCAGGCCGAGCACGGTGGCGTCCACGGCCACGAGCAGCACGGCCAGGACGAGCACGGCGAGGGCGAGCCACCGGCCGGGACGGCGCACGCCCCCGATATGGCTCTCGTGCTGAACGGTTTCGGTGATCACTTCTCCACGCTCCTGCGCGCT
Source organism: Streptomyces sp. NPDC014861 (assembly GCF_043081625.1). NCBI lineage: Bacteria > Bacillati > Actinomycetota > Actinomycetes > Kitasatosporales > Streptomycetaceae > Streptomyces > Streptomyces sp. NPDC014861. The sequence continues at coordinate 95,623 of NZ_JBIBWV010000022.1, forward strand.
CCGCCGAGCAGCAGCTCGGCGATCATGTAAGAAAAGTCGTTGGGGGCGACCCGCCCGTCGGCGACGGCCCAGGCTCCCGAGCCGATCAGCCCGTAGAAGGCCTCGCACAGCCAGGCGGGGGTCAGGTCGATCCGGAAGGTGCCCTCCTCCTGGCCGCGCCGGAAGAGCTCGACGAGCCGGGCGTCGAGCCGGGACCAGCCCTCGTTCTGCGCGTCACCCTCGAACAGCTGGTTCTCGGTGACGAGGAAGGCGAGCAGCGGGGCCGCGGGCTGCGAGGCGGTGACGAGCCGGCGGACCGCCTCGTCGGCGGGTCCCTCCTCGATCCGGGCCGCGTCGAGCGCGGCCTCGGCCTCCTCGATGCACATCTCCTCCAGCGCCCGCACGAGCGCGTCCCGCCCGGCGAAGTGCCGGTGCAGGGTCGCCCGGCCGATGCCCGCGGCCCGGGCGACCTCGTCCATGGTGGCGGTCGCCTTGCGGGAGAGCAGGGTGGCGGCGGTGCGGAGCACCTGGGTGCGGTCGACTGACATGAGACGACCATACACCACATGAGACATGAATGTCTCATGTGGAAGGGTGATGCCTCAGGCGAGATGGCGACGACGGCGCGGTGACCTGCCGGGGGACCCTTGTCGGGTGGCCGGGGGTGGCGGTCTTTACGAGGCGGGCGCGGCGAGACTCCGTGGCCGGGCGGGGCGATGTTCGGTGGCCGGGCGCGGCGAGACTCCGTGGCCGGGCGTGGCTATGTTTGGTGGCCGGCCTCGGCGAGACTCCGTGGCGGGGCGCGGCGAGACTCCGTGGACGGGCGCGGCGATATTCGGTGGCCGGGCGCGGCGATCGCCGCGATGATCGCCGAGGCCGTGGGCGGAGGTCCGCCCGGCCGAGGACGCGAGCGATGAGGTGGACGCGCTGCTGGACGCGTACGACGAGCAGGTCAGGGGACATGTTCCGGAACGGGCGCCGACGGGGTCCGTGATCGAGCGGGACGGGCCGGTGGTCCGGTGCCATCACGGCACGCACGGCACCGTTCGGCACTCCCCGCTGGGTCGGGAGACCGGGCCGGCGGAGGTCGACGCGCTGATCCGCCGGCAGCAGGCGGCCTTCGCCGCCCGGTGCGAACCGGTCGAGTGGCGGGCGTACGGCCACGACCCGGTCCCCCTGGACGGGCCGCTGCGCGCCGCCGGGTTCGCGCCCGTCGGGCCGCCCCGGATCCTCCTCGTCGCCCGGATCGACGAGCTGACGGGCACGGCGGCACCGGCGCGGGGCCTGCGCGTGCGCCGGCTGGACCGCCGCCACCACCGGACGCGGGGGCTCGACCGCCTGGTCGCGGCCCGCGGTCCGTACCCGCGCGACCTGGCGGACCTGCGCGAGGACCACGGAAACCTGCTGTGCTGGGCCCTGAACGTGCAGCTGCTGGAGGCGGAGACCCGCGTCCTCGGGGCCGGCTGGGCGGAGGCCGTCGGGTCGACGGAGTTCGTCGCCGTCCGCGGCATGACCGGCCCGCACACCGAGTTCCTGCCACGCTGGGTCGCGTGGGCCCGCGACAGCCGGGCCCTCCACCTGGGCACCGGCAAGGCGCCGGAGCGCCGCCACTTCACCGCCGAGGCGCCGGAGGGGCCGATCCTGGACGCCCTCCTCGCCGCCGGATTCCACGCCGTGTCGAGCATGCGCGCCTACCGCTGGAGCCCGCCCGGCCCACCGCCCGCCGCGCGGCGCCCGGTGTCCATGCTGCTCGACGACCCGGAGCACACCGCGCTCTGCGACGCCTTCCGGGCGGACTTCTCCTTCAAGCCCGGCCCCGCCTCCTGCCCGGGCATCGAAGAGCCGCCCGACTCGGTCACCTGGCACGTGGGCGACATCACCGACACCCGGCACACACCGCTGCGGGACCTCCCCGGCGACCACCGGGTGGCGCGCGTCCAGGACATCGTCGAACGCGGGCTGCGCGCCCGCGTCCGGCCCGGCGAGCAGCTCTACGCGGTGAGCTGGTGGCACCAGGGCTACCGGTTCGACCCCGCCCGCGTCGGCGGCCCCGGCAGGCCGGCCTGGCCCGGGGCGGTGTGCGGGGAGGGCGAGTACCACAAGCTCCTCACGCGCGACCTGCGCATGGGCACCTTCTGGCACCCGTGGGAGGAGTCCCTGTGCGTCTTCGGCGCCGAGCTGCTCACCGAGGTCGAGGACGAGCTCACGGCCGAGCTCGGCACGGTGATGCGCCGAGGGGGCCGCAACACCGGGAACGTCTGGACGTTCGGCTGAGGGGCACGGGCCCGCCGGGGCCCGACAGCCGTCGAGAGCCGGCCGGACCGCTCCGGCCGGCTCTCGACGGCGGCGTTCATCGGGGGCGGCTCCGACCGGGGGTCACTCCCGCCCGGCCGCTACTTCTGCTTGGCGGTGGCCCAGGCGTGCTGGACGACCAGATCGGCCTTGACCTCGATGAGCTGGACGGCGACCGCGGAGGGGGCGGTGCCGCCGCGGCCGTCGCGGGAGGCGAGGGCGCCGGCGACGTTGAGGACCGAGCGGACCTCGGGCGTGAGGTGCTCGGAGATCTTGGCGAACTGCTCGTCCGTCAGCTCGTCCAGCTCCTTGCCCTCGGACTCCGCGACCTTCACGCACTCGCCGGCCACCTCGTGGGCGACCCGGAAGGGGACGCCCTGCTTGACCAGCCACTCGGCGATGTCGGTGGCGAGGGAGAAACCGGCCGGGGCCAGCTCCTCCATGCGCTCCCTGTTGACGGTGAGGGTGGCCATCATGCCGGTGAAGGCGGGGAGCAGGACCTCCAGCTGGTCGCAGGAGTCGAAGACGGGCTCCTTGTCCTCCTGGAGGTCGCGGTTGTAGGCGAGCGGGAGGGCCTTGAGCGTGGCCATGAGGCCGGAGAGGTTGCCGATGAGGCGGCCGGACTTGCCCCGGGCGAGCTCGGCGATGTCCGGGTTCTTCTTCTGCGGCATGATCGACGAGCCGGTGGAGAAGGCGTCGTGGAGGGTGACGAAGGAGAACTCCTTCGTGTTCCAGATGATGATCTCCTCGGCGATCCGGGAGAGGTTGACGCCGATCATCGCGGTGATGAAGGCGAACTCGGCGACGAAGTCGCGCGAGGCCGTGCCGTCGATCGAGTTGCCGGCCGAGCCGCGCTCGAAGCCGAGGTCCTTGGCGACCGCCTCCGGGTCGAGCCCGAGGGAGGAGCCGGCGAGGGCGCCGGAGCCGTACGGGGAGACCGCCGTCCGGGTGTCCCACTGGCGCAGCCGCTCGGCGTCCCGGGAGAGGGACTGGGCGTGGGCGAGCACGTGGTGGGCGAAGAGCACCGGCTGGGCGTGCTGGAGGTGGGTCCGGCCGGGCATGGCGACGTCCGGGTGCGCCTCGGCGAGGCCGACGAGGGCGTCCTGGAGGTCGGCGACGAGCCCGCCGATGATCCGGGCGTGGTCCCGGAGGTACATCCGGAAGAGGGTGGCGACCTGGTCGTTGCGGGACCGGCCGGCCCGCAGCTTGCCGCCGAGCTCGGCGCCGAGGCGCTCCAGGAGGCCGCGCTCCAGGGCGGTGTGGACGTCCTCGTCGGCGATGGTGCCGACGAAGGAGCCGTCGGCGACGTCGGCCTCCAGCCGGTCCAGGCCGGCCAGCATCCGGGTCAGCTCGTCCTCGGTGAGCAGCCCCGCCTTGTGGAGCACGCGCGCGTGGGCCCGGGATCCGGCGATGTCGTAGGGCGCGAGACGCCAGTCGAAGTGGACGGAGGCGGAGAGCTTCGCGAGGGCCTCGGCGGGACCGTCGGCGAAGCGGCCGCCCCAGAGCCGGACGTCACCGTTGTTGCTGCTCACTTCTGGTTGCTCCTCGCCTCGATGACCGAAACCCGTAACAATGCATGAGTATGCAGAACTCTGCATGATTCGTCAATCGGGTGCCCGGTGGACGACAACCCCGGACCGGGTGGCGGGCCCCGGGGTACGACCCGCCGCCCGACGACGACCGGACGCCGCCGGACCCCACGCACACCCTCGTGCGGGAGAACGCCCGCCGCACGGCGAGGACACGGCCTCCGAGGCGGGCGCGGGCGGTGCCGTGCCGTGCCGAGACCCTGCTCCCCGCCGAGGCGGACGCCGAGCGGAAGGAGCACCGCCGGGCGGCCCCCGGCGGGTGAGCCCCGACCACCGCCGGGGCCGCCCCCGGCGGGTGAGCCCCCTCCCCGCCCCGGAAAACCGCGCGCGGGTGCGGCCCCGGGGCGTCTAGCCTCCGCGCATGACGAACGAGGCGGAGTCGCGGCGGGCGGCGGTACGGCGGCTGGGGCGGGGGCTCCCGCTGGAGCGGGTGCTGGACGTGACCCGGCCGAAGGCGTGGGCCGATCTCGACGAGGACGTCCGGCGGGCGGTCGCCCACGGGGAGCGACGGCCGTCGCACGACTGGCTGACCGGAGCCTCGGGCCCCGGGTGGCGGCGGCTGTGGCGGAAGCCCTCCGCGCCCGCCCCGGCAGCGCCTTCGGAGGCGCGGCTCGCGCTCGCCCTGTGCGACCCCGACGGGCGGATCCGGGAGGCGGCGCTGCCGTACACGGCGGGTCGGCCGGAGCTGCTCCCGCTGGTCGCGGTCCGGACCTCGGACTGGGCGGGGCCGGTACGCGCGCGTGCCCTGGACCTGCTGCGGGCGGAGCTGCCCACCGCCTCCTGCGGGACGCTCGCCGTCACGGCGCCGGTGATCCTGCGGCTCGCCGGCCGGCGGCGGGGCGGGGAGGCCGTCGCGCTGCTGGACGGGCTGCTGCGCACCCAGCCGGGAGCGGCCGTCACCCGGCTGCTCCTCGGCTGCAGCGACGCGGCCACCCGGCGGGCCGCCCTCGCCGTCGTCCTCGACCGGGGGCTGTACGACGGACTCGGCCTGGCCCTGGTGGCCGCCGGGGACCACGACCCGGTCGTCCAGGAGCGGGCCGCCTCGGCGGCGGTGGCGGCCGGCGTGCCCGACGCGACCGTGCCGGTCCTGCTGGGCGCCCGCTCCGGACGCGTGCGGGCGGCGGGGGTGACGGCGCTGCGCGGCGCCGGCCGGCACGCGGAGGCGGAGCCGTACCTCCTCGACCGGTCGGGGCGGACGCGGGCCTGCGCGCGCTGGGTGGTGCGGCAGGGCGGGGGCGATCCGGCGGGCGTGTACCGGGCCGCCTGCGCGGGGGCGGACGTGCCGGACCGTGCGCCGCTCGGGCTCGGCGAGTGCGGGACGCGAGCCGTGGACGCGGCCCTGCTGCGGGAGCTGACCGGGCATCCGAACGGCAGGGTGCGGGCCTCGGCGGTGGTCGGGCTGCGGCTGCTCGACGCCGTGGACCCGCGGCGGATGGAGGAGTTGCTGGACGACCCCGAGCCCGGCGTCGTACGGGAGGCGGCACGTGCCCTGCGCCCGTGGGGCGGCGGGAGCGGGCGGCCGTGGGGCGCGGCGACACGGCTCTCCCGCCGCGAAGGAGAATGACCTCATGGGAAAAACGTATGAACGTATCGAAGGGCGGCTGCGCGCCTTCATCGAGGACCAGCCCGTCTACTTCGCCGCCACCGCGCCCCTGTCGGGCGACGGGCACGTCAACCTCTCCCCCAAGGGACGGAAGGGCACCCTCGTCGTCCTCGACGAACTGACCCTCGCCTACATCGACTTCGGCGGCAGCAGCGCCGAGACCGTCGCCCACCTCCGCGAGCCCGGCAACGGCCGGATCACCCTCATGTGGACGGCCTTCTCCGGCCCGCCGACCGTGGTGCGGGTGCACGGCACCGGCGAGGCGGTCCTCCGTGACGACCCGCGCTGGCCCGAACTCTTCGCCCGTTTCCCCGAGGAGGCGGTCAAGGACCAGATCAGCGCGCGGGCGATCGTCCTGGTGCACGCCCGGCGGGTCAGCGACTCCTGCGGCTTCGCGATCCCGCTGATGGATTACCAGGAGGAGCGGACACTGCACGCCGAGTTCTTCAACCGGAAGACGGACGACGAGTTCAACGCGTACTGCGAGGGCAAGGAGCACATCGCCACCAGCCTCGACGGGCTGCCCGCCCTGCCGCTGCCGCTGCCTCCGCTCCCCCACTCGGGCCACTGACGTGGCGGGGGGGTGCGCGGGCGGCCTAGCCTCGCCGCCATGCGTACCCTCCTCGCGCTCGGCGGCGCGCTGCTCTGCCTGGCCTCGGCCCCGGCTCTCCCGGCAGGTTCCTCGGTGCACTCCACCGCGGTCTCCCCAGCGGCTTCCGCGGGGGTTCCGCTGCCCGCGCGGATGGCGGACACCGGCGGAGGCTCCCAGCTGATCACCGCCGTCGCCGCGGACACGCGGGCCACCACCGGCACCGTCACCTGGTGGGACCGGCGCGGCGGGCGCTGGGTGCGGGCGGGGTCGGCGCCGGCCCGGTTCGGCGCGAAGGGCCTGGCCGAAGGGGCCACCCGCAGGCAGGGCACGCACACCACACCGACCGGCCTCTTCGACCTGCCGTACGCCTTCGGCATCCGCCCGGCGCCGCCGGGCACGGCGTACCGGTACGTGCGGGCCGGCCGGGACTCGTGGTGGTGCCAGGACAACGACTCGCGCGCGTACAACCGCTGGGTCGAGGGGCTGCCCGCGGACTGCCGGCCCGCGGAGGCCGAGCACCTCGTCGCGTACGGGACGCAGTACGCGCACGCGCTCGTCATCGGCTTCAACTACGCCCGCCCGGTGCGGATGCGCGGCGCCGGGATCTTCCTGCACGTGAACGGGCGCGGGGCGACCGCCGGTTGCGTCTCCGTGCCGGCCGGCGCGATGCGCGCGATCCTCGCCTGGGCGGAGCCGGACCGGCGCCCGCACATCGCCGTCGGCACCCGGCGGGGCGCGACGGCGATCACGCGGTACTGAGCGGGGCTCAGTTGCCCTTCTGCGCCAGGCGCAGCAGGTGGTCGGCGAGGGCCTGGCCGCCGGTCGGCTCGCGGGAGATGAGCAGCAGGGTGTCGTCTCCCGCGATGGTGCCGAGGATGGCGTGGAGCTCGGCCTGGTCGATGGCCGACGCGAGGAACTGGGCGGCGCCCGGCGGGGTCCGCAGCACGACGAGGTTGGCGGACGCCTCTGCGGAGATGAGGAGTTCGCCGGAGAGGCGGCGCATGCGTTCCTCCTTGGCGGACTCGCCGAGCGGGGCCTGCGGGGTGCGGAAGCCGCCCTCGCTGGGGACCGCGTAGATCAGCTCGCCGCCGGTGTTGCGGATCTTCACCGCGCCGAGCTCGTCGAGGTCGCGGGAGAGCGTCGCCTGGGTGACGCTCAGCCCGTCGTCCGCGAGGAGCTTGGCGAGCTGGCTCTGCGACCGCACCGGCTGCCGGTTGAGGATGTCGACGATCCTGCGGTGGCGTGCGGTGCGGGTCTGCGGGACCGACGGCCCTCCGGGCTCGTTCCCCTGCGCGTCGGTCATCGTCGCCTCATTCTCCGGTTCGTCCTGGCCCGTTCACCTCGTCGAGAACGGCCGGCAGGGCCCGGACGAAGCGGTCCGCCTCGTCGTCGGTGAGGACCAGCGAGGGCATGATCCGTACGACGTCGGGGGCGGGCGCGTTCACCAGGAGGCCGGCGTCCTGAGCCGCCTGCTGCACCTGGGGCGCGAGGGGCTCGGTGAGCACGATACCCAGCAGGAGGCCCGAGCCACGGACATGGGAGACCAGCGGGTGCCCGAGACCCTCGATTCCGGAGCGCAGCCGCTCGCCGACGGACTTGACGTGGTCGAGGGCCGCGTCGGCGCCGAGGGTGTCGAGGACGGCGAGACCGGCGGCGCAGGCGACCGGGTTGCCGCCGAAGGTGGTGCCGTGGTGGCCGGGGGCGAAGAGTTCGGCGGTCGCGCCGAAGGCGACGGTGGCGCCGAGCGGGAGGCCGCCGCCGAGGCCCTTGGCGAGGGTGACGACGTCGGGCTCCACCCCTTCGTGGGCCTGGTACTCGAACCAGTGGCCGCACCGCCCGATGCCGGTCTGCACCTCGTCGAGGACGAGGAGGGTGCCGGTGGCGCGGGTGATCTCCCGGGCGGCCGTGAGGTAGCCGGCCGGCGGGACGACGACGCCGTTCTCGCCCTGGATCGGCTCGATGATGACGAAGGCCGTCTCCTCGGTGACGGCGGCGCGCAGTGCCTCCGCGTCGCCGTACGGGACGTGGGTGACGTCACCGGGCAGCGGCAGGAAGGGGCCCTGCTTGCCGGGCTGGCCGGTGAGGGCGAGGGAGCCCATGGTCCGGCCGTGGAAGCCGCCGTCGGTGGCGACCATGTGGGTCCGTCCGGTGAGCCGGCCGATCTTGAACACGGCCTCGTTCGCCTCGGCGCCGGAATTGCAGAAGAAGACCTTCCCGGGGCGGCCGAAGAGCGACAGGAGCCGCTCGGCGAGGGCGACGGGCGGTTCGGCGACGAAGAGGTTGGAGACGTGGCCCAGGCTCTGGATCTGCCGGGTGACGGCCTCGACGACGGCCGGGTGGGCGTGGCCGAGGGCGTTGACGGCGATGCCGCCGACGAAGTCGAGGTACTCCTTGCCGTCGGCGTCCCAGACCCTGGCGCCCTCGCCGCGGACCAGGGGCAGGCGCGGGGTGCCGTAGTTGCTCATGAGCGAGCCCTGCCACCGCTGGGTCAGCTGTCCGTTGGTCATGATTCCCCCTGTCCGTCCGGCACGACCATCGTGCCGATGCCCTCGTCGGTGAAGATCTCCAGCAGGATGGAGTGCTGGACGCGCCCGTCGATGACGCGCGCGGTGGTGACGCCGTTGCGGACGGCGTGCAGGCAGCCCTCCATCTTGGGGACCATGCCGCTGGAGAGGTCGGGCAGCAGCTTCTCCAGCTGGGTGGCGGTGAGGCGGCTGATGACCTCGTCGCTGTGCGGCCAGTCCTCGTAGAGGCCCTCGACGTCGGTGAGGACCATCAGCGTCTCGGCGCCCAGCGCCGCAGCGAGTGCCGCAGCCGCCGTATCAGCATTGACGTTGTAGACATGTCCGTCGTCCTCGGAGCGGGCGATGGAGGAGACGACCGGGATGCGGCCGTCGTCCAGGAGCGCCCGGATGGCGCCGGTGTCGAGCGCGGTGATCTCGCCGACGCGGCCGATGTCGACGCGTTCGCCGGCGATCTCCGGCCGGTGCTTGACGGCCGTGATGGTGTGGGCGTCCTCGCCGGTGAGGCCGACGGCGAGCGGGCCGTGCTGGTTGAGCAGTCCGACGAGCTCGCGCTGGACCTGGCCGGCGAGCACCATGCGGACGACGTCCATGGCCTCCTCGGTGGTGACCCGGAGGCCGGCCTTGAACTCGCTGACAATGCCGTGCCGGTCGAGGGCGGCGCTGATCTGGGGGCCGCCGCCGTGCACGACGACGGGCTTGAGGCCGGCGTGGCGCAGGAAGACGACGTCCTGCGCGAAGGCGGCCTTCAGGTCGTCGTCGATCATGGCGTTGCCGCCGAACTTGATGACGACGGTCTTGCCGTGGTGGCGGGTGAGCCAGGGCAGGGCCTCGATCAGCGTCTGGGCCTTGGGGAGGGCGGTGTGCTTCCGCGTGGCGTTGGTCATGACGAGTACGCGCTGTTCTCGTGGACGTAGTCGGCGGTGAGGTCGTTGGCCCAGATGACCGCGGACTCGGTGCCGGCGGCGAGGTCGGCGGTGATGACGACCTCCCGGTAGCGCATGTCGACGAGGTCGCGGTCCTCGCCGACGGAGCCGTTCCTGCACACCCAGACGCCGTTGATGGCGACGTTCAGCGCGTCGGGCTCGAAGGCGGCGGCGGTGGTGCCGATGGCGGAGAGCACCCGGCCCCAGTTGGGGTCCTCGCCGTGGATGGCGCACTTGAGGAGGTTGTTGCGGGCGATGGAGCGGCCCACCTCGACGGCGTCGTCCTCGGTGGCCGCGTTGACCACCTCGATGCGGATGTCCTTGCTGGCGCCCTCGGCGTCGCCGATGAGCTGGCGGGCGAGGTCGGCGCAGACCTCCCGGACGGCCTCGGCGAAGTCGGCCCGGGCGGGGGTGACGCCGGAGGCGCCGGAGGCGAGCAGGAGGACGGTGTCGTTGGTCGACATGCAGCCGTCGGAGTCGACCCGGTCGAAGGTGAGCCGGGTGGCGTCGCGGAGGGCGGCGTCGAGGGCCTCGGCGTCGACGTCGGCGTCGGTGGTGAGGACGACGAGCATGGTGGCGAGGCCCGGGGCGAGCATGCCCGCGCCCTTCGCCATGCCGCCGACCTTCCAGCCGTCCTTGTCCGCCACGGCGGTCTTGTGGACGGTGTCGGTGGTCTTGATGGCGATGGCGGCCTTCTCGCCGCCGTGCGCGGAGAGTTCGGCGGCGGCCTTCTCGACGCCCGGGAGGAGCTTGTCCATGGGGAGGAGGACGCCGATGAGGCCGGTGGAGGCGACGGCGACCTCGCCGGCGCCGACCTCCGCGCCCTGCCCGCTGAGGACCTCGGCGACCTTCTCGGCGGTGGCGTGGGTGTCCTGGAAGCCCTGGGGGCCGGTGCAGGCGTTGGCGCCGCCGGAGTTGAGGACCACGGCGGTCAGCTCGCCGTCGGCGAGGACCTGCTGGGACCAGGTGACGGGGGCGGCCTTGACGCGGTTGGACGTGAAGACTCCCGCGGCGGCACGACGGGGACCGGTGTTGACCACGAGGGCCAGGTCCGGATTGCCGTTCGACTTGATCCCGGCGGCGATCCCCGCCGCCGTGAATCCCTGCGCTGCGGTGACGCTCATGGAGCGACTCCAATCGTGGAGAGTCCGGTGTCCTCGGGAAGGCCGAGGGCGATGTTCATGCTCTGGACCGCGCCGCCCGCGGTGCCCTTGGTGAGGTTGTCGATGGCGCTGATCGCGATGATCCGGTGCGCGTTCGCGTCGTACGCGACCTGGATGTGAACGGCGTTGGAACCGTGGACGGACGCCGTGGCGGGCCACTGCCCCTCGGGGAGGAGGTGGACGAAGGGCTCGTCCGCGTACGCCTTCTCGTAGGCGGTGCGGACGGCCTCGGCGGTCGTGCCGGGCTTCGCGGCGGCGGTGCAGGTGGCGAGGATGCCGCGGGGCATCGGGGCCAGGGTCGGCGTGAAGGAGACGGTGACCCGCTCGCCGGCCGGCCCGCTGAGGTTCTGGATCATCTCGGGGGTGTGCCGGTGGCCGCCGCCGACGCCGTAGGGGGTCATGTTGCCCATGACCTCGCTGCCGAGCAGGTGCGGCTTGAGGGCCTTGCCGGCCCCGGAGGTGCCGGAGGCGGCGACGATCACGGCCTCCGGCTCGGCGAGCCCGTGCGCGTACGCCGGGAAGAGGGCGAGCGAGACGGCGGTGGGGTAGCAACCGGGCACCGCGACGCGCTTGGACCCCTCCAGCGCGGCGCGGGCACCCGGCAGTTCGGGGAGGCCGTAGGGCCAGGTGCCGGCGTGCGGGGAGCCGTAGTACGTCTCCCAGTCGGCCGGGTCCTTCAGCCGGAAGTCGGCGCCCATGTCGACGACGAGGACGTCCGGGCCGAGCTGCTCGGCGACGGCGGCGGACTGGCCGTGCGGCAGCGCGAGGAAGACGACGTCGTGGCCGGCCAGCTCCTCGGCGGTGGTGGGCGCGAGGACGCGGTCGGCGAGCGGCAGCAGGTGGGGCTGGAGTCCGCCGAGCTTCTGTCCGGCGTTGGAGTGGCCGGTCAGGGTGCCGATCTCGACGTGGGGGTGGGCGAGGAGAAGGCGCAGGAGTTCCCCACCCGCGTATCCGCTCGCGCCCGCGACTGCTGCTCGTACCGTCATCGAAACCCTCCTCATAGATGGCATGACTATACGCGGCGTCGTAGTTTTATGCAACGACGGTGCCGCCGTGCGGGCCGGAGCCTCTCCTCGAGAGTGCCGGGCGGGGCCAGGGGGCACACACCGCGTTCGGCGAATTTGATAGCCATGAACATAGTAGCCATGTACTCTATTCGGCATGAGCAAGGGTTCCCCCGGCCCCTCGGCCGGATTTCTGGTGTGGCGGCTCGCCAACAAGTGGCGGGTCGCGGTCGATCGCGCCGTGGGCCCGCTGGGCCTCACCCACGCGCAGTACTCGCTGGTCGCGTCGTTGTACGGCATGCAGCGCACCGGCGAGCGGCCCAGCCAGCGGCGGCTCGCCGACCACACCGGCATGGAGGCGCTGTACGTGTCCAAGCTGGCCCGCTCGCTGGAGTCGGCCGGCCTGATCGAGCGCACCCGCGACCCGCGCGACCCGCGCGCCGTCCAGCTCTCCCTCACCGAGGAGGGGCGGACCGTCACACAGCGGGCCATCGACGTGGTGCAGGACCTGCTGGAACAGCTCCTCGAACCGCTGGGGGGCCGGGACGGGGCACGGACCGGCGCGTTCACCGAGGAGCTGAGGACCCTGCTCGACGTCCCACTCGCCCCGCCCGCTCCGCCCGCGTCACCCGCACCGCCCGCGTCACCCGCACCGCCCGCGTCACCCGCTCCGCCCGTTCCCGCCTCGCCCGAGACCGCCGATCCGACCGCTCAGGGGGCCACACCATGACCACCACCACCGCCTCACCCGTCGCCGACGCCCGCATGCTCGGCCTGGCCCACTACGCCGCCCGGGGCCTGCTGGAACACCTCCTGGCCCGGCACGGCGCCACCTTCCTGGAGCAGGTCGCGCTGCGCGCGGCCGTCACCGCCGAGGCCCCGGCGACCCCGGACGAACTGGTCGCCCGGATCCGCGCCGCCGTCAAGGGCGACCCCGCCGACGCCCGCGCCGTCCTCGACGCCCTGCGCACCAAGGGCCTGCTCGCCCACAACGGACCGCACCTGCTCCCCACCGACGCGGGCCGCTCGCTGCTCGCCGCCGTCGGCGCCGAGACCGCGCCCGTCTCCGCGCGCGTCTGGGGCGACATCCCGGCCGAGGACCTGGCCGCCGCCGGCCGCGTCCTCGCCCTCGTCACCGCACGCGCCGACCGGGAGCTCGCCGCGCTGGAGGCCACGGTGTCGGAGAACGCGGCGCCGGAGAACACGGTGTCGGAGAACGCGGCGCCGGAGAACGCGGCCGCGCAGAGCCCGTCGCCCGAGAGCTGATCCCTCCCCGGCCCCCTCCCGGAACCGTCGACTCCGACAGGTCATGACGCGGGCCCGGGCGGGCCGGGGCTCCTCGGGGCCGCGACCGGCTCGCTCCTCGTCGCGGGACCGGGGCCGGTGCCGGCCCGCTCGGCCCGGAACGCCTCCAGGGGCAGGCCCAGCCGCGCGGCCAGCGCCAGCGCCTCGTCGAGCGCGGCGTCCGGTCCGGCCAGCCGGGCCGCGGCGAGCCCCTTCGCCGGGCCGCCCTCGCGCAGCAGCGCCGCCCATTGCGCCCGGTCCAGCGCCAGATACCGCAGCCCTGCCAGTTCGGCCAGGACCTCGGGACCGGCGAGCTGCACCGCGCTCAGGTCGAGGCCGCACAGCCCGGGGACCGTACGGAGCGGGGCCAGGTCCACCGCGGCGTCGGCGCCCGTCAGGCACAGGGCGCGGAGCCGGGGGTGGCCGGCCAGCGGGGCCAGGGCGGTGCCGGTGACGCCGGTGGTCAGCGATTCGACCGGAGTCTCGCGCAGCGGCCCGAGGTCCCGCGCCACCGCGCCGCCGTGGAGCCCCACCTCGCGCAGCGCGGGGGCGCCCGCGAGCGCGGTGAGGTCGACCGGGCCGCCGTCCGCGCCGTGGTGCAGGACTTCCTGGGTCGCCGGTCCGGGGCGTTCCGCCACGGTTCCGGGGCCGGGTCGGCGCGCGGCGCCGCGGAGGCTGCTGTCGAGCCACACGTTCCCGTCGTCGACTTCGCACGCGCCCCGCTCCAGCTCGCCGAGCACGCGCCGCAGCAGCGCCGTCACCGACTCCGCGAGGTGCGCCGCTCCGTGGGCGTGGTCACGGCCGATGGCGATGACCTGCCCCGGGCGGCCCTGCCGGGCCGGAGCCAGGTCGACCGCCACGTAGTTGCCGTCCTCGCCGGTGAGGAAGGGGATCCTGGTCGGATCCCCGGTGCAGCGCCGCACCCGGCCGGGTGGAGCGGCGTCGAGGATCACCGCCCGCCACGCCAGGCTCCAGCCCGTCCAGTCGGGCCGCCGCTGCTGCCCGTGCACGGCGACCAGCCGGTCGAGGCTCAGCCAGCCGCCCTCGACGAGGAGCCAGCGGTGCCAGCCGTCGACCGCGTCGCCGTCGGCCAGGGCGTACAGGGCTCGGAGATCGGCGGGCAGCCGGAGCCCGAGCCGCCGCTCCGCCTCCGCGATCGCGCTCTCGGCAGCGGGCGCGGGCAGCCGCTCGGGGCCGCCCAGGAGTGCGGCACGCCGCGCCATGATCGCCCGGAAGAGCGCGACCGCCTCCGCCGGGTCCCCGGCCGGCGGAGCCGTTCCGGTCTCCTCCTCGCGCCCCGGCTCGGGCAGCCGGGCGTCCGGGTCGAGGACGATCAGATAGCCGCCCGGGCCGCCCCGGACGGTGGTGCCGGGGGCGACGACCAGGCGGTACGCCCCTCCCGGCGCGCACACGAGCTCGCCCGTGCCGCCCGGGGGCCCACCGGACGGCCGCAGCGCCCGGGCCGGTGCGGCGATCGCCTCGTACGACCCTCGGCCGGTCACCGGCTGCCAGGAGCCGCCCTCCGTCCTGAACTCGCTCCTGCACCCGAGGCCGTGATCGTCCTCCGTCCAGGTCAACCGCCCTTCGGCCCAGCCCTCCGGGGCCTTCTGGAGAAACCCCTCGACGAGTTCCCCGACCGCTCGCTCCCGCTCTGCCCGCACCGCGCTCTCCCCCATGTCCGTGCCGTGCCCGTGCCCGTGCCCGTGCCCTGTTCGTGCCGTGCCCGTGCCGTGTGCGTCCTCGCTCCCGATCGTGACACCCGGCACCGACAGCGCCGCTCCCGGCCCACGTCACAAAGACGGCGGCGGACGCGTCGGTCCGGTGACGGCACCTGACGGGAAGTGGGATCCATGCACGACGACGCTGTGGTGACCGCGCTGGGCGCGCGGTTCGACGCCGACGAGGTACGACTGCGGGGCGTCGCCCTGCGACTGCTCGGCGCGGGGGCGGAGCGGGAGGCGGAGGCCGCGCTCGACCGGGTGCGGGCCGAGCTGGGTTCGGGGGCACCGGACATGGCCCGCCTCCTCCTGACGGCGCTGGTCGCCCGCGCGTGTCTGGACGCGGCGGGGCACGCGCGCGTGGGTGCGGGGGAAGGGCCGCCGGAGCCGGTCGCGGAGGGCCTGGACGAGGCGGTGCTCCTGGGATTCCTCGGCGTACTGGACCGGCTCGGGGACCGGCGGCGGCTGGCGTACCTGCTGCACGACGTCTTCGGTCTCGCCCCCGGGGAGACCGCCCGGGTGATGGGCGGCTCCGCCGCCGGGGCCGCCCGGGAGGCCCGGCGGGCGCGGGAGCGACTGCGGGGCGGCGGTGCGGTGGGAGACGGCGCTACGGCATGGGACGGCGGTCAGGTGAGGAACGGCGGTGCGGCATGGGACGGCGGTCAGGTGAGGAACGGCGGTGCGGCGCGTGAGGGCGGGCCGGTGCGGCATGACGACACGGCGAGGAGCGGCGCTGCGGCAGGGAACGGCGGTGCGGCGAGGAACGGTGACGCCGCGCGGCACGGTGGCGCCCTGAGGGACGGTGACGCGGCGGGCGCCGGGGGTGGTCCGGGACGGCGGCGGACGCTCGTGGACGCCTTTCTGGCCGCCGCACGCGCGCGTGACGCCGGCGCGCTCGCCGCCCTGCTCGACCCGGAGGCCGTGGCGTACACGGAAGGGGGCCCGGTGCACGGGGCGGCGGCTGTGGCGCCGGCCGCCGCCGCGGCCCTGTCGGTGCGGTCGGGGCGCACGGTCCGGCCCGCGCTGGTCGAGGGCGCCGCCGGTCTGGTGGCGTTCGCGGCCGGGCACCCCGTCGGGGCGGTCGCGTTCGGGTTCCGCGGGGAGCGGATCGTCACCCTCGACATCACGACGGCGCCGGAGCGCCTGCGCGCCCTGGACCTGATCTTCCCGGACGCCTGAAGGGGCGCCCGGGGCGGCGGCGTCCGGTCAGCGCCTGACGGCCCGCAGCACCACGAACTTCGGGTCGCTCGCGACCAGTTCGCTGTTGCCGAAGATGCGGCGGAGGGTGACGTGGTAGCCGAGGTGGCGGTTGCCCACCACCCACAGTTCGCCGCCGGGGCTCAGCGCGCGCCGCGCGTCGGAGAACATCCGGCGGGCGGTGCGGTCGGTGGTGGCCTGGTGGTTGTGGAAGGGCGGGTTGTTGAGCACGAGGTCGAGGGTGCCGTCGGGGATGTCCGCGAGCCCGTCGCCGACCGTGAACACGGCCTTGCGGTCGGCGCCCGCGTGGGTGCGGAAGTTCTCCTCGGCGGAGGCGACGGCCGGGTAGGACTCGTCGGTGAAGAACAGTTCGGCGTCGGGCTCGGCGAGCGCCACCGCCAGGCCGACGACGCCGTTGCCGCAGCCGAGGTCGGCGACGCGGGCGTGGCCGAGGCCGGTCGGCAGGTTGCCGAGGAGGAAGCGGGTGCCGATGTCGAGGCGGTCGACGCAGAAGACGCCCGCGTGGTTGACGACCGTGCGGCCGGGGAGGCCGGGCGCGGGGGTGTCGGCCGGGAGGGCGTACCGGAGGGGCCACGGGTTCGGCCCGGGCGCGGCGGCCGGGTCGGGGGTGGTGTGGATGAGCCGGGCCTTCTTCACCGCGAGCGAGGTGCGGGTGGGGCCGAGGATCCGCTCGAAGAGGGTCAGGGTGGAGGTGTGGATCTCCTTGACCATGCCGGTGCCGACGATCACCGTGCCCGCGTGGACGGCGGGGGCGAGCCGGTGCAGCTGGTCCTCCAGGAGCGCGAGGCTCTTGGGGACGCGGACGAGGAGGACGTCGATCCGCGCGGGCGGCGGGTCCTGGGTGGTGAGGAGCCGGACGGCTCCGGGGTCGGCACCGGCGCGCGCGAGATTGGCGCGGGTGGCCTCACGGCCGAGGTACGAGTCGGAGATCTGGACGAGCTCCGCGGTCCCCGCGGCGCGCAGCGCGGTGACGAGGGCGCCCCAGCGGTCGCCGAGGACGGCGACGGTGCCGGAGAGGTCGGTGCCGCTCTCGGCCAGGTGGTGGAGCAGGTACTCGTCGGCCGCGTCCCAGGCGCGCAGCGGATCGCGCGGGTCCTGGGGGTGGCGGGTGAGCGTGACGTCGCCCCATGGCGTGGTCAGACGGTTCATTGTGTCTCCAGGCTAGCCGCTCGGTCCCGGCCGGGACGACGGGCCCGCTCAGCGGAGGGCCGGGGCGTCCAGGTGGAGGTGCCAGGCGCCGGGGCGGCCGACGAGGGTGACGGTGGAGAGGGGGCGGACGTCGACGCTCCAGTAGGTGGCGGGGGCGGCCCGGAGGGCGTAGACGAGGGCGGCGCGGACGACGGAGGGTTCGGCGACGGCGACGACCGTGACGCCGGCGGCGGTGTCGTCGTCGGCGGGGCGGGTGTCGAGCCAGCCGCCGACGCGGGAGATGAAGGAGAGGAGGGGTTCGCCGCCGTGCGGGGCGGAGCGGGCGTCGGCGAGCCAGGCGTCGACGGCGGCCGGTTCGAGGGCGGCGACCTCGGCGAGGGTGAGTCCTCGCCAGCGGCCCATGTCGCAGTCGCGGAGGGCCGGCTGGGCGAGCGGGGCGTAGCCGAGGGCCGTGCCGGTGGCGCGGCTGCGCAGGGTCGGGGAGCAGTAGCGGAGTTCGGCCGCGCCGAGGGCGAGGAGCCCGGGCGCGGCCTGCTGCACCTCGTACCAGCCGGCCTCGTCGAGCGGCCGGTCGTCGTCGAAGCGTTCGGCGAGCAGGGAGGAACTGCGTGCCGCCGCGACCAGCGTGACCCGAAGACCCATGGCCGCGATCGTGAGGCCGGTGGGGCGCCGGGTCAAGGGGCGGGTACGGGGGACCGGGAGGTCCCGGTTCACTGCTGTCCGAGAGCCATCCACTTGTCCGGATTCCGCAGTGGCGTGAATCCGACCTTCTCGTAGACGGCGTGGGCGTCGGCGGTGGAGAGCATGACGCGGCGGATGCCGTACGGCTCCAGGTGGTCGCGGACGGCGGTGACGAGGGCGGTGCCGAGGCCGGTGCCGCGGGCCGGGCGGTCGACGTAGACGTCGCAGAGCCAGGCGAAGGTGGCGTAGTCGGTGACCACGCGCGCGTAGGCGGCGATCTCGCCGGTGTCGCGGTGGTAGGCGCCGAAGTTGAGCGAGCCGGCGATGGCGCTGTCCTGCTTCTCCCGAGGTCGGCCGAGGGCCCAGTACGCGTCGGTGGAGAGCCAGTGGTGGACGCGGGCGGGGTCGAGGCGGGCCGGGTCGGCGGAGATCTCGTACGCCCCGTGGAGGACGGCGGGTACGGAGGCGGGTACGGAGGCGGTGGTCTCGCTCATGGGCGCAGGATGCCAGGGGGCCCGGCATGTGTCAGGCGGGTTTTCCGGTCCGCCGCGGCCGGCCGGGGAGGCGGCGGCGGTCCGTCGGGTTCACGGAAGGAGTTCGTCCACGGCGGCCCGGAGCCTGCGGACGCCCTCGGCGATCTCGGTGGGCCCGGCGACACCCGCGAAACTCAGCCGGATGTGGCCTGCCGGGGGCTCGGCGCAGAAGTAGGGCCGGCCGGGTGCGGCGGCCACGCCCGCGCGGAGGGCGGCGGCGACGAGGGCGGCCTCGGGGAGGGCGTCGGGGAGGCGGAGCCAGAGGTGGAAGCCGCCGGAGGGGACGTGGGGCAGCGCGAGTTCGGGGAGGCGGAGGGCGACGGCGGCGGTGAGGGCGTCGCGGCGGGCCTTCAGTTCCTGCGAGACGGTCCGCAGATGGCGGGACCAGGCCGGGGAGCCGACGAGTTCGAGGGCGGCCTCCTGGAGGGGGCGGGGGACGAAGAAGCTGTCGACGACCTGGATGGCGCGGAGGCGTTCGAGGACCGGGCCGCGGGCGGCGAGGGCGCCGACGCGGAGGCTGGCCGAGGTGATCTTGGTGAGGGAGCGGACGTGGACGACGACACCGTCGGGGTCGTCGGCGGCGAGCGGCGGCGGGAGCGGCGCCGCGTCCTCGTGGACGAGCCGGCGGGCGAAGTCGTCCTCGACGACGAAGGCCCCTGCGGCGCGGGCGATGCGGACGACCTCGCGGCGGCGGTCGGGCGGGAGGAGCGCGCCGGTGGGGTTCTGGAAGAGCGGCTGGCAGACCAGGACCCGGGCGCCGGTCGCGCGGAACGCCGCTTCGAGGAGGTCGGGGCGGACCCCGTCGGCGTCGGCGGGGACCGGTACCGGGCGCAGTCCCGCGGCGCGGGCGACGGCGAGCATGCCGGGGTACGTGGGGGACTCGACGAGCACGGGCGTGCCGGGCGCGGCGAGGGCGCGCAGGGCGGTGGTGAGGGCGGACTGGCCGCCGGCGGTGATGAGGATCTCGGCGCCGGTGACGCCGCCGCCGATCTCGCGGGCGAACCACTCGCGGAGCTCGGTGAGGCCGTCGGTGGGCGGCCGGCCCCAGGCGCCGGGGCGGCGGCCCGCGCGGGCGAGGGCGGCGGAGAGGGCCCGCTCCGGCTGGAGGGACGGATGGAGGTAGCCGCCGTTGAACTCGACGACGCCGGGCGGGGGCGCGGCGAGGGTGACGAGGACACCGGAGGCGTCGACGGCGCGGGGGACGAGTTCGGCGGCGGCGTCGGCGCTGAGGGACAGCTGCTGCCAGGAGGTGTCGCCCGCCGTGGCGGCGGTGCGGGCCTCGGCCTTGAAGGCGCCGGCGCCGGGGCGGGTGACGACGAGCCCCTCCGCGGCGAGCTGGGCGAGGGCACGGGTGACGGTCACCGGGGAGACCCGGTAGCGCTCGACCAGTACCCGGCTCGACGGCAGCTTTCCACCCGGAGAGTAGCGGTCGAGCTCCGCTCTCAGGGATTTCACCAGCTCGGACACGCTGCTACGCTCATGCATGAGAGCACAGAATAGCGCTACTGCCCCGAGGACGATAGCGGTCGGCGCCTCGGCCGGAAGCACGACCGGGTCCGCCCCCGCCGCCGCGTCCCCCGGTGCCCGGGGCACGCTGCTCGCCCTCCTCGGCGTGGTCGCCTTCTCGCTGACCTTCCCGTCCACTGTGTGGGGCCTGGAGAGCTTCGGCCCCTGGTCGCTGGTGGCCGTCCGCTCCACCCTCGCCGCGCTGATCGCCGGCGCCTTCCTGCTCGTGGGCCGCGTGAGGCTGCCGGAGCGGCGCCACCTGGCCGGGCTCGCGGTGGTCGCGGGCGGCGTGGTGATCGGCTTCCCGCTGCTGACCACGCTCGCCCTCCAGACCTCGACGACCTCGCACGCCGCCGTCGTCGTGGGCCTGCTGCCGCTCACCACGGCCGCGTTCGCCGCGGCGCGGACCGGCCGCCGCCCGTCCCGCACCTTCTGGGCCGCGGCCCTCGCCGGCGCCGCCGTCGTCATCGCCTTCACCGTCCAGCAGAGCGGCGGCACGCTGTCGACCGGCGACCTCTACCTCTTCGGCGCGCTGCTGGTCTGCGCCGCCGGCTACACCGAGGGCGGCCGGCTCGCCCGGCTGATGCCGGGCTGGCAGGTGATCGGCTGGGCGCTGGTGTTCTGCCTGCCGCTGATGGTCCCGGCCTCGGCGGTGGCGCTCGCCCTCGAACCCGTGCACCTCACCGCCCACGGTGTGATCGGCCTGGCCTGGGTCGCGGCCGGCTCCACCTTCTTCGGCCTGTACGTCTGGTACCGGGGCATGGCCTCGATCGGCATCCCGCGCGCCAGCCAGCTCCAGCTCGCCCAGCCGCTGCTCACCCTGGTCTGGTCGGTCCTCCTCCTCGGCGAGTCCCTGCCGCTGGCCGCACCGCTCGCCGCCGTCGGCGTGCTCGTCTGCATCGCGGTGACCCAGCGCGCGAGAAGCTGACGCGACGGGCCCGCCGACGAGCCGACCTGGAGGACTGACGCGACGAGCCGACCCGCAGAGCTGACGCGACGAGCCCGCCGACGAGCCGACCCGAGGAACTGACGCGACGGGCCGCCATGACCTGCGTCACAATGGCAGGCAGAGGCCCTACCCGCGCGAGGAGGTCCCGCGATGCAGGCGAGTGTGGGCGACAAACTGCTGGTGCACGGCCGGACCGTGGGTCGACACGACCGCACGGCCGAGGTCATCCAGGTACTGGGGGAGAACGGCACTCCCCCGTACCGCGTGAAGTACGACGACGACGGTCACGAGGCCCTGATGTCGCCGGGCCCCGACACCGTCGTCCGCCACCCCGGACAGCGGCGCTAGGTGTATTGACCCGCAGGGTTGTTGACGCGGGTGATGGGTGGGTGTCCGTCGAGTGCGGTGTGGCAGCGGTGGTGGTTGTAGGTGTGGAGGAAGTCTGCCAGGGCTTCGGTCCGCTCGTGGTTCGAGGTGTAGGGCCGCTGGTAGGCCCATTCGTCGAGCAGGGTGCGGTTGAAGCGTTCGACCTTGCCGTTGGTCTGCGGCCGGTAGGGCCGGGTGAGTTTCCCGGTCGCGCCGAGGTCGGCCAGGACGTTCTTCCAGGCCAGGCCCTTGCGGTAGGCCCAGGCGTTGTCGGTCAGGACCCGTTCGATCCGGGTGATGCCCTGGCTGTGGAAGAACGCGGCCGCGCGGGCCAGGAAGGCCGCGCAGGTCGCGACTTTCTCGTCGGGGTGGATCTCGCTGTAGGCGAGGCGGGAGTGGTCGTCGACGGCGGAGTGGACGTAGTCGAAACCCATGCTGCTGCGGGTGGCCCGGCCGGCCTGGCGTCCCAGGGTCCTGTGGCCGCCGCCGTCAGGGATCCGGCCGAGCTTCTTCACGTCCACATGGATCAGTTCACCGGGACGTTCGCGTTCGTAGCGGCGGATCACCGTCCCGGTCGGCCGGTCCAGCCAGGCGAGCCGGTTGAGGCGGTGCCGGGTCAGGATCCGGTGCACGGTCGAGGCGGGAAGGCCCACGATCGGGCCGATCCGGGCCGGGCCGAGCTTGCGGGTCCGCCGCAGGCCACAGACCCGGGCCTCGATGTCGGACGCGGTCCGGTGCGGGGTGGTGCGAGGCCGGCTGGAGCGGTCGTGCAGACCCGCGTCTCCCTCGGACCGCCACCGGCGGATCACTTGTGGGCCGTGGCCCGGGAGATACCCATCTCGGCAGCCACATGAGCGACCGGACGGTCAGAGCTAACACGTTCGACCAGCAGCCTCCTACCGAAGACGGTCAGCCGGGCATTACGGTGGGACACGAAGACCTCCGTGCGGTGAGTTCCTAGACAGCTCCCACCACACCGGAGGTCTTCGCCATCTTCAAGACCGAGCCGGTGTCAACAACGCTCGTGATCAATACATCTAGCCCACACCGGTCCAGTAGCTTCCGCGCACCATCGCCGCGAGGGTGGCGTGGTGCAGGATGAGGCGGTCGGGGTCCGCGGGGACCTCGACCTCTCCGAAGTACGCCTGCCGGTACGCGATCCTCAGCATCACGATCGCGTGCCGCAGCGCCGCGTAGAGGGTGTGGAACTCCATCGCGCGCGGGGCGTGCCCGGTCAGTCCGGCGTACCGCCGCTCGACGGCCTCGCGCCGCAGGAGGCCCGGCAGCCCCGGCTGGCCGAAGCCCACCGTCAGGTCCTGGAAGAAGCGGTGCAGGTAGACGGTCCAGCCGAGGTCGACCTCGCGGGGCGCGCAGGCCGCCATCTCCCAGTCGAGGACGGCGGTCGGCGTGAAGCCGTCGTAGACGATGTTCCCGATCCGGGCGTCGCCCCAGCAGAGCACGGCGGGCCCCTCGTCGTCCGGCCACAGCTCCTCCAGGCGCGCGAAGGCGGCCTCGATGAGCGGTGAGGGCGCGAGCCCCTCCACCACCCAGGCGTAGTAGGCGCGTTGGGCGTCGACATGACGGCGCAGCGGACTGCCGGAGCCGTCCGGGAGCAGGAACTCGGCCTCCTTCGCCGGGACCTGGTCGTGCAGCCTGGCCAGGACCGCCACCGACTCCGCCTCCAGCGAGGCGCGTTGGGCGTCGGAGGCCGCGTGCAGCCAGTTTCCCTCGTACGTGTAGGGCATGACGTCCGGCGGCACCCGGCCCTCGGCGCGCGCCATCACGAAGAAGGGGGCGCCGAGCGGCTCCGGGTCCTCCTCCAGCCAGAGCACGCGCGGTACGGGCACGTCGGTGTGCTCCGCCACGAGCGCCATCACCCGGTGCTGGCGGGCCATGTCGTAGACCGGGAAGACGGTGTACGCCGCCGGGTCGGCGGCCAGCCGCAGCGCGCAGCCGCGCACCGGGGCGTCCGGGTGCTCCAGGTCGAAGAGCAGGGTCTCGCTGGACATGCCGTTGGAGCCGGGGACGGCGAGACCGGAGACGGTCGCGCCGGGGAGCCTGCGGTCGAGCCAGGCGGTGAGCCGGACGGCCAGTTCCTCGGGGTCGCGGGTGGTGGTGCGGGGACGCGGTGCCGTGGCCATGGGTCTCCTCTTCTCGGGGCGCGGTGCGCCGCCGGGGCGCCTCGCGCCGGGGTCACGGCCCCGCCCGTGCTCGGGACCGTGAGCCCGCACGCTCCTCCGGCAGACCCGGCGGGCGCTCCGCAGCCGGGCTCAGCGGGCGGTGGAGGCGAAGTCGGTGAAGCCGCTGGGGTCGTGGCGGCCGAAGGAGCCGTGCTCGAAGATGCCGTGGCCGGTGCGCCCGTCGAGGGTGAAGCGGGCCGCGTGGTCGGTCACCCCGTACGCGGCGAGGGGATGGGCCGACGGGTCGGAGAGGTCGTGGACGCGCCGGTCCGTCCAGTCGCGGCCCTGCCAGGTGCCGTGCTGCCAGTCGCCGGCCGGCGGATAGCCCGCGCCGACGGCGAGGGGTGAGGAGGCGAGGATCTCGACGCCGATCTCCAGGGGCTTGCCGCCGGGGTCGGTGAGGTGGACGACCGCGCTCTCGGGGTGGCGGGTGCCGGTCCGGTAGGCGATCTCGGTGCGGGGCCAGCCGAGCTGGACGTCCCGGTGTCCCGCGCGGACGAGCTGGGCCTGGTTGAGGGTGCGGTAACCGTCGGCGTCCTCCTGTGCGACGACCATCAGGAAGCGGTCCTCGAAGCGCATGGGGATCCAGAGCCAGTGGAAGCCCTCGGGGCGGGACTCGGCGGCACGGCCGGGCTCCTCCCCGGGGATCGGGCGGACCCCCCAGCTGCGGTCGCGGGTGCCGGTCCACTCCCCCGCCGTCACCTCGAACCGCTCGCCACCGGCCCTGATCACGCCCTCGCAGCGGCCGGCCTGGACGAAGCGGCGGCCTTCGAGGGTGAGCCGGTTCCCGGTGCGCTGGAAGTGGTGCGGCTCCCAGAGGGCCGGGAAGTCGGCGGTCCAGGTGAGCTCGAAGGAGAGCCCGTCGGGGTCGGCGGGGTCGGCGGCGCAGCTGAGGGTGAAGCGCCGGAGGGGTTCGTCGACGGTGATCCGGAGCGGGCCGACCTCCAGGCGCATCCGGTCGTCGCCGAGCGCGTCGGAGGCGCGGACGGCGTGCAGCAGGTCGCCGCTGCGCAGGGTGGCGTAGGCGTCGACGACCCCGGTGTTGGGGTAGACGCCGAGCCCGGCGACGAGGAGGGCGCGGCCCGCGTGGTCGAGGACGTGGAAGATGCAGCGGTCGTAGACGTTCCGGTCGCCGCTCACGTGGTGCTTCATCGACAGCGGGGCCTGGTGCACGGGGTATTCGTCGAGCGCGACGGGCCGGTCGTCGTCCACGGCTGACCTCCTGGTCCTCGAAGAGGATCTGACGGTACGTCAGGCATTGGGGCGAGGACCAGAGGCGTGCGCCGGGCGGGCGGACGCGCGGGAGCGGGTAAGGGGCGAACTCTCGCCCGAATCCGTCCGGCGGTGACCCGGGCGGCCCGGGATGCGTTGGTCCGGGCATGACCACGCTGTACTCCACACCCAGCGGAGTCGGTCGGCATCGGCAGACCGAACCACGCGGTGAAGAATCGGTTCCGCACGTTCCTCACCGGCTTCCGGAGGCGCCCGCCGCGCCCGGCCCCGCCCCCGAGGGCGCCGCACCGGCACCGCTTCCCGCGCAGGCCCCGGCCCCCGGAGCGACACCCGTGCCCGTTCCGGCACCGGCGGTCAGGACACCCACCGCCGTCGTGCCGATGCCGGTGGCGGCCCCCACGCCCACCGTCGTCGCACCGATGCCCGTGGCTCTTCCCGCCCCCGTGCCCGTACCGGTGCCGGGACCGCTGCCCGCCCCCGTACCGGTCCCGGGACCACTGCCCGCCCCCGTACCGGTGCAGGTCCATCCGGACCCGCCGATCTACCAGGCCCTGTACTCGCTCTGGGCCAGCCAGGGGCGCGCCCTGCCCGGGCGCCGGGACGCCGAGTGGACGCGGTTGGCCGCGGCACCCGTCTGGGCCGACCGGACCGTACGGGTCAGCGGGGTCCTGCTCCCGCCGGGCGGGAGGCGGTGACCGCGCGGCGGGTCACATGAGACCCGCTCGGGTGACCAGCACGGCGAGGAGGACGACGAGGGTCCAGCCGAGCACGTGCTCCAGCAGCTCGGGACCCTTGTCGTCCTCGGGACCGCCCGTGCGCGTGCGCGAGAGGAGACGGCCGGCGGGAGTGGTGGTGGCGCTCATGGCCACCACCATGAGGCACGGTGGCGCCCCCGGACCAGAGACGTCCCTCACACCTCCGGCCCGCCCCCGGCCGGATCAGAGCACGCCCACGGCCTGAAGCGCCTTGCGCTGCGCGGCAGTCGGCCGTTCGGGGAAGTACAGGTAGCAGACCCCGCCTGTGCCGGAGACCACTTTCCCGCTCGCGTTGTACCGCTTGGTGCGGAGCCAGATGTTCTCCCACTCGCGGCGGCGGTAGACCCGGCGGACGGCCTCGTTGGTCGGGGAGGCCGGGTCGTTGGCGATCACGTCGCCGGCGGCGGTGAAGCCGATCACCGTCATGAGGTGGCCGGAGGTGCCGTAGCCCGCGCCGGTCAGCTCCTCCGCGCGGAAGGACTGGGACGTCATGGCGGGGATGCCGGCGCGGATCAGGGTCTCCAGGTCGGTGAGCGAGCGGAGCCGGGTCACCACGGCGTTCATCGACGGGTAGGCGGCCGCGTAGGCGGCGTTGAAGGGCCAGTTCCCGCAGCCCTGGTACTGGTGGTCGTAGGTGTACCGGGCCGCGTGGCAGATCTGCGGGTCCGCGTAGTCGGGGTTCACCCAGGCCAGCTCGGCGGCGGAGGGACGCCGGCCCCAGTACTCCAGGATCATCTGCGACGAGGTCGGGCTGCACCAGGCCTCGCCGCCGTTGTCGTACTCCGGGTATTGGCCGACGTGGGTGTTCTGCGAGTAGCGGGGGACGGGCAGCTCGCGGGCGAGGCCGGGCGCCGAGGCCGGGACCGTGAAGCGGTCCGGGACGTCCGAGGCCATCGCGCCGAGCCGCCAGACGGTGGGCGTGAGGGTGGTGCCGGGGCGGCGGTGGAGGGTGAGGCGGAGCCGGTACGCGGCCAGCCGGAGGCCGCTCGCGGGGTCGTCGACCGCGAGGGTGTCCGTCCAGACGCTGCTCCGGCCGTCGGTCTGGTCGTCGACCGAGGTCCGCCGGATGTCGGTGTCCCCCGAGGCCCAGCGGCCCATCACGAACCACGGGGTCGCCGTGCCGTCCGTGTACGTGCCGGACAGCTCGACCTGGAGCCAGGTACCGGCCGGGGTGCGGGCGTTCCAGGAGGCGATCAGCTCGGTGGCCGGCACCGCCGGGGCGTGCGCGGGCGAGGTCCAGCGGGCGTACTCCCAGGACGAGGTGAGCCCGGTGTGCGGATCGGTGTAGTCGGTACGGCCCAGGGGCGCGTCCAGGACCAGGCCCGGGCGGATCCCGGCGACGGCCCGGGTGCCGTCGGCCGCGCCGGACCGCCAGTCGGTGAAGGTGGACCAGAAGCGGTTGGCGACGGTCTCCGGGGCCGCCGCGCCGGCGCCCTCCCCCGTACCGCCGGGTGCGGACGCGGAGGCCGGTGCGGCACCGGCCGAGGCCGTGCCCGCGGCGGCCGCGAGCGCTGCGGCGAGGACGGTCCGGCGTGAGGCTGATCCGGGCATGGCGAGGACCCCCAGTCGAGGACGGAACGGCGATCGGGCGGGGCTGCGCGGGCCCACTATCCCGGCTGGAAGGGGGCTCCGCCAGCACTTCGGCCCGCGTCGCCGCCATCGACATGGGTAGAGACCACTGACGGCGGCACCTCGCTGACCTGCGACGGCACCCCTGACCTACGCTGGGCCGCATGGACGACCTCGACCGCGCGGCCCGCGCGCTGCGCCGGCTGCCGCCCTCGCTCGGCCCCGTCCGGCTGGTCGCGGTCGACGGACACGCCGGCTCCGGCAAGTCCACGCTCGCCGGCCGGCTCGCCGCCGCGCTCGGCGGCGCGCCCGTCCTGCGCCTCGACGACCTCGCCACCCACGACGAGCTCTTCGCCTGGACGGGCCGGCTGCGCGAGCAGGTCCTGGAACCGCTGGAGCGCGGCGCGACCGCGCACTACCACCCGTACGACTGGACCCGGCGGCGCTTCGGCCCCGCCCGCCCTCTGCCGCCCGCGCCGGTCGTGCTGGTGGAGGGCGTGGGGTCCGGACGGCGCGAGCTGCGCCCGTGGCTGGCGTGGCTGCTGTGGATGGAGCGGCCGGCCGGGGCCTCCTGGGACCGCGGCCGGCACCGGGACGGACCGGAGCAGGCGGACTTCTGGGACGGCTGGGTGGTGGCGGAGACTCGCCATTTCGCCGCGGACCCCTCGCGACCCTTCGCCGACACCCTGGTGCGGGAGCGGACGGAGGGCTACGACTGGCTCCCCGGGCCTGGTGTGACAGCGGGCCCGGACCAGATCATCACCCACCGTGACGGCGTGATGGCGGTGGACTGAGCCCCCGGAATTCCGCTTCCGCAAGTGCCTCAACTGCGCTTGACCCCGGGGGCGTACAGGTCTTACGTTCTCAATGTGCGGCTTTTCCACAGCCGCCGCAGACACGAAGCCCCCGGTTGTTCCCCCGTGATCGGGGGCTTCGTTCTGCCCTCCAGCCCTCTTCCCGGACGGCTTCCGACCCTCTTCGCTCACCCAGGGTCACCGATTCCGGATCTTGCGCTTCTCCCTGAGCGCACCGCCCCTGCGCAGGTACGATGCCCCCAGGTGCGGTCAAATCCCGTCCATACGCCGACGGTTGTGGGGGACCCGATGGACATCGGCACGCAGGGCGGGCAGGGCCCCGCCGAGCTCGCCTGGCTGCGCGGAGTGGACGCCTACACGATGGGCGCCTATCCGCAGGCCGAGGAGGAGTTCCGGGCGGCGGTCAGGAGCGACCCCGGCATGGCGGACGCCTGGCTGGGGCTGCACGCGCTCCGGGTGGACACCACGGCCGCGCTGCTGCGCATGTACCGCAACCGCGAGCGCTTCGGCGAGCAGCGCACCCGGCACCGACGGACCCTCAACTCCTGGTACTGGCTCGGCTGGTGGGTGCAGCCGGTGCTGGAGAGCCCGCGCGACCTGCTCCTCGCGCACGCCTCCCACTGGCTCGACGGACGGCACGTGCCCGAGCTCGACCGGGCGCTCGCGGAGCTGCCGCCGGTCGACACCGACCCGCAGGTCCGCTTCCTGCACGCCTGTCGCGCCTACCTCGTCAAGGACTGGGAACAGCTGGTCCGGCACACCGAACCCCTCGTCGACGACCCGCTCCTCGGCATCGAGGCCGGGCTCTTCGGCGGCATGGCCCGGGTGCGCCTGGAGATGTACGGGCAGGCCGAGCCGCTGCTGTCGGCGGCGCTGATGCGCTGCCGCAGCGAGCAGCCGCAGCGCAAGGAGCTGCGCTACTGGCTCGCCCGCGCCCACGAGGGGACCGGCCGCAGCGCCGCGGCACTCCCCCTCTACCGCGCGGTGCACCGCGTCGATCCGGCCTTCATGGACACCGCCGCCCGGCTCGCCGCCATCGCCGAGTACGACGGCTTCGACGGGCTCGACGGCATGGACGAGCAGGCCGGTCTCGCCGCCGTCGCCCTCGGCACCGCGGGCGCGGGACCCGGACAGGACGGCACCGACACCGCCGCCGGGCCGGAGACGGAGCCCGGGCCGCCCGGCGGCGACGGACTGCGCCGCTCCCCCGACCCGGTGCCGCCCGGCGCGCCCGCGCCGCCGCCGGAGGTCGTACGCCACAGTTCGCCGGTGCCCGCGCAGCCCGGGCCGCCGCGCTTCCCGGCCGGGCCGACCGATCCGGTGCTGCTCGCCGAGGCCCTCGCGGAGCTGGAGGGCATGGTCGGGATGGAGCCGGTGAAGCGGCAGGTCAAGGCGCTCTCGGCACAGCTGGAGATGGCCCGGCTGCGCGCCGGGCAGGGGCTGCCGGTGCAGCCGCCGAAGCGGCACTTCGTCTTCTCGGGGCCGTCCGGCACCGGCAAGACGACGGTGGCCCGGATCCTGGGACGGGTCTTCTACGCGCTCGGCCTGCTCGGCGGCGACCATCTGGTCGAGGCCCAGCGGGCCGATCTCGTCGGCGAGTTCCTGGGCCAGACGGCGGTGAAGGCGAACGAGCTGATCGACTCCGCCGTCGGCGGGGTGCTCTTCGTCGACGAGGCGTACGCGCTCTCCAACTCCGGCTACAGCAAGGGCGACGCCTACGGCGACGAGGCCCTCCAGGTGCTGCTGAAGCGGGCCGAGGACAACCGGGACCACCTCGTGGTGATCCTGGCCGGCTACCCGGAGGGGATGGACCGGCTGCTCGCCGCCAATCCCGGGCTCTCCTCCCGGTTCACCACCCGGGTCGACTTCCCCTCCTACCGGCCGCTGGAGCTCACCGCCATCGGGAAGGTGCTGGCCGCGGCCAACGGCGACGGCTGGGACGAGGAGGCGCTGGAGGAGCTGCGCTCGATCAGCGCCCACGTGGTGGAGCAGGGCTGGATCGACGAGCTGGGCAACGGCCGCTTCCTGCGCACCCTGTACGAGAAGTCCTGCGCCTACCGGGACCTGCGGCTGTCCGGCTATCCCGGGACGCTCACCCGCGAGGACCTGGCGACGCTGCGGCTCGGGGACCTGATGCAGGCCTACGGGGAGGTCCTGTCGGGCCGCGGTCCGGCGGACCGCGGCCCCCAGCAGGACCCCCCGTTCTGACGCCTAGATGTAATGACCCGCAGGGTTGTTGACGCGGGTGATGGGTGGGTGTCCGTCGAGTGCGGTGTGGCAGCGGTGGTGGTTGTAGGTGTGGAGGAAGTCTGCCAG
>NZ_JBIBWV010000023.1:0-122098 GCF_043081625.1 Streptomyces sp. NPDC014861
GTCAGCCGGGCATTACGGTGGGACACGAAGACCTCCGTGCGGTGAGTTCCTAGACAGCTCCCACCACACCGGAGGTCTTCGCCATGTTCAAGACCGAGCCGGTGTCAACAACGCTCGTGATCAATACAGCTAGGCCGTCTCCTCCGGGTCCCGCCGGCCCGGCGGCGCCGTGTTCCGGCCCGGTTCGGGAGGCGAAGCGGCCCGGCCGGGCCCCCGGGCGGACCGCGCCGCCGGCGGGTAGTGGTCGGTCACGGCCGCGGCGAGGGCGCCGATGCGGTCCTCGGCGACCTCCTTCGCCGCGAAGAAGCAGTGCCCGTCCACGCCCGGTCGCCCGGCGGCCAGCGCGAGGTGCCGTGACAGCTCCTCCGGGTCCTGCCACGCCGCGGGCTGGGCCGTGTCGCCCGCCTTGTACAGCGCCTCGCCGATGCGCAGCCGGACGCCCGTCCCCCGTACCGTCGCGTCCCACCAGGCGAGGAGCCTGGCGTAGTCGGTGGTGGGGTGGCCGATGTGCCAGTAGAGCTGTGGCACGACGTGGTCGATCCAGCCCTCCCTGACCCACTTGCGGGTGTCCGCGTACAGGTCGTCGTAGGTGGCCAGGCCCGCGCCGGTGTCGGAGCCCTCGGGGTCGTCGGCGACGTCCCGCCACACCCCGAAGGGGCTGACCCCGAAGCGCACGTGCGGATTGACCTCCTTCACGCGGGCGGACATCTCCGAGACCAGCAGGTCGGTGTTGTGCCTCCGCCAGTCCGCGCGGTCGGGGAAGCCGGCGCCGTGGCGGGCGTACGAGGCGTCGTCCTTGAAGCGCTCCCCCGCCACCGGGTACGGGTAGAAGTAGTCGTCCCAGTGGACGGCGTCGATGTCGTAGCGGCGCACCGCGTCGAGCATGGCGTCCTGGACGAAGCGCCGGACCTCGGGCAGGCCGGGGTCGTAGTACAGCCGCCCGCCGTAGGGCACGGTCCAGTCGGGATGGACGCGGGCCGGATGGGAGGCGGCGAGCCGCCCCGGGTCCGTGTGATTCGCCACTCGGTACGGGTTGAACCAGGCGTGCAGTTCGAGACCCCGCTCGTGGGCCTCCGCGACGGCCGTGCCGAGCGGGTCCCAGCCGGGGTCCTTGCCCTGGGTGCCGGTGAGGCACTCGGCCCAGGGCTCGTGCGGCGAGGGCCACAGCGCGTCGGCGGTGGGCCGCACCTGGAGCACGACCGCGTTGAGCCGGCGCTCCACCGCCCGGTCCAGGTGCCGCAGCAGCTCGGAACGCTGCGCGGCGGCGGAGAGACCGGTGCGCGAGGGCCAGTCCCGGTTGAAGACGGTCGCGACCCACATGCCCCGGAAGGCGTACGGACTCGCCGCCCGCCCCCGCTCCCGCTCCCGTATCGGCCGGGCGTGGAAGGCGGCTCCGGAGGCGGCTCCGGAATCACCCGCCCCTAGTGCGGCGAATACCGCTCCCGTGGCGGTCGTCACAAACCCTCTTCTCCCGATAGGCCGCACTTGTACCTCTCCGCTGTCGGATACGTCACACGCTCGCGGACAGCATGCCCGCCCCGACCGATCGATCATCGCGTGAATCGGAGTAACGTCATGGGGTCGAGGCGTGCGTACCGGAATCACACGGGGGCCCGCCGCCAGAGAAGAGCGAAAGGCACGAGGTGACGGACTCCATGGCCGACATTGAGCGCGTCGGAGTGGTGGGCTGCGGCCAGATGGGCGCGGGCATCGCAGAGGTGTGTGCCCGGAGCGGTCTCGAGGTGATGGTCGCCGAGACCACCGGCGAGGCGCTGGAGATCGGCCGCACCCGGCTGCTGAACTCGCTGACCAAGGCCGCCGAACGCGGCAAGATCAGCGAGGAGGAGCGGGACGCGACGCTCGCGAAGCTCTCCTTCACGACCGATCTGGGCGAGTTCGCCGACCGCGACCTCGTGATCGAGGCGGTCGTCGAGAACGAGCAGGTCAAGACCGAGATCTTCCAGGTCCTCGACCAGGTCCTGACCCGGCCCGACGCCATCCTGGCCTCGAACACCTCCTCCATCCCGCTGGTGAAGCTGGCCGTGGCGACCTCCCGCCCCGACCACGTCATCGGCATCCACTTCTTCAACCCGGCGCCGGTCCAGAAGCTGGTCGAGCTGATCCCCGCCCTCACCACCTCCGAGGGCACCATCAGCCGGGCGCAGGCCTTCGCCGAGAAGCTGCTCGGCAAGCACGCGATCCGCGCCCAGGACCGCTCCGGCTTCGTCGTCAACGCGCTGCTCGTCCCGTACCTGCTCTCGGCGATCCGGATGTTCGAGTCCGGCATCGCGAGCCGCGAGGACATCGACAACGGCATGGAGTACGGCTGCGCCCACCCCATGGGTCCGCTGAAGCTCTCGGACCTGATCGGCCTCGACACGATCGCCTCGATCGCCGACTCCATGTACTCCGAGTTCAAGGAGCCGCTGTACGCCGCTCCCCCGCTGCTCCAGCGGATGGTCGACGCCGGCCGGCTCGGCCGCAAGAGCGGCTCCGGCTTCTACGTCTACCCCTGACGCCCGTCGCCCCCCCTGACGCCCCTGGCGTCCCTGACGCCACCGGCGTCCCTGGCGCTCCCGGCGCCCCACGATTGTCGCTCTCCGCGACCCGAACGGCCCGTACCCCCGCACAGGTACGGGCCGTTCACCTTTCCCCGGGTACGCCGGCCCGGAGGTCAGCCGAGCCGCAGGTGGTGCAGCATCAGCAGGCCGGCCGCCATGTTCGCGGCCGGG
The DNA here is from genome assembly GCF_043081625.1 of Streptomyces sp. NPDC014861. Lineage (NCBI taxonomy): Bacteria > Bacillati > Actinomycetota > Actinomycetes > Kitasatosporales > Streptomycetaceae > Streptomyces > Streptomyces sp. NPDC014861. Next base: position 2,733 of record NZ_JBIBWV010000023.1, read on the forward strand.
ACCTCGCCCCGGGCGATCAGCTCGGGGACCTCCTTGAGCGGTACCCAGGCGCGCCGCGAGGACTCGAAGCCGTCCACCGGCGGCCCGGTCCAGGTGGCACGGTCGGCCCAGTAGAGGTGGTGCCGGGCGTCACTGAGCCCGTTCGAGGGCTCGACGGTGAGGAGGTGCCGCAGCGGCCCGGGACGCCAGCCGGTCTCCTCCTCCATCTCGCGGGCCGCCGCGGCCTCGGGGGCCTCGCCGTCCTCGACGACGCCGGCGGCCAGCTCCCACCCCCAGCTGTCGGTGATGAAGCGGTGGCGCCAGAGCATCAGGACCTCGTCGGCGTCGTTGAGGACGGTCGCGACGGCGACGGGGCGGAGTCGGATCAGATAGTGGTCGAGGTGGCGGCCGTCCGGGAGTTCGACGTCCGCGAGGTTCACTCGGAACCAACGGTTTTCATAGACGGAGTGTTCACTCAGTTTCGTCCACTGCACGTTCTTGCCACCTTCCGACTGGTAGGTGCGTGTTCGGTGGCAACATCGCATCAGTTCGAGCGTCAGAGCGGAACGCGCAACGCCCCGTCGATCAACTCCGCCGCTTCCCGGGCGTCCCCCGCGTCACTGGCCAGCAGGTGCTCCCGGGCCTCCAGGAGCCGGTCCCGCAGCCGGCGCGACTCCATCCCGCGCGCCCGCTCGGTCATCTCGACCGCCGTCCGCGCCGCCGAGTCCGCCTCGCCCTGCCGCAGTTCGACCTGGCAGAGCAGCGCGAGGCGGTGCACCCGGCCCCGGTCGTGCGAGGGCGTCCCCACCGCGCGCGCCGCGTGCTCGTACGCCCCCGGGAGATCACCCAGACTGAGGAGGGCCTCCGCCACCTGTACGTTGACGAGGCCCGGTTGCACGTACCCCGTCTCGGCCGGTTCCGCCGCCGGCGCGATCCGGTCCGCCGCCGCCTCGGCCCGCCGGATGCAGTCGAGCGCCGCGGCCCCGTCCCCGAGCCGGGCGTACGCCTTCGCCTGCATAGCCGTCAGATCGGCCGCCAGCGCCGGGGTGATGGTCCCGTCGGAGGCCCGCAGCGCCGCCTCGGCGAACGCCACCGCCTGCCGGAACTCCCCCAGCAGCAAGGACTGGTTGACCATCAGCGCGATCACATAGGCCCCGAACGCCCGGTCCCCGCTCGCCTTCGCCAGCCGCAGCGCCTGCTGGAAGTAGCGCTGCGCGAGGCCGTGCGCGTCGGCGTCGTAGGCGCAGATCCCGGCCACCGCCACCAGCCCCCCGGTGGCGCGGTGCAGCGAGCGTCCGAGGGCGTCGCTGTAGGAGCCGCGCAGCCGCGGCGCGGCCTCGGTGGTGAGGAAGCCGACGATCCGGGCCCGGGTCGCGATGCCGCCGGCCTTGCGGTACATCTGCTCGTAGTGCGCGCGGGCGGCCCGGAGCAGGGCGATGTCGGCCGGCTCCACCCGCGTCAGACCGGTCCGGGAGACGTCGGTGTCCTCCGGCGGGTTCTCCCACTCCCACACCGGGATCACCGCGGGCGTTCCGGTCACCGCCGGCGCGGCGACGACATACGGACGCTGCTGCTCGTCCGAGCGCCACAGCGCGGTGGCCCGGTCGACGAAGCCGGAGAGCGGGGTGCCGGGCGACGCGGGCGGCCCGCCGCCGGGCACGCCGAGTCCGATGTCGTCGAGGGTGACGGGCCTGGCGAGCCGGGCCGCCAGCACCTCGCAGATCAGGTCGGGCACCTGGCCGCGCGGTCGCTGACCCTTCAACCACCGCGCCACGGCGGTGTGTTCGTAACGCAGGGCAAGACCCCTGGCCCGTCCCGCCCGGTTCACACGGTCGGCGAGACCTGCGTGGGAGACGCCCGCCTCGTCCAGGAGGGCGTCGAGCAGGGTGTTGGGCTGCATGGCCCCTCCGGTCGCTCGGTGAACTCAGCGTAGCGGTGGCCGAATTCGTCCGGTGCGATTTCGCACGGGGTGTGAATGAAGTACCCGTTCTCCCGGTCCGCGCGCGCTGCCGCCCGGGGAGCCGTACCGCTTGACTGAGCTCCTCGCCGCCAAGGCGAGAGACCGGGCCGCCGGCTCCCCCTCGTACAGTGCGGCCGCCCGGTCCGCGCCGCCCGTCCCGCTGATCTGCCCGACACTCCGTGGCGGGCCGGGCGGCGCCCGTATCCCCGGTCCCTCCGCTCAGCAGTGGGTGGAGGGAGCGGGCCGGGGACGGCGCAGCCCGGGTTCGGCGGGCTGCGCCGGCACCCGGACCCGGTCGCTGCGGACGACGAGCAGGGCCGCGTCGTCGTCGAGCCGGCCGCCGGTGTGCCGCAGCAGCGCTTCGTGCGTCTGCCGGACGACGGTCCCGGGCGACCGTCCGGCGCTCCGGGCGAGCGCCGCCTCCAGGCCGAAGAAGCGGCCCCGGTGGTCCCGGGCCTCCTCCGCCCCGTCGGTGTGCAGCACCAGCGTCTCGCCGGGGAGCAGCCGGGCGGCGGTGTACGGGACGAGCACGGCCGGCAGCGGCAGCACGCCGAGCGGCGGCAGCGGTTCGCCCACCGGCAGCCGCTCCACCCGGGCACCGAGCCGGTACGGGGCGGGGTGACCGCAGTCGAGGACGGCGAGCCGCCCGTCGGCGCGGACCTCCAGGAGCAGCAGGGTCACGAACTCCTCGGCCACCGGATGCTCCGGCTCGCCCCCGCCGCGGGCCGGGTGCTCGTCCCTGGCCCGCTCCCGCAGGTGCCGCTGGAGCGCCCGCTCCAGGCGCCGCAGCACCCCGCCGAGCTCGGGCTCGTCATGGGCGGCCTCGCGGAAGCTCCCGAGCACCGCGACGACCGCGCCCAGGGCGGCGAGCCCGTGGCCGCGCACGTCCCCGACGACGATCCGCACCCCGTACGGCGTCGCCACCGCCTCGTACAGGTCGCCGCCCACCGAGGCGCCCCGGGTGGCCGACAACTGGCCCGCGGCCAGGGCGAGTCCGTCGAGCCGGGCGGGCGGCGGGCGGAGCAGCACCTGCTGCGTCGCCTCGGCGACGGCCCGCACCCGCGCCAACTCGCGCCGCAGCCGCCGGCGCACCCCGAGGACCAGTCCCGTGCCGACGGTGAGGAAGACGATGCTGGTGGCGATCCGCATCGGGAGCCCCGGCTGCCGGGCCAGCGGGCACCCGAACTTCCAGGCCACGGCGAGCGCGCCCCAGCCGACGGGGAGCGCGAGCGGCGCCGACCGGCGGAGCCGGGAGCCGAGGGCGGAGGAGCGGAGGCGGTGTGCACGGCTGGTACGGATCATGTACGGCCCTCCCCGAGCCCCCGGCAGCACCCTGAGGCCCTGCGGCACACAAGCCCGCCCCTGTGGCCGCGTCGATTCTGCCGACCGTGCGGACCGGGGGGAACACCCCCCGGCGATCTCACCCGAAGGAGTGAGCAACCCCGGCGCGCCGCCCCGGGCCGACCCCACCTCGCCCGTACAGACTGCCGACGTTCGCCGCCTCGTGCGATCAATGACGACGGGGCCGGGCACGGCGGAGGGCCGCCGCGGGAGCTGGTCCCGGGGCGGCCCTCCGTCGTGTGCCGCTTCGGCGTCAGGCGCCGCGCAGCACCGCGCCGGTGTGCTCGGCGGCCTGGGCGACCGCGGCGTCGCGGGCGGCGGTGGCCTCCTCGACGGTGAGGGTGCGGTCCTCGGCGCGGAACTTCAGCGCGTACGCCAGGGACTTCTTGCCCTCGCCGACCTGGTCGCCGGTGTAGACGTCGAACAGGCGGATGGACTCCAGGAGTTCACCCGCGCCGGCGGCCAGGTGGTGCTCGACCGCGGCGGACGGCACGTCCTGGTCGACGACCAGGGCGACGTCCTGGGTGGCGACCGGGAAGGCGGAGATCCGCGGGGCCCTGACCGGACCCTCGCCGGCCTTCTCCAGCACGTCCAGGTCCAGCTCCATCGCGCAGGAGCGGGCCGGCAGGCCCAGCGCCTTGACGACGCGCGGGTGGAGCTCGCCGCCGTGGCCGGCGAGGGTCTTGACCCCGTCGATCACCACGTGGAAGGCGGCGCAGCGGCCCGGATGCCACGGGGCGTGCTGGTCGGCGTCGATCAGCAGCTCCGCGCCGGCCTCGACGGCCACGAGGCGGGCGGCCTCGATGGCGTCGGCCCAGTCGGCCGGGCGGCCCTTGCCCCACCAGCCGGACTGCTCGCGGGCGCCGGCGAGGACGACGGCGGCGCGGCGCGGCTGCGCGGGCAGCGCGGCGTCGACGCCGGCGATCTCCTCGTCGGTGGGGCGGCGGTCCACCGGCAGGCGGACCGCGACCTTGGCCTCGCCCTTCGGGCGGAAGACCAGGCCGGTCTCGAAGAGGGCCAGGTCGTGGCTCCCGCGGCTGTCGTTCCGGCGCAGCGCGGCGAGCAGGCCGGGGAGCAGCGTGGTGCGGAGCGCGGGCTCCTCGTCGGAGAGCGGGTTGACGAGGGTGACGACCTCGCGGCGGGCGTCGTCCGCGTCGAGGCCGAGCTGGTCGAGTGCCTGCTGCCCCATGAAGGGGTAGTTCAGCGCCTCGACGTAGCCGGCGCCGGCGAGGACGCGGCCGACCCGGCGGTGGACGCGCTGGCGCTCGGTGAGGCCGCGGCCGGCCGGGGGCTTCGGCAGCGTGGAGGGCAGGTTCTCGTAGCCCTCCAGCCGGATGACCTCCTCGGCGAGGTCGTTCGGCTCGTTCAGGTCGGGGCGCCACGAGGGCACCGTGACGACGAGCTCGTCCTGGCCGTAGACGTCGCAGCCGACCTCCTGGAGGCGGCGGACGACGGTCTCGCGGCCGTACGCCACGCCCGCGACCTTGTCGGGGTGGTTCGCCGGCATGGCGATCGTGCGGGGCGCGGACGGGGCGGCGATCTCGGTGACGCCGGCCTCGGCGGTGCCGCCCGCGAGCAGCACCAGCAGGTCGACCGTGCGCTGCGCGGCAGCGGCGGCGGCCTGCGGGTCCACGCCTCGCTCGAAGCGCTTGGACGCCTCGGAGGACAGCTTGTGGCGACGGGCCGTCCGGGCGATCGAGATGGCGTCGAAGTGCGCGGCCTCGATGACGACCTCGGTGGAGCCGATGACGGCGCCGGTCTCGGGGTCGGTCACCGGGTCGGCGATCTCGGTGTGGGCGCCGCCCATGACGCCCGCGATGCCGATGGGGCCGCGGTTGTCGGTGATGACCAGGTCGGCGGCGTCGAGGACCCGCGCGGTGCCGTCGAGCGTGGTGATCTTCTCGCCGGCCTCGGCGCGGCGGACCCCGATGGGGCCGTCGAGCCGGGTGCGGTCGTAGGCGTGCAGCGGCTGGCCGAGCTCCAGCATCACGTAGTTGGTGATGTCGACGGCGAGCGAGATCGGGCGCATGCCGGCCTTCTGGAGGCGGCGCTGGAGCCAGATCGGCGACCGGGCCTCGGGGTCGAGGCCGACGACGGTGCGGGCCGTGAAGCGGTCGCAGCCGATCGGGTCGGTGACCTGGACCGGGTAGCCGTACGAGTTCGGCGCGGGCACGTCGAGGAGCGCCGGGTCGCGCAGCGGCAGTCCGTACGCGATGGCGGCCTCGCGGGCGACGCCGCGCATCGAGAGGCAGTAGCCGCGGTCCGGGGTGACGGCGATGTCGAGGACCTCGTCGTACAGCTCCAGGAGGGCGGTGGCGTCGATGCCGACCTCGTGCTCCGGCGGCAGGATGATGATCCCGTGGTTCGGGTCCTCGCCCATGTCCAGCTCCTCGCTGGAGCAGATCATGCCGCGCGAGACCTTGCCGTACGTCTTGCGCTCGGCGATCCGGAAGTCACCGGGGAGGACGGCGCCGGGCAGGGCCACGACGACCTTGTCGCCGACGGCGAAGTTCCGGGCGCCGCAGATGATCTCCTGGGGCTCGCCGGTGCCGTTGGCCCGGCCGACGTCGACGGTGCAGAAGCGGATGGGCTTCTTGAACTCCGTCAGCTCCTCGATGGTGAGGACCTTGCCGACCACCAGCGGGCCGGTGAGGCCGGCGCCGAGCCGCTCGACGGTCTCGACCTCGAGGCCGGCGGTGATGAGCTTGGCCTGGACGTCGCGGCCGGTCTCCGTCGCCGGCAGGTCGACGTACTCCCGCAGCCAAGAAAGCGGGACCCGCATCAGATCTCCATCCCGAACGGCCGGGTGAACCGGACGTCACCCTCGACCATGTCTCGCATGTCTTCCACGTTGTGCCGGAACATCAGCATCCGCTCGATGCCGAAGCCGAAGGCGAAGCCGCTGTACTTCTCCGGGTCCACGCCGCAGGCGACGAGCACCTTCGGGTTGACCATGCCGCAGCCGCCCAGCTCGATCCAGCCCTCGCTGCCGCAGGTGCGGCAGGGACGGTCGGGGTCGCCGACGGACTCGCCGCGGCAGACGTAGCAGAGCATGTCCATCTCGGCGGACGGCTCGGTGAAGGGGAAGAAGTTCGGGCGGAGCCGGGTCTTCATGTCCGCGCCGAAGAGCGCCTGGACCATGTGGTCGAGGGTGCCCTTGAGGTCGGCCATGGTGAGGCCCTCGTCGACGGCGAGCAGCTCGATCTGGTGGAAGACCGGGGTGTGCGTGGCGTCGAGCTCGTCGGTGCGGTAGACGCGGCCGGGGCACACCACGTAGACCGGGGGTTCCCGGTCGATGAGGGTGCGGGCCTGGACCGGCGAGGTGTGGGTGCGGAGCACGACGCCCGACTCGTCGCCGGTCGTCCCCTCCGGCCCCTGGACGAAGAAGGTGTCCTGCATCTGCCGCGCCGGGTGGTCCGGCACGAAGTTCAGGGCGTCGAAGTTGAACCACTCGGCCTCGACCTCGGGGCCCTCGGCGACCTCGTACCCCATCGACACGAAGACGTCGGCGACGCGCTCCATGAGGGTGGTCAGCGGGTGGCGGGCGCCGGCCGGGATCCGGTCGTACGGCAGGGTGACGTCGACGGCCTCCTCGACGAGGACGCGCGCGTCGCGCTCGGCCTCCAGCTCGGCCTGGCGGGCGGCGAGCGCCTTGGAGACGACACCGCGGGCCTGGCCGACGAGCTTGCCGGCCGCGGCCTTGGCCTGCGGGGGCAGGGCGCCGATCTCGCGGTTGGCGAGGGCGAGCGGCGAGGTGCCGCCGGTGTGCGCCGTCTTGGCGTGCGCGAGCGCGTCGAGGTCGCCGGCGGCGGCGAAGGCGGCGACCGCCTCGTCCCGCATGCGCTCGATCTCTTCCGGTTTCAAGGCTTCGACCTCGACCGGGTCGTACGACTTATTGGGTGCCGACATCTCTTCCCGTGCTTCCGTTGGGCTGGCTGGGGCGACCCCGGTTCGACGACAGACGACAAGGGCGCAAACGTGCCAAAGGTCGAGTCTAACGGGGTGGGGACACGCTGATGAGCCCGTGGGGGCCCCGGTCGCTCTCGATCCTGTCGGGTCTCGGTGGGTGAGACGTCAGACGAGATGGGCCGGGGTGCCGACGGGCAGGGTAAATCGGAACTCGGCGCCGCCGCGCGGGCCGCGTCCGACGGTGATGGTGCCGCCGTGGGCCTCGACGAGGCCCTTGACGATGTAGAGGCCGAGTCCGGTGCCGCCGCGCTTGCTGCCGCGCCAGAAGCGGGTGAAGACGCGGTTCATGGACTCCTCGGGGATGCCCGGGCCCTCGTCGCTCACGGTGACCTCCGTCCCCTCCTCGCCGGTGCCGTCGTCGCCCGCGGTGCGGGGCGCCACCTCGATGGTGACGGTTCCGGCGCCGTGGCGCACCGCGTTTTCCAGGAGGTTGCCGAGGATCTGGTCGATCTTGTCGGGATCGGCCCAGAGCGCGGGCAGTCCGGGCCTGGTGCGGACGAAGAAGCGGTCGGGGGCCTGGCCACCGGTGGTGTGCGCCTGGACGTGCCGGCCGATGGCCGCGGCGATGTCGACGGGCTGGCGGCGCACCTCGAGGCGGCCGGCGTCGATCCGGGAGATGTCGAGGAGTTCGGCGATGAGCCGCTTGATGCGGCCGGCGTCGGCGTCGACGGTCTCCAGCATGAGCCGCTTCTGCTCGTCGGTGAACCGCTCCCACTTGCTGAGGAGGGTGGCGGTGAAGCCCTTCACGGAGGTGAGCGGGGAGCGTAGTTCGTGGGCGACGGTGGCGATGAGCTCGGCGTGGCTGCGCTCGGAGCGGCGGCGGGCCTCGGTGCCCCGGAGCGAGACGACGACCCGGCGGACGGGGCCCTTGGGGTGCTCGCGGACGTAGCGGGCGGAGACGAGGACCTCGCGGCCGCCGGGCAGGAGCAGGTTCCGCTCGGGCTGGCCGCGCCGGGTCGCGAGGCCGCCGTACGGGTCGGTGAGGCTCCACCAGCGGCGGCCCTTGAGGTCCTCCAGGGGGAGGGCCTGGTCGAGGGGGCGGCCGAGCGCTTCGGGGGCCGGGACGGCGGTGATGCGGCTGGCGGCGGCGTTGAAGCAGACGACGCGGCCGCGCTCGTCGGCGACGACGAGCCCGTCGGGCAGGTCGTCGGGGTCGATCCCGGGCCACGGCTCGGGCGGGCGCGCCCCGTCGCCGCGTCGCTGCGCGGTCCGCGCGGGACTGTCCGTGCCGGCCGTCATCCCCGTCTCCCACCCCTCCGTGTACCGCAGTGGGCTCACCGAGTGCGTCACTCTACTGGGCGAGGGTGACCGGCGGGAGCCGGAAGACCACACCGGGTGTCCGAAAGGCGACGGTGAGGTACGGCGGCGGGGTGCCGTCAGGCGGTGCGGCGGGGGCGCTGGGCGCGGGCCGAGGCGTAGAGGCAGACGGCGGCGGCGGTGGCCAGATTGAGGCTCTCGGCCTTGCCGTGGATGGGGACGCGGACGACTGCGTCGGCGAGGGCCCGGGTCTCCTCGGGGAGTCCCCACGCCTCGTTGCCGAAGATCCAGGCGGTGGGGCCGCCCATGGTGCCGGCGTCGAGCTCGTCGTCGAGGTCGTCCTGCCCGGCGCCGTCGGCGGCGAGGATCCGGACCCCGGCGCCCTTGAGGCCGGCGACGGCCTGTTCGACGGGGACGCCGACGGCGACGGGGAGGTGGAAGAGGGAGCCGACGGAGGCACGGACCGACTTCGGGTTGTAGAGGTCGACGGAGGCGTCGGTGAGGATCACCGCGTCGGCTCCGGCGGCGTCGGCGCAGCGGAGCACGGTGCCGGCGTTCCCGGGGTCGCGGACGTGCGCGAGGACGGCGACCAGCTTCGGCCGGGAGGCGAGGACCGCGTCGAACGGCGAGTCGAGGAACCGGCAGACGCCGACGAGTCCCTGCGGGGTGACGGTCTGGGAGACCTCGGCGAGGACGGCGTCGGAGGCGTGGTGGACGCGGGCGCCGGCGGCTCGGGCGGCCTCGACGATGGGCGCGTACCGCTCGGCGGCCTCGACGGTGGTGAAGAGCTCGACGAGGGTGGGGGCGCCGTCGGGGCCCCGGTGCGCGACGGCCTCACGGACGGCCTGGGGGCCCTCGGCGAGGAAGAGGCGGTCCTTGCCCCGGAAGTTGCGCTTGGCGAGCCGCCGGGCGGCGACGACGCGCGGGGAACGCGGGGAGATCAGCTCGGGGGTGGACATGTGCCTGGGGCTCTCTGTCTCGGTCTCGTCGGGGGTTTCCGCGGAGGGCGGTCAACGCGCCGGACCCGCAGGCGCGGGGCCTGCGGGTCCGGTCGGAAGCACTGCGGCCTGGAAGATCAGGCGGCGGCCTTCGGGGCGTTGACGTCGGCCGGGAGGGCCTTCTGCGCGACCTCGACCAGCGCGGCGAACGCGTTGATGTCGTTGACGGCCAGCTCGGCGAGGATCTTGCGGTCCACCTCGATGTTGGCGGCCTTCAGACCCTGGATGAGGCGGTTGTACGTCATGCCGTTCTGACGGGCAGCGGCGTTGATGCGCTGGATCCACAGCTGACGGAAGTCGCCCTTGCGCTTCTTCCGGTCGTTGTAGTTGTAGACCAGCGAGTGGGTGACCTGCTCCTTGGCCTTGCGGTACAGGCGCGAACGCTGACCGCGGTAGCCGGAGGCCTGCTCGAGGATCGCCCGGCGCTTCTTGTGGGCGTTGACTGCCCGCTTGACGCGTGCCACTTCTTACTCCTTGTAGCGGGGCCGTGGTGACTTCACACGACCCGGAAAACGGATGGGTCCCGGTCTTGGCCGGATGCCCTCGGTGTCCGAGGGCGGGAGATCAAGCTCAGATGCCCAGCATCTTCTTGATCTTGGCGGCGTCACCCGGGGCCATCTCGGCGTTGCCGGTGAGGCGACGCGTCAGCTTGGACGACTTGTGCTCGAGCAGGTGGCGCTTGCCGGCGCGCTCGCGCAGGATCTTGCCGGAGCCGGTGACCTTGAAGCGCTTCTTGGCACCGGAGTGCGTCTTGTTCTTCGGCATAGCGCCGTTATCTCCTCGTCAGTGGCGCTCCCCCGGTGCGGGCACCGGCGAACCGGGAGCGTCAATCCTTCGTTGGGTGGTACCGGACGGGACCGGGGGGCCGCCCCAGGGGCAGCCCCGTCGGATCACGCCTCGGCGTTCTCGGCCGACGTGTCGGCCGAAGCCTCCTCGGCACCGGCCTCCGGAGCGGCCTCGGGCGCGATGCCCTGGCGCTCCGCCTTGCGCGCGGCCTGAGCCTCGCGCGCCTCGGCCATGGCCTCGGTCTTCTTCTTGTGCGGGCCCAGAACCATGATCATGTTCCGGCCGTCCTGCTTCGGGTTGGACTCGATGAAGCCAAGCTCCTGGACGTCCTCGGCGAGGCGCTGCAGCAGGCGGTAACCGAGCTCGGGCCGGGACTGCTCACGACCACGGAACATGATCGTGATCTTGACCTTGTCGCCCTGCTTGAGGAAGCGGACGACGTGGCCCTTCTTGGTGTCGTAGTCGTGCGGGTCGATCTTCGGCCGGAGCTTCATCTCCTTGATGACCGTGTGCGCCTGGTTCTTGCGCGCCTCACGGGCCTTCATGGCCGATTCGTACTTGAACTTCCCGTAGTCCATGAGCTTGCACACGGGCGGACGGGCGTTCGCCGCGACCTCGACAAGATCGAGGTCGTACTCCTGCGCGAGCTCCAGGGCCTTGGCAAGGGGGACGATGCCCACCTGCTCGCCGCTGGGGCCGACAAGACGCACCTCGGGAACGCGAATCCGCTCGTTGATGCGGGGCTCGGCGCTGATGGATCCTCCTCGGTAGCACCACGCGACCGCCTTGGCGGACGGACACGTCAATCCAAATCGATGTGACCAACCGGGCCGGCACACAAAAAATGCCCCGGACGGGACACAAACGGGGCTCCAAAGAAACCGGAGCACCGTCGCGAACCACCGCGGGGCGCACATCGGGCGGCTTCCATCGTCCGTACGGAACGATGGGCGCCGCCTGACCGGTGACCCGCCGCCCGTGAGGGCGGTCAGGTGGGAGATCGGAGCCTCCACTTGTGGGCCGGGCACACAGGTGTCCGGCCGGTCGTTACACAAGGTTAGCAGGACCCGGCGGTCGGCGCGAACCGTCGGCCCGCATATCGTGTGGGGCATGAGCGAGACCCCCCAGAACGAGTCCACGACCGCCCCCGGCGCCTCCGCCGACAGCCCCGACTTCGATGCCATGACCCGCGACATCGCGGAGGTCCCGGCGGTCGAGGTGATCGTGACCGTCGCCGTCAATCTGATGAGCGCCGCCGCCGTCAAGCTCGGCCTCACCGAGGAGGGCGAGGCGCACAAGGACCTCGACGAGGCGCGCAAGCTGATCCACGCGCTCGCGGGCCTCCTCGACGCGAGCACCACCGAGATCTCGTCCTTCCACGCGGCTCCGCTGCGGGACGGCCTGAAGTCCCTCCAGCTCGCCTTCCGCGAGGCGTCGATCGTCCCGGACGAGCCGGGCAAGGGCCCGGGCGAGAAGTACACGGGCGCGGTGTACGGCTAGGGAGCCGCGCTCAGTCCCGTACGTAGAAGGGCTCGCCCGGAGGCGTGGCCGCGGCCGGCAGGAGTGCCAGGTCGAGGCCCCGCACCAGGCGGGCCCTCAGTGTTTCGTCGGCGGCGAGGGCACGGGCCACCCGCTGGGCGGTCTCGGCGGGCGCGGCGTCCTCGGCGAGGACCAGGGCGAGGGTGCCGTCGGCGCTGCCCGGGCCGAGGTGGGCGCGGAGCACGGCGGGCTCGGCGGCGACCGCGGCGCGGACCGCGTCCCGTACCGCCGGGTCGTCGAGGGGGTCGGCGCTGGTGCGGCCCTCGGCGAGGGCGAGCAGGGCGGAGCCGCTGACCTGGTACGGCACCGGGCCAGCCATGTCGAGGACGAGGGTGTCGGCCTTCTCGTGGACGAGGGCGGCGAGCGCCTGCCGGAGCGGGACGGCGACGGGCCGGGCGGCCGGGTCCCACAGGGCGAGCGCGGCGGTCGAGGTGAAGGCGGGCAGGCCGCGGCGGTCGCCGGCGGTCAGCGTCGGCACCGCCATGTCGCTGGTCTTCTCCCGCTTCAGCCCGGTCTCCGGGTCGGTCTCCACCTCGCCGAGGACGGCGACTACGGGGACGAGGAGCCGGGCGCCGCGCAGCGCGTCCAGGACGGGGCCGTGGGCGGTTCTGTCCTCCGCCCAGGCGGCGAGGGCCGAGGCGAGCGCCGGGTCGGCGGTGCCGTCGTCGTCGGAGAAACCGGGGTCCGGGATGTTCTTGAGCTCCACGCCCCGAGCCTAACCGGCCGGGCCCGCGGCCCCGCCGTCCGGGCGGGCGGTCAGCGGGTGCGGCCGGCCCGGTGGAGGACGAGGGCGGTCAGCAGGAGGAGGGCGCCGAGTCCGCCGGCGAGGGGGGCGAGGAGGCCGGGGGCGGTCTTCTCCTCGGCGGCGGGGAGGGGACCGGGGCCGAAGTACTGCCCGCGATGCCCGGCGGTGGTGCTCTTCGGGTCGCCGCCCTTCAGCGCGGCGCCGGCCTCGATGGCGGCGGCCGGGTCGACGGTGCCGTACCCCTTGTCGTCGCTGCGGCCGCCCTCGGGCCGGTCGCGGGCGGTGTCCACGAGGAGCTTCTTGACCTGGGCGGGGGTCAGGTCGGGGTGGGCGGAGCGGACGAGGGCGACGGCCCCGGAGACGAACGCGGCGGCGGCGCTGGTGCCCCAGCCCTCGTAGTACTTCCGGTCCGGGTCGGCGATGACGATGTCGACGCCGGGGGCGCTGACCGTGGCGTACCACCGGCGGGTGGAGAAGGAGGCGCGGGTGCCGTGGCGGTCGACGGCGGTGACCGCGATGACGCCGGGGTAGGCGGCCGGGTAGGAGATGTGGTCGCCCTTCTCGCCGCCGTTGCCGGCGGAGGCGACGACGGAGACGCCCTTGGCGAGGGCGTACTGGACGGCGGCGTCCTCGCCGGGGTCGGGGTGGGCGGACTTGGAGTCGTCCCCGAGGGAGAGGTTGATGACGTCGGCACCGTGGTCGGCGGCCCAGCGGATGCCCTGGGCGAGGGCGGTGCCGCGGGTCTTCCGGGCCTTGTCGCGGGCCTTGTCCTTCCCTTCGAGGATGACCCGGACGGGCAGGATGCGGACGCCGGGGGCGATGCCGAGGACGCCGCTGCCGTCGGCCCAGCCGTGGCCGTGGCCGGCGATGATGCCGGCCATCGCGGTGCCGTGCCGGGCCCAGGTGGCGTCGCCCTTCGAGGCGCCGAAGCCGATGAGGTCGTGGCCGGGCAGGACGGAGCCGGCGAGGTCGGGGTGGTCGGCGTCGACGCCGGTGTCGAGCACGGCGACGGTGACCCCCTCGCCCTTGGTGGTGCGCCACGCCTCGGAGGTACGGAGGGTGTCGTGGCCCCATTGGCGGTCGCGGATGGCGTCGGCGTGCGCGGGCGCGGCGGCGGGGAGCACGGCGAACGCGGCGGCGAGCAGGGCGGCGGCCACGCCGGTGGCGGCGCGGGCACGCGCGCGCGTGCGGTCACGGGGCTGCGGGGTCACCGCCGGTCCTCTTCCTTCGCCGCGTTCAGGGCGGTGGCGCGGAGCTGCTGCTCCAGGCGTTCGGCGATGCCGAGGGCCTCGTGGCCGAGACCGGACTGGGCCACGGCGTCCGTGCGGCCCTTCTTCATGGCCTGGTCGGCCGGGACCGCGCGGCCGACGGCGCGGCCGTCGGCGAAGCCGGAGACGGCGGTGACGACGACGGGCAGGTCGGCGGGGGCGGTCGCCCACCAGCCGGCGCGCTGGGCCGGGCCGAAGCCGGCGGCGACGGTGCCGGGTCCGGCGAGCGCCGGGGGCACGTCCTGGCCGAGGCGCGCGGTCAGCTTCCGCCCGTCCAGGGCGCGCTGGGCGGTGACGTCGGCGCGGGTGAAGACGAGTCCGACGGTGAGGACGCTGCTGGCGGTGGCGTCGGTGTACGTGGCGCGCAGCACGCGCTCGCAGCCGAGCGGGCGCAGGGCGGTGAGCAGCCCGGGGGCGAGGGAAGCCGGGGCGCAGGGGGCGTCGGGGGCGACGACGACCCGGGTCCAGGTGCGGGCGGAGGGGCCGGGGCCCGCCTGGGGGGCGGTGAGGGTGCGGGGGAAGAGGGTGTCGACGGGAGCGTTGTGCCAGAGCTCCTTGGCGACGGCGTACCCGGCGGGTTCGGCGGGCTCCCCGCCGCCGGAGGCGGCGAGCCAGACCCCGGCGAGCGCCCCGCCGACGAGACCGATCCCGAGCACGACACAGGCGCCGACGGCCAGGGTCCTGCCCCGCCGCCGCTCCCGTATGGGCCGCAGCCGGGTGGTCGTCTCGACCGGCGTCTCGTCCGTCCCGTACGCCGGCACCCGCACGGGCCGCAGCCGCGTGGTGGTTTCGACCGGCGCGGCGGCGGGAGCCGGGGCGGCCGGGCGGCGCGGGGCGCGGGCCGGGGGCAGCGGGGCGGAGGTGCGGGCGGGAGGCCGGGGGGAGGTGGGGGCGGGGGCGGAGGTGGAGGTGTTCGAGGCGCCGGCTGCGGCTGTGGTGGCGGGGCCGGAACCGGCCGGGCTCCGGGGGGCGGGTGCCGGTGCGGCGGTACGCGGGGCGGGTGCCGGTGCGGCGGTACGTGTCGCGGGGGCCTCGGCCGGGCGCGGCGGCGTCGCCCCGGGACGGGCGGGCGGGACCGGCGGGCGGACGGGCGGAGCCGCCGGACGGGCGGGCGGGGCCGTGGCCGGGCGGGGGGTGGTCGCCGGGGGCGGCGTCACCGCGCCGGACGGGCGGGGCGGCGTGGCCGCGCTGGCCGGGCGGGCTGGCGCGGTGGCCGCCGGCGGCTGCGTGGGGCGGACCGGGGGTGGCGTGTTCCGGTCGGCCGTGGCGCGCGGGACCGGCACCGGCGGGGCAGATACGGGCGGTGCGGTCGGCGTCGGCATCGGCGTTGCGGTCGGCGCGGGCGGTGCGGTCGGCGGGCGGTGCGGGGCGCGGGCCGGGGGCAGCGGGGCCGGGGCGGTCGCGGGGCGCGGGGGCGCGTCTGCCGCGGGGGGCGCGGCCGGAGCCGTACCGGGGGCGGGGCGCGAGGGCGGGGCGGTCGCGGGGCGCGGGGGCGGAGCCGTACCGGAATCCGTGCGCGGGGCCGTACCGGCGGCCGGGCGGGAGGTCGGGGTCGTACCGGCGGCCGGGTGGGGGGTGGTGTCGGAGGCGGGGCTCCGGGGCGGGGCGGGGTCCGACGGGGGGCTCGGCGCGGGCGTCTCGGGCGTCTGGCGGGCGGGAGGGGCGAGGTGGGTGGTGAGGGAGGAGAGGGCGCTGGTGGGAGGGGGGAGGGTCTCCGTGACGCGGGGGGCGCGCGGGTTCTGCTCGCTGGTCATCCCGCCCCCTGCTCCCGCCGACAATGCCCGCCACTCTACGGGCTGTTCCCCGCCGCGCGGGAACCCAGGGGTACCCACCCCCCTGACGGTCTGGCAAGCTCGGGCCATGACTCCCCGTGCCGCCGACAGGGCCCGGTACGACCGGGCCACCGCCGCTCTGGACGCGCCGCTGGCGATCGTCGATCTGGAGGCGTTCGACGCGAACGCGGACGATCTGGTGCGCCGGGCGGGCGGCAAGCCGATCCGGGTGGCGAGCAAGTCGGTGCGGTGCCGGGCGCTCCTGGAGCGGGTCCTGGCGCGGGACGGCTTCGCCGGGGTGATGTCGTTCACGCTCGACGAGTCGCTGTGGCTGGCGCGGGCCGGGTTCGAGGACGTGCTGCTCGCCTATCCGTCCGTGGACCGGGCGGGGTACGCGGAGCTGGCGCGCGATCCGAAGCTCGCCGCCGCCGTGACGGTGATGGTCGACGACGTGGCCCAGCTGGAGCTGATCGACGCGGCGCGGGCCGGCGGCACCGAGGAGGTGCGGGTCTGCCTGGAGATGGACACCTCGCTGCGGCTGCTGGGCGGCCGGGTCCGGGTCGGTGCCCGGCGGTCCCCGCTGCGGACGCCCGGGCAGCTGGCGGAGCTGGCCCGCTCGGTGGCACGCCGGCCGGGCTTCCGGCTGGTCGGCCTGATGGCGTACGAGGGGCATGTGGCGGGTGTCGGGGACGCGGTGGCCGGCCGGCCGCTGCGGTCGCGGGCGGTCAGGGCGATGCAGGCGGTGGCCCGCCGGGAGCTGGCCGAGCGGCGGGCGGCGGTGGTCGGGGCCGTACGGTCGGTGGCTCCGGAGCTGGAGTTCGTGAACGGCGGGGGCACCGGCAGCGTGCAGCACACCGCCGCGGAGGCGGCCGTGACCGAGATCGCCGCCGGGTCCGGTCTCTACGTGCCGCGGCTCTTCGACGGCTACTCCTCCTTCAGCGGCAGGCCGGCCGCGCTCTTCGCGCTGCCCGTGGTGCGGCGGCCGGGGGTCGGGGTCGTCACCGTGCTCGGCGGCGGCTATCCGGCGTCCGGTGCGGCGGGGCGGGACCGGCTGCCCGTCCCGTACCTGCCGGAGGGGCTGCGGTACGACCCTCAGGAGGGGCCGGGCGAGGTGCAGACGCCGCTGCTGGGCTCGCCGGCCGACGATCTGCGGATCGGCGACACCGTGTGGTTCCGGCACGCGAAGGCCGGCGAGCTGTGCGAGCGGTTCGAGGCGCTGCACCTGGTGGAGGGGGACCGTGTGGTGGACACGGTCCCGACCTACCGGGGCGAGGGCCGCACCTTCCTCTGACTCTCGATGGCTCCCGCTGACCCCCGAGGCTCCCGGTGCCTCCCTAGAGGGGGGTCACGTAGGCGCCGGAGATGCCGCCGTCGACGAGGAAGTCGGCGGCGTTGACGAACGAGGAGTCGTCGCTGGCGAGGAAGGCGACGGCCGCCGCGATCTCCTCCGCCTCGGCGAACCGGCCGACCGGGATGTGGACGAGCCGGCGGGCGGCCCGCTCCGGGTCCTTGGCGAACAGCTCCCGGAGCAGCGGGGTGTTGACCGGTCCGGGGCAGAGCGCGTTGACCCTGATGCCCTCGCGGGCGAACTGGACGCCGAGCTCGCGGGACATGGCGAGGACGCCGCCCTTGGAGGCGGTGTACGAGATCTGGCTGGTCGCCGCGCCCATGATCGCGACGAACGAGGCGGTGTTGATGATGGAGCCCCTGCCCTGGCGCCGCATGTACGGCAGGGCGGCCTTGCAGCACAGGTAGACGGAGGTGAGGTTGACGTCCTGGACGCGCTTCCACGCCTCCAGGCCGGTCTCCAGGATGGAGTCGTCGTCGGGCGGGGAGATGCCGGCGTTGTTGAAGGCGATGTCGACGGAACCGTAGGTCTCGAAGGCGACGCGGAAGAGCGCCTCGACCTCCTCCGGGTCGGTGACGTCCACCTTGACGAAGGTGCCTCCGACCGCCTCGGCGGCGGCCTTCCCGGCCTCCTCGTCGATGTCGCCGCAGACGACGCGCGCGCCCTCGGAGGCGAGCCGGCGGGCGGTCGCGAGGCCGATGCCGCTGCCGGCGCCGGTGATGACGGCGGTGCGGCCGACGAGGCGGCGGCAGACGATCTCTTCGCTGGTCGCGTGGTTGCTCACAGTGCGGGACCCTCCGTGCTGATGAAGACGTTCTTGGTCTCGGTGAAGGCGGTCAGGGCGTCGGGTCCGAGTTCCCGGCCGAGTCCGGACTGGCGGAAGCCGCCGAACGGGGTCCAGTAGCGGACGCTGGAGTGGGAGTTGACGGAGAGGTTGCCGGCCCGGACGCTGCGGGCGGCGCGCAGGGCGCGGCCGACGTCCCGGGTCCAGATGGACCCGGCGAGGCCGTACGGGGTGGCGTCGGCGAGCCGGAGGGCGTCGGCCTCGTCCTCGAAGGGGAGGACGACGGCGACGGGCCCGAAGATCTCCTCGACGGCGCAGGGGGCGTCCTCGGCGACGCCGGTCAGGACGGTCGGCGGGAACCAGAAGCCGGGCCCTTCGGGTGCCTTTCCGCGGATGGCCTCGGCGTCCTCGGGGACGTGCGCGCGGACCCGGTCGAGCTGGGCCCGGGAGATCAGCGGTCCCATCTGGGTGCGCGGGTCGAGCGGGTCGCCGACGACGATCTCCTCGATCGCCGGAGTGAGGAGCTCCAGGAAGCGGTCGAGGACGCTCCGCTGGACGAGGATGCGGGTGCGGGCGCAGCAGTCCTGCCCGCTGTTGTCGAGGAAGGCCATGGGGGCGGCCGCGGCCGCCGCCTCGATGTCCGCGTCGGCGAAGACGATGTTGGGGCTCTTGCCGCCGAGTTCGAGGGTGAGCCGCTTCACCTGGTCGGCGGCCCTGGCCATGATCCGCTTGCCGGTGCGGGTGGAGCCGGTGAAGACGATCTTGGCGACGCCGGGGTGGGCGACGAGGGCTTCCCCGGCGACGGGCCCCTCGCCGGGGAGGACCTGGAAGAGGTGCTCGGGGAGACCGGCCTCCAGGGCGAGTTCGGCGAGGCGGAGCGCGGTGAGGGGGGTGGTCTCGGCCGGTTTGAGGATCACGGCGTTGCCCGCGGCGAGGGCGGGGGCGGTGGCCCAGGCGGCGATCGGCATGGGGAAGTTCCAGGGTGCGATGACACCGACGACGCCGAGGGGTTCGAGGATCGTGAGGTCGATGCCGCCGGGGACGGGGATCTGGCGTCCGTTCAGGCGCTCGACTCCCCCGGCCGCGTAGTCGAGGAGGTCGCGGACGTTCCCGGCCTCCCAGCGGGCGTTGCCGAGGGTGTGGCCGGCCTCGCGGACCTCCAGGAGGGCGAGTTCCTCGGTGTGCGCGTCGACGACCGAGGCGAAGCGGCGCAGCAGCCGGGCGCGGTCGGCGGGGGCGGCGGCGGCCCACGCGGTCTGCGCGGCGGCGGCCCGGGTGACGGCGGCGTCGACGTCGGCGGGACCCGCGGCGGGGACGGTGGCGACGTGTTCCTCCGTCGCCGGGTTCAGTACGTGAAGCTCGGTGGGCAAGACACGGTCCTCTCGGGGGTGTTCGGAGGAGTCGGGGGTTCTCGGCGGCTTCCCTCGGTGTTCCGTCGGAGCGGTCCCGAGTTCTCGGCGGCTTCTCTCGGTGTTCCGTCGGGGGAGCCCGGGTTCCCGGAGGCTTCCCTCGGTGTTTCCGGCGTTCGAAGGAGCGGCGGAGTTCCCTCGGTGGTTGCTCAGAGGCGTTCGAAGGAGCGGCGGAGTTCCCAGTCCGTGACCGCCGCGTCGAAGGCGGCGAGTTCGACGCGGGCCATGTTGCGGTAGTGGGCGACGACCTCGGGGCCGAAGGCCTCCTTGGCGATCTCGCTGGTCTCCCAGAGTTCGGCGGCCTCGCGGAGGGTGGTGGGGACGTGCGCGTGGTCGGCGGCGTAGGCGTTCCCGGTGCAGGGCGGGGGGAGTTCGAGTCCCCGCTCGATGCCGTGGAGGCCGGCCGCGACCATCGCCGCGACGGCGAGGTAGGGGTTGACGTCGCCGCCGGGCAGCCGGTTCTCGAAGCGGGTGGAGCGCCCGTGGCCGACGATCCGCAGCGCGCAGGTGCGGTTGTCGGGGCCCCAGGCGACGGCGGTCGGCGCGAACGAGCCGGGCTGGAAGCGCTTGTAGGAGTTGATGTTGGGGGCGTAGAGGAGGGAGAGGTCCCGCATCGCGGCCAGCTGCCCGGCGAGGAAGCGCCGCATGACCTCCGACATCCCGTGCGGGTCGTCCCCGGCCATCACGTTGCCGCCCGCCTCGTCCTGGAGGGAGAGGTGGATGTGGCAGGAGTTGCCCTCGCGCTCGTTGTACTTGGCCATGAAGGTGAGCGAGACCCCCTCCTGGGAGGCGATCTCCTTGGCCCCGGTCTTGTAGACGGCGTGCTGGTCGCAGGTGACGAGGGCCTCGTCGTAGCGGAAGGCGATCTCGTGCTGGCCGGGATTGCACTCGCCCTTGGCGGACTCGACGGTCAGGCCGGCGGCGGCCATCTCGTTGCGGATGCGGCGCAGCAGGGGCTCGATGCGGCCGGTGCCGAGGACGGAGTAGTCGATGTTGTACTGGTTGGCCGGGGTGAGGTCGCGATAGCCGGAGTCCCACGCCTGCTCGTAGGTGTCCCGGAAGACGATGAACTCCAGCTCCGTGCCGACGTGAGCGGTGAGGCCGTGCGCGGCGAGCCGGTCGAGCTGCCGGCGGAGGATCTGGCGGGGGGCGGCGGCGACGGGCGAGCCGTCGGCCCAGGCCAGGTCCGCGGTGACCAGGGCGGTGGCCTCGTTCCAGGGGACGCGGCGGAGGGTGGCGAGGTCCGGGCGCATGGCGAAGTCGCCGTAGCCGCTCTCCCAGGAGGACATCGCGTAGCCGTCGACGGTGTTCATCTCGGTGTCGACGGCGAGGAGGTAGTTGCACCCCTCGGTGCCGTGGGCGAGGACCTCGTCGAGGAAGAAGGGCGCGGCGAACCGCTTTCCCTGGAGCCGGCCCTGCATGTCCGGGAAGGCCAGGACTACGGTGTCGATCTCGCCGCCGGCCACGAGGGAGCGCAGTTCCTCGACGGTCAGCGGGGGTGTGCGGTCTGCCACGGGACGCTTCTCCTCGTTCGGCCTGCCGGGAGTCATAAGGTATGGGGCGAGACCATTGCTTGGGAAGTGCCAGGGGAAGGGGCGACGAGAAGTGATCCGTACGAGTGAACCCGGCGGTCCCGCCGACCGGTTGACGCCGGTGCTGCGCCCGGTCCGCGCGGGCAACGGTTTCGAGGAGGCGCTGGAGCAGGTCCTCCAGGTGGTCCGCCTCGGCCTGGTCCCGGCCGGAGAGCGGCTGCCCGCCGAGCGGGAGCTGGCCGAGCGGATGGGGATCAGCCGGGTGACGCTCCGCGAGGTCCTGAAGGTGCTCCAGGAGCAGGGCCTGGTGGAGAGCCGGCGCGGCCGGTACGGCGGGACGTTCGTGCTGCCGCGCCGGCGGGACCCGGACGAGGCCGAGCTGCGCCGCCGGGTCGCCGCGGTCGACATGGAGGACGCGCTGCGCTTCCGGGAGGTCCTGGAGGTGGGGGCGGCCGGGCTGTGCGCGGCGCAGGGCCTGGACGCGGCGGGCGCGGAGCGGCTGCGGGCGGCCCTCGCGGCGACCCGTGACGCCTCGCCGTCCGACTATCGCCGCCAGGACACGCTGCTCCACCTCACGCTGGCCGAGCTCGCCGGCTCGCCGAGCCTGACGGCCCGGTACGCGGCGGTCCGCGCGACCGTCAACGACCTGCTGGACTGCATACCGCTCCTGGTGCGCAACCTGGAGCACTCCCAGCACCAGCACGCGGCCCTGGTGGACGCGGTCCTGGACGGGGACGCGGACGCGGCCCGCGAGGTGATGCGGGAGCACTGCGCGGGGACGGCGGCGCTGCTGCGCGGCTTCCTGGCCTGAAAGGTATGTCAGCGGTCCATTGGGGTGCGGCGCGGCCTAGAGTCGGCGGCAGGTCCCCCGCGTACCGCCGGCACCGCATGCACTCTATGCACCGCCGACACTGCCGCACCGCCCGTACCGCCCGACCAGGAGGCAGCCCCCGTGACCCAGCCGCTCATCGGTGTGACGACCTATCTCGACCGGGCGCGCTGGAGGGCCTGGGACATGCCGGCGGCGCTGCTGCCCGCCCAGTACCCGCGGTACGTGCGGGAGGGGGGCGGTCTCGTGGTGATGCTGCCGCCGGACGAGCCCGCCGCGGCGGCCGCGGTGCTGGCCCGCCTCGACGGCCTGGTGGTGGCGGGCGGGGCGGACGTGGAGCCCGTACGGTACGGCGCCGAGCCCGATCCGCGGACCGGCCCGCCGGCGCGGGAGCGGGACTCCTGGGAGCTGGCGCTGATCGACGCGGCGCTCGCCTCAGGCACCCCGCTGCTCGGGATCTGCCGGGGGATGCAGCTGCTCAACGTGGCGCTGGGCGGCACGCTGACGCAGCACCTGGACGGGCATGTGGAGGCGGAGGGGGTGATGGGGCGGCACGCGGTGAAGCCGGTGCCGGGGACGCTGTACGCCTCGCTGGTCCCGGAGCTCGCCGACGTGCCGACCTATCACCACCAGGCGGTGGACCGGCTGGGCGCGGGCCTGGTGGCCTCGGCGTACGCGGAGGACGGCACGGTCGAGGCGGTGGAGTCGGCGGAGCCGGCCTGGGCCCTCGGGGTGCAGTGGCACCCGGAGATGGGCGAGGACCCGAGGGTCGTGCGGGGCCTCGTGGAGGCGGCCGCACGACGACGCTGAGGCGGGTGCGCGGGGCGGCCGGGGTGGGCGGTCCGGCCGCCCCGCGGTTCGTGGGGCCGCGCGGTCAGGCGGCGGGGAGGGTGGCCGCGACCGTACGGCGGCCGAGGAGCAGATGGAGGGCGGTGGCGACGGCCATGCCCACGGGCAGCGAGAGGTCCATGCCGACGGCGGCGGCGACCGGCCCCGTGTAGACGCTGTCGACGCACAGCGCGCCGGCCGCGACGCCGCCGAGCAGGGCGGTCACGCCCGCGATGTTGACGCCGCCGGTGTACCAGAAGGGGCTGCCGGGGGTCTCGTCGGAGAGCGCGGCCACGTCGTAGCGGTTGCGGCGGAGCAGGATGTCGGTGACGTAGACGCACATCATCGGACCGGTGAGGACCGTGATGACCTGGAGGGCGTTGCTGACGGTGTCCAGGAAGTTGGAGACCAGCAGGCCGTAGAGGGTGAGGGCGACGGCGACGGCGCCGTCGAGGAGGACGCTGACCGTCCGGCGGACGCGCAGGCCGACGGCCTGGAGGGCGAGTCCGGCGCTGTAGGCGGTGAGGGCGTTGATGGCGATGGTGCCGAGGACCAGGGCGAGCAGGAAGACCGGCACGAACCAGCCCGGCAGGATGGCCTGGAGCGCCGTCTGCGGGTCGGACATGTCGACGACGGTGGCGGCCAGGGCGCCGAGCGAACAGACGACGACGCTGGGCACGAACGCGCCGAGCGCGTTCCACAGCACGATGGCGCGCGGGGAGCTGTCGCGGGGCAGGTAGCGGGAGAAGTCGGCGCTCGTGGTGTACGAGAGCGGACCCGAGGCGATCATCGTGGTGCCCGCGAGCAGCAGCGCCCACAGGGCGACGCCGGAGTGCGACTCCGCCGGGGTGTACGAGAAGTCGGCGTTCCGCACGACGGCGAGGGCGACGACGGCGAACGCGGCGCTCAGGAGCAGCGTGATCGGCAGGTAGAGCTTGATGATCACCGCGTGCCCGTAGACGCTGATCACCAGCGTGAGGGCGGCGATGACCACGATGACCGCCACCTGCGTCGGGGTGCCGGCCGGGAGTCCGGCCTTCTCGACGAGCGCGAAGGCGGCGGTCGCGGCGGCGGCGAGGTTGAGCGCGAAGTAGCAGACGGAGACGAGCCAGCCGCCGACGGCGTTGTTCACGCGGTTGCCGCGGATGCCGTAGAGGGCGCGGGTGATGACCTCGCTGGGCGCGCCCGCCGCCGGTCCCGAGGTGGCGAGGACGCCGGTGAGGACCCAGAAGAGGTTGCCGACGACGATCACACCGATCGCCTGCCCGAGGGTGAGTCCCATGAGGACCAGGGCTCCGCCGATGACGAGGCTGAGGTAGTTGACGTTCGCCGCGGCCCAGACGGAGAACAGCTCACGGGGGTGGCCGTGGCGCTCGCCGTCCGGGATGTGGTCGATGCCGTGGGCCTCGATGCGGCCGGGACGGTCACCGGCCGGCAGGGGTGCCGGCCCGTGCT
The DNA here is from genome assembly GCF_043081625.1 of Streptomyces sp. NPDC014861. Classification (NCBI taxonomy): domain Bacteria; kingdom Bacillati; phylum Actinomycetota; class Actinomycetes; order Kitasatosporales; family Streptomycetaceae; genus Streptomyces; species Streptomyces sp. NPDC014861. The sequence goes on from NZ_JBIBWV010000023.1 coordinate 26,532, forward strand.
CTGTCCCGGAGCGCGGGTCGGGGATCGTGGAAGCCATGCGGCCCTCCGGTGCGTGATTGCCCACCTGGTTGCTTATTGGTCGCACACTCAATAGCATCGTCGGTATGTCGTCAAGCGTCCAGCGCAAGCGAATCCGGAAATCACCCGAGGCCCGGCGGGCGGAGATCGTGGCGACCGCCGCGCGGATCGCCCTGACCGAAGGTCTCGAGTGCGTCACCCTGCGGCGCGTCGCCGAGGAGCTCGCCGTCCGGCCCGGTCTGATCAGCCACTACTTCCCCTCCGCCGAGGACCTGGTGGCCGAGGCCTTCTCGGTCGCGGCCCTCGGCGAGCTCGACTCGCTGCTGCCGGCCGAGCGCCCGGACGGCACCCCGGCGCAGTACCTGGCCCGCTACTTCGCGCTGTCGTCCGGCGAGGCCTACGACGACATCAGCCGCCTCTGGATCAACGCCCGGCACCTGAGCCGCTACCGGCCGGTGCTGCGGGACGTGGTCACCCGGATGGAGCTGGCCTCCGACGACCGGCTGGAGGAGCTGATCCGCGACGGCGTCGCCCGCGGCGACTTCCGCACGGACGACCCCAGGTCCGCGGCGATCCAGGTGCTGGTCGTCCTGGACGGCCTCGGCGCCCACGCCAACTCCGACCGCACCGACCGGCCCGCCGCCGTGACCCGCCTGGCCCTCAGCACCGCAGAGCGCGCCCTCGACCTCCCGCACGGCACGCTCGACGCGCCCGGCGCGACGGGCACCCTCCCGCTCACCTTCTCCCCCACGGAGGCGGCCGAGGCGGCGGTGCCGCGCCTGGCGGCGGCCGCGGCGGCCGCGACCGACGCCGATGCGGCGACCCCCGACGACGTGGCGACCGCCGGAGCCTGACGACGGGCCGCCGCACACCCCGCGAGCGCGGGCACGCCGGGCGCACCCGGGGCGTACCGGCTGCACATCCGGCCCGACATCCGGCCCGACATCCGGCCCGACATCCGGCCCGACATCCGGCCGCGGCGAACGCGCGGGTGCCACGGGGGCGTACGCCTCGGGCACGGACGTCGGGCTCGGGCGTACGCGTCAGGCGCAGGCGTACGGGTCAGGCGCAGGCGTTCGTGTCGCACGCGGGCGTACGTGTCAGGCGCGGGCCCATGCCCACGCATCAGGCGCACCGGCAAGACCCCGGCGTCCGTCGCGCGTCGGGGCCCAGGCCAAGGCGGGCGCGTACCCGTCGTCCCGCGTACCCGTCGTCCCGCACGTCCGGGCGTGGCGCGCGCCCGTACCGCCCGTGCCGTGATCACCCTTCTCGTACCACCACCGCTAGGAGCAGCCCCGTGTCCACCCGACTCGTCCTCCACTCCGCCCGACTGCTCGACCCCGCCACCGGCGGCTTCCTCACCGAGAGCGCGCTCGCCGTGGGCGACGACGGGCGGATCGCCGCGCTCGGCGACGACCGCGCGATGCGGGAGCTCGCCGGAGCGGCGACCACCGTCGTCGACCTGAAGGGCGCCGTCGTCACACCGGGCCTCGTCGACGGACACGTCCACCCCGTGACCGGCGCCGAGCTCACCGGCGGCCTCGACCTCTCCCGCTGCGCCGACCTCGCCGACGTGCGGGAGGCGCTGGCGCGCGAGGCGCGCGGGCTCGGCCGGGGCGACTGGCTGTTCGCCTGGGGCCTCGACCCGAACGTCTTCGGCGACGAGCCGGTCGGCATCGCGCCCTTCGACACCGTCCTCGACGACATCCCCGCCTTCCTGCTGCTCTTCGACGCGCACTCGGCGCTCGCCTCCCGCCGCGCCCTCGAACTCGCCGGCGTCGACGGCCCCCGCACCTTCGCCCAGGCGTCCGCCGAGATCGTCTGCGACGCCGACGGGCGGCCCACCGGGCTGCTCCAGGAGGACGCCGCCTGCCAGCTGGTCGAGCGCGTCGCCCCGCAGCCGACCCGCGCCGAGCGCCTGGAGCGGCTGGCCGAGGCGCTGGACGCGATGGCCGCGTCCGGCCTGACCGGCGGGCACGTCATGGACGCCAACGGCGACAGCCTCGACCTCTTCGCCGAGCTGGACGCCGCCGGCCGGCTGCCGCTGCGGCTCCGGGTGGCCCCCTGGTGCCAGCCCGGCACCGACGCGCTCGGCGTCCGGGAACTGGTCTCCCTCCAGGGCCGCGGCGGTGCGCTCTGGCAGGTCGCCGGCGTGAAGCTCTTCATGGACGGCACGATCGACAACGGCACCGCGTGGCTGGAGAAGCCGGACTGCCACGGCGAGTCCACCCACGCCTTCTGGCCGGACCCGGAGGCGTACACGGAGGTCATCGGCGCGCTCCACCGCGCCGGGGTGCCGACGGCGACCCACGCCATCGGCGACGCCGCCGTCCGGCACGTCCTCGACGCCGTGGAGAAGGCGCGGGCGACCGGCGGCGACCCGGGCGTACGTCACCGGGTCGAGCACATCGAGACCGTCCCGGACGACACCCTCGGCCGCTTCGCGGAGCTGGGCGTCATCGCCTCCATGCAGCCCACCCATTGCTGCGACTTCACCCGCGCCGACCACACCGACAACTGGTCCCGCCGGCTCGGCGAGGAGCGCGCCGGACGCGCCTGGCGCTGCCGCGACCTGGTCGACTCGGGGGCGACCGTGGTGCTCGGCTCGGACTGGCCGATCGCGCCGTTCCCTCCGCTGGGCGTGCTCGCCGGCGCCGTGCACCGCCGCCCCTCCCGCGACCTGGCGCAGCCGCCGCACGGCCCCGAGCAGGCGCTGACCGTGCTGGAGGCGCTGCGCGGCCTGACGACCGGCGCGGCCTACGCCGCCGGTGAGGAGCGGAGCTCGGGCCGGCTCGCGGCGGGGCACCGCGCCGACCTGACGGTCCTCGCGGCCGACCCTCTCGGCACGCCCGCCGCGGAACTCCCGGACGTCCCGGTCCTCCTGACGGCGGTCGACGGCCGCGTCACCCACCGGGCCCCGCAGCTGTAGAGGCCGCCACCGGAGGAGGTCCCGGTCCGAGACGCCACCGCCCGGTGGGGGTCCCGGGCCGGGGACGCCACCGCCACGGGAGGCCCCGGACCGGGACACCACCGCCTGGGAAGGTCCTGGTCCGGGGAGGCCATCTCCCGGGAAGGTCCCCTACCCGGGGCGCCACCGCCCGGGGAAGCCCCAGGCCAGGGGCCACGCCCGGGAAGCCCCGGGCCACGGAGCCCACGCCCAAGGCAGCCACAGGCCAGGGGCCACGCCTGGGAAGTCCCGGGCCACGGAGCACCCTCCTAGGGAAGGCCCAGGCCACAAGGCCCACGCCCAGGGAAGCCGGAGGCCATCGAGCCCCGGCCTCGGGGAGTCCGCGTCCGAGGAGGCCCCGGCCGACGAGCCCAGGCGGCGAGACCGGGCCGGGGAGACCGGGCCGGGGAAGCCCCCGGCCCGGAAGGACTCAGCCGCCCGGCCGCGCCCTCGTCAGGGAGAGGAGGTCGCGGGCCGGGCCGGTGGGACGGTGGCCGGTCGGCCAGACGGCCCGCAGGTCGCGGGCGAGCCGCGCGCCCGCGACCGGCACGGCGACCAGGCGGCGCGAGGACAGCTCCTCGGCGATCGCGAGCTCGCTGAGGACCGCCGGGCCCGCTCCGCTGACCGCCGCCGCCTTCACGGCGGTGGTGGAGGCGAGTTCGAGGAGCGGGCGGGCGAGCCCTCCGTGCGCGGCGAGGGCCGCGTCGAGCACCTGCCGAGTGCCCGAGCCGTGCTCCCGCAGCACCAGCGGGGTCGCGGCCAGCTCGGCGGGTTCGATCGGGGCACGGCGGCGGGCCCACGGGTGGGAGGGCGCGGTCACGACCGCGAGCCGGTCGTGGGCGACGACGGTGCCGTCGAGACCGTCGGGCACCGCGAGACCCTCCACGAAGCCGAGGTCCGCCTCCCCCGCGAGCAGCCGCTCCGCGACCACGGCGGAGTTCCCCGCCTGGAGCGACACCGCGGTGTCTGGCCGCTCGGCGCGCAGTGCGATGAGCCAACCCGGCAGCAGGTACTCGGCGATCGTCATCGACGCCACGACCCGCAGCCGCGAGTCCCGGCGCCCCCGCAGCGCCTGCACCCCCGCGTCGAACGCCTCCGCCGACTCCACGATCCGCCGCGCCCAGTCGGTGACGAGCACGCCCGCGTCGGTGAGCCGCGAGCCGCGCGGGGAGCGGTCCACGAGCGCCACGCCGAGCTGCCGCTCCATGGAGCGGATCCGGCTGCTCGCCGCCGGCTGCGTGATGCCGACCTCGCGGGCGGCGGCCCCGAGGCTGCCGTGCCGGGCGACGGCGAGGAGCAGTTCAAGGGCGCCGAGATCGGGCACCCGGTGCGAGAGGTGCGCGGTCACGGGCCCGCGCGCCGCCGCCTCGCCCGTACCGGAACCCGTACCCGTACCCGTACCGGAACCCGCACCCGCACCGCCGCCGCCGCCGCCGCCGGATGACGTGCCCCCGCCGGAACCACCACCCGGCCCCGCGCCGCCTCCGCCTGTACCGCCGAGACCCCCGCCGGCGGCCACGATCGCCGCCGCGGCCGTCACTCCCCCGGCGCGACCGGAGCCGCCGACCCGCCCGGAGCCGCCGACCCGACCAGTGCCGCCCGCCCGACCAGTACCACCCGCACGCCCCTCACCCCCGCCTCCCACGGCCCTCCCGTCACCCCCGGCACTCCATGCGCTCCCTGCACCTCCGGCACTCCCCGCGCCTCCGGCACTCCCCGCACCTCTGGCACCCTCAGCACTCCCAGCACCCCCCGCACCTCCGGCACCCCCCGCGCCCCCAGCGCCCCCGCCCGTGCGTCGTCCCGCCTCCGTGCCGCCGCCGTCCCGCTCCCTGCTCATAAAGCCAGCTTATGACGTCATAGCCTCATGATCCCTGGTGGGGGCCGCGGCCTGCGGAGACGGTGGAGGCATGGCAAGCCTCGCAACCTCCCGCCCCCTCCTCGGCGCCACCACCGCGCGCGCCCGCGTGACCCGGTCGGTCCGTCACCTCGGACCCAACTGGTACGCCTCCGTGATGGGCACCTCCGTCGTCGGCACCGCGGGCGCCGCGCTGCCCATCACCGTGCCCGGTCTCCGTACCGTCTGCACCGCCGTCTGGGCGCTCTCCCTCGCGATGCTGCTGACCCTGCTCGCCGCCCGGGCCGCGCACTGGCGCCGCCACCGCGACCAGGCCCGCGCCCACCTGCTCGACCCGGCGGTGGCGCCCTTCTACGGCTGTCTCTCGATGGCGCTGCTCGCCGTCGGCGGCGGCACGCTGACGCTCGGCAGGGACTGGATAGGCCTCCCCGCGGCCGTCGCCCTCGACGCCGTGCTCTTCACCGCCGGCACGGCCGTGGGGCTCGCCGCCGCCGTCGCCGTGCCGTACCTGATGGTGGTCCGGCACCGGATCGAACAGGCCTCCCCCGTCTGGCTGCTGCCCGTCGTCGCGCCCATGGTCTCCGCCGCGCTCGGCCCGCTGCTCCTCCCCCACCTGCCCGAGGGGCAGCCCCGGCAGACCCTCCTGATCGCCTGCTACGCGATGTTCGGCATCAGCCTGCTCGCCACCCTGGTGATGCTGCCGCTGGTCTTCGGCCGGCTCGTCCTCGACGGCCCGCTGCCCCTCGCGCTCACCCCGACGCTCTTCCTCGTCCTCGGCCCGCTCGGGCAGTCGACCACCGCCGCCAACACCTTCGCCGACTCCGCCGCCGGCGTGCTCCCCGAGACGTACGCGCACGGCTTCGCCGCCTTCGCCGTCCTCTACGGCGTGCCGGTCATGGGGTTCGCGCTGCTGTGGCTGGCGCTGGCCGGGGCGATGGTGGTGCGGGCCCGGCGCGCCGGCATGGGCTTCGCGATGACCTGGTGGGCCTTCACCTTCCCGGTCGGCACCTGCGTCACCGGCGCCGAGGGGCTGGCCCGTCACACCGGTCTGGACGCCTTCCGCTGGCTCGCGGTCGGGCTGTACGTGCTCCTCGCCGCGGCCTGGCTGGTGGCCGGCGCCCACACCCTGCGCGGTCTGGTCAGCGGAGCGCTGCTCGCAGGTCCCGCGCCAGCAGCCGCGGCGCAGTCGCCAGCGACGGCCCGTACCAGGTGAGCATCCGCCCGTCGACGAGCGCGGCGGCGGCCCCGGGGAACGCCTCGGGGCCGTCGTCCGCGGTGAAGCGGTACGGCTCGTCGGGGAGGACCACCAGGCGCGGCCGGGCCGCGGTCAGCTCGGCGAGCGGGACCTTCGGGTAGCGCTCGGGGTGGTCGGCGTACAGGTTGCGGACGCCGAGGCGCGCGAGCAGGTCGCCGGCGAAGGTGTCCCGGCCGAGCACCATCCAGGGCCGCCACCAGATCGGCACGACGGCGGTGACCCCGTCCGCCACCGGCTCCACGGCCGCCCACGCCTCCTCCGCCTCGGCCAGCCAGCGCGGGCGGCGGGGCGCGCCGCAGGCGGCGAGGACCTCGCCGAGGGCGGTGAGCCCCTGGTCGAGGGTGCGGATCTCGGTGACGAGGACCTCCGCGCCGGCGGCCCGCAGCGCGTCGAGGTCGGCGGCGCGGTTCTCCTCCTCGTTGGCGAGGACGAGGTCGGGGCGGAGGGCGAGGACGGCGGGCACGTCCGGGTTCTTGGTGCCGCCGATCCGGGCGACGTCGAGCCCGGCGGGGTGGGTGCACCAGTCGGTGACGCCGACGAGGAGCCCCGGCGCGGTGACGGCGACCGCCTCGGTGAGCGAGGGCACCAGCGAGACGACCCGAGGGGACCGCCCCCGGATTCCGGTCGGGGTCATTCCTCCTCGACCTCGACGTGGTCGGCGACGGCGACGACGAGGAGGCGGGTACCCGGCTCGGTGGCGCGCCAGCGGTGCCGGACGCCGCCGGAGAGGTACAGGGAGTCGCCGCGGACGAGCCGGTGGGCGCGGCCCTCGGCCTCGACCTCGGCGGCGCCGTCGGCGACGTACAGCAACTCGTCGTTGCGGTGCTGGAACTCGCGCCCCGCGTCCTGCTCGCCGGAGAACTCCAGGGCGTGCAGCTGGTGCCGGCCGCGCACCAGGCGGCGCACGCCGTCCGGCATCGCGGCGGTGCCCTCGTCGGCGCGGACGACGTCGACGGTGCGGGCGGCCTCGGCGACGGCGAGGAGCTCGGCGGCGGTGGTCTGGAGGGCCTCGGCGACCAGCTCCAGGGAGCGGCGGCTGGGGCGGGCCCGCTCGTTCTCGATCTGGCTGAGGAAGGGGACGGAGAGACCGCTGCGGGACGCGACGACGGCCAGGGTGAGCTGCAGGGCCCGGCGGCGTCTCTTCACGGCCGCGCCCACCCGGGGTGCTTCCTTCTCGTCCACGGCGGCTCCCTCCCGCTGCCGGCCGCCTCATCACGTACCGGCCGGTTACCTGCACCTTACGCAGCTTTGGGCCGAGGTTTCGCGTCGTGACGGAAAGGGTGCCGGAAAGGGCGGCGGAGAGGACGACGGAGAGGGGTGGTCGCCGAACACTTTCGGCGACCACCCCTCTCCGTCGGGTGAGATCCGGTCCGTCGGGTGCGGTCCGGCGTCAGCGCGGGTGCGGTCCGGCGTCAGCGCGGGCGAGCCGCGCCCCTCGACGCCGTCACGTCACCGCACGCGGGTGCCGCGGCACCACGCGCCGGCGTTCACCGCACCACGCGCCGGCACCACGCGCCGGCACCCGCGGGGCCCGCGGCCCGCGTGTGCGGCGTCACTGCGGCGTCACTGCGGCGTCACTGCGGGGCCAGCTGCTCCGCGAGGCCCGGCTGGGCGTCCAGCCAGGTGCGGACGGCCTGCTGCTCCTTGCCCTTGCCGGTCTCCTGGATCTGCTGCTCCAGACCGGTGAGCTGCTTCTCCGTGAGCTTGAAGTCCTTCAGCCAGGCGCCCACCTCGGGGTTGTCCTCGCTGAAGCCCTTGCGGGCCAGGGTGTGCACACCGTCGCCCTTGCCCCAGACGCCCTTCGGGTCGGCGAGCTTGGTCAGGTCGTGGGCGGAGTAGGCCCAGTGCGGCGACCAGAGGGTGACGACGACCGGCTCCTGGCGCTCGTACGCGCGCTTGAGCTCGGCGAGCATGCCGGGCGTGGAACCGTCCACGACCTCGTACTCGCCCTCCAGGCCGTACTCCTTCAGGACCTTGTCCTTCAGGATGCCCATCATCCCGGCGCTGGGCTCGATGCCGACGATGCGGCCCTTGAAGCGGTCGCCCTTGCCCTTGAGGTCGGCGAGGGACTTCACGTCCTTCATGTACGAGGGGACGGACAGCTCCAGGGAGGTCGGGCCGTACCAGGAACCGAGGTCCTCCAGCTTGTTCCCGTACTTCTCCAGGTACTGGGCGTGGGTGACGGGCAGCCAGGCGTCGGTCTGGAAGTCGAGCTGCCCGCCGGCCAGGCCGGTGTAGAGCGCGCCGGCCTCCAGCTGCTTGGTCTCGACCTCGTAGCCGCGGCGCTCCAGGAGCTCCTTCCACAGGTAGGTGGAAGCGATGCCCTCGTCCCACGGGATGTAGCCGATGCTGATCTTCTTGCCGTGGCCGGAGCCCGCGCCGGCGGCCGTGGTCGACGTGGTGCCGGAGCCGCCGAGGAAGCCGGAGCCGCCCGCGACGAGCGCGAGGACGACGATGCCGACGAGCGCGGTGACGGGCTGCGGGCGGTGCGCCCACAGCTGCGCGGTGCGACGGCGGGCGGTGACCGCGCGGGCCTTGGCGATCGCGCGGCGGCCGAGCGGGGAGACCTGGCGGCCCAGGGCGCCGGTCATGCGGTCGAGGTACATGGCGAGGACGACGATGGAGACGCCGGCCTCGAAGCCGAGGCCGATGTCGACATTGCCGATGGCCCGGTAGACGGCGCCGCCGAGTCCGCCGCCGCCGACCATGCCGGCGATGACGACCATGGACAGGCCCAGCATGATGACCTGGTTGACGCCGGCCATGATCGTCGGGACGGCGAGCGGCAGCTGCACCCGCATCAGGGTGTCGCGCGGGGTGGTGCCGAACGCCTCGGCGGCCTCGACGAGTTCGGCGTCGACCTGGCGGATGCCGAGCTCGGTCATGCGGACGCCGGGCGGCAGTGCGAAGACGATGGTGGCGATGATGCCGGGGACGACGCCGACGCCGAAGAAGATGATGCCGGGGATCAGGTAGACCATCGCCGGCATGGTCTGCATGAAGTCGAGGACGGGCCGCAGCACCGCGCTGACCGTCTTGGACCGGGCCGCCCAGATGCCGAGGGGCACCGCGATCACCAGGGTGACGAGGGTGGCGACGAGGACCAGCGACAGCGTCGCCATCGCCTCGTCCCACAGCTGGACGGAGTCGACGAGCGCGAACCCGGCGAAGGCGAGGAGACCGGCGGCGAGGCCGCGCAGCCACCAGGCGACGACGGCGAGGATGCCGGCGAGCAGCAGCGGCTGCGGTGCCGACAGAACGGCGTCGATGCCGTCGTACAGGCCGGTGATGCCGGAGCTGATGGCGTCGAACAGCCAGGAGAACTGCGCCTGGAGCCAGTCGACGGAGCTGTCGACCCAGGAGCCGAGGGGAAGCCTAGGCACTGACGGTCACCTCCTCGGCCGTGAGCCCGCCGAGCACGGCGAGAAGCTTTTCCTTCTGTACGACTCCGAGGGTGGAGCCGCCGTCGTCCTGGACGGTCACCGGGTGCGGGCCCGCGGCGGCGAGGGCGCAGAGGTCGGCGAGGAGCGTGTCCGGGCCGACGACCGGCGCGTCCGGGTCGGCCGGGCCCTCGGTGTCGGTCATGACGGCGGAGGCGGTGAGCACCCGGGAGCGGTCGACGTCCTGGATGAAGGAGGCCACGTAGTCGTCGGCGGGCCGGACGAGGATGTCCTCGGCGGAGCCGAGCTGCACGATCCGGCCGCCGCGCATGACGGCGATGCGGTCGCCGAGGCGCATGGCCTCGTTGAGGTCGTGGGTGATGAAGACGATGGTCTTCTTCAGCTTCTTCTGGAGCACGAGGAGCTGATCCTGCATGTCGCGGCGGATCAGCGGGTCGAGGGCGCTGAAGGACTCGTCCATGAGGAGCAGGTCGGCGTCGGTGGCGAGCGCCCGGGCCAGGCCCACGCGCTGCTGCATGCCGCCGGAGAGCTCGTCGGGCCAGGACTTCTCCCAGCCGGCCAGGCCGCACAGCTCCAGGGCCTCGGCGGCGCGCTTCTCGCGCTCGGCGCGCGGGACGCCCTGGACCTCCAGGCCGTAGCCGGCGTTCTCCAGGACGGTGCGGTGCGGGAAGAGCGCGAAGTGCTGGAAGACCATGCTGATGCGGCGGGAGCGGACCTCGCGCAGGGCGCGGGGGGAGAGCGCGGTGAGGTCCTCGCCGTCGTACAGGACGCGGCCCGCGGTCGGTTCGAGCAGGCCGTTGAGCATGCGCAGGAGGGTCGACTTGCCGGATCCGGAGAGGCCCATGACCACGAAGATCTGCCCCGGTTCGACGACGAAGGACGCGTCGACCACGGCGGCGGTGACGCCGTCCTCGCGGAGCGCGTCGCGGTCGGCGCCCGCGACCAGGGCGCGGACGGCGTCGGATTCCTCGGCGGGGCGTCTTCCGAACACCTTGAACAGGTGGTCGGCCTGAAGCCTGGACACATTCACCTCACGGGTAGCAGGGAGGAACGGCCCGCCACCCCCGCGACCGGGCCGTGGAGCGCGGCGGGATCTGCCCGCACACCCGTCGCGTACGGGGCCCCTGCTTCAGGGCCCCTTACCGGGTTCGCTCCGGGCACGCCCCTGCCCCGGCCCTCCGGATACAAACGCAAAGGTGACGGGGGTCACGGGCACCGTCGGAGACGGCGGTTCCGCCCGGCTGTCGGTGGGGTGGGGCATGATCGGGGGGTGACGCGACGCCTGATGCTTCTGGACACCGCCAGCCTCTACTTCCGCGCGTACTTCGGCGTGCCGGACTCCGTCCGGGCCCCGGACGGGACGCCCGTGAACGCCGTGCGGGGGCTGCTCGACTTCATCGGCCGGCTGGTCCAGGACCACCGGCCGGACGATCTGGTGGCCTGCTGGGACGACGACTGGCGGCCGCAGTGGCGGGTGGACCTGATCCCCTCGTACAAGGCGCACCGGGTGGCCGAGGAGACGGAGACCGGGCCGGACGAGGAGGAGATCCCCGACACCCTCTCCCCGCAGGTCCCGGTGATCGAGTCCGTGCTCGCGGCGCTCGGCATCGCCCGGATCGGCGCGGCGGGCTACGAGGCGGACGACGTGATCGGCACGCTGTCGGAGCGGGCGAAGGGCCCGGTGGACATCGTCACCGGCGACCGCGACCTCTTCCAGCTCGTCGACGACGAGCGGGCCGTCCGGGTGCTGTACCCGCGCAAGGGCGTCGGCGACTGCGATCTCGTGGACGACGAGCTGATCCGTACCAGGTACGGGGTCCGGCCGGACCAGTACGCCGACTTCGCCGCCCTGCGCGGCGACGCCAGCGACGGCCTGCCCGGCGTGAAGGGCATCGGCGAGAAGACGGCCGCGCAGCTGATCACGGAGTACGGCGACCTGGCGGGCGTCCGGGCCGCCGCCGAGGACCGCACCTCGAAGCTCACCCCGGCCAAGCGGCGCGGGATCGTGGAGGCGTCGGCCTACCTGGACGTGGCGCCGACCGTGGTCCGGGTCGCGCGGGACGTGCGGCTGCCGGAGTTCGACCCGGCGCTGCCCGCCGCTCCCCGGGACCCGGCGGCGCTGGAGGAGCTGGCGGTCCGCTGGAACCTCGGCGGGGCGGTGGCCCGGCTGCTGCCGGTGCTCGCGGGCGGCCGTACCGGGACGTGACCGACCGAGGGGTGCTAGCTTAGGCATACCTAAGTTCCGGGTGGGCCACGCGGCACGACCGCACACCGACAGGCCCCGCGCAGTCAGGAGAGTCCCGCCGTGGCAGAGCAGCCGGCCCGCAAGGCCCCCAGGGCCACCGAAGCGCAGGTGGTGCGCACCGAGCGGATCACCCCGCACATGGTCAGGGTCGTCCTCGGCGGCCCCGGCCTGGACGGCTTCGACGCCGACACCTACACCGACCACTACGTCAAGCTGCTCTTCGCCCCCGAGGGGGTGAGCTACCCGGAGCCGTTCGACATGGAGCGGATCCGGGCCGAGCGGCCCCGCGAGGAGTGGCCGACCACGCGTACGTACACCGTGCGCGCCTGGGACCCGGTCCACCGTGAGCTGACCCTGGACTTCGTCGTCCACGGCGACGAGGGCCTGGCGGGCCCCTGGGCGGCCCGTGCACAGGTCGGCGAGACGGTCAGGTTCCTCGGCCCCGGCGGTGGCTACGCGCCGGACCCGGCGGCCGACTGGCACCTCCTCGTCGGCGACGAGAGCGCGCTGCCGGCGATCGCGGTGGCGCTGGAGCGGCTGCCCGCCGGGGCGACGGTGCACGCCTTCGTCGAGATCGAGGACGAGGCCGACGAGCAGAAGTTCGCGACCGAGGCCGGCATCGAGGTGACCTGGCTGCGCCGTGCCGGCCGCCCGGTCGGCGAGGCGCTCGTCGCGGCCGTGCGGGAGCTGGACTTCCCGGCGGGCGACGTGCACGCCTTCGTGCACGGCGAGGCCGGCTTCGTGAAGGAGCTCCGCCGCCACCTGCGGGTGGAGCGCCAGGTCGATCGTGAGCGGCTGTCCATCTCCGGCTACTGGCGCCTGGGCAAGACCGACGAGGCGTGGCGGGCGATCAAGCGCGAGTGGAACGAGCAGGTGGAGCGGGAGCAGGAGCCCTCGCAGACCGTCTGACCGTCCGCGCACACCCGGGAGGGGGCGGGAGCCGACACGGCTCCCGCCCCCTCCCGCGTCTCACTCCAGCCGCCCCTTGCCGCCGAAGAGGCGGGACGAGGCGTCGATCTGGGCGAGCCGGCGGAGCGCGCCGAAGAGCGCGTCGCCGAGGACCGTGCCGACGGCGACGCTCTCCACCAGCTCCTCGCGGGCGACATGGCGGGCGACGTACTCGAGGTCGGCCCGGGCGACCCGCTCGGCCGCGTCCGCGTAGGCGCCGAGGACCTCGCCGAACCGCTCGTGCCCGACCGACTCCAGCGCGGCGAGCGCCACGGCCAGCGCCTCGGCCGCCGGACTGTCCGCGTGGCAGCGCCAGTCGCGCTCCTCGATGAACCCGGCGACCCGCTCGCGCGCCTCGGCGAGAACCTCCTCCTCCCCCGCGGCGGTCTCGCCGCCGTACCGCGGCACCATGCGCTCGGCCGCTTCACCCAGCAGGCGGTGCACGGGCCGGCCGGTGTCGTCCACGGCGGCGATCACCTCGCGCACGGCCGCCACGGACAGCCCGCCCACGTCGATGAGGGCGCGGATCAGGCGGAGCCGCCGCACGTGCGTCTCCTCGTACGCGGCCTGGTTCGGGCTCGTCAGCCGGCCGGCCGGGAGCAGCCCCTCCCGCACGTAGAACTTGATCGTGGGCACCGAGACCCCGGTCCTGCGGCTCAACTCACCGATGCGCACCGCGCGTTCACCTTTCCCCTGCCTTTCCGGCCTTGCCGGGCTCCCCTCCATCATAGATAGTGGCACTATCAGATAGCGGCAAGCGCCACTATCCATATCGACTACGGGGGGATCCGTATGTCCACGCGCACACCCATGCCCGCGTCCACCTCCACCTCCCCGCCCCCGGACGGCCGCCTGCACCGGCCGCTCCTCTGGTTCGCCGCGTCGATGGGTCTCTTCACCCTCGTCAGCGCGGGCGGGATCCTGCTCGACGACCGGACCCTGGTCGGCGCCCCGATCTGGGCCAAGCCCTTCAAGTTCGCCGTGTCGTTCGTCGCCTACTCGCTGTCGCTCGCCTGGATGCTGAGCCTGCTGCCGCGCGGGCGCCGGACGGGCTGGTGGGCCGGGACCGTCGTCACGGCCGCCGGCGTCCTGGAAATGGTCCTGATCACCCTTCAGGTCGTCCGCGGCCGGCAGAGCCACTTCAACCAGGAGACCCCGTTCGACGGCGCCGTCTTCCAGATCATGGGCCTCACCGTGGTCGTCCTCTGGCTGGCCGCCCTCACCATCGCCGTCCTCCTGCTGCGCGCCCGCATCCTCGACCGCGCCACCGCCTGGGCGGTCCGCCTCTCCTCACTGATCGCCCTCGCGGGCGCCGCCGTCGGCTTCCTGATGGTCCGGCCCACCCCCGACCAACTCACCGCCACCGACCCGCCGATCCTCGGCGCCCACAGCGTCGGCGTCCCGGACGGCGGCCCCTCCCTCCCGGTCACCGGCTGGGCCAGCACCGGCGGCGACCTCCGCGTCGCCCACTTCTTCGGCATGCACGCCCTCCAGCTGCTCCCCCTCGTCCTCCTCGTCGTGGCCGCCCTGGCCCCCCGCTCCCCCCGCCTCGCCGACCCCCGGCTCCGCCTCCGCCTGGTCCTCACCGCCTCCGCCGCCTACGCCGCCGTCTTCGCCCTCCTCGCCTGGCAGGCCCTGCGCGGCCAGCCGCTCCTCGCCCCCGACGCCACCACCCTCGTCGCGGCCGCCACGATCGCCGCCCTCACCGTCACCGCCACGCTCCTCACACTCCGCGGAGCTCCCTCCCGGACGTGACCCGGCCTCCGTCGCACTCGGCGACCCAGGGCCCTCGGCGTGACCGGCCCCGGCCACACACGGCGCCCCCGACTCCCGGACCTGACCCGTCTCCGCCGCACTCGTCGCCCCGGGGCCCTCGGCGTGACCCGTCGCGGCCGCACTCCTCGACCCCGCCCACCCGGGCCTCAAGCACCCCCGACCCGCCGGGCGTTCACCCCCGCCCCCGCGCGCGGACCGTGGCCCGCACCTCGCGGTCCGGCTGGAGCGTGAGGCTCGGGACCGGGCGTATCTCCTCGGGGTCCACGTCCAGGTCGTAGCGGCGGGCGAGGACCGCGAGGACGAGCACGGCCTCCACCAGGGCGAAACGGGTGCCCAGGCAGACGCGGGGGCCGCCGCCGAAGGGGTACCAGGCGTACTCGGGAATCTCCTCCGCCGGCCGGCCCTCGTCGCCGGCGAGCCAGCGCTCGGGGCGGAAGGTGTCGGCGTCCGCGTACCAGCGGGGGTCGCGGTGGGTGGACCACTGGCTCGACCAGACGCGGGTGCCGGGCGGGATCGGGGTGCCGCCCAGGGTGGCGCCCTCCTTCGCGATGCCGGTGAGGAGCCAGATCGTGGGGTAGAGGCGGAGGGTCTCCTTGACCACGGCCTGGGCGTAGGTGAGGGAGGCGTAGTCGTCGTGACCGGGCTCGCGGTCGGCGAGGACGCGGTCGAGCTCGTCGGTGAGGGCCCGCCGGGCCTTCTCGTTTCGGGAGAGGAGATACCAGGCCCAGACGAGGGTGGAGCTGGTGGTCTCGTGGCCGCCGATGTAGAGGGTGACCGTCTCGTCGCGGATCTCGCGGTCGGAGAGGTGGGCGCCGGTCTCGTCCCGGGCGGTGAGGAGCCGGCTGAGGAGGTCGGGGCGGTCCTCTCCGCCGTCGCGGTGGCGGGAGACGACGCGGGCCACCTCGGCGTCGATGACGGCGGTGGCCCGCTTGACGCGGGCGCGGCCGGGGGTCGGGATCCAGTCGGGCAGGAGGGCTCCGATGCCGCTGAGTTCGGCCCCGATCTCCTGCTGGGCGATGTCCATGGCCCGGCCGATGGCCTCGGCGTCCGCGGCGGTGTCCGCGCCGAAGATGGTGCGGACGGCGATGAGCTGGGTGAGGGCGGCCATCTCCTTCTTGATGTCGATCCGCTGTCCGTCGGTCCAGCGGTCGGCGAGGGCGACGGCGCACTCCGCCATGGTGGCCGCGTAGGAGCGGACCTGCTTGGGGCGGACGGACGGCTGGACGAGGGAGCGCTTGCGGCGCCAGTCACGGCCCTTGGCGACGACCACGCCGTTGCCGAGGAGGGTGCGGATGGCGATGCCCAGGTCGGGCTGGTCGAAGGTGCTCTCGACCTCGGTGAGGAGTTCGCCGATGGCGTCCGGGTGGGCGATGAACAGGGCGGGGCTGGGGCCGAAGCGCCAGCGGACGAAGTCGCCCCGGTCCCGCAGCTGTTCGAAGAAGGCGAGGGGGTCCTTCCCGAAGGCGGGGAGGTTGCCGAGGAGCGGCACTCCGCGTGGTCCCTCGGTGATGGTGATCCCCGCGTCGGCGCCGGCGTGCGTGGTCACGTACGTCCCCTCCCCCACTCGCTCTCCCTGTGTACGAGTCCATGCAAGCGGAGGCCGCGGCGGCGCGCCACCCCTGTGGACAACCACCTGTGGACAACCGCCGCGCTTCAGACGAAAGGGCCCGTGGTGTCCCCACCACGGGCCCTTCCACAGCGATGTGAGGGTGCGTCAGCCGACCGAGCTGTACGCGACCACTCCGCGCAGGAGCGACTCCACGGCCTTCCGCGCGTTCTTGGCGACCGTGCTGTTCTCCTTGGGCGCCGCGGCGGCGATCTGTCCGAGGACGTCGATGACCTGCTTGCACCAGCGGACGAAGTCGCCGGCGGGCATCTCGGCCTCGCGCAGCACCTCGTCGAGGCTCTTGTCGGAGGCCCACTGGTAGGCGGCCCAGGCGAAGCCGAGGTCGGGTTCGCGCTGGCCGACACCCTCCGCCTGGTTGATCTTGAACTCCTCCTCCAGGGCGTCGAGGCGGCCCCAGATGCGGACCATCTCGCCGAGCGCGGCCTTGGCCTGCCCGCCGGGCACCTTCGGGGCCACGGCGTCGTCGGCCTGCCGGGCCTCGAAGACGAGGGCCGAGACGCAGGCGGCGAGTTCGGCGGGGGCGAGCCCCTCCCAGACGCCTTCGCGGAGGCATTCGCTGGCGAGCAGGTCGAGTTCGCCGTAGAGGCGGGCGAGCCGCTTGCCGTTGTCGGTGACCTCGTCGGCCCGGAGGTAGTCGAGCTCGGTGAGGAGGGCGACGATCCGGTCGAAGGTGCGGGCGATGGTGTTGGTCCGGCCCTCGATGCGCCGCTCCAGCTGCTTGGTGTCGCGCTGGAGGCGGTGGTAGCGCTCGGCCCAGCGGGCGTGGTCCTCGCGCTCGTCGCAGCCGTGGCAGGGGTGGGCGCGGATGGCCGTGCGCAGGCGGGCGATCTCGCGGTCGTCGGCGGCGCCGGAGCGCTGCTTGCGGTGCCGGTCGGGGTTGATGTGCCCGGCCTTGGAGCGCAGGGCGGAGGCGAGGTCGCGGCGGGACTGCGGGGAGCGGGGGTTGAAGGTCTTGGGGATGCGCATCCGCTCCAGGGCTTCCACCGGGACGGGGAAGTCGATGGAGGCGAGGCGCTTGACCTGTCGCTCGGCGGTGAGGACGAGGGGCCGGGGCCCGTCGTGGTACTCGAAGCCGCGGTGGCCGTTGGTGCGGCCGGCGGGGATGCCGGGGTCGAGGACGAGCGCGAGGCCGGCGAACTTGCCGGTGGGGACGTGGATGACGTCGCCGGGCTTCAGCTTCTCCAGGGAGGCGGCGGCCTGGGCGCGGCGCTGGGCGGCGCCCTGCTTGGCGAGTTCGGTCTCCCGGTCCTTGAGGTCGCGGCGGAGCCGCGCGTACTCCTCGAAGTCGCCGAGGTGACAGGTCATGCCCTCGCGGTAGCCGTCCAGACCCTCCTCGTTGCGCTGGACCTGGCGGGAGATGCCGACGACGGAGCGGTCCGCCTGGAACTGTGCGAAGGAGGTTTCCAGGAGCTCCCGGGAGCGGTGCCGGCCGAACTGGTCGACCAGGTTGACCGCCATGTTGTAGGAGGGCCGGAAGCTGGAGCGCAGCGGGTAGGTGCGGGTGCCGGCGAGGCCGGCGAGGTGGTCGGGGTCGAGTCCGCGCTGCCAGAGGACGACGGCGTGGCCCTCGACGTCGATGCCCCGGCGGCCGGCGCGGCCGGTGAGCTGGGTGTACTCGCCCGGGGTGATGTCGGCGTGCTGCTCGCCGTTCCACTTGACGAGCTTCTCCAGGACGACCGACCGGGCGGGCATGTTGATGCCGAGGGCGAGCGTCTCGGTGGCGAAGACGGCCTTGACGAGGCCGCGGACGAAGAGCTCCTCCACGACCTCCTTGAAGGTCGGGAGCATGCCGGCGTGGTGGGCGGCGATGCCGCGCTCCAGCGCCTCCAGCCATTCGTAGTAGCCGAGGACGTGCAGGTCCTCGTCGGGGATGGAGGCGGTGCGGGCCTCGACGATCTCGCGGACGCGGAGGCGGCCGGCGTCGTCGTTGAGCCTGAGGCCGGCGTAGAGGCACTGCTGGACGGCGGCCTCGCACCCGGCGCGGCTGAAGATGAAGGTGATGGCGGGGAGGAGGCCCTCGGCGTCGAGCCGCTCGATGACCTCGGGGCGGCCGGGGGTCCAGATGCGGGAGCGCTGGCGGCGCTCGCGCTCGCGGTCGGCCTCGCGGATCATCTTGCCGCGGCGGCGGTCGCGGGGGTTGTACGTGCGCGAGTTCTCGGTGCGGGCGAGACGGAGGAGGTCGGGGTTGACCTCGCGGCGGGAGGCGCCGCGGCCGCCGTGGTCGGTCTCCTCCTCGAAGAGGTCGTACATCCGCCGGCCGGCGAGGACGTGCTGCCAGAGGGGGACGGGGCGGCTCTCGGAGACGATGACCTCGGTGTCGCCGCGCACGGTGTCGAGCCAGTCGCCGAACTCCTCGGCGTTGGAGACGGTGGCGGAGAGGGAGACGAGGGTGACCGACTCGGGGAGGTGGATGATCACTTCCTCCCAGACGGCGCCGCGGAAGCGGTCGGAGAGGTAGTGGACCTCGTCCATGACGACGTAGCCGAGGCCGGACAGCGCCTGGGACCCCGCGTAGAGCATGTTGCGGAGGACCTCGGTGGTCATGACGACGACGGGCGCGTCGCCGTTGACGCTGTTGTCCCCGGTGAGCAGGCCGACCTTGTCGTTGCCGTACCGCTTGACGAGGTCGGCGTACTTCTGGTTCGACAGCGCCTTGATGGGGGTCGTGTAGAAGCACTTGCGGCCCTGGCTGAGGGCGAGGTGGACGGCGAACTCGCCGACGATGGTCTTGCCGGAGCCCGTGGGCGCGGCGACGAGCACGCCCTTGCCCGCTTCGAGAGCCTGGCACGCCTCGATCTGGAACGGGTCCAGTCCGAATTCGTACATCTCTCGGAAGGGGGCCAGCGCGGTGGCCTGCTCTGCGTTGCGCGCGAGGGCGGCGGCGTACGCCTCGGCTGGGGTGAGGTCCTCTGTCATCTTGTCATCGAGCCTACCCGCCCCCTCCGACAGTGACGCGATCTTTATCGGGGTCCGCGCAGCGGGTGGCGGCGGGGCCCGGTGGACAGGCGGTGGCGGGGCCCGGTGAGCGGGTGACGGCGGGACGGTGGACAGGTGACGGCGGGGCCCGGTGGACGGGTGGTGGCGGGGCGGTGGACAGCTGACGGCGGGGCCCGGTGGACAGGCGGTGGCGGGGCCGGTGGACGGATGGCGGCGGGACGGACGCGGAGAGTGAGGGCGCCGGGCATGACGAAGGTCCCCGGACTCCGGTCCGGGGGCCTCGTCGCCGCCTGCGTCAGGTGATGTCGTCGTAACCGCCGGTGCGGTGGGCCCGGGCCCCGTCGGTGTCACCGGTGGCCTGCTCGGGCAGGGCACGGGGGGAGGGGACGGGGTCGAGGGCGCCGACGGGCTCGGGCGTGTGGTGGAGCACCGAGGCCTCGTCGTCGGAGAGCTCGGCGTCGGGGTCGCGGCGGGCCCGTCGCCGGTCGTTCAGCAGGGAGAAGCCGACGGCGATGAAGTACAGGACGATGATCGGTCCGGCTAGGGCGATCATGCCGAGCGGGTCCGTGGAGGGGGTGGCGACGGCTCCGAAGACGAAGGTGCCCATCACCATGGCTCGCCACCAGCCGGCCATGCGCTTGCCGGTGACCACGCCGGTGAGATTGAGCATGATCAGCAGCAGGGGCAGCTCGAAGGCGAGGCCGAAGACGAGCACCATCCTGGTGGTGAAGTCCAGGAGGTCGTCGAGGGAGAGGAAGTTGGAGGCGACCTCGGGGGTGATGCTGATGAGGACCCGGATGCTCACCGGCATGATCAGGTACGCCGTGTAGGCGCCGGCCGCGAAGAGGGGCACGGCGATGGCGGCGAACCAGTAGGTGTACTTCTTCTCGCTCTTGTGGAGACCGGGCGCGATGAAGGCCCAGAGCTGGTAGAGCCAGACCGGGCTGGACGCGATGAGGCCGGCCAGCATGACGACCTTCACCGTGGAGGTGAAGGGGGAGAGCATGGTCTGGTAGGCGAGGACGACGCAGCGTCCGCCGGTGTTGTCGGCGACGGAGCTGTTCGGGGCGCACTTCGGCACGGGGGACGAAAGGAAATCCATCAGCTGCTGGCTGAAGAACACCGCCACCACGGAGGCGACGACGATCGCCAGCATCGCCTTGGCCAGGCGATTGCGCAGCTCGCGGAGGTGATCGGCGAGCGGCATGCGCCCCTCGGGATCCTTCTCCTTGTTCATGCGGGCAGACTTCGGCAACCCACGTCCTCATCTCGTGCGGGCAGGCCGCTGGGCGGCGTACGTGCGGGGCGAACGGTGCGGCGCTGGGCGGACCGGGTCAGCGCTGGGTGGTGTCCGACGCCTCGGTCACGGGACGGCCGCCGGTGACGTCGCCGGGGGCGGCCTTGATGGTGCGCGGCGCGACGGGCGCGGCCGGGTCGGCGGGGGCGGCCGGGGCCTCGGCGGGCGTGGCCGCGTCCTGGTTCTCCGACTTCATGGCCTTGGCCTCGCTCTTCAGGATGCGGGCCGACTTGCCGAGGGAGCGGGCCATCTCCGGGAGCTTCTTGGCGCCGAAGAGGAGCACGACGACCAACAGGATGAGGCTGATCTCAAGGGGACCGATCTGACGGAACATGGCTGGTCTCTCTTCTCACCGAGGCGGCTTGGGGTGCGTGCCCGGCCGGTCGGACATGCGTCCGGCCACCGCGCTGTCTGCGATCGTAACCCGCAGGAGTAAACGTCGGGCAATGCCCGTGCATACTCCCGATTGCGTCCGTGGACCTCTGATCTGGGGTGATCAGGGCAGCGTAGGGCAGCGGACTCAGGGCAGGGAACGGCCGGTTCGGGCCAGCCCGGCGGCGGCGTTCTCCAGGTCGTCGGCGGCGCGCTGGATGCGCTGTGTGGTGACGGCCACTTGACGGCCGAGGCGCCGGACCTCCAGGAAGACCTTGACGGCGAGGACGCCGAGGACGGCGAGGCCGAGGAAACCGAGGGCGATCGCGAGCATGGGCCAGAACATGTGCCGAGCCTAGTCCGTGGGGCGAGGGACGAGGTGCGGGGTACGGGCGCCGAACCGGGAGTGGAGGGCGCGGCTCCGGCGGGACGCGGGGGTGGAGGGCGCGGCCCCGAGCTTGACCGGAGACGGAGGGCGCGGCCCCGGCGGGACGCAGGAGTGGAGGGCGCGGCTCCGGCCTTGACCGGAGGCGGAGGGCGTGGCCCCGGCGGGACACGGGGACCGAGGTCGCGGCCCCGGTGGATCACGGAGACGGAGGGCGCGGCTCCGGGGGCCGAGGGCGGCGCGGTTCAGCCGGTGGTGTGGAGGCGGAGGGTGCGGACGCCGCCTCCGGTGAGCAGTTCGACGATGCGTTCGCCGGCCGGCTTGCGGACGGCGCTGCCGCACTCGGGGCAGGTGAAGGAGTAGAAGGTGGTGCGGCGGCTGGCTCCGATGGCCAGGCGCAGGGCGCCGGCGGCGAGTTCGAAGCGGCAGCGGCAGTCGGGGCAGGCGGCTTTGAAGAGGACCGGGGTCACCGACAGACCAGACATCACGGACATTTCCCTTGACTCTCCCTGTCTCGAACTCCCCGGGCCTCCCCCGAGCCCACGCCCACGCCCCCCGGCGTCCTACGAGGACGCCTCACACACCCTCGTACGCCGCGAGCGCGGCGGTCGCCGCCGCTCGGGCGCTCTCGGCGAGACCGGCCGGCGAGACGATCCGCCCGTCGCTGCCGAGCCGCAGCGCGAGCCGCTTCAGCGAGGCCGGGTCGGGGGTGCGCAGGGTGATCCGCATACAGCCGTCGGGCAGTTCCTCGGCCCGGTCGTGCGGGTAGTACTCGGCGACCCAACGCCCGCCGGGTCCGACCTCGACCACCACCTCGGGGTCGTCGGCCGAGGGCTGGACCAGCCCCTCGGACAGGTCCCGCAGCTCCAGCTCCGGAGGCGCGGCGGCCTCCTCCAGGATCCGGATCTCGGCCACCCGGTCGAGGCGGAAGGTGCGGCGCGCCTCGGAGAGGCGGCACCACGCCTCCATGTAGGTGTGGCCCACGGCGAAGAGGCGGATGGGGTCGACCTCGCGCTCGGTGAGCTCGTCGCGGGCGGGCGAGTAGTAGCGCACCCAGAGCCGCTTGCGCTCGGAGATGGCCCGGTCGACCTCGGCGAAGACGCCGCCCTCGGACTCGAAGGTGACCGAGAGACGGGCGCTGGCGCCGGCGGCCTCGCCGGCGGCGGCCTCCAGCTTGGCGGTGGCCCGGAGCAGCGCGTCCCGGTCGCCCTCGCGCAGTCCGGGCAGGGTGGCGACGGCGCGGGCGGCGACGAGCAGCGCGGTGGCCTCGTCGGCGGCGAGCCGGAGAGGTTCGGCGACGTCGTCCGGGTTGTGCCACCAGATCCGGTCGCCGTCGGTGTCGATGTCGAGGAGGTCGCCGCCCCGGAAGCTGGTGCCGCACATGGGCAGCACGTCGAGGTCGGAGATGAGCTCGTCCTCGGTGATGCCGAAGGCGCGGGCCACGTCGGCGACGTGGGCGCCGGGACGCTCGCGGAGGTAGGTGACGAGGGAGAGCATCCGCCTCGTCTGGTCGATCGCGTTGGCAGCCATGCGGTTCGTCTCCCCCTCAGCCCTTGGCGACGGCGCGCAGCCGCTCCACCACGTCGGCCCGCAGGTCGGCCGGTTCCAGTACGACGACGTCGGGGCCGAACTCGACGAGCCAGGCGTCGAGGCCGTGCCCGTACGGGATCTCCAGCTCGTCCCAGCCGTCGGCGCCCTCGCGCACCTCGACGGCACGTGCCCGCAGCGGGTAGCCGCAGCCGGTCCGGAGGCGGATCCGGGCGGAGCGGGTGGCGGTCTCCCCCGCCCAGCTCTCCACGGTCTCGCGGACGGTGACGGCGTCGGGCACGGGCGCGGTGAAGGCGCCGGCCCGGGAGCGGACCTTGCCGGTGATGCGGGAAAGGCGGAAGACGCGCTCGGCGCCGCGATCGCGGTCCCAGCCCGCCAGGTACCAGTGGCCGCGCCAGCACTCCAGCGTCCAGGGCTCGACCTGGCGGGGCTCGGGGCGGGCGGCGTTGGCCTTGCGGTACTCGAAGACCACGGGGCGACGGTCGCGGCAGGCGAGCATCAGCGGCTCGAAGGCGGCCTCGTGCACCGGGATGCGGGGTTCCAGGGCGCTGGGCTGGATCTCGTACGTGTCCTCGGCCTCGGGCATGCCGGCCGCGCGCAGTTTCTGGAGGGCGCCGCTGGCGGCTCCGGCGAGGCGGGCCTGCTGCCAGACCCGGGCGGCGAGGCCGAGCGCGGCGGCCTCCTCGGCGTCCAGGGTGATGGGCGGGAGGCGGTTGGAGTCGCGGCGGGCGAGGTAACCGGTCTCGCCGTCGAGGTTCTCGACGGTCTCGATGACGAGGCCGAGCTCGCGGAGGTCGTCCTTGTCCCGCTCGAACATGCGGTTGAAGGCCTCGTCCCCGCTGGCCTCCAGGTACGCCTCGATGGAGCCGCGCAGTTCGCGCTTGCTGAGCGCGCGACGCGTCCCGAGCAGGCACAGCGCGAGATTCATGAGCCGCTCGGCCTTGGCAATCGCCATGGACGCCCTGCACCCTCTTCCCCGGTTCCGTTCTCGGACGTCCGACCGTACCGCCCCGGGGTCTCCGGACAAAAGCCGAGGGCCCCCGCCGCGGAGGCGGGGGCCCTCGGTCGCGCTCGTGGGGCCGGTCAGGCCTTCTTCACGCCGACGAGGTCGCAGACGAAGATCAGCGTCTCGCCGGGGCCGATCTTGGCGCCGGCGCCCTGGTCGCCGTAGGCCAGGTGCGGGGGAATGATCAGCTGGCGGCGACCGCCGACCTTCATGCCCTGGACGCCCTTGTCCCAGCCCTTGATGACCATGCCGACGCCGAGCGGGAACTCCAGCGGGGTGCCGCGGTTCCAGGAGGCGTCGAACTCCTCGCCGGAGTCGAAGGAGACACCGACGTAGTGGACGTTGACCGTGTCACCGGCTTCGGCGGTCTCGCCGTCGCCCGGCCAGATGTCCTTGATCTCCAGGTCGGCCGGCGGCTCGCCGCCCGGGAAGTCGACCTCGGGCTTCTCGATGCTCACTGCAGTGTGCTCCTCATACGGGTGTGACCGCGCGGACGATGGCCCGCGCGACCCGGACAACCTACCGTGCGGCGGGCCGGATCGCGCGGGAACCCGCTACTGCTTGGCGAGGATGTCGACCGTGAAGACCAGGGTCGACTTGGCCGGGATCTTGCCCTGCTCCTGGTCGCCGTAGCCGTCGGCCGGCGGGACGACGAGGAGCACGCGGCTGCCGACCTTCTTGCCGGCCAGGCCCTTGCTCCAGCCCTGGATGACGCCCGAGAGCGGGAAGCTGACCGGGGTGCCGCCGCGCTCGTAGGAGCTGTCGAACGGCGTGCCGTTCCAGAGCACGCCCTGGTACTGGACGGTCAGGGTGTCGGTGGGCTTGACGACCTCGCCCTTGCCCTCGATGACGTAGTTCGAGACGAGCGTCTTCGGCGCGTCGGTCTTCGGCACGGTCAGCGAGGGGGCCTTGCCGTCGGTGTTGGTGCCGACCTTGGGGAGGTCCTTGTTCTCCTGGGCGACGACGGTGCCCTCGGCGGACTTCGGGATCGTGGTCGCCTTCAGGATGTCCACGACGAAGACGAGGGTGGCGCCGCCCTTGATGCTCGGCGGGGAGCCCTGCTCGCCGTAGCCGAGCTCCGGCGGGATGCCGATCTCGACGCGGCTGCCGACCTTCTGGCCCTTCAGACCCTGGTCCCAGCCCTTGATGACCTGACCGGCGCCGAGGGTGAGGGTGAAGGGCTCACCGCGGTCGAAGCTGTTGTCGAAGGGGGTCGTCGAGTCCCAGGTCTGACCGAGGTAGTTGACCTGGAGGGCGTCGCCGTCCTTGGTGACCGGGCCGTCGCCCTCGCTGATCACGTTGACCTTGAGCTCCTTGGGCGGGTCGCCCTCGCCCTTGGACAGGGTCGGCTTCTCGCCGAATTTCTCGCCCGCGGTGATGGCGGGCAGCCCGTTGGTCATCGAGGCGTTATCGGAGCCCTTGGTCTCGTTGCCGCACGCCGCTGTGGAGAGCAGCAGCAGCGGGACGACGAGAAGGCCGGCAAGTCGGCGCACGTGTTCCTCAGATCTCAGACGGCACAGTAGTTGTCCGGACACTCTAGGGGACCCGGCTGTGACGTCCAGGGCCCCGCGCGTCGCACGCACGGGGCCCCGACCTGCTCTTGTGATCGTCCTACATACCGGCGATCAGCTTCTCCACCCGGTCGTCGACCGAGCGGAACGGGTCCTTGCACAGGACCGTCCGCTGCGCCTGGTCGTTGAGCTTGAGGTGGACCCAGTCGACCGTGAAGTCCCGGCGCTGCTCCTGGGCGCGGCGGATGAAGTCGCCGCGGAGCCGGGCCCGGGTGGTCTGCGGGGGCACGGACTTGCCCTCGAAGATCTTCACGTCGTTGCAGATCCGCGCCGCCTGCCCGTTCTTCTGGAGCAGGTAGTAGAGCCCGCGGCGGCGGTGGATGTCGTGGTAGGCGAGGTCTATCTGGGCGACCCGCGGGTTCGACATGGTCATGTTGTGCTTGGCGCGGTAGCGCTCGATGAGCTTGTACTTCATCACCCAGTCGATCTCCGTCTGGATGCGGTCCAGCTCCTCCTGCTCGATGGCGTCGAGCGTGCGGCCCCACAGTTCGAGGACCTGGGCGATCGTGCCGGAGCGGATACCTCGGCGGTCGACGAAGTCGGAGGCCTTGTCGAAGTACTCGCGCTGCACCTCCAGCGCGGACGCCTCGCGGCCGCTGGCCAGGCGCACCTTGCGCTGGCCGGTGATGTCGTGGCTGACCTCGCGGATGGCCCGGATCGGGTTCTCCAGGGTCAGGTCGCGCATCACCGTGCCGGCCTCGATCATGCGCAGCACGAGGTCGGTGGCGCCGACCTTGAGGAGCATGGTCGTCTCCGACATGTTCGAGTCGCCGACGATGACGTGGAGCCGGCGGTAGCGCTCGGCGTCGGCGTGCGGCTCGTCCCGGGTGTTGATGATGGGCCGGGAGCGGGTGGTCGCGGAGCTGACGCCCTCCCAGATGTGCTCGGCGCGCTGGGAGACGCAGAAGACGGCGCCGCGCGGGGTCTGGAGCACCTTGCCCGCGCCGCAGATCAGCTGACGCGTGACCAGGAACGGGATGAGGATGTCCGCGAGGCGGGAGAACTCTCCGTGGCGGGCGACGAGATAGTTCTCGTGGCAGCCGTAGGAGTTTCCGGCGGAGTCGGTGTTGTTCTTGAAGAGATAGACGTCGCCCGCGATTCCCTCCTCGTGCAGGCGGCGTTCGGCGTCCACGAGAAGACCTTCGAGAATGCGCTCGCCGGCCTTGTCGTGGGTGACGAGTTCGATCAGGTCGTCGCATTCCGGTGTGGCGTATTCCGGATGCGAACCCACGTCGAGGTACAGGCGGGCGCCGTTCCGCAGGAAGACGTTGCTGCTGCGGCCCCATGACACGACTCGGCGGAAGAGGTACCGCGCCACTTCGTCAGGAGACAGTCGGCGCTGTCCCCTGAACGTGCACGTGACGCCGTACTCGTTCTCCAGCCCGAAAATGCGGCGGTCCATGACTGAACATTACGCCTGACGGCGTGTGCTGAAACCGGGTTGGACGTTCCCGTTTCGATCATTTTCCGATCAGAGGGCGTTCTTTTCGCTGTGCACGGGGCCGGCGGCGCCCCCGCCCGCGGCGTGTCGCGTCCGGCGGCCGGGCGCGTCGGGGTCGTTCAGGACCCGGCCGGTGGCGAGCAGCACCAGCAGGGCGGCGAGGCCGCCCGCGCCGGCCACGGCGAAACCGGCGACGGTCCCTGAGAGTTCGACGGCGGGTCCCGCGGCGGCCGAGCCGAGGGCGGCGCCGACGCCGAAGGTGGTGACCAGCCAGGAGAACGCCTCGGTGACGGTGCCGGCCGGGGCGTGCCGGTCCACCACGATGAACGCGCAGGCGAGGACGGGGGCCAGGAAGACGCCCGCGAGGGCCGAGAGGGCGGCCATGGCGACCGGCCCCGGGGTGAGCGTGAGGGGCAGGTAGCAGAGCGCGAGGAGGGCGACCAGGACGCGCAGCCGGCGCTCGGGCGCGCCGGCCCACTGCCGCGCTCCGTAGAGGACGCCGCCGAGGAGCGCGCCGAGGCCGAGGGCGGCCATCAGCCAGCCGTAGACGGACGGGGTGCCGCGGTCGTCGGCGTAGGCGACGGCGGCCACCGTGATGGAGCCGAGGGCCAGTCCGACGAAGAAGAACGAGCCGAGCAGGGCGAGCAGGCCGGGCGAGCGCAGCGCGCCCAGCCAGTGGGCCTCGCGGGGTGCGGAGCGCCAGGTCCTGGACGGCTCGGAGAGGACCACGGAGAGCGCCCCGAGGACCCCGAGGAGGTTGATGACCAGGAGGGCGGCGGCGGGCGACTGCAGGGCCACCAGGAGGGTCACCAGGAGCGGTCCGACGGTGAACATGATCTCCTGCGCGACCGCGTCGAGGGCGTACGCGCGGTGGACCCGGTCCTCCCGGCCGAGGACGCTCGGCCAGAGCGCCCGCAGTCCGCCCTCCAGGGGCGGGGTGAAGAGTCCGGCGAGGACGACGGCGGCGTAGGCGAGGGGGAGGTTCCCGATGCCGACGAGGGCGAAGAGGGCCATGCCGAGGGCGGAGAGGACGGCGGCCGGGAGCTGGACGCGCGGCTGGCCCTTGAGGTCGACGGCCCGGCCCAGGAGCGGCTGCCCGAGGGCGTTGGCGACGCCGTACGCGGCGACGAGGCCGCCCGCGAGGGTGTAGCCGCCGCCCTGGTCGCGGACGAAGAGGGTCATGGCCACGGGGCCGGTGCCGTTGGGCAGCCGGCCGACCAGGGTGCCGGTGAGCAGGCGGAGCGCGTGCGGCGCCCGCAGGATGTCGCGGTAGCCGCCGTGTGCCGTGGCCTCGGTGGCCATGCGGGTCTCCCCTCCGTCGGCTCACGCCGAGGTTTTACGTATAACTTGCGTCGTCATACGTACCATGGCGGCGTGACGCGGGTCCACCCCGCGCCCGCGCCCCACCGACCAGCGCCCCACCGACCAGCGTCCGACGCGGAGGCCCTGTGCAGACCACCGAACCCCCCGGCGCCCCCCGTCCGACCAGCAGGGACGTGGCCCGGGCGGCGGGCGTCTCGCAGGCCACCGTCTCCCTCGTCCTCGGCGGCAAGTGGCGGGGCCGTGTGTCGGAGCGCACGGCGGGCACCGTCCGGGACGCCGCCCGCGAGCTCGGCTACCGGCCCAACCTCGCCGCCCGCAACCTGCGCCTCGGCCGCACCCGCACCGCCCTGCTCGTGGTGCCCGCGCTCACCAACGAGTTCTTCGCGCACGTGTACACCGGCGCGGCGGCCGTCGCCGCCGAGCACGGCTTCGGCGTCGTCCTCTACCCCTCCCCCGACGGCGTCGGCCCCGCCCGCGACCCCTTCGCCTCGGCCCAGGCGGCCCTGGACGGCGTGCTCGCCTCCTCCATGGCCACCGAGGCCCTGGACGCCTTCCGCGGCAGCGACCTGCCGCTCGTCATGCTCGACAGCGACCCGGCGGGCGCCGGCGCGGCGGCCCGCGTCAACCTCGACGTCGCCGAGGGCATGCGGCTGGTCACCGCCCACCTCCTCGGCCTCGGCCACCGCCGCTTCCTCCACCTGGCCTCGGCGGCCCCCTCGTGGACCTTCGACGTCCGGGCCGCGGCGCTCGCGCACGCCCTGCGGGGCGCGGAGGTCCGCACCGTGCGGTCGCCGCTCACCGTCGCGGCGGCGCGGGAGGCGGCCGGTGCGGCCCTCGCGGGGCCCGGGACCCGCCCCACGGCGGTGATCTGCGACGACGACATCCTCGCGGCCGGCGTCTGCAAGGCCGCGCTCCGGCTCGGCCTGCGCGTCCCGGAGGACCTGTCGGTCACCGGCTTCGACGACATGGCGCTGGCCACGGCGGTCGAACCGGAGCTGACCACGGTCCGCCTGCCCGCCGAGGAGTTCGGCCGCCGGGGCATGGAGGCGCTGCTCGCCGTCCTGGCGGGCGAACCGGCCCGCTCGGACGTCCTCCCCGTCGAGCTGGTCCCGCGCGGCTCCACGGGCCCGGCACCCGCCGCCTGAGCCCCGGAACGCGCGGAGGGGCCCGGTCCTGGTGGACCGGGCCCCTCCGCGTGCGGGCTCGACTACTCCTCGGACGCCTCGTCCGAGGGCTCGTCCGTCTTCGCCAGGGCCGCGTTGTCCGCCTCCAGGAGACGGACCAGCTGGCGGCCGACGATCCGCTTGAACTTGCGCTGCTGCGGACGCGTCCGGTCCAGGACCGCCACCTCGAGGCGCTCGGCGGGGATCTCCCGCTCCGTGCCGTTGGTGTCCCGGGAGAGCGCCTGCACGGCCAGCTTCAACGCCTCCGCGAGCGACATGCCGTCCCGGTGCCGCTGGTCCAGGAAGGAACTGATCTGCTCCGCGTTGCCGCCGACCGCGACCGAGCCGTGCTCGTCCACGATGGAGCCGTCGTGCGGCAGCCGGTAGATCTGGTCGCCCGTCGGTTCGGTGCCGACCTCGGCGACGACCAGCTCCACCTCGTACGGCTTCTCGCCGGCGCTGGAGAAGATGGTGCCCAGGGTCTGCGCGTAGACGTTCGCCAGGCCGCGCGCGGTGACGTCGTCCCGGTCGTAGGTGTAGCCGCGCAGGTCGGCGTAGCGGACGCCGCCGATGCGCAGGTTCTCGTACTCGTTGTACTTGCCCGCGGCGGCGAAGCCGATGCGGTCGTAGATCTCGCTGAACTTGTGCAGGGCGCGGGACGGGTTCTCGCCGACGAAGACGATGCCGTCGGCGTACTGGAGGACCACGAGGCTCCGGCCGCGCGCGATGCCCTTGCGGGCGTACTCCGCGCGGTCGGCCATGGCCTGCTGGGGTGAGACGTAGAACGGTGTGGACACCGGCGCTCGTCCCTTTCTTCTGGGCTGTGAGGGGGCGACGTGCGGATCAGAGCAGGGCGGCGCGCGGTCCGTCCGGCTGCTCCAGACGCCGCTCGGTGATCGAACGGGCGAGCTCGGAGGACTCCGCCTCGGAGAGCCTGCGGAAGCCCTCGTCGGTGATGACGGTGACGATCGGGAAGATGCGGCGGGCCAGGTCCGGGCCGCCGGTCGCCGAGTCGTCGTCCGCGGCGTCGTACAGCGCCTGCACGACCAGCGTGGTCGCCTGCTGCTCGGTGAGGTCCTCGCGGTACAGCTTCTTCATGGAGCCGCGGGCGAAGATCGAACCCGAGCCGGTGGCGGCGTAGCCGTGCTCCTCGGAGCGTCCGCCGGTGACGTCGTAGGAGAAGATCCGGCCCTTCTCGCGGCCCTCGTCCCAGCCGGCGAAGAGCGGGACGACGGCGAGGCCCTGCATGGCCATGCCGAGGTTGCTCCGGATCATGGTGGAGAGGCGGTTCGCCTTGCCCTCCAGGGAGAGCGTGGCGCCCTCCACCTTCTCGAAGTGCTCCAGCTCCAGCTGGAAGAGCTTGACCATCTCGACGGCGAGGCCCGCGGTGCCGGCGATGCCGACCGCGGAGTACTCGTCCGCCGGGAACACCTTCTCGATGTCCCGCTGGGCGATCATGTTGCCCATGGTGGCCCGCCGGTCACCCGCGAGCACCACGCCCCCCGGGAACGTGGCCGCCACGATGGTGGTGCCGTGCGGCGCCTCGACGATCCCGTCCGGCAGCTTCCGGTTGCCCGGCAGCATCTCCGGCGAGTGGTCGGCGAGGAAGTCGATGAAGGACGAGGACCCCGGCGTCAGGAAGGCTGCCGGTAGACGCCCTGTGCTACGAGTGTTGGGTTCCACAGGTTTCCTTCCACATAAGCGGCTGCACGCCTGATGACGTCTGGCCGATCCTTGAGCTGCCCCAGAGCCGCGTTGCAGCTGAAGCACAGTACGCCTCGGACCTTACCCGTCCGATGATCGTGATCCACATGTTCCGCCGGACCCTCCTGGCAGATCACGCAGACCCCGCCCTGGTCGGCGATCATCTGATCACGTTGGGCTTCGGTGATGCCGTACTTACGCTTGAAGTAGCTGGCTCGATTACGCTGCGCCCGACACGCCCGGCAATAGCTGGACCAACCGTCCGAGCTGGTTTTGTTCGGCTCCCAGTCCGCGTGGGGCTTGACCTCCACGCACTGGGGACACCGCTTGTGGCCGGACGGCACGGGCACCTTGACCCGCACCGTCCGCCCCGCCGCCTCCTGCCGCGCCTTGTAGTGCGCGGCCTGACACTCCCGGCAGTACGCCTGCAATCCATCCCGCATGGCACGGTTGCCGGCGAATGCATCGCGCGACTGCACCCGGCGACAGCGTGAGCACCGCTTCATGCCTTGCGGCACCGAATTGACCACGAGCCCCCCCACTCACCTTCGATTCGAAGGCGAGGCGACCTTACTGTCCACCCTTTTGCACGAATGACCTCACGAAATCCTCGGCATTCTCTTCCAAGACGTCGTCGATCTCGTCGAGGACGGAGTCCACGTCTTCGCTCAGCTTCTCCTGGCGCTCCTGGAGGTCGGAGCTCGCCTCCGTGGTGGTCTCCTCGACCTCCTCCGTGGAACGCGTCGCCTTCTGCTGTCCGCCGCCGGTGTCCTTGGTCGCCATATCCCTCACCCCGCTCGAATCGGCCCGCTCGGTTGAGTCCGTTACAAGATCAGACCCTACAATCCGGGTCCGATTTCGGCCTCATGATTTCCTGGTTTCTCTCCCGTATCCGGGCGCTGATCCCATCATTCCCAGCGCCCGCCCGTTTCAGGCCCCTGATCGGACGCGGAATCATCCGCCCGAAAGGACCCGGACCAGCTCTTCCGCCGTACGGCAGCGGTCCAGCAGGCTCCCCACATGGGCCTTGGTGCCGCGCAGCGGCTCCAGGGTCGGGACCCGCTGCAGCGAGTCGCGGCCCGGCAGGTCGAAGATCACCGAGTCCCAGGAGGCCGCGGCGACGTCGTCGGCGTACTGATCCAGGCACCGGCCCCGGAAATAGGCCCTGGTGTCCTCCGGCGGCGCCGCCTCGGCCCGCTCCACCTCGGCCTCGTCCAGGAGCCGCTTCATGCGCCCCCGGGCCACCAGACGGTTGTACAGGCCCTTGTCGGGGCGCACGTCCGCGTACTGGAGGTCGACCAGGTGCAGCCGCGCCGCGTCCCAGTCCACGCCGTCGCGGCGCCGGTACCCCTCCATGAGCTCCCGCTTGGCGATCCAGTCCAGCTCGCCGGCGAGGCTCATCGGGTCGTTCTCCAGCCGGCCCAGCGTGTCCTCCCAGCGGGCCAGGACGTCCTTGGTCTGCTCGTCGGCGTCCGCGCCGTACCGCTCGTCCACGTACTTCCTGGCCAGCTCGAAGTACTCCATCTGGAGCTGGACGGCGGTGAGTGTCCGGCCGCTGCGCAGGGTGACGAGGTACTGGAGCGTGGGGTCGTGGGAGACGTGGTGGAGGGTGCGGACGGGCTGGTCGACGGCGAGGTCGACGGTGATGAAGCCGTCCTCGATCATGGAGAGCACGAGGGCGGTGGTGCCCAGCTTGAGGTAGGTGGAGATCTCGGAGAGGTTGGCGTCCCCGATGATCACGTGCAGCCGACGGTACTTCTCGGCGTCGGCGTGCGGTTCGTCGCGGGTGTTGATGATGGGCCGCTTGAGGGTGGTCTCCAGGCCGACCTCGACCTCGAAGTAGTCGGCGCGCTGGCTGATCTGGAAGCCGTTCTCGCGCCCGTCCTGCCCGATGCCGACCCGGCCGGCGCCGGTGACGACCTGGCGGGAGACGAAGAAGGGCGTCAGGTGGCGCACGATGTCCGAGAAGGGGGTCTCCCGCTTCATCAGGTAGTTCTCGTGCGTGCCGTAGGAGGCGCCCTTGTTGTCCGTGTTGTTCTTGTAGAGGTGGATCGGCTGGGCGCCGGGGAGCTGGGCGGCGCGCTCGGCCGCCTCGGCCATGATCCGCTCGCCGGCCTTGTCCCAGAGGACGGCGTCGCGCGGGTTGGTGACCTCGGGGGCGCTGTACTCGGGGTGGGCGTGGTCCACGTAGAGCCGGGCGCCGTTGGTGAGGATGACGTTGGCGAGGCCGATGTCCTCGTCGGTGAGCTGGCTGGAGTCGGCGGCCTCGCGGGCGAGGTCGAAGCCGCGGGCGTCCCGCAGCGGGTTCTCCTCCTCGAAGTCCCAGCGGGCGCGGCGCGCCCGGTGCATCGCCGCGGCGTAGGCGTTGACGATCTGGGACGAGGTGAGCATGGCATTGGCGTTCGGGTGTCCGGGGACGGAGATCCCGTACTCCGTCTCGATGCCCATTACTCGCCGTACGGTCATGCGGCCCTCCTTGCCCGGCGGCGCTCAGTGCGCGACTCGGCGGTACCGAAGAGCCTAGAGCGGCTCCGCGCTGGTGGGGAGATCACTTGCGGTATTTCCCGGAGAGTGGCCGGGAGTTTTCCGGTGCGAATGCGACGGCTGCGGATGCCCGGTTTCCGGACATCCGCAGCCGGGGTGCGCTTTTACAGGTACTGGCCGGTGTTGGCCACCGTGTCGATGGAGCGCCCGGTGTCCGCGCCCTGCTTTCCGGTGACGAGGGTGCGGATGAAGACGATCCGCTCGCCCTTCTTTCCGGAGATTCGGGCCCAGTCGTCGGGGTTGGTGGTGTTGGGCAGGTCCTCGTTCTCCTTGAACTCGTCCACGCAGGCCTGGAGGAGGTGGGAGACGCGGATGCCCTTCTGGTCGTGGTCGAGGAATGCCTTGATGGCCATCTTCTTGGCCCGGTCGACGATGTTCTGGATCATCGCGCCGGAGTTGAAGTCCTTGAAGTACAGGACTTCCTTGTCACCATTGGCGTACGTGACTTCGAGGAAGCGGTTCTCCTCGGATTCGGCGTACATCTGCTCGACGACGGACTGGATCATTCCGTTGGCGGCGGCGGCCTTCGAGCCGCTGTGCTCGGAGACGTCGTCCGTGTGGAGCGGGAGGTTGGCGGTGAGGTACTTCGCGAAGATGTCCTTCGCGGCCTCGGCGTCCGGGCGCTCGATCTTGATCTTCACGTCGAGCCGGCCGGGGCGGAGGATCGCGGGGTCGATCATGTCCTCGCGGTTGGAGGCGCCGATCACGATCACGTTCTCCAGGCCCTCGACGCCGTCGATCTCGGCGAGGAGCTGGGGGACGATGGTGTTCTCGACGTCGGAGCTGACGCCGGATCCGCGGGTGCGGAAGAGCGATTCCATCTCGTCGAAGAAGACGATGACGGGAGTGCCCTCGCTGGCCTTCTCACGGGCCCGCTGGAAGACCAGGCGGATGTGCCGCTCGGTCTCGCCGACGTACTTGTTGAGGAGCTCGGGGCCCTTGATGTTGAGGAAGTAGGACTTCCCCGCGGGCTGGCCGGTGACCTCGGCGACCTTCTTGGCCAGGGAGTTCGCGACGGCCTTGGCGATGAGCGTCTTGCCGCAGCCGGGCGGCCCGTAGAGCAGGATGCCCTTGGGCGGCCGCAGTTCGTGCTCCTTGAAGAGGTCGGGGTAGAGGTACGGGAGCTCGACCGCGTCGCGGATCAGCTCGATCTGGTTGCCCAGACCGCCGATCTTCTCGTAGTCGACGTCCGGGACCTCTTCGAGGACGAGCTCCTCGACCTCGCTCTTGGGCACGACCTCGTACACGTAGCCCGACCGGGAGTCGAAGAGCAGGGCGTCGCCGGGGCGGATGGTGACGTCCAGCAGAGGCTCGGCGAGCCTCACCACCCGCTCCTCGTCGGTGTGCCCGACCACCAGGGCGCGCTCGCCGTCCTCGAGGATCTCCTTGAGGGTGACGATGTCCCCGGCGCGCTCGAACTCCATGGCCTCGACCACGTTGAGCGCCTCGTTGAGCATGACTTCCTGGCCGCGCCGGAGCTCCTCGAGCTCGACGCTCGGGCTGACGTTCACCCGGAGCTTGCGGCCCCCGGTGATGATGTCGCACGTGCCGTCCTCGTTCGCCTGCAGGAAGACACCGAAACCCGCCGGCGGCTGCGCGAGCCGGTCGACCTCCTCCTTGAGGGCCACGATCTGGTCGCGTGCCTCACGGAGCGTGTTCGCCAGCCTTTCGTTCTGCCCGGACACGCCGGCCAGGTTCGTCTGCAGCTCGACGATCCGCTCTTCGAGAATCCTCGTGTGTCGCGGAGAGTCGGCGAGCTTGCGGCGCAGGACGGCGATTTCCTGCTCGAGATAGGCAACCTGGCCGGCGGGGTCTTCAGACCCTCGCCCCGGCCGGATGCCGCGGTTGATGTCGTCGTCGTGGGCTGCCACGGTCCTCACCTCCTCCAAGGGGAGCTGGACGCATCCTGACCCTACCTGCGTGGGTGATGATTGAAACCCCTAGATCAAAAAGACTCCGGGGTGTGTCCGATCTTCACCCTTGCGCTTCCCCTCTCGCCAGGGGAATACCCACCCTTCACGCTCTGAAAGCGGGCAGTTGTATCGTCGTGAGGGGTCAACACCCGCGGGTCGCGGCCTCAATTGTCCGCGCGGAGCAGAAACGGCAGAAGAGATGAGCGTGCAGCACGAGGCGCCGGCCGAAGGGGCCGAGGAGGCCCTGGAGGTCTGGATCGATCAGGACCTGTGCACCGGGGACGGGATCTGCGCGCAATACGCCCCCGAGGTGTTCGAGCTGGACATCGACGGGCTCGCGTATGTGAAGAGCGCGGACGACGAGCTGCTCCAGGACGCGGGGGCGACGACACCGGTGCCGCTGCCGCTGCTCCAGGACGTGGTGGACTCGGCGAAGGAGTGCCCGGGCGACTGCATCCATGTGCGGCGGGTCCGGGACCGGGTCGAGGTGTACGGCCCCGACGCGGAGTAGCGTCAGGCGCCGCGCGCCTCCGCGCCCGCGGTGCGGACGAAGGCGCCGCCGGTCCACTCCCAGCCGACCTGCTCCTTCTCGTCGGGGCAGCAGCTGGGGACGTCGACCGACGAGTAGCCGAGCAGGGTCGCGCGGACGGCTCCGTCGCGGATCGCGAGGCCGGTGACGCTGCGCTGCTCGCGCGGGTCGACGAGAGTGGCCACCACGCGCGCGGGGGGTGTGCCGCCGCGCCCGAGGGTGAGGACGTACAGCCCGGCGGGCGGGGTTCCGGATCCGGCTTCGCAGTGTACGACCGCAACGGTCTCGGGGTTCTTGTCGCCGTCCAGGTCGCCGCTGACCCGCTGCACGACCCGGTGTTCCGCTCCCCCGCACCGAAGGGGGTAGGCGGCCGTCTCGGGATCGGGTGCGGCGGCCGGGCGCGGTGCCTGCGGGGCTGGTGCGGCGGTCGCGGTGGCGGGGCCGGCCTCGGCGGTCCGGGGCGCGAGGGCGCCGGCCAGGGCGACGACCGCGGCGGTCGCGGTGGCGGTGGCCAGCCAGTGCAGCGGCCGGGCGTGGGTGTGTGCGAGGTCCACGGGGTCCGGGGCGGCGGAGGGCTGCACGCGAGACGTCTCCTGTGAGGGTCGTGCCGAGGGGTTGCGGGCATCGTGCCACACGTCACAGGCCCGCGGAACAGCCGGGGGGTCTCGAACAGGGGTGCCGAACGCGACGACGCCGCCGCCCGGTTCCCCGCGGCGCGGGGTGGTGGGCGGCGGCGTCGGCCGGAGTGCTGTCGGAGTGTCAGCCCTTGTTGGGGCCGTCGTAGTCCTCGCCGTAGGCGCCCTTGGCGGGGCGGCGGCGGCGCATCGGGGGCTCCACGCCGTCCGCGAGGCGGCGGGCGGTGACGAGGAAGCCGGTGTGGCCGATCATGCGGTGATCGGGCCGGACGGCCAGGCCCTCGACGTGCCAGTTGCGGATCATGGACTCCCAGGGCTGCGGCTCGGCGTAGCAGCCGATCTCGCGGATGGACTCCACGGTGCGCGCGAGCTGGGTGGTGGTGGCCACGTAGCAGCAGAGGATGCCGCCGGGGACGAGCGACTTGGAGACGGCCTCCAGGCACTCCCAGGGGGCGAGCATGTCGAGGATGACCCGGTCGACGTCGGTGTCGGTCAGGTTGTCCTGGAGGTCGCCGACGGTCAGCTGCCAGGCCGGGTGGGGGCCGCCGAAGTAGCGCTCGACGTTGCCCTTCGCGATCTCGGCGAAGTCCTCGCGGCGCTCGTAGGAGTGCAGCATGCCGCTGTCGCCGATGGCGCGGAGCAGGAAGCTGCTGAGCGAGCCGGAACCCACGCCGGCCTCCACGACGCGCGCGCCGGGGAAGATGTCGGCGAAGGCGAGGATCTGTCCCGCGTCCTTCGGGTAGACCACGGCGGCGCCGCGGGGCATGGACAGGACGTAGTCGGGGAGCAGGGGGCGCAGCGCGAGGTAGGCCACGTTTCCGGTGGTGCGGACAACGCTGCCCTCGGGAGCGCCGATCAGCTCGTCGTGCGGGAAGGAACCCTTGTGGGTGTGGAAGTTCTTTCCCTCTTCGAGCGTGAACGTGTAGTGGCGGCCCTTGGGGTCGGTCAGCTGAACCTGGTCCCCGACCTTGAAGGGCCCGCGTCGGCGGGCGGCACCGGTCGGTTCGGACATGTGAACAAGAGTACCGGGCTCACGAGGAGGGTCGTGCCATGGCCTTCACGAAGGCGCGCTCGACGTCCGTGGTGGCGAGGACGCCGTAGATCTCGCCGGTCTCCTCGACCACGAGGTACTCGGTGGCGGGGGTGGCGCGGAGGTGGTCGAGGAGGGGCTGGCCGGTGAGTTCGGCGGGGACCCGCATGCCGGGGTTGAGGTCCTGGGCGAGGGTGGTGACGGCGACCCAGGGGCGTCGGTGCTGGGGGACGGCGGCGATGGCGGCCTCGCGGACGATGCCGGTGGGGCTGCCGGTGCCGTCGACGACGACGAGCGCGCGGGCTCCGGCCTCGTTGGCGCGGCGGAGGGCCTCGGAGAGGGGGGTGCCGGGCTCGACGGGGACGGCACGGCGGGTGAGGGCGCGGGCGCGGAGGTCGGGGAGGTGTTCGCGGAGGCGGGCCATGCGGAGGCTGTTGCCGGCGCCGGTCCAGATGATGGCGGCCAGGATGGCGGCGAGGAGGGCGTCGGTGACGGTGGTGAAGCCGTCGATGGCGGCGGTGGAGTTGCCGAGCCAGCCGGTGCGGGTGAGGAGGGGGAGGCCGATGAGGACGGTGACGGCGAGGGCGCGGCCGACCCAGGCGGCGGCGACGGTGCCGCTCATGGGCTTGCCGGTGATCTTCCAGATGACGGCGCGGAGCATCCGGCCGCCGTCGAGGGGGAGGCCGGGGAGGAGGTTGAAGATCGCGACGATGAGGTTGGAGATCATCAGGCCGGCGAGGAGGACGCCGGGCACGGTGCCGGGTTCGACGGCGTGCATGGCGAGGTAGAAGAGGCCGGCGAGGACGAGGGAGAGGAGGGGGCCGACGAAGGCGAGGACGAATTCGCGGCCGGGGGTCTCGGACTCCTTCTCGATCTCGGAGACGCCGCCGAAGAACTGGAGCTGGATGCGCCGCACGGGGAGCTTGAAGCGGAGGGCGGCGATGGTGTGGGCGAGCTCGTGGACGAGGACGGAGGCGTAGAAGGCGACGGCGAAGAAGAGGGAGACGAGGTAGCGGGCGGCGCCGAGTTCGGGGAGGACCCGCTCGATCTGGTCGCCGAAGACCCAGGTGATGAGGGCGGCGACGAGGAACCAGCTGGGGGCGACGTAGACGGGCACGCCGAAGGGTCGGCCCATGAGGATCCCGCCGCCGGGTTCCTCGGTCCGCTGCGGCTTGGGCTCGTCCTGGTTCACGGGTTCCTCTCGTCGCCGGGTGACCGCGCCGGTGTGTCACGGATCGATCATGCAGCGCGACGGGTCATGCGTCGATGGTATGCGGCTCGCTGTCGGTGGCGGGCCGTAGGGTCTGTGTCATGAGTACGAGCGAGCGGCTCCCGGAGGGGCCCCGGGCGCCCATGTCGCTGTCGCCGTCGCGGGCGAGCGACTTCATGCAGTGTCCCCTGTTGTACCGGTTCCGGGTGATCGACCGGCTGCCGGAGAAGCCGAGCGCGGCGGCGACGCGGGGGACGCTGGTGCACGCGGTGCTGGAGCGGCTCTTCGACGATCCGGCGGCGGAGCGGACGGTGCCGCGGGCGAAGGGGATGATCCCGGGCCAGTGGGACCGGCTGCTGGAGTCGCGGCCGGAGCTGGGCGAGCTGTTCGCGGACGATCCGGCGGGTGAGCGGCTGGGGCAGTGGCTGGCGGAGGCCGAGGCGCTGGTGGAGCGGTGGTTCACGCTGGAGGATCCGGTGCGTCTGGAGCCGGCGGAGCGTGAGCTGTTCGTGGAGGCGGAGCTGGAGTCGGGGCTGCGGCTGCGCGGGGTGATCGACCGGGTGGACGTGGCGCCGACGGGCGAGGTGCGGATCGTCGACTACAAGACGGGGAAGGCGCCGCGGCCGGAGTACAGCGAGGGCGCGCTGTTCCAGATGACGTTCTACGCGCTGGTGGTGTGGCGGCTGAAGGGCGTGATCCCCCGGCGGCTGCAGCTGGTCTATCTGGGCAGCGGGGACGTGCTGACGTACGACCCGGTGGAGGCGGATCTGCGACGGGTGGAGCGGAAGCTGCACGCGCTGTGGGACGCGATCCGGACGGCGACGGAGTCGGGTGACTGGCGGCCTCGGCCGACGAAGCTGTGCGGCTGGTGCGATCACCGGGCGGTGTGTCCCGAGTTCGGGGGGACTCCCCCGGTGTACCCGCTGGAGATCGTTTCCGCGCGCCCGCCGGAGTCGGGCGAAGGGGCGCAGGGCAGAATGGGCGGGGACCGGCCCGCCTCGTGAAGGAGCCCCTGTGACGATTCGCGTCCTCCTGGTGGACGACCAGCCGCTGCTGCGCACCGGCTTCCGGATGATTCTGGAGGCGGAGCAGGACCTCACGGTGGTGGGCGAGGCCGGTGACGGTCTGCAGGCGCTGGACCAGGTGCGCGCGCTCCAGCCGGACGTGGTGCTGATGGACATCCGGATGCCGCGGATGGACGGGGTGG
Source organism: Streptomyces sp. NPDC014861 (assembly GCF_043081625.1). Taxonomy (NCBI): domain Bacteria; kingdom Bacillati; phylum Actinomycetota; class Actinomycetes; order Kitasatosporales; family Streptomycetaceae; genus Streptomyces; species Streptomyces sp. NPDC014861. The sequence continues at coordinate 66,422 of NZ_JBIBWV010000023.1, forward strand.
AGGCGACCCGGCAGATCACCGGTCCCGGCCGGGACGGGCCGGCGAAGGTGCTGGTGCTGACCACCTTCGACCTGGACGAGTACGTGGTGGAGGCGCTGCGGGCGGGGGCGAGCGGCTTTCTTCTGAAGGACGCCCCGGCGAACGAGCTGGTGCAGGCGATCCGGGTGGTGGCGGCGGGCGAGGCGATGCTGGCTCCGTCGATCACGAGGCGGCTGCTCGACAAGTACTCGGCGCATCTGCCGACCGGTGAGGAGCAGGTGCCGGACATGTTGGGCACGCTGACCGACCGCGAGGTGGAGGTGCTGAAGCTGGTGGCCCGCGGCTTGTCGAACGCGGAGATCGCGGCGGATCTGTTCGTCAGCGAGACGACGGTGAAGACGCATGTGGGTCATGTGCTGACGAAGCTGGGGCTGCGCGACCGGGTGCAGGCCGCGGTGTACGCGTACGAGAGCGGTCTGGTGCGTCCGGGCGGCAACGGCCAGTAGCGGAGCGGTGGTACGGGAAGGGCCCGGTGCGTTCGGCGTGCACCGGGCCCTTCGGCGTACCCGCGGGGGCGGCTCCTCCGCGTACCCGCCAGGGGTCAGCTCTTGCGGATCTCCCAGAAGCGGAAGACGGTCGACGCGTCGAGGGTCCATTCGAGGCCGGTGATGCCGTCGCGGGTGACGGCGTACTGCTTGCCCTGCCAGAGCGGGAGGAAGGGGACCTCGTCGGCGACGGCGTCCTGGATGGCGCGGTACTCCTCGTCGGTGGCGGAGCGGTCGGCGGTGGCGGCGGTCTTCGGCAGGAGGGTGCCGGTGATCTTCTTGTTCTCGTAGTGGTTGGCGAGGACGTTGCCCTCGCCGAAGAAGGGGGCGGTGAAGTTGTCGGCGTCGGGGTAGTCGGGGACCCAGCCCTTGACGTAGACGCCGTACTTGCCGGCGGCGATGTCCTTCTCGTACTGCTCGAAGGGGACGGACTTCACGTCGGCGTCGAAGAGGCCGCTGGCGTTGAGCTGGCCGGCGATGGCCTTGAGCTCGGCGTCGGTGGAGGGGCCGTAGCGGCTGGGGGTGGACCAGAGGGTGAGGGTGACCTTGTCCTTGATGCCCGCGCCGCGGAGGGCCTTCTTGGCCTTGGCGGCGTCGGGGGCGCCGTAGGTGTCGAAGAAGGCGGTGTTGTGGCCGTTGATGCCGGCCGGGACGATCGAGTAGAGCGGCGTGGCGGTCGACTTGTAGATGTCCTCGACGAGGGCGTCGCGGTCGACGAGCTGGGCTATCGCCCTGCGGACCGCGGGCTTGCCGGCGACGGGGTCCTTCATGTTGAAGACGAGGTGCTGGACCTCGGCGCTGCTGCCCTGGACGATCTGGACGGCGTGGTCGTCGGTGGAGGTCTCCAGCTCGGAGATGTCCGCGGCGGACAGGCCTCGGTAGGCGATGTCGAGGTCGCCGGCCTTGAACGCCTGGGCGAGGGCGGTGCGGTCGCCCTGGTAGAGCTTGAGGGCGACGCGGTCGTTGCGGCGTTCGGCGGCGCCCTGGTAGCCGGTGTTGGCGGAGAAGGCGGCTTCGGTGTCGCTGAGGGAGTCCAGCTTGTACGGGCCGGAGCCGACGGCCTTGCCGTCGGTGCGGAGGCCGTCGGCGGGGTACTCGCGGTGGTCGACGATGGAGCCGGCGCCGGAGGCGATCTTGCTGGGGAAGGTGGCGTCCGGGACCTTGAGACGGAAGATGACGGTCCGCTCGTCGGGGGTCTCGATGGTGTCGATGGTGGAGAGCAGCGGTGCCGGGCCGGAGGGGTCGGCGATCTTCAGGGAGCGCTCGAAGGAGAACTTGACGTCCTCGGAGGTGAGCGGGTTGCCGTTGGAGAACTTCAGGCCGGGGCGGAGGGTGCAGGTGTAGACGGTGCTGCGGTCGTCGAAGCCGCACTGTTCGGCGGCTTCGGGCTCGGGCAGGGTGCCGCCCTTGGGGAAGGCGAGGAGGGACTGGAAGACGTTGTTGAACAGCAGCCAGGAGCCGGGGTCGTAGCCGGCGGCCGGGTCGGTCGCCAGGATCTCGTCGGACATGCCGACGCGGATCGCGTCGGCGCTGTCGGAGCCCGACCCCTGCTCGGTGCCGCAGCCGCCGAGGAGGGCGGCGGAGAGGCCCGCGGCGAGCGGGGCGGTCAGCCACTTGTGGTGCGTCTTCACAGAACTTGCCTCGTGATCTCTTGCCAGGCCGGCCGCGCGTGGCTGCGCGGCCGGTACAACGAAGGGGTCAGGCGGTGGTGCCGCGGCTCAGTTCCCAGAGCAGCAGGTCGGAGGAGGTGTTGAGGGCGTACTCGACTCCGTTGAGGTCGTCGCGGGCGGCGACGTACTGCTTGCCCTGCCAGAGCGGCAGGACGGGCACGTCCCGGGCGACGATCTTCTGGATCTGCTGGTAGAGGGGGCCTGCGGCGGTGCGGTCGGCCTCGCGGCGGGAGCTCGGGATGAGCCGGTCGCGGACGGTCCTGTCGACGTAGGGGGTGCCGAGGAAGTTGTCGCTGTCGAGGAAGGGCGCGACGTAGTTGTCGGGGTCCGGGTAGTCGGGGAACCAGCCGAGGCCGTAGACGGCGTAGTCGCCGCGGCGCTGGGCGGGGCGGAACTCGGACCAGGCGGTGCCCTTGACGGTGACGTCGAAGAGTTCGCTCGCGACGAGCTGGTTCTTCAGCGTCGCGAACTCCTGGGCGGTCTCGGCGCCGTAGTGGTCGGTGGTGTAGTTGAGGGTGAGCTTGACCGGGGTCTTGACGCCGGCCTTGCGGAGGAGGGCGGCGGCGCGGTCGCGGTCGCCCTCGCCGTACTCCTCGTAGAAGGGGGTGGTGTGGCCGGTGATGCTGGAGGGGATCAGCGAGTAGAGCGGCTCGGCGGTGGGGCCGTAGACCCGGTTGACGAGGGCGCCGCGGTCGACGACGGCGGCCATGGCCTGGCGGACGGCCTTCTCCTCGACGCCCGGGGCCTTGGTGTTGAAGCCGAGGTAGCGGATCTCCAGGCCGGGGACCTCGGAGACGCGGATGCCCTCGCTCGGGTTCTCGGTGAGGTCCCGGATCTGCTGCTGGGAGAGCGAGCGGGCCATCATGTCGATGTCCTTGCCCTCCAGGGCCTTCCCCATGGCGCCGGAGTCGGCGTAGGCGCGGAGCTCGACCTGCTCGTTGCGGGGGGTGATGTCGCCCTTGTAGCGGGGGTTGCGGGAGAAGACGAAGCGGACGGCCTGGTCGCCTTCCTGCTCGGCCTTGAGGGTGTACGGGCCGGAGCCGTCCACCTGGAAGCCCTCGCGCAGCGCGTCGGCGGCGTACTTGTCCTTGCTGAGGATGCCGGCGACGGGGGTGGAGAGCTTGTACGGGAAGGTGGCGTCGGGGGCGTTGAGGTGGAAGACGACCTCGCGGTCGCCCTTGGTCTCGACGGTGTCGACGGTCGACAGGAGAGCGGCGGCGCCGTTGTCGGACTTGATCTTCCGGACCCGGTCGATGGAGTACTTGACGTCCTCGGCGGTGACCGGCGTGCCGTCGGCGAAGGTGAGGCCGGAGCGCAGGACGCAGCGGTAGCTCTCGCTGGCCTTGTCGGTGAAGTCGCAGCTCTCGGCGGCCTCGGGGACGGGGTGACCGCCGCCGCGGGGGACGTGGACGAGGGTCTGGACGGTCTGGCGGAGGACGTTCCAGGCGCCGGTGTCGTAGGCGTAGGCCGGGTCGAGGGGGGCGGGGGCCTCCTCGGTGGCGACGAACTTGTCGGTGGTTCCGACGACGATGGCTCTGCCGTCCTCTCCCGCGCCGCAGGCGGCGAGCAGCGGGGCGAGCAGTCCGGCGACGGCCGGCAGCACCAAGGTCTTGCGGTTCATCAAGGGTCGTTCTCCTCAGCCGGCCTGGGGTACAGCGGTCATGACGAGACTCCGCCGACGGCCGCCCGGTCGGGGCGGGAGCGATCGGGCCGGGAAGTTGCGATCGGTCCTGTGTTCTCGGCGACTTGGGTATGCGCCGGCGCACGCGGTGATAGCGGCGAAGTACTCGCGAAAGATTAGTGCGCGGCGTCGGCATTGCCGGACGCGGTGGCCGGTGGGCAGTAATCGCAGAGTGATCATGAATACGGCCGCTTCGATAGTCATGCGGTGCGCGAGGCGGACGGTAACGAGCGAACCAGGACACAAGGGTGCGGCGGATGTCCGCATTCCGGGCACCGAACGGGGTCAGGCCACCCTTCGATGAGCACGCTGGGTGACCAAGGTCACGCGGCTGCAATGCGAAGGGTGGCCTGAACCAAATGCATGGAAGGTATGCGCGGACGGGCGGGAGAGCGTCACGGAAGGCGGTCTCCGTGAATACCCGGGGTAATCCTCAGGGAAAGCTCAAATTCAGCTGGGATTCCGCTCAGATTCCGGAGACGAGGGTCCTCAGGAAGGGGACGTCCACTTCTTCGAGGGACCGGACCACGACCCTGCCGGGCAGGGCGGGGATCGGCGTGACGGAGGGCACGGCGACGACCCGGCAGCCGGCCGCCTCGGCGGCGGCCACGCCGGTCGCGGTGTCCTCGATGACGGCGCAGAAGACGGGGTCGGCGCCGACGCCGCGGGCGGCGGTCAGGTACGGCTCCGGGTGCGGCTTGGTGCGGGCGACCTCGTCGCCGGCGACGGTGAGGTGGAAGCGGTCGCGGCCGACGGACTCCAGGACCCGGTCGATGATCCGCCGGTGGGAGGCGGAGACGAGGGCGGTGGGGATGGCGTGCCGGGCCAGTTCGGTGAGCAATCGCTCGGCGCCGGGCATGAGGGGGACGCCGCGGTCGATACGCTGCTCGAACTTGTCGTTGAGCAGGACGGTGAGCTCGGCGAGGGTGATGTCGGCACCGGTCGACTCGATCAGGTAGCCCGCGCTGCGGGTCATGGGGCCGCCGACGACGATGTCCCGCCATGACTCGTCGAGCCGGTGTCCGAGGTCGGCGAAGACCTCGACCTCGGCGTCCCACCAGAAGCCCTCGGTGTCGACGAGGGTCCCGTCCATGTCGAGGAAGACCGCCTGCAGGGCGGAGCTTCCGTTGGCGCGGAACAGGGACGCGGGGACCGTACTGGTCATCCGGCACACCTCCATGGAGGGACGGAAAGGCCGGCCCCCACTCCCGGTACGGGGAGGAGGACCGGCCTGCACTGGACCGACCAGTGTACGTCTCGATCTCCCGTGGCGCCGCTATTTGCCGTCCGGCGTCAGCGGACGGTCATCGGCGGGTCACCGGGCGTTGAAGTACTTCGCCTCGGGGTGGTGGATGACGATGGCGTCGGTGGACTGCTCGGGGTGGAGCTGGAACTCCTCGGAGAGGTGCACCCCGATCCGCTCCGGTCGGAGCAGTTCGGCGATCTTGGCGCGGTCCTCCAGGTCCGGGCAGGCTCCGTAGCCTAGGGAGAAGCGGGCGCCGCGGTACTTGAGGGCGAACATGTCCTCCACCGCCTCCGGGTCCTCACCGGCGAACCCCAGCTCGGCGCGCACGCGCGCGTGCCAGTACTCGGCCAGGGCCTCGGCGAGCTGCACGGAGAGGCCGTGGAGTTCGAGGTAGTCGCGGTAGGCGTCGGCGGCGAAGAGCTCTGCGGTGGCCTCGCCGATCCTGGAGCCGACCGTCACCACCTGGAGTCCGACGACGTCGGTCTCGCCGGACTCCTCGGGACGGAAGAAGTCCGCGAGGCACAGGCGCCGGCCGCGGCGCTGGCGGGGGAAGGTGAAACGCGTCCGCTCGTTGCCGGAGTCGTCGAGGATGATCAGGTCGTCGCCCTTGGACACGCACGGGAAGTAGCCGTGGACGACGGCCGCTTCCAGCAGGTTCTCGGTGTGCAGGCGCTCCAGCCAGCCCCGCAGTCGCGGCCGGCCCTCGCTCTCCACCAGCTCCTCGTACGACGGCCCGTCACCGGCCCGGTTCTGCTTCAGCCCCCACTGGCCCTTGAACAACGCGTCCTCGTCCAGCCATGACGCGTAGTCCTTGAGCGGGATGCCCTTGACGACGCGGGTGTCCCAGAACGGCGGGGTGGGGACGGGGTTGTCGACGGAGACGTCGGAGCGGCCGCCGGGCTCCGGCTCCTCGACCTGCAGGACAGCCGATCCCTTGGCGACCCGCCGCTGCTTCAGTTCGGGCAGTACGGCTCCGGGGACGCCGCGCTTCACGGCAATCAGGGCGTCCATCAGGCGCAGGCCCTCGAAGGCGTCCCGGGCGTAGCGGACCTCGCCCTGGTAGATCTCGTGGAGGTCCTGCTCGACGTAGGCCCGGGTGAGGGCGGCGCCGCCGAGGATGACGGGGTACTTGGCGGCCAGGTCGCGCTGGTTGAGCTCCTCCAGGTTCTCCTTCATGATCACGGTGGACTTGACCAGGAGACCGGACATGCCGATGACGTCGGCGGCGTGTTCCTCGGCGGCCTCCAGGATGGCGGAGACAGGCTGCTTGATGCCGATGTTGACGACGTTGTAGCCGTTGTTGGACAGGATGATGTCGACGAGGTTCTTGCCGATGTCGTGGACGTCACCGCGGACCGTGGCGAGGACGATGGTGCCCTTGCCCTCGGCGTCCGTCTTCTCCATGTGCGGCTCCAGATGCGCCACCGCCGTCTTCATGACCTCGGCGGACTGGAGCACGAACGGCAGCTGCATCTGGCCCGAGCCGAACAGCTCACCGACCGTCTTCATCCCGTCGAGGAGGATGTTGTTGACGATGTCCAGGGCCGGGGTGGTGGTCAGGGCCTCGTCGAGGTCGGCCTCCAGGCCGTTCTTCTCCCCGTCGATGATCCGCCGCTTCAGCCGCTCCTCCAGCGGCAGCGCCGCCAGCTCCTCCGCCTTGCCCGCCTTCAGCGACTTGGCCGTCGCGCCCTCGAACAGCGCCATCAGCTTCTGCAGCGGGTCATAACCCTCCGCACGCCGGTCGTAGATCAGATCGAGAGCGGTCGTGACCTGCTCCTCGTCGAACCGCGCGATCGGCAGGATCTTCGACGCGTGCACGATCGCCGAGTCCAGACCCGCCTTCACACACTCGTCCAGGAACACCGAGTTCAGCAGGATCCGGGCCGCCGGGTTCAGACCGAAGGAGATGTTCGACAGACCCAGCGTCGTCTGCACCTGCGGATGGCGCCGCTTCAGCTCCCGGATCGCCTCGATCGTCGCGATCCCGTCCTTACGGGACTCCTCCTGACCCGTGCAGATCGTGAACGTCAGCGTGTCGATGAGGATGTCCGACTCGTGGATCCCCCAGTTGCCGGTCAGATCACCGATCAGACGCTGCGCGATCGCCACCTTGTTCTCGACCGTGCGGGCCTGGCCCTCCTCGTCGATCGTCAGAGCGATCAGCGCCGCACCATGCTCCTGCGCCAGCCGGGTGACCTTCGCGAACCGGGACTCCGGCCCGTCGCCGTCCTCGTAGTTGACCGAGTTGATGACCGCCCGGCCCCCCAGCTTCTCCAGACCCGCCCGCAGGACCTCCACCTCGGTGGAATCCAGCACGATCGGCAGGGTGGACGCGGTCGCGAAACGCCCCGCCAGCTCCTCCATGTCCGCCACACCGTCGCGGCCCACGTAGTCGACACACAGGTCGAGCATGTGCGCGCCCTCGCGGATCTGGTCCCGCGCCATCTCCACGCAGTCGTCCCACCGGGCCTCCAGCATGGCCTCGCGGAACTTCTTCGACCCGTTCGCGTTCGTCCGCTCCCCGATCGCCATGTACGAGGTGTCCTGCCGGAACGGCACCGTCTGGTACAGCGACGCCGCACCCGGCTCCGGACGCGGATCACGCACCGCAGGCGTGAGACCCCGCACCCGCTCCACCACCTGACGCAGATGCTCCGGCGTCGTACCGCAACAGCCGCCGACCAGCGAAAGCCCGTACTCGCGGACGAAGGACTCCTGGGCGTCGGCGAGCTCGGTCGCGGAGAGCGGGTAGTGGGCGCCGTCGGAGGTGAGGACGGGCAGGCCGGCGTTGGGCATGACCGAGAGCGGGATCCGGGAGTGCCGGGCCAGGTAGCGGAGGTGCTCGCTCATCTCGGCGGGGCCGGTGGCGCAGTTCAGGCCGATCATGTCGATGCCCAGCGGCTCCAGGGCCGTCAGAGCGGCCCCGATCTCCGAGCCGAGGAGCATGGTGCCGGTGGTCTCGACGGTGACGGAGACGATGAGCGGCACGTCGGCGCCGAGCGCTTCGAGGGCGCGGCGGGCGCCGATGACGGACGCCTTGGTCTGGAGGAGGTCCTGGGTGGTCTCGACGATCAGCGCGTCGGAGCCGCCGGTGAGGAGGCCCTCGGCGTTCTGCTGGTAGGCGTCGCGCAGGACGGTGTACGGGGCGTGGCCGAGGGTCGGCAGCTTGGTGCCGGGGCCGATGGAGCCGAGGACCCAGCGCTGGCGCCCGTCGGCGGCCGTGAACTCGTCCGCGACCTCGCGGGCGACGCGGGCGCCTGCTTCGGAGAGCTCCAGGACGCGGTGGGCGATGTCGTACTCGCCGAGGGCCGCGTGGTTGGCGCCGAAGGTGTTGGTCTCGACGCAGTCGACGCCCGCGGCGAAGTACTCGCGGTGGACGTTCGCGACGATGTCGGGCCGGGTGAGGCTGAGGATCTCGTTGCAGCCTTCGAGGTTCTCGAAGTCCTCCAGGCTGGGGTCCTGCGCCTGCAGCATGGTGCCCATGGCTCCGTCGGCGACGACGACGCGCGTGGCGAGGGCCTCGCGGAGGGCGGCGGCGCGGCTCCGGCTGTCGGCGGAGACGGAAGGGGTCGGCGACGAGGCCATGAAGGAGCTCCCTGGGATGCGACGGCTGTCGGCTTTGCACCCTTGGCACAGGGCGCACGGGGTCAGCGTAACCGCGGATCGGCCGGGTGGGCACGGCGTCCCACGTGGCGGACGGCATCCTTTGTGCGAGGACTCCCGGTGTGGCCCCTTCTTCGAGGACACTGTCAGGTGCGAGGCAAGGTCGGCATGGACCGATAGTGTTCAGCATTGTCGAACGTCGGTATGTGTGCGTACGTGAGGGAGAAGGGCCGGGCGATGGCGAAGAACATCCAGTCGCTTGAACGGGCGGCGGCGATGCTGCGACTGCTCGCGGGTGGCGAGCGCCGGCTCGGACTGTCCGACATCGCGTCCTCGCTCGGGCTGGCCAAGGGCACCGCCCACGGGATCCTGCGCACCCTCCAGGCCGAGGGCTTCGTGGAGCAGGACGCGCCCTCGGGCCGGTACCAGCTGGGGGCCGAGCTGCTGCGGCTCGGCAACAGCTATCTGGACGTGCACGAGCTGCGGGCGCGGGCGCTGGTGTGGACGGACGACCTGGCGCGGTCGAGCGGGGAGAGCGTGCACCTGGGGGTGCTGCACCAGTCGGGCGTGCTGATCGTGCACCACGTCTTCCGGCCGGACGACAGCCGGCAGGTCCTGGAGGTGGGGGCGATGCAGCCGCTGCACTCCACGGCGCTGGGCAAGGTGCTGTCGGCGTACGACCCGGTGGCGCACAGCGAGGTCGTGGAGGTGGAGCGGGAGTCGTTCACCCCGCGCACGGTCACCGAGCTGGCGGAGTTCGAGTCGCTGCTGGACATGACGCGGGCGCGCGGCTGGGCGGCGGACGTGGAGGAGACCTGGGAGGGCGTGGCGTCGGTGGCGGCGCCGATCCACGACCGGCGCCGGATGCCGGTGGGCGCGGTGGCGGTCACCGGGGCGGTGGAGCGGCTCTGCCCGGCCGGGGAGCTGCGCCCGGAGCTGGTGGCGGCGGTGCGGGACTGCGCCCGGGCGGTCTCCCGGGATCTGGGGGCGGGCCGCTTCTGAGCCTGCGCCGAGGGGGCCGGTGACCTGGTCCGCACGGAGAGCGAACCCGTCGGTAACGATCGCGTTATCGGCGGGTTTTTCGTTTCCCGGACCCTTGACGCGCTGTTAACCCCGGGGCAAAACTTCCGTTCATCGGTCGACATTGTCGAACACCTAACGGAAATACGCGTTAGAGTGTGGCAGTGCCAAGGGCCGTGGACGCCCTCACACGAGGGCGCGGACCACCGGGGCGAACCGGGGTTCGCCATCCCCTGGACGAAGGACAAAGGAGTCGCGGGTGTCCAGCTCCGACATCTTCCTCGGCGAGACCATCGGTACCGCCGTACTCATCCTGCTCGGCGGCGGAGTCTGCGCCGCCGTCACGCTCAAGAGCTCCAAGGCCCGTGGCGCGGGCTGGCTCGCGATCACCTTCGGGTGGGGCTTCGCCGTCATGACGGCGGTCTACATGACCGCTTCCCTCTCGGGAGCCCATCTGAACCCCGCCGTCACCGTCGGCATCGCCGTCAAGGACGGCGCGTGGGGCGACGTGCCCGTCTACATCGCCGGCCAGATGCTCGGCGCGATGATCGGCGCCGCCCTGGTCTGGGTCGCCTACTACGGACAGTTCCGGGCCCACCTCACCGACCCGGAGACGCTCGGCGAGAAGCCCGTCGAGGGCCCGGGACCCGTGCTCGGCATCTTCTCCACCGGCCCCGAGATCCGGAACACCTGGCAGAACCTCGCCACCGAGATCATCGGCACGGTCGTGCTCGTCCTCGCCGTGCTCACCCAGGGCCTCAACGACAGCGGCAAGGGCCTCGGCGTCCTCGGCGCCCTGATCACGGCCTTCGTCGTGGTCTCGATCGGCCTCTCGCTCGGCGGCCCGACCGGCTACGCGATCAACCCGGCGCGCGACCTCGGCCCCCGCATCGTGCACGCCCTGCTGCCGCTGCCGAACAAGGGCGGCTCCGACTGGAGCTACGCCTGGATCCCGGTCGCCGGTCCGCTGATCGGTGGAGCCCTCGCGGCGGGTATCTACAACATCGCGTTCGCCTGAGCCGTACGCCCGCACCCGTGACGCCGAAGAGCAACGAGCCGTCCTTCCCAGACCTCACTTGGAGCACACCGTGACCGACGCCCACACCGCCGGCCCCTTCATCGCCGCCATCGACCAGGGCACCACCTCGTCCCGCTGCATCGTCTTCGACAAGGACGGCCGGATCGTCTCGGTCGACCAGAAGGAGCACGAGCAGATCTTCCCGAAGCCGGGCTGGGTCGAGCACGACGCCACCGAGATCTGGACCAACGTCCAGGAGGTCGTCGCCGGCGCCATCGTCAAGGCCGGCATCACCGCCGCCGACGTCAAGGCCATCGGCATCACCAACCAGCGCGAGACCACGCTGATGTGGGACAAGCACACCGGCGAGCCCGTCCACAACGCGCTCGTCTGGCAGGACACCCGCACCGACGCCCTCTGCAAGGAGCTCGGCCGCAACGTCGGCCAGGACCGCTTCCGCCGCGAGACCGGCCTCCCGCTCGCCTCCTACTTCTCCGGCCCGAAGGTCCGCTGGCTGCTCGACAACGTCGAGGGCCTGCGCGAGCGCGCCGAGCGCGGCGACATCCTCTTCGGCACCATGGACTCCTGGGTCATCTGGAACCTCACCGGCGGCACCGAGGGCGGCGTCCACGTCACCGACGTCACCAACGCCTCCCGCACCCTCCTGATGAACCTCCACGAGATGTCCTGGGACGAGCGCATCCTCCAGTCCATCGACATCCCGGCCGCCGTCCTCCCCGAGATCCGCTCCTCCGCCGAGGTGTACGGCACGGTCAAGGGCGGCGTCCTCGACGGCGTCCCGGTGGCCTCCGCGCTCGGCGACCAGCAGGCCGCCCTCTTCGGCCAGACCTGTTTCGCCGAGGGCGAGGCCAAGTCGACGTACGGCACCGGCACCTTCATGCTGATGAACACCGGCGACAAGATCATCAACTCCTACAGCGGCCTGCTGACCACCGTCGGCTACCAGATCGGCGACGCCAAGCCGGTCTACGCCCTGGAGGGCTCCATCGCCGTCACCGGCTCGCTCGTCCAGTGGATGCGCGACCAGATGGGCCTGATCAAGTCCGCCGCCGAGATCGAGACCCTGGCCTCCTCCGTCGAGGACAACGGCGGCGCCTACTTCGTGCCCGCCTTCTCCGGCCTCTTCGCCCCGTACTGGCGCTCCGACGCCCGCGGCGTGATCGCCGGCCTCACCCGGTACGTCACCAAGGCGCACATCGCCCGTGCCGTCCTGGAGGCCACCGCCTGGCAGACCCGCGAGATCACCGACGCCATGACCAAGGACTCCGGCGTCGAGCTGACCGCGCTCAAGGTCGACGGCGGCATGACCTCCAACAACCTGCTGATGCAGACCCTCTCGGACTTCCTGGACGCCCCCGTGGTGCGCCCCATGGTCGCCGAGACCACCTGCCTCGGTGCCGCCTACGCCGCCGGCCTCGCCGTCGGCTTCTGGCCGGACACCGACGCGCTGCGCGCCAACTGGCGCCGTGCCGCGGAGTGGACCCCGCGCATGGACGCCGACCGGCGCGACAGCGAGTACAAGAACTGGCTCAAGGCCGTGGAGCGCTCCATGGGCTGGCTCGAAGAAGAGAAGTGACGAGGAGTAGACCGAGATGACCACCCCGCAGACCGTTCCCGCCCTCGGAACGCACCCGGCCGCCGGCTCGCTTCCGACCCGCGCCGAGACCAGAGAGCAGCTTGCCAAGGCGACGTACGACCTCCTGGTGATCGGCGGCGGCATCCTGGGCATCTCCACCGCCTGGCACGCCGCGCAGTCCGGTCTGCGGGTGGCCCTGGTGGACGCCGGCGACTTCGCCGGCGCCACCTCCTCGGCCTCCTCCAAGCTCCTCCACGGCGGCCTGCGCTACCTGCAGACCGGCGCGGTGAAGCTCGTCGCCGAGAACCACTTCGAGCGGCGCGCCGTCTCCCGGCAGGTCGCCCCCCACCTGTCCAACCCGCTCACCTTCTACCTGCCCGTCTACAAGGGCGGCCCGCACGGCGCCGCCAAGCTGGGCGCCGGCGTCTTCGCGTACTCCGCGCTCTCCGCCTTCGGCGACGGCGTCGGCCACCTCCTCTCCCCCGCCAAGGCGGCCCAGGACGTGCCCGAGCTGCGCACCGACAACCTCAAGGCCGTCGCCGTCTACGGCGACGACCAGATGAACGACGCCCGCATGGCGCTCATGACGGTCCGCGCGGCCGTCGACGCCGGAGCCGTCGTCCTCAACCACGCCGAGGTCACCGGGCTCCGCTTCACCCGGGGCCGGGTCACCGGCGCCGAGCTCCGGGACCGCATGTCCGGCGAGGAGTTCGGCGTCACCGCGCGGCTCGTCCTCAACGCCACCGGCCCGTGGGTCGACCACCTGCGCCGGATGGAGGACCCCAACGCGGCCCCCTCCATCCGCCTCTCCAAGGGCGCCCACCTGGTCCTCAAGCGGACCGCCCCGTGGAAGGCCGCGCTGGCCACCCCGATCGACAAGTACCGGATCACCTTCGCCCTCCCCTGGGAGGACATGCTCCTGCTCGGCACCACCGACGAGGCGTACGAGGGCGACCCGGGCGAGGTCGCGGTCACCGAGAAGGACACCGCCCAGATCCTGGACGAGGCTGCCTTCTCCATCCGCGACCAGCAGCTCGACCGCTCCCTCATCACCTACGCCTTCGCCGGCCTGCGGGTGCTCCCGGGCGGCCCCGGGGACACCTCCAAGGCCAAGCGCGAAACGGTCGTCACCGAGGGCCGCGGCGGGATGCTGTCGGTCGCCGGCGGCAAGTGGACCACCTTCCGCCACATCGGCCGCACCATCATGAAGAAGCTGGAGGCGCTCCCCGGCCACCCCCTGGGCGAGGACTACGAGTCCGTCTCCACCCTCCCGAAGCGGCTGCCGCTCCCCGGCATCGCCAACCCGAACGCGGTCGCCCACCGGCTGCTCGTCGACGGCCCGGCCCCCGGCCCCCGGATGGCCGCCGACACCGCCAAGCACCTGGCCACCCACTACGGCTCGCTCTCCTTCGACATCGCCCGGATGGCGAACGAGAACCCCGAGCTCGCCCGCCGGATCCACCCGGACGCCCCGGAGATCTGGGCCCAGGTCGCCTACGCCCGCGACCACGAGTGGGCCGAGACCGCCGACGACGTGCTGCGCCGCCGCACCACCCTGACCATCCGCGGCCTCGCCACCGACGAGATCCGTGCCGGGGTGGACGCGATGCTGCGCGCGCGGTAGCCGCCACGAGCCGAGGGGCGGTCTTCTCCGGGGAGGGAGGGACCGCCCCTCTCGCGTGCCCCGTGTCGCGGCCGGCCGGGTCGCCTCGCGCCCGCCCGGCCCCCGTGCCGCCCGCCCCGCGCGGTGCCACAAGCCGGCCACACCGCCGCAACACTGGGCGCGCAGAGTGGGGTCATGAAATTTCAGGTGCTCTCCATCGTCCCCCACTCCCCGCACCCGCTGACCGGTGAACTCCCCAGCGCGGCCGACCGGTTGGAACAGGTCGTGGCGCTCGGGGAGGCGGCCGAGCGGCTCGGCTTCGACGCGTACGCGATCGGCGAGCGGCACGCCGGACCGTTCCTCTCCTCGGCGCCCTCCGTCCTGCTGGCGGCGCTGGCCGCCCGCACCTCCCGGATCCGGCTCCTCACCGGGGTGACCGTGGTCGCGATCCTCGACCCGGTCCGGGTCGCCGAGGACTTCGCGACCCTCGACCAGCTCTCCCGGGGGCGGCTCGAACTCGTCGTCGGCAAGGGCGCGGAGGCCGGTCACTTCGACCTCTTCGGCCTGGACGAGGAGCGGCAGTGGGAGCTCCAGAAGGAGAAGTACGAACTCCTGCGCCGGCTGTGGACGGAGGAGGGCGTCGACTGGGAGGGCGCCTCCCGGCCCCCGCTGCGGGACGTCACCACGATCCCCCGCCCGTACGCCGGTCCGCCGAGGATCTGGCACGGCTCGGCCACCAGCCTGCACTCCCCCGAACTCGCCGCCCGCCACGGCGACCCGCTCTTCACCGCCAACGCGATCCAGCCGCGCGAGGCGTACGCGCGGCTCATCGCGCACTACCGGGAGAGGTTCGAGGCGTACGGGCACGACCCGGCGCACGCGCGCGTGGCGGCCGGTTCGGGCGGGCTGCTCATCGCGGACACCCCCGAGCAGGCCGTACGCCGGTACAAGGAGCTGTACGAGGCGAAGGTCGCGCAGAGCTTCCGGCCGCACCTGGAGGGCAGGGCCGGTTACAACACCCCCTTCCGCACGGTCGAGGAGGCGATCGCGGACGGCCCGCAGCTGATCGGTTCCCCCGAGCAGATCGCGGAGAAGATCCTCGGCTTCCACGCCCACTACGGCCACGACCTCCAGTCGGTCACGGTGGACGCTTTCGGACAGTCGACGGCCGAACAGACCGAGACCCTGGAGCGGTTCGCGGCGGAGATCGCGCCGGTGCTCAGGAAGGAGGCCCCGAGCACGCTCTGGGAGGTGTGACGCGACCGTGTGCGGGGCCTCGTTCATGGGTAGTCGATCAGCGCCGCACCGGTTCCCGGGCGAGTCCGGGGGCTGCGGACGGACGACCGGAAAGCCGTAAGGTTGGTCCGTACGACACGAACTTCGATGAAGGAGGCGCTGGGTGATCGAGCTCGAGGGGGTACCCGAGCTGATCGACCCGGTCATGGTGGCCGCGTTCGAGGGCTGGAACGACGCCGGCGACGCCGCCTCCACCGCGGTCGCTCATCTGGACCGGGAATGGAAGGGCGAGGTCTTCGCGGCGCTCGACGCCGAGGACTACTACGACTTCCAGGTCAACCGTCCGACGGTGTTCCTGGAGAACGGCGTCCGCAAGATCACCTGGCCGACGACCCGGCTCTCCGTGGTCCGGATCGGCGGCGAGAAGCCGCGTGACCTGGTCCTCGTCCGGGGCATCGAGCCCTCCATGCGCTGGCGCTCCTTCTGCAACGAGCTCCTGGGCTTCGCGCACGAGCTGGGCGTGGAGATGGTGGTGATCCTGGGCGCGCTGCTCGGCGACACCCCGCACACCCGTCCCGTGCCGGTCAGCGGCGTCACCTCCGACCCCGACCTGGCGCGGACGATGGAGCTGGAGGAGACCCGGTACGAGGGCCCGACGGGGATCGTCGGGATCCTCCAGGAGGCGTGCACCCACGCGGGCGTGCCGGCGGTGAGCCTGTGGGCGGCGGTGCCGCACTACGTGTCGCAGCCGCCGAACCCGAAGGCGACGCTGGCGCTGCTGAACCGCCTGGAGGACCTGATCGGGCTGCGGATCCCGCTGGGCGAGCTGCCCGAGGACGCGCGCGCCTGGCAGGTGGGGGTGGACCAGCTGGCGGCGGAGGACAGCGAGGTCGCCGAGTACGTGCAGACGCTGGAGGAGGCCCGGGACACGGCGGAGCTTCCGGAGGCGTCGGGCGAGGCGATCGCCCGCGAGTTCGAGCGCTACCTGCGGCGGCGCGACCCGGGCGCGGGCCCGGCCGGCGCGGGTCCCGGGCTGGCGACGGAGAGCGGGGACACCTCGTACCTGCGGGATCCCGGCAGCGGCCGGGCCCGCCCGCCCAAACCGGAAGCGGAGCGGCCGGAACCCGAGCCGGAGGGCCCCGAGGAGTCCGGCGGGGACGGCGACGAGGAGTGAGAGAAAGAGGGAGGGGGACGGCCGACGGCCGTCCCCCTCCCTCTTCCGTCGGTGCTACAGGGCGACGCCGAGCAGCGCGTCGACCGTGCGGGAGGCGAGGCCGGGGGCGGACTCGTCGGTGCCGCCGTCCGCCTCCTGGCGGGCGGCCCAGCGGTCGACCGCGGCGAGCGCGGCCGGGGTGTCGAGGTCGTCGGAGAGGGCCTCGCGGACCTCCTCGACCAGCGCGTCGGCGGACGGGCCGTCGGGCCGGGAGACCGCGGCGCGCCAGCGCTCCAGGCGGTCGACGGCGTCCTGGAGGACCTGATCGGTCCACTCCCAGTCGGCGCGGTAGTGGTGGGCGAGGAGGGCGAGCCGGATGGCGGCCGGGTCGACGCCCTCGCGGCGGAGCGCGGAGACGAAGACCAGATTGCCCTTGGACTTGGACATCTTCTCGCCGTGCAGGGCGACCATGCCGGCGTGCACGTACGCCTTGGCCATGGGGAACTCGCCGGTGAGGGCCTGGGCGTGCGAGGCGCCCATCTCGTGGTGCGGGAAGATCAGGTCGGAACCGCCGCCCTGCACGTCGAAGCCCATGCCGAGGTGGTCGAGGGCGATGGCGACGCACTCGATGTGCCAGCCGGGGCGGCCGGGGCCGAGGCTGCCGCCGTCCCAGCTGGGCTCGCCCTCGCGGGCGGCCATCCACAGCATCGGGTCGAGCGGGTTCTTCTTGCCGGGGCGGTCGGGGTCTCCGCCGCGCTCGGCGGAGAGGTGCCGCATGAGCTCGGTGTCGTAGTGCGAGACCTCGCCGAAGTGCGGGTCGGCCTCGACGGAGAAGTAGACGTCGCCGTCGAGCTCGTAGGCCGCGCCGGAGTCCCGGAGCCGCTCCACCAGCGGAATGATG
Organism: Streptomyces sp. NPDC014861; assembly: GCF_043081625.1. Taxonomy (NCBI): domain Bacteria; kingdom Bacillati; phylum Actinomycetota; class Actinomycetes; order Kitasatosporales; family Streptomycetaceae; genus Streptomyces; species Streptomyces sp. NPDC014861. Next base: position 83,674 of record NZ_JBIBWV010000023.1, read on the forward strand.
GAGGGTATCGACTCGACCGCGCCGACGTAGTGGCGCGGGGGCAGCATCCGCAGGGCGGTCATGTCCTCGCGGAAGAGGGAGGTCTCCCGCTCGGCGAGGCCGACCCAGTCGATGCCGTCGCGGAGGGCGCGCTCCAGGAGCGGGTCGTCCACGTCCGTGACGTTCTGGACGTAGTGCACCTGCCGCTTGGTGTCGAGCCACACGCGCTGCACGAGGTCGAACGCGTTGTAGGTCGCCGCGTGACCCATGTGGGTCGCGTCGTAGGGCGTGATGCCGCAGACGTAGATACGGGCGACGGGACCGGGGGCGAGGGTCACTCGCCCGCCGGTCGCGGTGTCGTGGATCCGGAGGTCGCGGCCCTTGCCGGGAAGGGCGGGGACCTCGGAAGCGGGCCAGGCATGCATGACCCGAGCGTAACCGGACAGGTGTTTCGGATACGAACCGGATCCGGAATCTTGTCCGATCATGCGCTCTTGCGGGTGAGAAGCGTGTGTGCATACCCCCCAGGGGTCCAGCGGCCTCCTGCGGCCACGAACCGGATGTGGCCGAAACCACGCGGTTCCTAGACCGGAGGCCAGGGGATGGCCGGCCACTGACCGGACGGCTCCGGGTGGCGCCCGGACGCCAGCAGCGCCGTCACCCGCTCCCGTACGGCGGACACCTCGGCGGTGGTGAGCAGTTCCCCCAGCCGGGTGGCGAGGGGCGCTCCGGGGGCCAGCGCGCGGTCCAGGTCGCCCAGGACCCCGGTGGCCTCGGGGAGCAGCTCCTGGCCCGCCCAGCCCCACAGCAGCGTGCGCAGCTTGTCCTCGACGTGGAAGGAGACTCCGTGGTCGATGCCGAACAGCCGGCCGTCGGGGGCGGGCAGCAGGTGGCCGCCCTTGCGGTCGCCGTTGTTCATCACCGCGTCGAGGACCGCGAGCCGGCGCAGGCCGGGCGTGTCGGCGTGGACGAGGAGCGCGGTGCGGCCCTCCCCCACCTCGGCGGGGCCGATCGCCTTCCAGCCCTCGCCGGCCTCCTCGTCCTCGGTGAGGGCGAGGAGCCGGGCCTCGGGGTCGGCCTCGACCCACAGCTGGACCATGCCCTCGCCGTACGGGCCGTCCCGCAGCACCGTGGGCGGCACCAGGCCCCAGCCGGTGGCCTCGGAGAGCTCGTACGCGGCGACCTCGCGCTCGGCGAGGGTGCCATCGGGGAAGTCCCACAGGGGCCGCTCCCCGGCGACCGGCTTGTAGACGCAGGCGGCTTCCCGGCCCTCGTACGCGACCGTGCAGTAGAGCACCGCGTTGGACGCCTCGCGGACCTGCCCCTTCACGGTCAGCTCACCGCGGGCGAGCAGCTCGGTGTCCTGCGGGAACTCGGGGCTGCTGCTCATGCTCCGCGGCGGTATCCGTTCTGGCGGGGGCAGACGTGGCCCTCCGGGTCCAGCGGGAGGCTGCACAGCGGGCACGGCGGGCGGCCCGCGTTGACGACGTCCAGGGCCCGCTTGGCGAACGCGCGGGCCTGGGAACCGCTGAGGCGGACCCGGAGCATGGGCGGGCCGTTCTCCTCGTCCTGGAGCAGCCGCTCCTCGGCCGCCGCGAGGTCCTCCTCGGAGTCCGCGTCCAGTTCGACGAGGGCCTGGGCCTCGACGATCATGCGCTGTTCCTCGCCGTCCCAGGCCAGGGCCATGGTGCCGACCCGGAACTCCTCCTCGACGGGGGTGTCGAGGGGGGCGGTGTCGGCGGCGTCGGCGGGGGCGACGGCGGGCACCGGGGCGTTGCCGCCGGTGCGGCGCAGCACCTCGTCGAGGAGTTCGTCCATGCGCTCGGCGAGCGCGGCGACCTGGGCCTTCTCCAGGGCGACGCTGGTGATCCGGCCGGACGCGGACGCCTGGAGGAAGAACGTCCGGCGGCCAGGCAGCCCGACCGTGCCGGCCACGAAACGCTCCGGCGGGTCGTAGAGGAACACCTGACGGGACACGCTTCCGGCTCCCTTGACTGTCGACTGTCGTGCTGCAACGGCGGGTCCACCCTACTGCGCGGGGGGATCACGGTGCGCCCGCACCACCCCCGACCTCGGCCGTCCCACCGGTGTCGGGAGTCTCGCGGGGAGCCAGGGCCGCGAGGTCCCCGGTGTCGCCGAGGCGGACCAGGAAGGGGCGCAGGCGGGTGTAGCGGATCACGGTGAGCGAGCAGGGGTCGACGTGGATGCGCTGGAAGAGGTCGAGGTGGAGGCCGAGCGCGTCGGCGACGAGGGACTTGATGATGTCGCCGTGGGAGCACATGGCGTAGACGGCGTCCTCGCCGTGCTCGGACTCGATCCGCGCGTTCCAGTCGCGCACCGCCTCGACGGCCCTGGCCTGCATCGCGCGCATGGACTCACCGCCGGGGAAGGCGGCGGCGGAGGCGTGCGCCTGGACGACCTCCATCAGCGGTTCGTCGTTGAGCTCCGCGAGCTTGCGGCCCGACCAGTCGCCGTAGTCGCACTCGTTGATCCGCTCCTCGACGTGGAGCGGGAGGTCGGGGCGGGCGTCCAGGAGCGGCTGGAGGGTCTCGCGACAGCGCTGGAGGGGGCTGGAGACGGCGGCGGCGAGCGGGACGCCGGCGAGGCGGCCGGGAAGGGCGGCGGCCTGGGAGGCGCCGCGCTCGTCGAGCGCCACGCCCGGCGTGCGCCCGGCGAGCAGCCCGGAGGTGTTGGCGGTGGAGCGTCCGTGCCGGACGAGGATCAGCGTGGCCATGCCGGCCAGCCTACGGCGCCCGCACACGCGCGCGTGTGCGGGCAGGGCGGAAGCGGAAGCTGCTGCCGCACCGGGCGGACTACGGCGCACGCGCGCGTGCGGGGCGGCCGACATGCGGATCATGGCCGGGTCCTCCGAGGACACGGCGCACGCGCGCGTGTGGGGCGGCCCGCGGCGGGTAGGCGGGCGTGCGGAACCGGACGAGTGGAGGGAGAATACGGCGCGTGATCGTCGACTCTGCCCTGTACCGCGACGGCCGCCGGACGGAGTGCGGCGGCGACCTCTCGCGGTCCCTGGCCGAGGCCCGGGCCTCCGGGCAGTCCTTCCTCTGGGTGGGTCTGCACGAGCCCACGGAGTCCGAGTTCGACCACGTGTCCTCGGAGTTCGCGCTGCATCCGCTGGCGGTCGAGGACGCCCTGAAGGCGCACCAGCGGCCCAAGCTGGAGGTCTACGACGACTCCCTCTTCGTGGTGCTGAAGCCGGTGCTCTACGAGCCGGAGAGCGACCGGGTCTCGTCCGGGGAGCTGATGCTCTTCCTCGGCGACTCCTTCGTGGTGACGGTCCGGCACGGCGAGGGGGCGCCCCTGGCGGCCGTCCGCAAGCGTCTGGAGACCCATCCGGAGGTGCTGCGGCACGGGCCGACGGCGGTGCTCTACGCGGTGAGCGACGCGGTGGTGGACCACTACCTGGACGTGGCGGGCGAGCTCCAGGTGGACCTGGAGGAGCTGGAGGCCGACGTCTTCGCCCCCGGCGGCTCGGGGACGACGAACACGGCGGAGCGGATCTACACGGCGAAGCGGCAGGTGCTGGAGTTCCGGCGGGCGTCGGGGCCGCTGGCGGCGCCGATGGCCCGGCTGACGTCGGGCGCGGTGCCGTTCGTCAACGAGGAGTCGCAGCCCTTCTTCCGGGACGTCAACGACCACCTGCTGCGGGCCAACGAGCAGGTGGAGGGATTGGACCGGCTGCTGTCCGACGTCCTGTCGGCGCACCTCGCGCAGATGGGGGTGCGGCAGAACGACGACATGCGGAAGATCTCGGCCTGGGCCGCGATGGCGGCGGTGCCGACGATGGTGGCGGGGATCTACGGCATGAACTTCGACCACATGCCGGAGCTGCACTGGGGGTGGTCGTACCCGGTGGTGATCCTGGTGATGGCCGGGATCGAGCTGGGTCTGTACCGCCTGTTCAAGCGGCGCGGCTGGCTGTGAGCCCGCCGCGCCGCCGGTGGTGCCGTCAGAAGGCCGGGGCGGGGACGGCGGGGCCGCCGAGGGCGTCGAGCCGCTCGGGCATCCGCAGGCTGATCATCTTGTGCCAGCCGGCGGCCCGCTCGTAGGCGTACACGCCGTGGATGCCGGCGGCGAGGACCGCGCCCTTGGCCTTCGGCCAGTCCAGGATGCGGCCCATGTGGCGCATGACGGCGAGGCTGACGTCGCGGTAGACCTGGATCTCGGCGAGGGCGGACTCGCGCAGGGTGCGCTGGATGAGCCGCCCGTGGCCGGCGCGGGCGAGCCGGAGCAGTTCCTCGTGGCAGTAGGCGAGGTGGTTGTCCTCGTCGTTGCAGATCATGCGGATGGCCTTGCCGAGCTCCGGGTGGTCGCCGAAGTACTTCACGAGGAGCTGCATCTGGGCGGCGGCGCGTTCCTCGGTGACCCGGCTGTGGGCGAGGTAGACGACGACGTCCCGCTCGGTCAGCGGCTCGTCGCGGCGGAGCTTGTCGTGGGCGAGACCGATGCCGCGCCCCTCCAGGAGCATCGTGTAGTCGGTGTCCGGCGGGACGGGGACGGGTTCGAGGCCGCGCTTGCGCAGCAGGGCGTTGAAGATCCGTCCGTGCTTGTCCTCGTCGGCGCCGTGCCGGGTGATCTTCGGGGTGAGGTCCCGCATGCCGGGCGCGACGAGGGCGGCGATCCGGGCGTTCTCCCAGCCGCCCTGCGACTCGCCGCTGGCGGCGATCGAGCAGAAGAGCCGGAAGGCCTCGTCGTCGTCGATGATTTCCTGGAAAAGGCTCTTGGCCGTGAGCATCGCTGCCACCTCCGTGCGGACGACCGGGCGCTCCGCGGGTCCGGGAGACCGAGTCAAATGCGGTCCGGGACGGCGGGCAACAGGAGGGCTCCGAGGTGTCGGCCGAAAGAGTGAGAGCCGGGGCCGTAACCGGGGGCGCGGTGGCGCGTTGAACGGCATGACGGCCGTGGCGGGGAAGACCCCCGAGCCCCCACCACGGCCGCGGAACGTTCCTCCGCTCCCCCGTGCTCCGCTTCTCTAGGACAGGTTCGCCCGCTCCAGGGCTTCGACGCCGGCGCGCAGGGCGGTGAGGCGCTCGTCGAGGGTGAAGCCGGCGGGGGCGAGGGTGAGCGTGGTGACGCCGGCCTCCGCGTAGGCGGTCATGCGGTCCGCGATCCGGTCGACGGTGCCGAGCAGCGCGGTCTGGTCGATGAGGGAGCGGGGCACGGCGGCCGCGGCGGCCGTCTTGTCGCCGGCCAGGTACTTGTCCTGGATCTCGGCGGCCTCCTTCTCGTACCCCATGCGCTGGGCGAGCTGGTTGTAGAAGTTCTGCTTGCGGCTGCCCATGCCGCCCACGTAGAGGGCGGTGTACGGGCGGAAGACGTCGGCGAGCGCGTCGACGTCCTCGCCGAGGGCGAGCGGCAGCGTCGGACAGACGTCGAAGCCGTCCATCGTCAGACCCGCCTTCTCGCGTCCCGCCCGCAGCGGGCGCAGGGCGGTCTCCTCCAGGTGCTCGGCGGAGGGGAAGATCAGCAGGGCGCCGTCGGCGATCTCGCCGGTCTGCTCCAGGTTCTTCGGACCGATCGCGGCGATGTAGAGGGGGATGTGCTCGCGCTGCGGGTGGACGGTCAGCTTGATCGGCTTGCCGGGGCCGCCGGGCAGCGGCAGCGTCCAGTGCTCGCCCTCGTGCGTCAGGCGCTCGCGGGACATCGCCTTGCGGACGATCTCCACGTACTCGCGGGTGCGGGCGAGCGGCTTGTCGAACTTCACGCCGTACCAGCCCTCGGAGACCTGCGGGCCGGAGACGCCGAGGCCGAGCCGGAACCGGCCGCCGGACAGCGAGTCCAGGGTGGCGGCGGTCATCGCCGTCATGGCCGGCTGGCGGGCCGGGATCTGCATGATCGCCGAGCCGACGTCGATCCGCTCGGTCCTGGCGGCGACCCAGGAGAGCACCGTCGGCGCGTCCGAGCCGTACGCCTCCGCCGCCCAGCACACGTCGTAGCCGAGGCGGTCGGCCTCCTGGGCCACGGCCAGATTGTCGCCGTCCATGCCGGCGCCCCAGTAGCCGAGGTTGATGCCGAGCCGCATGTCCACACACCCCTTACCCATGAGTAACGTCTCTCTGTCCGGACTCTAGCGCGCCCTCCCCGCATCCGTCAGGAGCCGGACGCCACGCCGTCGTCCACAGGTTCTGTCCACAGGGTCTCTCCGCGTGGTGCCCTGGCCAGTAATGTCCCGCCCATGGAGCAGAGGCATCTCGGACGTACCGGCCTGCGCGTCTCGCGCGTCGGGCTCGGCACGCTCACCTGGGGGCGGGACACCGACGAGCACGACGCCGCCGAGCAGTTGAAGGCGTTCTGGGACGCGGGCGGCACCCTCGTGGACACCGCGGACGTGTACGGCGGCGGCGAGGCGGAGTACCTGCTCGGGCGGCTCATGGAGCGGCTGGTCCCGCGCCGCGACCTGGTCCTGTCCACCAAGGCCGGCAGCGTCCCGGACCCGGACCGGCGCACCGACGGCTCGCGCGGCCACCTCCTCGCCTCCCTCGACGCCTCCCTGGCCCGGCTCGGCACGGACCACGTGGACCTCTGGCAGCTGCACGCCTACGACCCGTACACGCCGCTGGAGGAGTCGCTCCAGGCCCTCGACATCGCGGTGCGCAGCGGCCGCGCGCGCTACGCGGGCGTGGCCAACTTCTGCGGCTGGCAACTCGCCAAGGCGGGCACCTGGCAGCTGACCGGCGACCGCACCCGGCTCGCCGGGGCCCAGCTGGAGTACTCGCTGCTCCAGCGGGGCGTCGAGCGCGAGGTGCTGCCCGCCGCGATCGACCTCGGCATAGGCCTGCTGCCCTCCTCCCCGCTCGGGCGCGGGGTGCTCACCGGCAAGTACCGGAGCGGCACCCCGTCCGACTCCCGGGGCGCGTCGGAGGCGCTGGCGCCGTTCGTGGAGCCGTACCTGGACGAGGCCGCGAGCCGGATCGTGGAGGCGGTCAGCACCGCGGCCGACGGCCTCGCCACGAGCCCGCTGCACGTCGCGCTCGCCTGGGTCAGGGACCGGCCCGGCGTCACCGCCCCGATCATCGGCGCGCGCACCGCGCGGCAGCTCACGGCCGCGCTGTCGGTGGAGGGCCTTAGTCTTCCTGACGAGATCTGCCGGGCTTTGGACGATGTGTCCGCGCCCGTGCACCGCTATCCGGATCACGACTGGAGCACCTTGTGACCGAGCCTTCCGGGGAGACCGCGCCCGAGGCGTCCGAGGACCTGGCCCACGAGGACGTGGCGCCGTCCGCCGCGCCCGACCCCACCGAGGACACCGGAGCCGCCGACACGCCCGGGACCGCCGAGGACGCCGAGAGCCCTGAGGCCGTCGGGACCGCTGAGGACGCCGAGGGCTCCGAGAGCTCTGAGGGCGCCGGGACCGCCGAGGCCGCCGGGACTGCCGAGGGCGGGACGCCTGAGCTGAGCGAGGCGCAGGCGGAGCTGGCGGCCCAGCGGGAGCTGCGGGCCAGGATCGAGGCACGGAAGGCGGAGAAGGCCGGCCCCGTGGCGAGCGGCACCAAGCTGAGCGGTACCGCCGCGGACCTGCTCGCCGCCGTGCGGGCAGTGGAGGGCGGCTCCGCGTCCGGCGGCGCCTTCTTCGAGCCGTCGCCGGAGCCTCCCCGCGCGCCCCGGCCCCCCGAGACCACCGTCCGGCCGCCCGCCCCTGCGGCCCCTCCCGCGCCGACCGCCGGTGCGCTGGCGGGGGTCGGCGAGGTGCTGGCCCGCGGCGGCGCGCCCGAGTCGCTGGCCGGCCCGGTCGCCGCCGCGCTCGGCGAGCGGGCGGGCGAGGCACTGACGGAGGACCCGTGGCGGCTGCTGTCCGTCGCCGGGGTGCGGCCGGAACAGGCCGACGGCTTCGCGCGGGCGCTGCTCGGCGGGGCCTGCGGTCCTGACGACCCGCGCCGGGCCGTCGCCCTGACCGTGTGGCTGCTCGACCGGGCCGCCCTCCAGGGCCACACCGCGCTCACCCTGGACGAGGTGCGCGCCGGACTGGCCCGGCACGAGGTCCCCGACCCGGAGAAGGCCGTGGAGACCGCGGTCTCCGAGGGCGCCGTCCTGGTCTTCCAGGAGGAGGAGACTCCCGAGGACGAGGGGATGGAGGAGTCGGACGGGACCGCGGAGGACGGGGCCGGGGAGGACGACGCCGCGGCCGACGGACCCGTGGAGCCCCCGCTGCTCGGTCTCGACCGGTACGCGCTCGCCGAGGAGAGCCTCGCGGACGGACTGGCCCGACTCGTCCGCACCGTCACCCCCGCAAAGTGGGACGGCGGCGAGCTGGAGCGGGCCACGGGCGGCCACGGCCTGGTGCTGCACACCGGCGGCGAGGCCGCCCGCGAGGAGCCCCTGGCGCTGGCCGCCGCCGCGCGGGAGCGCGGTCTGCGCGTCCTGGTCACCGTGCACGCCCCGGAGCGGCCGAGCGAGGAGGAGCGGACCGCCGGGACGGTCGTGCCGCTCGCCGCGCTGCTCTCCGGCACGACCGGCCCCGGCCGGGACGAGGAGGGCGCGCTCGCCCTCGACCTGCTGGTGGTGCTCGACGCCCCGCAGCTGGACGTGGAGACGGGCGCGATGCTCGTCGAGTCCCTGCCGGACGGCTGCCGGCTCGTCCTCAGCGGCGATCCCGACGTCCTCGGGGCGACCGGTCCCGGCGCGGTCTTCGCGGACGCGCTCGCGGCCCGCGTCTGCCCCCGGGTGGCTTCCCGCCGCCCCGACCCGGGTCCGCTGGGCGAATTGGTCTCGGGCGTCGGCATCGGCGAGCTGAACCAGGTCGACGCCCCCGGCAAGGAGGTCGTGATCGTCCCGGTGCGGGACGCCGGTGAGGCCGTCCACCGCACCGTTCAGCTCGTCGCCGACTCGGTGCCGCGCGCCTTCGGCCTGACCCCCGAGCAGACCCGGGTGATCACGGTCGGCCACGGCGGCTCGGCCGGGACCCGAGCGCTCAACACGGCCCTCAAGCAGCGGCTGAACCCGGGCCCCGGCCGCTTCGGCGGCTACGACCCGGGCGACGTGGTGGCGTACGCGCCGGTGCCCGGCCGCACGGTGGCGGGCACCGTCCTCGGGGCGGACGCCGAGGGGCTGCGGCTGCGCACGGCCGACGGCGAGGTCGTCGTGCCGAAGGAGCGGGTGGAGTCGGCGCTGCGGCACGGCTGGGCGCTGACCGCGCACCAGGCGGCCGGCGGCCGGTGGCCCGCGGTGGTCGCGGTGCTGCCGGGCGACGCGGCGCCGGGGCTGAGCCGGCCGTGGGTCTACACGGCCTTCGGCCGGGCGGAGCGCCATCTGTCGGTGGTGCACGGCGTGGACCAGGCGCTGCCCCGGGCGGTGGCCGAGGTCCTCGCCCCGGCGCGGACGACCCGGCTGCGACCGCTCCTGGCCGGTCTGCTCGCCACCCCCGGCGAGGAGTGAGGGAGCACGGGGCGGAACCGCCGGAGGGCCGGTGCATCCATGGCGGATGTCCCGGCCCTCCGGCGTCCTGCCCGGCGCGTCTCAGCCTTCGGCGCCCCGGCCCTTCCCCGCTCCGGCCGCCTCGGCCGCTGCGCGTCCCTCGCGCCCGTCGGCCTCCTGGGGACCTTCGTCGTCGTACTCGTCGTCGAAGACGGCGCTGATGTCGAAGCGACAGACGATCCGCTCCGGGTCGGCCTGCTCGAAGGGGGCGGCGAGCCACTCCCCCGCCTCCGGGAGTTCTCCCGCTGCGGTGACCCAGAGCGTGGAGTCGCCCTCCTCCAGGCCGAACTCCTTGTGGCGGGAGGCGATCTCGTCGGGTTCGTACTCCCCGAAGAGGACCCCGAGCGCGGCGGCGGTGCCGCGGGGGCCGTCCTCGTCGTGGTCGAGGTCGGCCACGCGCCGGGCCTGGGCCACGAGCCGGCGCGGCTCGGCGACGGCGTAGTCGCGGCGGATGAGCACGCTGAGGGCGTGCGGTTCGTCAGGTCCGGCATAGGGGGGCAGGCCGTCGTCGGCCCCGGGGATCTCGAAGGGGGTCACCTCGTCGTAGCGGTCGTAGAGGAGTTCGTCATAGGTCTCGGCGGCCGCGGCGAGGGCGTTGAACGCCTCGTACACGTCCGTGTCGTCGTCCCCCGTGCGGCGTTCGACCGCCGCGAGGTGGCGGTCCAGTGCGGTCTTGACCGCCTCTGCGGCGGCACGTACCTCGGCAGCGGTGGGCTGCGCAGCATCAGACATGGGACAGACGCTATCCGTACCGGGCCGGTGCCCGCACAATAGATGCGATGCCGGAATACGAATTTGTCGACGTGTACGTGCCGCGCGGCCTCTCCCGCAAGGAGACCGCGCGGCTTCTGACCGACCGAGCCGAGTACGGGCACTGGGAGTTGGACCGGCTCACCCTGCGGCGGGACGGCAGCCGCAGAGTGCGGCTGAAGCGGCGGATCATCCGTCAGATCCGCGCGACCTGGTGAAGGACGCGGAAGGGGCCCCGCACGGTGCGGGGCCCCTTCGCGTTCCGGCCGTCCGGCGTGCGGTGCGGTCAGGCGCCGCGGCGGGAGCGGCGGTAGACCAGCGAGCCCGCGAGGAGCATGCCCGCCGCGGCCGGAACGATCACGCCGAGCGGCGCGGAGGACCCGGTCTCGGCGAGGTGGTCGGGCGAGGCCGGCGGCGGCGAGAGCTGCGGGCCGGGGTGGTTCGTGCCCCCGTCCGAGCCGGGCGGCACACCGGGGGTGCCGGGAGTGCCCGGCGTACCGGGGGTGCCGGGCGTGCCAGGAGTGCCCGGCGTACCAGGAGTACCGGGCGTGCCCGGGGTCCCGGGGGTGCCCGGGGTACCCGGAGTACCGGGGGTCCCAGGCGTACCCGGAGTACCGGGCGTCCCAGGAGTGCCGGGGGTGCCGGGCGTACCCGGAGTCCCGGGGGTGCCGGGTGTCTCGGGCTCCTCGCCGTAACCGCCGGGCTCCTCCTCGCCGTAGCCGTCGTCCGGGTGCGCGCCGTTCGCGCAGTCGTTGCCCGCGGCGGGGTTGAGGAGGCCGATGCCGGTGACGCTGTTGCCGCACGCGTTCACGGGCACCTCCACCGGCACCACCACGGTGTTGCCGGAGGCGACGCCCGGTGAGTCGCTCGCCCGCGCGTGGCCGGACGAGCCCGGGCCGGCCTGCGCCGGGATGTTCGCGCAGGAGTTGCCCATCGCGGGGTTGAGCACCCCGACGACGTTCACGGTGTTGCCGCAGACGTTGACCGGCGCGTGGACCGGGACCTGCACGGTGTTTCCGGACGCGACGCCCGGTGAGTTCGCGGACGTGCCGCTCGCCGCGGAATCCGCCTGCGCGATGCCGCCGCCGAGCGCGAAGACGCCGCCGGCCGCCGCGACGGTGATGATGCTCTTGCGCGTGACCTGTCGCATAGCTTGCTTACCTGCCTTCTCGGCAATTCGCCTGATCGGCGTGGGATGAGGGCCACCGGGCCCGTGCCCGGGGCGGAATCGCCACCGGCCCCGGAGTGCATGGCACGCACTCCGGGGCCGGACGGCTCACGCCCTCAAGGGGCGGGGCACAACGTCAGGCGTTGACGCAGGTGTTGCCGAAGGCGGGGTTCAGCAGGCCGATCACGGAGACCGTGTTGCCGCAGACGTTCACGGGAACGTGAACCGGGACCTGCACGACGTTGCCCGAGAGGACACCGGGGGAACCGATGGCCGCACCCTGGGCACCCGCGTCGGCGACGGCCATGCCCGCGCCCGCGAGAACGAGACCGCCGGTGGCAGCCGCAGCAGCGACGACCTTCTTGATCATTATTCCTCCTAGTTGACAAGTGCGGCCCCAGCCGCGGACCGCAACACCTGTAACGAGGGGGAATGGAGGGGGCTACGAGCCTCCGGGGTCATTCACTCTTTCCGGTCAGGACCAAACGCGCGGCCGAATTTCCGGCGGCGCGTCCGGCCGGCCGGTCAGCAGGCGTCGATGAAGCGGTCCAGGACGCGCACGCCGAACTTCAGACCGTCGACCGGGACGCGCTCGTCCACGCCGTGGAACATGCCGGCGAAGTCCAGCTCCGGCGGCAGCTGGAGCGGGGCGAAGCCGAAGCAGCGGATGCCGAGGTCGTCGAAGGACTTGGCGTCGGTGCCGCCGGAGAGCATGTACGGAACGGCGCGGGCGATCGGGTCCTCGGCGCGCAGGGCGACCTGCATGGCGTCCACGAGGTCGCCGTCGAAGCTGGTCTCCAGTGCCTTGTCGCCGTGGACGTCCTCGCGCTTCACCCGGGGGCCGAGGATCCGGTCGAGGTCGGCCAGGAACTCCTCCTCGTGGCCGGGGAGGAAGCGGCCGTCGACGTGGGCGGTGGCCTGGCCGGGGATCACGTTCACCTTGTAGCCGGCGCCGAGCATGGTCGGGGCGGCGGAGTTGCGCAGGGTGGCGCCGACCATCTTGGCGATGCCGCCGAGCTTGGCCAGGGTGGCGTCCATGTCCTCGGGGTCGAGCGGGGTGCCGAGGGCGTCGGACAGTTCGTCGAGGAAGCTGCGGACGGTCTTGGTGACGCGGACCGGCCACTGGTGGCGGCCGAGCCGGCCGACGGCCTCGCACAGCTCCGTGATGGCGTTGTCGGAGTTGGTCATCGAGCCGTGGCCCGCCGTGCCCTCGACGGTGAGCCGCATCCAGTGCATGCCCTTCTGGGCGGTCTCGACCAGGTAGAGCCGCAGGTTCTCGTTGACGGTGAAGGAGAAGCCGCCGACCTCGCCGATCGCCTCCGTGACGCCGTCGAAGAGGTCGCGGTGGTTGTCGACCAGGTGGCGGGCGCCGTAGGTGCCGCCGGCCTCCTCGTCGGCGAGGAAGGCGAGGACGATGTCGCGCGGGGGCTTGCGGCCGCTGCGCAGCCGGTCGCGGACGACCGCGAGGGTCATCGCGTCCATGTCCTTCATGTCGACGGCGCCGCGGCCCCAGACGCAGCCGTCGGCGATCTCTCCCGAGAAGGGGTGGTGGGTCCAGTCCTCGGCGTTGGCCGGGACGACGTCGGTGTGCCCGTGGATGAGCAGCGCGGGCTTGGACGGGTCCTCGCCCTCGATGCGGGCGACGGTGGAGGCGCGGCCCCTGTGCGACTCGATGATCTTCGGGTCGAGGCCCACCTCGGCGAGCTTCTCGGCGACGTACTCGGCGGCCGCCCGCTCACCGGGGCCGGAGTGGTCGCCGTAGTTGCTGGTGTCGATGCGGATGAGGTCCCGGCAGAGGTCGACGACCTCGTCCTCACCCGAGACGGTCCGGCCGGTGTTCGACTCGCTCACGCTGCTTCCTCCCACGACGTGCCCCACATGCTTGCTGGTGGTCGCCCCCATCCTCCCGCGCCCCCGCCCCGGCGGCGCAAGGGCGTCCACCGTCCGACACACCCCCGTCACATGCCGAGACGGGCCGGGCCCCGGCGGGGCGGGTGGGGCCGGTGGGACGGGTGAGGGGGTGGTGATCGGCCACCCCGAATGTTTGCTATGGTTTTCCTCGTCGGAACGGCCCAGGGCCGCGAGACACACACCCTGTCCGGGTGGCGGAATGGCAGACGCGCTAGCTTGAGGTGCTAGTGCCCTTTATCGGGCGTGGGGGTTCAAGTCCCCCCTCGGACACCAGAAGCAGTCCCGGTCGAGTTCTCTCGGCCGGGACTTTCGCGTAGGCGGATCCCGGTACGACGGCGAGGCGGAGCGGTGCGGAGGAAGCGGGTGCCGGCCGCGCCGCTGGCACAGCGGGACGGGATCGATCCGGTGCGGCTGCGGCTGCCGCAGGACCCGGCGGGGCTCTGGCCGACCGTGGGGGCGTACCTGCTCGGGCGGTACGGGGCCGCGGTGGGCGCGGAGCGGGTCGGCGCGATGCTGGACGCGGGGCGGTTCGTCGGGGCCGACGGGCGGGCGGCGGCGGCCTCGGAGCCGTACGAGCCGGGGCGGTGGCTGTGGTTCCACCGGGATCCGGCGGCCGAGGAGCGGGTGCCGTTCGAGATCGGGGTGGTGTACCGCGACGAGCGGATCCTGGTCGTGGACAAGCCGCACTTCCTGGCGACGACGCCGCGCGGGCGGCACGTGACGGAGACGGCGGTGGTGCGGCTGCGGGCCGGGCTCGGGCTGCCGGCGCTCCAGCCGGCGCACCGGCTCGACCGGCTGACGGCGGGGCTGGTGCTGTGCGTGGTGCGGGCCGAGGACCGGGGGGCGTACCAGCTGCTGTTCAAGGAGCGGCGGGTGCGCAAGGAGTACGAGGCGGTGGCGCCGTACGACCCCGCGGTGGAGCTGCCGGTGACGGTGCGGAGCCGGATCGAGAAGGAGCACGGGGTGCCGGCCGCGCGGGAGGTCCCGGGCGAGCCGAACGCGGTGAGCCGGATCGAGCTGGTGGAGCGGCTGGGCGCGTTCGGGCGGTACCGGCTGTCGCCGGAGACCGGGAAGACGCATCAGCTGCGGGTGCACATGAACGCGCTGGGGCTGCCGATCCTGGACGATCCGCTCTACCCGGTGGTGCGTGAGGACGGGCCGGAGGACTACCGGCGGCCGCTGCGGCTGCTGGCGCGGACGCTGGAGTTCACCGACCCGTTCACGGGCGAGGAGAGGCGGTTCGAGAGCCGCCTCTCGCTCAGTGGCCCCGTCTGATCGCCTCCTCCAGGTGCGGGATCTCCTCGGCGATGGTGGTGGAGTCGCCGTGGCCGGTGCGGACGACCGTGTCCGGCGGGAGGGTCAGGAGCTGCCCGCGGATCGATTCGACGATCGTGGGGAAGTCCGAGAAGGACCGGCCGGTGGCGCCGGGGCCGCCCTGGAAGAGGGTGTCACCGGTGAAGACGGTGCCCAGGTCGGGGGCGTACAGGCAGACCGCCCCGGGGGCGTGGCCGGGGGTGTGGAGCACCTTGAGGTCGGTGCCGGCGATGGTGAGGACCTGGCCGTCGGCGAGTTCGCCGTCGGGGCTGTGGTCGGGGTGGGTGAGCTTCCACAGCGGCTGGTCGGCGGGGTGGAGCAGGACGCGGGCGCCGGTGGCGGCGGCGAGCGCGGGGGCGGCGCCGACGTGGTCGTCGTGGGCGTGGGTGCAGACGATGGCGCGGAGGGTGCGGCCGTCGAGGGCTTCGAGGATGGCGTCGGCGTCGTGGGCGGCGTCGATGACGATCGCCTCGGTGTCGTCGCCGACGATCCAGACGTTGTTGTCGACGTCCCAGGTGCCGCCGTCGAGGCTGAAGGTGCCGGAGGTGACCAGGTGGTCGATGCGGGCGGTCATCGGAACACCACCACCGAGCGCAGGACGTCGCCCTCGTGCATGCGGGCGAAGGCCTTCTCGACCTCGTCGAGGGCGATGGTCTCGGTGACGAAGGCGCCGAGGTCGATGCGGCCCTGCCGGTGCAGGTCGATGAGCATCGGGAAGTCGCGGGACGGCAGGCAGTCCCCGTACCAGGAGGACTTGAGGGAGCCGCCCCGGCCGAAGACGTCGAGGAGCGGCAGTTCGAGCCGCATCTCCGGGGTGGGGACGCCGACGAGGACGACGGTGCCGGCGAGGTCGCGGGCGTAGAAGGCCTGCTGGTACGTCTCCGGGCGGCCGACGGCCTCGATGACGACGTCGGCGCCGAAGCCGCCGGTGAGCTCGCGGATCGCCTCGACCGGGTCGGTGGCGCGGGAGTCGACGGTGTCGGTGGCTCCCATCTCCTTCGCCTTGGCCAGTTTTCGCTCGTCGATGTCGACGGCGATGATCTTCGCGGCGCCGGCGAGGCGGGCGCCGGCGATCGCCGCGTCGCCGACGCCGCCGCAGCCGATGACGGCGACGGTGTCGCCGCGGGAGACGTTCCCGGTGTTGATCGCGGCGCCGATGCCGGCCATCACGCCGCAGCCGAGGAGGCCTGCGATCTCGGGGGCGACGGCGGGGTCGACCTTGGTGCACTGGCCAGAGGCGACGAGCGTCTTCTCGGCGAAGGCGCCGATGCCGAGGGCCGGGGAGAGCTCCGTGCCGTCGAGGAGGGTCATCCTCTGCGTGGCGTTGTGGGTGTCGAAGCAGTACCAGGGGCGGCCGCGGCGGCAGGCGCGGCACTGGCCGCAGACGGCCCGCCAGTTGAGGATCACGTAGTCGCCGGGGGCGACGTCGGTGACGCCCTCGCCGACCGACTCGACGGTTCCCGCCGCCTCGTGGCCGAGGAGGAAGGGGAAGTCGTCGTTGATCCCGCCCTGCTTGTAGTGCAGGTCGGTGTGGCAGACCCCGCACGCCTGGATCCTGACGACGGCCTCGCCGGGGCCGGGATCAGGGATCACGATGGTCTCGACACGGACCGGTTCGTTCCTGCCGGGGGCGATGACCCCCTGGACGTGCTGCGGCATCGCGAACTTCCCTTCCTCCGACTGGATCTTGTAAGCCTCCTGCGTACCACTATCTCCTGATAAAAGGCGAGACCCCCGCAGGCTGTGCCTGCGGGGGTCCGCCGCTCCCGTGGGGGGAGTGCGGGGGCGGGGCGGGTCAGTCTCGCCCTGCGGCGGTGTCGCGGACGCGGCGGCGGACCAGGAACCAGCCGCCGACGAGCGCCGCGGCGATCAGCGGCAGGCAGTTCACGGTGGTGCGGGCGATGCCGCCGTCCATCCACATCAGGACGACGACGGAGGCGAGGAAGACCAGGGTCACGATCTGCGTGTAGGGGGCCCAGGGCAGCCGGTAGGCGGGGCGGACGAGGCGGCCCTGCCCGGCGCGGCGGACGAAGAGCAGCGAGCAGACCATGATCATGGCCCAGGTGCCGATGATGCCGATGGAGGCGAAGTTCAGCACCAGCTCGAAGGCGTCCTCGGGCATCACGAAGTTGAGCAGGACGCCGGCGACGCCGAAGCCGGCGGTGAGCAGGATGCCGCCGTAGGGCACGCCGCCCTTGTTCATGACGCCGGTGAACTTCGGCGCGGAGCCGGCCAGCGACATGGAGCGCAGGATGCGGCCGGTGGAGTACAGGCCGGAGTTGAGGCTGGAGAGGGCGGCGGTGAGGACGACGAGGTTCATCACGCCGGCGGCGCCGGGGATGCCCAGCTTGTCGAAGACGGTGACGAAGGGGCTCTGGTCGCCGGAGTAGGCGGTGTACGGGAGGATCAGCGCGAGCAGGACGACGGAGCCGACGTAGAAGAGGCCGACGCGCCACATGATCGAGTTGATCGCCCTCGGCATGATCTTCTCGGGGTTCTCGGTCTCGCCGGCGGCGACGCCGCAGAGCTCGACGGAGGCGTAGGCGAAGACGACGCCCTGGATGAGCAGGAGCATCGGCATCACGCCGTTGGGGAAGATGCCGCCGTTGTCGGTGATGTTGGCCAGGCCCGGGGTGGAGCCGCCGACGTCGTGGGAGGTCGCGACGAGGAAGATGCCGACCAGCATGAAGACCACGAGGGCGGCGACCTTGACGATGGCGAACCAGAACTCCATCTCGCCGAAGTACTTCACCGAGATGAGGTTGGCGGCCAGCACGATCGCGAGGGCGATCAGGGCGAGGATCCACTGCGGGACGTCGCTGAACATCGACCAGAAGTGGGCGTAGGTGGCCGCGGCGGTGATGTCGGCGACGGCGGTGGTCGACCAGTTGAGGAAGTAGAGCCAGCCGGCCGTGTAGGCGCCCTTCTCGCCCATGAACTCGCGGGCGTAGGAGACGAACGCGCCGGAGGACGGGCGGTAGAGCACGAGCTCGCCGAGGGCCCGGACCACGAAGAAGGCGAAGACGCCGCAGACCGCGTAGGCGATGAAGAGCGAGGGGCCGGCGCTGGCCATCCGGCCGCCGGCGCCGAGGAAGAGTCCCGTGCCGATCGCGCCGCCGATGGCGATCATGTTGATGTGCCGGGACTTGAGGTCCTTGCGGTATCCGGCGTCGCCGGCGTCGACGTGGGGGGAGGCGGGCATGTCCGCCGGAGCGGCGGACAGCGGCTCGGCCGCGGTGACGCGGTCACTCATGGAGTCGTTCGCCTTCGTGAGGGAGTGGGGGCTGTGCGGTCCCGGCCGTGCCCCCGGGGTCCCTTCGTGGGGGTCGCCCCGGCACGGCCAGCCGACATCCTCACGGCAAGGCCCGCTCACTGACTGTGAGCGAATTCACTGAACGCCCGGATTTGAGCTAGTTCAGAGCTTACGCAGCGCTGTACGGCGTACGACCGCCGCGGGGCGGGCGGGGTGCCGGGGGCACGGCTGCCGAACGGCTGCCGTGGTGCGGAGGGCGGGGGCGCGGCTGCCGAAGGGCCACCTCGGTGCGGACGGCGGGGGTACTGCTGCCCGAGCGGCCGTCGCGGTGCGGCCGGCGGGGGTACGGCCGCCGCGCGGCCATGGCGGCGCGGGCGGCGGCGTCACGGGGCGAGGACGTCCAGCTCCTTGAGCGCGCCGACGGCGATCTCGCGGGTCAGCGCCTCCGCCCGGGACGCGTCCCGCTCCCGTACGGCCTCGGCGACCTGGACGTGGAGGGTGACGGCGGCCGGATCGGGGTCCTCGAACATCACGTGGTGGTGGGTCCGGCCGGTGAGGACCTCGGCCACGACGTCACCGAGCCGGGCGAACATCTCGTTGCCCGAGGCGTTGAGGACGACCCGGTGGAAGGCGATGTCGTGGACGAGGTACGCCTCCAGCTGCCGGCCGCGCGAGGTGGCGACCATGCCGAGCGCCTGCTCGGTGAGCTCGCGGCACTGGGCCGGTGTGGCGTTCAGGGCGGCGAGGCCGGCCGCGACGGGCTCGACGGCGGAGCGCAGCACGGTGAGCGAGCGGAGCTGGCGGGGGCGGTCGGCGCCGGCGAGGCGCCAGCGGATGACCTGGGGGTCGTACACGTTCCAGCTCGCGGTGGGGAGCACCGTGACGCCGACCCGGCGCCGGGACTCCACCAGGTGCATGGACTCCAGGACGCGGACGACCTCGCGGACGACGGTGCGGGAGACGTCGAAGCCCTGGGCGAGCTCGTCGGTGCGCAGCACCATGCCCGGCGGGTACTCCCCCGCGGTGATGGCCAGGCCCAGGGTGGCGAGCACGTGCGAGTGGAGCCCCCGGGCCGATGTCGTCATGGTGCTCAGCCTATGCGGGGCCGGACCGGTGATCACACCGCAGCGGGGTGGCGGAGGGGAGCGGGGCGGGCGCGCGGCACGGCGAGGAATTAAAAGTATGACTTTTATGTCACAGACTCTTGAATACGTCGTACTCAATGGGTTTCATGACGCTCGACGGATCGATGTCGAAGAAGACAGCGAGGCACCCCCATGCGCTCCACCCCCCACCCCGCCGCTCCCCCGGTCGTCGTCGTCATGGGCGTCGCCGGGACCGGCAAGACCACGATCGGCCCCCTGGTCGCGGAGGCCCTCGGCCTTCCGTACGCGGAGGGCGACGACTTCCACCCGGCGGCGAACGTGGCCAAGATGTCCGCCGGCGTGCCGCTGGACGACTCCGACCGGGAGCCGTGGCTCGACGCCATCGGCGCCTGGGCGCACGGCCGGGCCGGACGCGGCGGGGTGGTGAGCAGCTCCGCGCTGAAGCGGATCTACCGGGACCGGCTGCGCGCTGCCGCCCCGGGAGTCGTCTTCCTCCACCTGACCGGCGACCGGGAGCTGATCGAGGGCCGGATGGCGGCCCGCAAGGGGCACTTCATGCCCACCGCGCTGCTCGACTCGCAGTTCGCCACCCTCCAGCCGCTGGAGGAGGACGAGGCGGGCGTCGCGGTCGACGTCTCCGGCACCCCGGAGGAGATCGCCGCCCGGGCGGTGGCGGCGCTGCGCGCCTTCAGCCGGCCCGTTCCGCTCTTCTGATCCCCTCCCCTCCTCTTTCCCCCTCCGCTCCGCCCCTTCCCGCCCTCCCCCTCAACCCCCAAGGGACCCACCGTGACCAGTCTCAGCGTCGAGATGCTGGCAGCGGACGCCGCCGAACCGATCACCTCGGCGGGCAACGCACAGCTGGGCATCGCCGTGCTCGCCGGCATCGCCGTCATCGTCCTGCTCATCACCAAGTTCAAGCTGCACGCGTTCCTGGCGCTGACGATCGGCTCGCTCGCGCTCGGCGCGTTCGCCGGGGCACCGCTCGCGGACACGATCAAGGCGTTCAGCACCGGGCTCGGCAACACCGTGGCGGGCGTCGGCGTTCTCATCGCGCTCGGCGCGATCCTCGGCAAGCTGCTCGCCGACTCCGGCGGCGCCGACCAGATCGTCGACACGATCCTCGCGAAGGCGAGCAGGCGCTCGATGCCGTGGGCGATGGTGCTGATCGCCTCGGTGATCGGTCTGCCGCTCTTCTTCGAGGTCGGCATCGTGCTGCTGATCCCGGTGGTCCTGATGGTCGCCAAGCGGGGCAACTACTCCCTGATGCGGATCGGCATCCCGGCCCTCGCCGGCCTCTCCGTGATGCACGGGCTCATCCCGCCGCACCCCGGCCCGCTCGTCGCGATCGACGCCGTCGGCGCCAACCTCGGCGTCACCCTCGCCCTCGGCCTCGTCGTCGCGATCCCGACCGTGATCATCGCGGGTCCGGTCTTCTCCCGGTACGCGGCCCGCTGGGTCGACATCCAGGCGCCCGAGCACATGATCCCGACCCGCCCCTCCGAGGACCTGGAGAAGCGTCCCGGTTTCGGCGTCACGGTCGCCACCGTCATGCTGCCGGTCGTCCTGATGCTGGTGAAGGCGCTCGTCGACATCGTGGTCGACGACCCCGAGAACGCGGTGCAGAAGGTCACCGACGTCATCGGCTCGCCGCTGATCGCGCTGCTCGCCGCCGTCATAGTGGCCCTGTTCACGCTGGGCCGCGCGGCCGGCTTCACCAAGGAGCGGCTCTCCTCCACGGTCGAGAAGTCCCTCGCCCCGATCGCGGGCGTGCTGCTGATCGTCGGCGCGGGCGGCGGCTTCAAGCAGACGCTGATCGACATCGGCGTCGGCCAGATGATCCTCGACTTCTCCCGGGACTGGTCGATCCCCGCCCTGCTCCTCGCCTGGCTGATCGCGGTCGCCATCCGGCTCGCGACGGGCTCCGCCACGGTCGCGACGATCTCGGCGGCCGGTCTGGTGGCCCCGCTGGCCGCGGGCATGTCGACCGGCGAGACGGCGCTCCTGGTGCTGGCGATCGGTGCCGGTTCGCTCTTCTTCAGCCACGTCAACGACGCCGGTTTCTGGCTGGTGAAGGAGTACTTCGGCATGAGCGTCGGCCAGACGATCAAGACCTGGTCGGTGATGGAGACCATCATCTCGGTGGTGGCCCTGGTGTTCGTGCTCCTGCTGTCGCTGCTGATGTAGCGACGGCCTGCGAAGGGCCCGGGCCCCGGAGCGCGTGCGCGCTGCGGGGCCCGGGCCCTTCTCATGCCGTGGCCTCGGCCGCGGCCCGGCCGGCCGCGCGGCCGGAAAAGACGCAGCCGCCGAGGAAGGTGCCTTCGAGCGAGCGGTAGCCGTGGACGCCGCCGCCGCCGAAGCCGGCGGCCTCGCCGGCCGCGTACAGCCCGGGAAGGGGCTCGCCGGTGTCGGTGAGCACCCGGGACGAGAGGTCGGTCTGGAGGCCTCCGAGGGACTTCCGGGTGAGGATGTTGAGGCGGACGGCGATCAGCGGACCGGCCTTGGGGTCGAGGATGCGGTGCGGGGCGGCGGTGCGGATCAGACGGTCGCCGAGGTAGCTGCGGGCGCCGCGGATCGCGGTGATCTGGAGGTCCTTGGTGAAGGGGTTGGCGATCTCCCGGTCGCGGGCGGTGATCTCGCGGCGGAGCACGGTCTCGTCGACGAGGTCCTGGCCGGTGATCCGGTTCATGCCGCGGACCAGGGCTCCGAGGTCGTCCTCGACGACGAAGTCGGCCCCCTTGTCCATGAACGCCTGGACGGGGCCCGGGACGTCGGCGCGGGCGCGGCCGAGGACGTCACGAACGGACTTGCCGGTGAGGTCGGGATTCTGCTCGGAGCCGGAGAGGGCGAACTCCTTGCCGATGATCCGCTTGTCGAGCACGAACCAGGTGTGGTCGTGGCCGGCCCTGATGATGTGTTCGAGGGTGCCGAGCGTGTCGAAGCCGGGGAAGAGCGGCACCGGGAGCCGCTTGCCGGTGGCGTCGAACCAGAGGGAGGAGGGGCCGGGCAGGATGCGGATGCCGTGGCGGGCCCAGATGGGGTCCCAGTTCTCGATGCCCTCGGTGTAGTGCCACATCCGGTCGCGGTTGACGTGGTGGGCGCCCGCCTTCTCCGCGATGCCGAGCATCAGGCCGTCGACGTGGGCGGGGACGCCGGAGAGCAGCTTGGCGGGCGGGGTGCCGAGACGGGCGGGCCACTGGGAGCGGACCAGGTCGTGGTTGCCGCCGATGCCGCCGCTGGTGACGATCACCGCCTGGGCCCGCAGCTCGAAGGAGCCGGTCGCGGTCCTGCTGCTGGCGGTGCCGCGCTCGGCGTCGGAGGGCTCCAGGACCTCGCCGGAGACCGTGTCGAGGGCGCCGCCGGTACGGCCCAGGGCGGTGACCCGGTGGCGGAAGCGGAAGGTGACGAGGCCCCGGGCGACGCCTTCTCGGACCTTCGCCTCGAAGGGGGCGACGAGGCCCGGGCCCGTACCCCAGGTGATGTGGAAGCGGGGGACGGAGTTCCCGTGCCCGGTGGCGTCGTAGCCGCCGCGCTCGGCCCAGCCGACGACCGGGAAGAACCGCACCCCGCGCGCGTGCAGCCAGGAACGCTTCTCACCGGCCGCGAAGTCGACGTACGCCTCCGCCCAGCGGCGGGCCCACGCGTCCTCGGGGCGGTCGAAACCGGCGGTGCCGGTCCAGTCCTGGAGGGCGAGCGCGTGGCTGTCCTTGATGCGCAGCCGGCGCTGTTCGGGCGAGTCGACCAGGAAGAGCCCGCCGAAGGACCAGTGGGCCTGGCCCCCGAGGGACTGTTCGGGCTCCTGGTCGAGGAGGATCACGGACCGGCCGGCGTCGACCAGTTCGGCGGTGGCGACGAGACCGGCGAGGCCGGCCCCGATCACGATCACATCGGCGTCGTAGGACATGGACCGCATCTTGGATACACGGATGTATCGAGTCAACCGTCCAGGACCGGAAGACCCCCTCCCGTTTTTTAATGTCGAGCATTAATATGGACGCATGGCAAGGACGTCAGGACCCGAGACCCGGGAGAAGCTGATCCGCGCGGCGGAGGAACTCTTCGCCGCCCAGGGCGTCGACGGCGCGCAACTGCGGGACATCACCCGGCTCGCCGGGCAGGCCAACCCCTCCGCGGTCCAGTACCACTTCGGCTCGCGCGCCGGACTCCTGGACGCGGTCATGGCCGGCCGGCTGGCCCGTACCGAGCGGGTGCTCGTCGCCCTGCCGCCGGTCGCCGATGACGCGGGCGTACGTGAGCTGATCACCGCCCTCGTGACGGCCGAGGCGAGCGAGCTGGACACCGAGCGGGGCCGCCGCTGCCTGCGGGTCTCCGCACAGCTCAGCCACGAGAGCGGGGTCCGCGCCCGCACCCCGCACCCCACCCTCGCCGGCACCGCCTACTGGGCGCTGATCGAGCGGATCGCCGGGCGGCTGGCCGACGACGGGCTGCCCGAGCCACTGCTCCTGGAGCGGCTCGACCTGGCCCTCACGGTCGTCGGCGCGGCGCTCGCCGACCGGGCCCGGCAGCACCTCGACGGGGCGGAGCCGCTCACGGACCGACCGCTCTTCCTGGCCGACCTCGTCGAGACCACCACCGCGCTGCTCCGGGCCGCACAGCCCCGGAGGACCCGATGAGCGGCACCACCCCGATGCCGCGCACCACCCCGATGAGCGGCACCACCCCGATGCCCCGCACCACCCCGATGAGCGGCACCACCCCGATGCCCCGCACCACCCCGGAAGGAACCCCCATGAACGACCTCACCGGCAAGACCGTCCTGATCACCGGCGGCGCGCGCGGCCTGGGCGCCGAGGCGGCCCGCCAGGCCGTCGCCGCCGGGGCGAACGTGGTCGTCACCGACGTCCTCGACGAGGACGGGGCGGCGACCGCCGCGAGCCTCGGCGAGCGCGCCCGCTTCCTCCACCACGACGTCACCTCGGAGGAGGAGTGGGCGGCCGCCGTCGCGTACGCCGTCGCCGAGTTCGGCGGTCTGCACGGCCTGGTGAACAACGCCGGCATCTCCACCGGCGCCCTCCTGGAGACCGAGAGCGTCGAGCACTTCCGCAAGGTCCTCGACATCAACCTCACCGGCGTCTTCATCGGCATGAAGGCCGCCGTACCGGCGATGCGGGAGGCGGGCGGCGGCTCCATCGTCAACATCTCCTCGGCGGCCGGCCTCATGGGCCTCGCGCTGACCGCCGGTTACGGCGCCTCCAAGTGGGGCGTGCGCGGCCTCACCAAGATCGGCGCGGTGGAGCTCGGCACCTCGCGGATCCGCGTCAACTCCGTCCACCCGGGCATGACCTACACCCCGATGACCGCCTCGGTCGGCATCCAGCGCGGCGAGGGCATGTACCCGAACACCCCGATGGGCCGGGTCGGCGAGGCCGACGAGATCGCCGGCGCGGTCGTCTTCCTGCTCTCGGACGCCGCCTCGTACGTGACCGGCGCCGAGCTCGCCGTGGACGGCGGCTGGACCACCGGCCCGACGGTCAAGTACGTCATGGGGCAGTGAGGCCCCCGCGGTCGGGTCCCGCCGCGCGTTCCCGCCGCCGGTCCCCGCCGTCCGGGTCTTGCCGTCCAGGTCTTGCGGTCAGGGCCTTGTGGTCAGGGTTCTGCGCTCCGGGTCCTGCGGTCCGGCTGGTTTCATGGGCGCATGAGCGCTTCCGATGAAGTACTGGACGTCGTCGACGAGCAGGACCGGGTGATCGGGCAGGCTCCGCGCGGCGAGGTGTACGCGCGCGGCCTGATCCACCGCTGCACCTTCATCCGGGTGCGGGACGCCCAGGGGCGGGTCTTCGTCCACCGCAGGACGCCGACGAAGCTGGTCTTCCCGTCGATGTACGACCTGTTCGTCGGCGGAGTCGTCGGCGCCGGGGAGTCCTACGACGACGCGGCGCTCCGTGAGGCCGAGGAGGAGCTGGGCGTCTCCGGACTGCCCCGCCCCGACTTCCTGCACAAGTTCCTGTACAACTCCGGGGGCGTGGCCGGGAAGTGGTGGTCGGCCGTGTACGAGGTCCGCTGCGACCTGCCGGTGCGGCCGCAGGCCGAGGAGGTGGCCTGGCACGCCTTCCTGACCGAGGAGGAGCTGCGCGAGCGGCTGCCGGGTGCGGCCGGAGCGTGGGAATGGGTGCCGGACGGGCTCGCCGCGTACGAGCGGCTGGTGGCGGACCGGAGTTGGTAGGCGGGGGCCGTCGGGGCGCCGATTAGAGTGCCGAGGTGAGGAAATCCATGCAGAGTCTGCGGCTGTGGTTCGCGCCCCGGCGGATCCGGGACGAGGGCGAGACCCCCGACTACCGCTTCTCCCTCGCCAACGAGCGGACCTTCCTCGCCTGGATCCGCACCGCGCTCGCGCTCATCGGCGGCGGCTTCGCCGTCGACCAGTTCCTGCCGGACCTCCGCTGGGCGGTCCGGGTCGGACTCGCGCTCGCGCTGCTCGCCGCCGGCGTGCTGTGCGCACTGCGCGCCGTGAACCACTGGATCCGCTGCGAACGCGCCATGCGCCGGGGCGAGGACCTGCCGGTCTCCCGCTTCCCCGCCATCCTGAGCCTCGCCGTGGCGGTCGTCGCGGTCGCGATGGTGGTGCTCGTCGTCTTCGGCCGGGCCGGCTAGTGGCCGCCGGTCCCGGGCCCCGGGACGAGGCCCGCGATCCCGGGCTCCAGCCCGAGCGGACCCGGCTCGCCTGGCGACGCACGACGCTCTCCTGGACGGTCGTGGCCGTGCTCGGCATCAAACTGGCCCTCGTCGACGACGCCACGGCCGCCGGCCTGACCGGCCTCGCCCTCGCCGCACTCCTGTGGATCGGCTTCCTCGCCGTCGCACACCGCCGGATCCGCACCCTGGACACCGCCAGGCCGCAAGTCCTGTCGGTGCGGGGTGCGCTGCTGGCGGCGGGGTGCACGGTGGCGCTGGCGGTGTGCGGGGCGGCGCTGATCTGGTGATGTTGGATGTTGGATCCGGCAGCCAAGATCCCGGATCTTGGATCCAGGATCCTGAATCTTGGATCCTGGCTGTCGGATTTCGGATATTGGATCCTGGGTCCGAGCGCGCCGTCGTCCCCGCTAAGGGACCGTGACCACGACCTTTCCCTGGAGGCCGCCCGCCGCGTTGGCGCGTTGCGCGTCGGCCGCGCGTTCCAGAGGGAAGGTCTTCGCGACGCGGACGTCGAGGACGCCTTCGTCGGCGAGGTCGGCGAGGGCGTTCAGGTCGGCGGCGTCCGGGCGGACCCAGTAGTAGCGCCCGCCGAGGGCGAGGGCCTCACCGTCGGCGATGGAGGCGAGCCTGCCGCCGGGAGCCAGCAGGGCGGCCGCGTGCTGGAGGAAGGGGCCGCCGAGGGTGTCGAGGAGCGCGTCCACGCCGCCGGGGGCGAGTTCCCTGACCTGGCGGGTGAAGGTCCCCTCGTCGAGGAGGACCGGTTCGGCACCGAGGGCGGCCACCCGCTCCCGGCCGGACTCACGGGCGGCGCCGAGGACGCGGCAGCCCAGGTGCCGGGCGATCTGCACGGCCATGGAGCCGACCCCGCCGGCCGCCGCCAGCACCAGCACCGTCTCCCCCGCCCGTACCGAGAGCGCGGTGTGCAGGGCCTGATAGGCGGTGAGGCCGGCCAGCGGCAGTCCGGCGGCCTCCTCGAAGGAGTAGGTCCGGGGCTTGCGGCCCAGGGTGCGGACGGGTGCGGCGACGTACTCGGCGAAGGTGCCGTGGGAGAGGACGTCCTCGCGGACGTACCCCATGACCTCGTCGCCCGCCGCCCACTCGGTGACGGAGACGCCGGGCCGCACGACGACGCCGGAGACGTCCCAGCCGGGGACGACCGGGAAGACGGCGTCGATCATGCCGTCGAGGTACCCGGCCTGCGCCTTCCAGTCGACGGGGTTGACCGCCGCCGCCCTGACCTCGACCAGGACCTCGTCGGGCCCCACCTTCGGGTCGGGCAGCTCGCCGTACTCCAGGACCTCGGGGCCGCCGTACCGGCGGTAGCTGATCGCCTTCATGGATCCGACCCTCGACGGGAGCGAGGGGCCGCGCAAGCCGGGCGGGGCAGGCCGGGCGACGGGCGTGTCCCCGTCGCCGGGCGACGGGCGTGCCCCCGGTCTCCGGAACCGGCTCGCCGACGGGGCCGCCGGTGGCAGGCTTCCCCTGTCTCGTCGATCTTCTTCCCGGGGAGCCCTGTGCCTGCCACCGACCCCTACGTGGTCACGCTCGCGCCGCACGTCCACGCCTATGTCCAGCCCGACGGCGGCTGGTGCCTGAACAACGCCGGCTTCCTCGGCGACGCGGGCGAGTCCCTGCTCGTCGACACCACCGCCACCGAGCGGCGTGCCCTGCTGCTGCGCGAGGCGGTGCTCGCCGCCGGGCTGCCGCTGCCGCGCACGGTCGTGAACACCCATCACCACGGCGACCACACGTACGGCAACGGGGTCTTCCGTCCCGAGGCTCGGATCGTCGGGCACGAGAACTGCCGCTCCGAGCAGCTGGGCGCCGGGCGCCAGCTGCACCTGCTGTGGCCGCAGACCGACTTCGGCCGGGTCGAGATCACTCCGCCCGACCTCACGTACCGCGACCGGATGACGGTGTACGCGGGCGGGATGGAGGTGCGGTTGGTGCACCCGGGACCCGCGCACACCACCGGCGACTCGATCGTGCACCTGCCGGAGCGGGGCGTGGTCTTCACCGGGGACCTGGTCTTCGAGGGCGGGACGCCGTTCCTGCCGATGGGCTCGCTGGCCGGGTCGCTGCGCGCGCTCGACGTGCTGCGGTCGCTGGACGCCGAGCGGGTGGTCCCCGGGCACGGGCCGGTGACGGACCCGGGAGCGTTCGACGCCACCGAGCGGTATCTGCGATGGGTGACGGAGCTGGCCGCCGAGGGGCACGCGAAGGGGGACCCCCCGTTGGAGACGGCCCGCCGGGCGGACCTCGGCGCGTTCGCCGCGTGGCGGGAGAGCGAGCGGCTCGTGGCCAATCTCCACCGGGCGTACGCGGAGCTGGACGGGCTCCCGGAGGGTCACCCGCTCGACCCGGTGGCGGTCTTCGGCGACATGGCGGCGATGAACGGCGGGGTGCCGGTGGCCTGCCACGCCTGAACCGCGCGAAGCGGGCCGCCCGGGGGACGGCACGGGGCGGCAGGACGACCCGACCCCCGGGCGTACGCGCGCGTGCGGTCGCGAACCCGGCGTACGCGTGCGATCGCGACCCGGCGTACGCGCGTGTGCGTCGGGACCCGGGCCTTCGCGCGTGTGGGGGCGGCCCGGTGGGCCGGTGTCCGCGCGGGTCCCGGGCGGCGGCGGGGGCGAACGGCGAGGGGACCCGGGGTGGAACCCGGGTCCCCTCGCTGTTTCCGGGAGCCCTCTGGACGACATACCGACTGGTCGGTCATCATGAACGCCGACCGACCTACCGGAGGTACGCCCGATGAGCCACACCGCCCCACCGCCCGGCCTCGACCCCGAGCGCCTGCGCCGCCACCTGGACCGCGAGCGGCCGGGGCTGGTCGCCGGACCCCTCGAAGCCCGGCTGATCGAGGGCGGCCGCTCCAACCTCACGTACGCCGTCACCGACGGCACCAGCCGCTGGGTGGTGCGCCGCCCGCCGCTCGGGCACGTGCTGGCCACCGCGCACGACATGAGGCGGGAGCACCGGGTCATCAGCGCCCTCGGCGGGACCTCGGTGCCGGTGCCCGGCACGGTGCTGCTCTGCGAGGACGAGGAGGTGCTCGGCGCGCCCTTCTACGTGATGGAGTTCGTCGAGGGCACCCCGTACCGCTCGGCCTCCCAGCTCGCCCCGCTGGGCCCGGAGCGCACCCGCTCCGCCGTCCTCGGCCTGGTCGACACCCTCGTCGACCTGCACGCGGTGGAGCCGGAGGCCGTCGGCCTCGGCGACTTCGGCCGGCCGGAGGGCTTCCTCGACCGGCAGCTGCGCCGCTGGGGCAAGCAGCTCGCCGCCTCCCGGGGACGCGAGCTGCCCGGCATCGAGGAGCTGCACGCCGCCCTCGGCCGCGCGCTGCCCGACTCTCCCGCCCCGACCGTGGTGCACGGCGACTACCGGCTCGACAACGCCCTCGTCGGGGCCGACGACCGGATCACCGCCGTCCTCGACTGGGAGATGTCCACCCTCGGCGACCCGCTGACCGATCTGGGCCTCCTCGTCATGTACAGCACCCCGCTGGACCTGCCCGGCTCGCCGATCTCGACCACCGCGACCGCCGCCGGCCACCCCGCCGCCGCCGAGCTGGTCGAGCGGTACGCCGACCGCTCCGGCCGGGACGTCGCCGCCCTCTCCTGGTACACGGCCTTCGCCTGGTTCAAGCTCGCCGTGATCCTGGAGGGCATCCACTACCGCTACACCCTCGGGCAGACCGTCGGCGCCGGCTTCGACCGCATCGGCGACCTCGTCCCCGTCTTCATCGAGCACGGCCTGACCACCCTTCAGGAGGGCTGAACCGCCATGGACTTCTCCTACGACGCCCGCACCGAGGAGCTGCGCTCCCGGCTGCTCGCCTTCATGGACGAGCATGTGTACCCCGCCGAGACCGTCGCGCACGAGCAGCGGGCCGGGCTCGCCTCCCCCTGGGACGAGCCTCCGGTGGTGGCGGAGCTGAAGGCCGAGGCCAAGCGGCAGGGCCTGTGGAACCTCTTCCTTCCCGACGAGGAGTACGGGGCGGGGCTGACCAACCTCCAGTACGCGCCGCTCGCCGAGATCACCGGCCGCAGCCCGCAGCTCGCCCCGACCGCCCTCAACTGCGCGGCCCCGGACACCGGGAACATGGAGCTGCTGGCCCAGTTCGCCGACGAGGCGCAGCGGAAGCAGTGGCTGGAGCCGCTGCTCGCGGGCGACATCCGGTCCGCGTTCGCGATGACCGAGCCCGAGGTGGCCTCCTCGGACGCGACCAACATCGAGACCCGGATCCGCCGGAACGGCGACTCCTACGTGATCGACGGGCGCAAGTGGTACATCTCCGGGGCCCTGCACCCGGACTGCGCCGTCTTCATCGTCATGGGCAAGACCGACCCGGACGGGCCGGACCCCCGCCGCCAGCAGTCGATGATCCTCGTCCCGCGCGACACCCCGGGCGTCGAGGTGCGCCGGGCGATGCGGGTGTACGGCTACGAGGACCACTACCACGGCGGCCACGCCGAGGTGGTGTTCGACGGGGTGCGGGTCCCGGCGGCGAACCTGATCGGCGAGGAGGGCGGCGGCTTCGCCATCGCCCAGGCCCGGCTCGGCCCGGGCCGCATCCACCACTGCATGCGGCTGATCGGCATGGCCGAGCGGGCCGTGGAGCTGATGTGCCGGCGGGCGGTCTCCCGTACCGCCTTCGGCAAGACGCTCGCCCAGCAGGGCGTGGTGCAGAACTGGATCGCGGACGCGCGGGTGACCATCGAGCAGCTGCGGCTGCTGGTCCTCAAGACGGCCTGGCTGATGGACACGGTGGGCAACAGGGGCGCCCACACCGAGATCCAGGCCATCAAGATCGCCACCCCGCGCGCGGTGGTGGACATCATCGACAAGGCGGTGCAGGCGCACGGCGCCGGCGGCGTCTCGCAGGATTTCCCGCTCGCCGAGCTGTGGGCGGCGGCCAGGACCCTGCGGCTCGCGGACGGACCGGACGAGGTGCACCAGCGGTCGCTGGCCCGCCGCGAGCTGAAGCGCTACCTCTGAGGGCTCACGGGCGCAGGGCCCGCAGCAGGAGGTCGGCCAGGTGGTCGGCGACCTGCTGCGGGGTCAGCGGGCCGTCCGGGCGGTACCACGTGGACAGGTGGTGCACGGAGCCGAAGTGGTAGTCCACGACGAGGTCGGCAGGCGTGGCGGAGGAGAAGACGCCCGCCTGCCGGCCTTCCTCGATCAGGGCGCGGAACCGCTCGTGGTAGCGGCGGCGCTCGGCGCGGACCTGCTTGTTCTTCTCCGGGCTCAGGTGGTGCATGGAGCGGAAGAAGATGGAGGCGTCGTCGAGGTTCTCGATCGTGGTGACGACGACGTCGGCGGCGGCGGCGCGCAGCCGGTCCTCGACGGGCGCGTCGGAGTCCGCGAAGTCGTCGAGCCGCTCCTGCTGGAGGCGGAGCACGCGCGCGTACACCTCCTGGAGGAGGTCCTCCTTGGAGCCGAAGTAGTGGTAGAGCGCTCCCTTGGTGACGCCCGCGGCCTCGACGATCTCCTGGACGGAGGTGCGGTCGTACCCCTGCTCCGCGAAGAGCCGGGTGGCGGCGGCGAGGAGCCTCTGGGGGACGGGAGAACCGTCCCCGTCCGTCGTCCTGGCCATGCTCCGCCGCCTTCCGGTCCGCTGCCCCGTCCCTGGCGTCCGGGGGCTGTCGTCGGTAGATCTTCCCATCCGTCGCCGGGTGCGCTAGCGCGCGCCCGCCTCCCAGTGCCGCTGGAGCTTGTTCATGCCGCCGATCCACCGCTCGGGGTCGTCCGCGCGGTTCCGGTAGTACGCGGCGACCTCCGGGTGCGGCAGGACGAGGAAGCGGTCGGCGGCGATGGCGTCGAGGAGGGCGTCGGCGACGGCCTCGGGCTCGACGGCGGTCGGGACCAGGACGAGGTCGCCGGCGGAGCCGGTGGCGGCGAGCATGTCGGTGCGGACGCCCTGGGGGCAGATGGCGTGGACCTTCAGTCCGCGGTGGCGGTAGGTGAGCGAGAGCCACTCGGCGAAGGCGTAGGCGCCGTGCTTGGAGACGCTGTAGGGGGCCGCGCCGATCATGGTGAGCAGACCGGCGGCGGAGACGGTGGAGACGAAGCGGCCGGTGCCGCGCTCCAGCCAGTCGGGGAGCAGGGCGCGGGCGGCGCGGACGTGGGCCATGACGTTGACGTCCCAGGCGGCGGCCCAGACGGCCTCGTCGGCGAGGGCGTCGCCGGCGGAGGCGAGACCGGCGTTGGCGCACCAGACGTCGACGGTGCCGCCGAGTGCGTCACGGGCCTCGTCGACGATCGCGGAGGCGTCACCGGGGACGGCGAGGGCGCCGATCTCCTCGGCGACGGCCTTGGCGCGGACGGCGTCGAGGTCGTTGACGACGACGCGGGCGCCTTCGGCGGCGAAGCGCCGGGCGAGGGCGGCGCCGATGCCGCCGCCCGCTCCGGTGACGACGACGCCGGCGCCCCGGAGTGCGCGCGTGTCCGCGTTCATGGACCCTCCAGGTGGTTCGGTCGGTTCACGGTTCCGGTGACAGCGGGCAGACTAACCGGTCGGTATGGACGGGTGGAAGACCCGGAGAGGCGGCTCGCCGCCCGTGCGCGCGTCGTTCCCCCGGGGCGTCAGGAGCGCTAGCCTGCGTGCCCATGTCACGCATGAGGCGGATGAAGCTGTCGCGTCGGGATCTGCTGGCCGCCGGAGGGGCGCTGACCGCGGGAGGGGCGCTGGCCGCGACGGCCTTCCCCGCCGCGGCCGGTCCCGGGCGGGGGCACGCGCGCGTACGGACCGGGTTCGAGCGGCTGGCGGCGGACGGGTACGCCCTCCTGGCCGGCGAGCGGGTCGGCGTCGTCACCAACCCGACCGGGATCACCCGGGACGCCCGGCACCTGGTGGACGTGATGCACGCCGACGAACGGGTGGATCTGGTGGCCGTCTTCGGCCCCGAGCACGGGTTCCGGGGCACCGCGCAGGCGGGTGGTTCGGAGGGCCGTCACGACGACCCGGCGACCGGGCTGCCGGTCTACGACACGTACCTGAAGAGCGGGCAGCCGCTGGCGGACGTCTTCACGGCCTCCGGCGTCGACACCGTGGTCTTCGACATCCAGGACGCGGGCGCCCGCTTCTACACCTACATCTGGACGCTGTACGACTGCATGGCGGCGGCCGAGCTGGCCGGGAAGCGGTTCGTGGTCCTGGACCGGCCGAACCCGGTGAGCGGCCGGGCGGCCCTCGGGCCCGTCCTGGACCGGGCCTTCGCCACCTTCGTCGGACGCGAGCCGATCGCCCAGGCGCACGGCATGACGGTGGCGGAGCTGGCCCTGCTGTTCAACGCCGAGTTCCTGGCCCGGCCGGTGGAGCTGGAGACGGTCCGGATGACGGGCTGGCGGCGGTCGGACTTCTTCGACACCACGGGTCTGCCATGGGTGCCGCCGAGCCCGAACATGCCGACCCCGGAGACCGCGCTCGTCTACTCCGGCACCTGCCTCTTCGAGGGGACCAACCTCTCCGAGGGCCGGGGCACCACCCGGCCCTTCGAACTCCTCGGCGCGGAGGGCGTCGACCGCCGCTGGGCGGAGGCGGCGAACGCGCTGGAGCTGCCCGGGGTCCGCTTCCGCGAGGCGTACTTCGCCCCGACCTTCTCCAAGTTCCAGGGCCGTACGGTGGGCGGCGTCCAGCTCCACGTCCACGACCGCGAGTCCTTCGACCCGGTCCGCACCGGCATCGCACTCCTGGTCACCGCGCGCTCCTCCTGGTCCGGCTTCGCCTGGCGCCCCGACCACTGGATCGACAAGCTCACCGGCTCCACGCGCGTGCGTACCCTCGTCGACGCCGGCGCCGGGACCGACGAGGTCGTGGGCGCCTGGTCCGAGGACCTGGCGGCTTTCCGCGCGGTGCGGCGCCGTCATCTGCTCTACCGCTGACGGGGGTTCTCCCCCGTACGGGAACGGGGGCCTCCGGGATGTCCCGGCGGCCGCCGCGGCGGAGAGGCTGAACCCCATGAAGCTCTCGTCACTCCGCCGCCTGCCCGTGGCCGGGCTCCTCGCCGTCGTCTGCCTCGCCTCCGCCGTCCCGGGCGCCGCCGCGACCGGCGGCCCGGCGACCGGCGCGGGCCCCGTCCGTGAACTGGCCCGCTCCGCCGCGCCCCTGGACGACCGGCGGGCCCTCGACCGGCTGATCGGACCGGCCCGGGTCGTCGGCATCGGCGAGGCCACCCACAGCTCGGGCGAGTTCTTCACCACCAAGGCCCGGATCTTCGAACAGCTGGTGGAGGAGCGGGGCTTCACCACCTTCGCGCTGGAGGCCAACTGGTCCACGGGGCTCCTCGTCGACCGGTGGGTGACGACCGGCGAGGGCGACATCGAGCAGATCATGCGGGACGAGTTCCAGGAGTCGTACCGGCTCTGGAACACCGAGGAGTACCTCGACCTGTTCCGCTGGATGCGCCGCCACAACGTGGCGCACCCGGAGCGTCCGGTGCGCTTCATGGGCAACGACCTCGGGTACGCGGGGCCCGGGCTCTTCGACACCGTCACCGCCTACGTGGCCGGGAACCACCCGGATCTCCTCCCCCGCTTCCGGGAGCTCTACCGGGACTCCCGGCCCACCGGCGGGGTCGAGGAGTGGATGAAGGGGTACCTGGCCAAGCCGCTCGCCGAGCGGCGGGCGATGTCCGCGGACGTGAACCGGGCCGTGAGCCTCCTGGAGGAGCGGCGACCGGCCGGCGGCGCGGCGGCGCGCGAGGCGCGTCTCTGGGCGGTCCAGCACGCCCGGGCCATCGCCCAGGTCGGCACCGAGTACGCGCACGACGTCGACAGCCCCGAGGGGGTCGCGGCGGCCATGCTCTACCGGGACCGGGTCATGGCCGAGAACACCGCGTGGTGGCAGCGGCACACCGGCGACCGGATGGTGCTCTCGGCGCACAACGGACACCTGGCGTACGAGACGATGAAGCCCGACCAGTACCCGCGGACGCAGGGGGCGTTCCTGCGGGACCTGCTGGGGCGGGGGTACGTGGCGATCGGCGCCTCCTTCGGGCGGGGCTCCTTCAACGCGCACGACACCGAGGCCCCCGGGGAGCCGCTGCGGGTGTTCACCGTGGGCCCGCAGGGGCCCGGCGGCGCCGCGTACACCCTCGACCGGGTCCGGTCCGGCCCCTTCCTGCTGGATCTGCGGCGGACCGGCCCGGCGGCACGGGCCTGGCTCGCGGAGCCCCGGGAGGTCCGGCACATCGGGACCGCCTACCCGTGGCCGGGCACGACGCCCCGGGTGCGGCTGTCCGCCGCGTACGACGGACTGATCCACTTCCCGGTGGTGACGGCGGGACGGCTCCGCTGAGGCTCTTCCGGCCGCCCGCGGAGGTCTGACGGTGACCGGATCCGGGCATGCTGCCCAGGGGTTGCGGGACGCGGACCCCTGGGCGCTTCCTCGACGGGGAGGGACGGGCGGGCCGTGAGCGGGATGAGTGTGGATCCGTACCGGGAGATCGTCTTCGACAGGGACGGGGACGGTCCGGCCGGACAGGCGGCCGAGCTGGTCGCGCTGGCGCGGCGGGGGGTGACGGATCTGGTGGTGTTCGCCCACGGGTGGAACAACTCGCCGTCCGGCGCGACCCGGCTGTACTCGGACTTCTTCGCGCCGTTCCCGGGGCTGCTGGCCCCGGGGGTGGAGGCGGGGTACGCGGGCGTGGTCTGGCCCTCGATGATGTTCACGGACGAGCCGGTGCCGGACTTCCGGGCGCTGGTGACGACGCTGCCGGAGAAGGAGCGGACGATCGTCCGGCTCACCGAACTCCTGGCTCTGGCGCGGGCCGAGGAGGCCGCGTTCGCGGAGTTCGGGGCGCTGCTCAGGGAGCTGGCCGACGTGACCGGGGAGGACGGCGCCGGGGAGGGGGCCGTCGGGGAGGGGGCCGTCGGGGAGGGAGTCGTCGGGCAAGGGCGCTCCGGACCGGGGTTCGCCGGGGACGGCCCGGTGCCGGACTTCCTGCTGGCGGATCCGGTGGAGACCTGTGCCGTGTTCACCGGGGCTCTCACGGGCACCGCGCCGGAGGCGCTGCTCGGGGGCGGGCTCGGCGGGCTGTGGCGGGGTGGCCGCGAGGCGCTGCGGCAGGCCGCTTACCACGTGATGAAGAAGCGGGCCGGGCATGTCGGCGAACGCGGGCTCGGGCCGCTGCTCGCCGAGGTGGCGCGGGCGGCGCCGGGGCTGCGGGTGCACCTGGTGGGGCACAGCATGGGCGCCCGTCTCGTGGCGTACGGGCTCCGCGGGCTGCCGGGAGCGCTGCGGCCGGTCCGGTCGATGACGCTGCTCCAGGGCGCCTTCTCGCACTACGCGTTCGCGGCCCGGCTGCCGCACGACCCGGGGCGGTCGGGTGCGCTGAAGGACATGCAGCTGCGGGTGCGGGGGCCGGTGGTGGCCTGTCACTCACGGCACGACACGGCGCTCGGCGTCCTGTACCCGCTGGCCTCCCGGGCCGCCCGGGACTCGGCCTCGCTGCTGGAGGCGCCGGCACGGCTGTCGGCGCGTGATCCGCGATGGGGGGCGATCGGCTGGGACGGCGTCCACGGGGTGCCGGGAGCCGCTCGGCGGACACTGGCGACGGTCCTGCGGGACGGGGTTCCGGCCTCCGGCTGTGTGAGCGTGGACGCGGCGGACGTGGTTCGCTCGCACAGCGACATCCGACGGTCGGAGCTGGCCGGGGTGGTGGTTTCGGCGGCCCGGATAGGGCGCCGGTAGGCCCCGCGCCGGTGGCGAGTTCCCGCCAAGGAGCGGGGTGTTCCGGGTCCGGGCGGAACACGACGGCGCCGTCGTTCGTCCCTCTGGTACTGCGGATGCGCGAAGGACCAGCGACGGAGGTGGCGTGCGATGGCCGGTTTCCGGAGTCTCGCGAGACAGGTGCGTGATCAGGCGTGCGACACGGCACTGCGCAGGTACTCGCTGCGCAAGTGCCTGGAGCGGTTCGCCCCCTACGGGCACCGGGCGACCTGGGACCACCTGTGCCGGAGGCACGGGTTCGGACCCGACGACCGGGAGCTCGATCCGGCGCGGCTGGTGGCCGCCCTGGAGGAGCTGGAGGAGGCGCGGACGGTCTGGCTGGAGTACGAGGAGGAGTTCGCCGCCCGGCGCCGGCGCGAGAAGCACGGCGGCCTGCGCGCCCTGGGGGCTCTGGACGACTGGCACCGGGACGTGTGGGGTGGCAACGGGGTGGTGAGGTGCGGCGATCCGGCCCTCCATCCGACGGACCCGCTGCCCGAGGTGGTGCGGCGGCTGGTCACGGCACTGGAGGACGACCCGGGCGAGGCGTGTCCGGTCTGCACCGGTGCGCGGATCGCGTGGGGCGGCGGCCCCGATGACACGCACTGGTACGGCCCGGTGTGCGCGGACTGCGGCGTCGAGGTCCCCCGCGCCGTCCTCACCCCCGACGCCCTGGCCCGGGCCCGGGAGGTACGCGGCCGCCCACTGGTCTCGGCGGCGTGACCCGACCGGGAGACGTACGGTCGCGGGGGACACGGCTGGAGGTCGTGCGGCTGCGGGGGACGCGGCTGGAGGTCTTATGGCCGCGGGGGAGCTGAGCAGCGGCCGTACCGTCGGGCGGGGCGCGGCTGGAGGTCGTACGGCTGCGGGGGACGCGGCTGGAGGTCTCATGGCCGCGGGGCATGTGAGCAGCGGCCGTGCCGTCGGACGGGGCGCGGCCGGAGGTCGTACGGCTGCGGGGGATGTGAGCAGCCGCCGTGCCGTCGGACGGGGCGCGGCCAGAGGCCGTACTGCCGCACTCGATGCGGCCGGAGGTCGTACTCGCAAGGAACGGGCTGGAGGTCGTACCGCCGTGGGGGACGCCGGCAGCGGCCGTACCGGCGCACGGGGCGCGGCCGGAGGTCGTACCGGCGCACGGGCGGCGTCGGGTGTCGTGCGGCTGTGAGCGGCGCTGAACGGCGTGGCGCGCCGGAGAGGCCGGCGATCCCGGCCGGACCGGTCGGCGGCGTGACGCGGCCGGAGGTCGGGGCGCTGCAGGCGGCCCTGAACGGCACGCGCGGGCCCGGGGAGTCGGCGGCGGTGCCGCGTGAACCGGTGGCGCTCGCGGAGGCCGCGGCGGAGGCGGTGGCGGCGGGGGCCGACGAGGTGCGGCTCCGGCCCCGGACGCCCTGTGGTGCCGGTTCGCTGTCGCCCCGGGTGGTGGGACCCGCGTTGGCGGCGGTGCGGGAGTGCGTCCGCGTCCCGGTGTCGGTACCGGTGGACGTGTGGGCCGAGGCCGATCCGCGGCGGCGGGTGGCGCGGATCCTGTCCTGGGAGTTCCTGCCGGACCTCGCGTGCGTGACCTGGCACGAGCCCGGCGCCGAGGAGGTCGCCGAGGCGCTCCTCGCGCGCGGGGTGGCGGTGGAGGCGGGCCTGCGGGCGGGCACCGCGGGCCCGGCCCTGTTCGCCCGTTCCCCGCTGGCGGGCCGGGTGCTGCGGATCGTGGCCGAGGTGCCGGACGCCGGCGCCGGACCGTGGGCCCACGCTCCGGGCGCCCGGCACGGCGAGGTCCTGGCTCCGGGCGCCGGGCACGGCGAGGTCACCGTCCTGGGCGCCCGGCTCGACGCGGTACCCGTCATGCTCTGCGGTACCGGCGCGGCGGCCTGGCCCGCGCTGCGGCTGGCCCGGCGGCTGGCCGTGTCCGCCCGGATCGGCCTCGAGGACACCCTCCTTCTGCCGGACGGCTCCCGCGCCCGCTCCACGGCGGAGCAGATACGGGCCGCGCTGTCGGACGGCCCCGAGGGCCCCTGGGACCTGTCGCCACACCCGTCGCCGAGGCGGACGGGAGGGTGACGACAGGCCCTAGTAGTGCTTTGTTAGGTGGTCTTGTCACGGCTTGTGTTCGGTAGTTCGCTGGCCGTATGAGGGCTGGGGAACTTGCTGGGGTGCGG
>NZ_JBIBWV010000024.1:0-120795 GCF_043081625.1 Streptomyces sp. NPDC014861
CCTGTTTCCAGGCCCTCCGGGCGCTTCCTGCGCTTTCTTCGTTTCCGACTCTATCAGATCTTTCCGATCCGATTTCCTCGGTGCTTTCCGGTCCCTTTTGCTTTCGCTCCGGGCCCTTCCGGCGTTTCCGACTCTATCAGATCCTTTCGGCGTCTGATTCCCGGTCAGCGGGAGTTGTCTTTCCGGCTGTTGGGCCGTTCCGACGTCTCAAACTCTAGCGGATTCCCTCGGCGACTCATAATCGAGTCGTTCGAATTGAATTTCGGCATGCCGAAATTCATCCCGTGCGGGAGATCGTGCTGGATTGAGTGCCGCTATCGCGGCGGGATGGCTGTCGCAGAACCGTTCCGGCTCCGTGACAACTCGGAGAACACTACGCGTCCCCCAGGGGGGTGTCAACCCCCCTCCGGTGACGTCCGAGAGTGCGTTCAGTCGAGGTCCGTGAGCCTGCCGCCGGCGTCCGGCTGGGTCAGCTCCACCCGACGCAGGAGGCGGATCAGAGCGTCCCCCAAGGCCACGCGCTCCTCGGCCCCGAGGTCCTGGAGGAGCTTCTCCTCGAAGTCCGTGGCCATGCGCATCGCCTCCAGCCACTTCGACCGGCCCTCGTCGGTGAGCTCGACGATCACGCGGACGCGGTTGTTCTCGTCGCGGTCCCGGGTGACCAGCCCCTCGCCGGCCATGCGGTCGATGCGGTGCGTCATGGCGGCCGGGGTGAGGCCGAGGCGCTTGGCCAGCTCTCCCGGACCCAGGCGGTAGGGGGCGCCGGAGAGCACGAGCGTCTTGAGGACCTCCCACTCCGCGTTGCTGATGCCGAGGTCGGCGAGCTGGCGACCGTACGCCACGTTCATCCGGCGGTTCAGCCTGCCGAGGGCGGAGACCACCTTCTCCACCTGGGGGTCCAGGTCGCGGTACTCGCGCTGATAGGCGGCGATCTGCTCGTCGAGCGTCGGCTCCTGCGGCTCTTGCGAGGCGGGGCGCTCGGGGGTGTCGGACATGAGGACGAGTATTCCATGGACCTCGTTGGCGTTGAAGTCCTTCTATGTGTAGTGTTAAGGATCGAACTTTAGGATTGAAGTCTTGAGGGTTCAGGCGTACACGACTGAACCCGCGACCGAAGTGGGTGAGTGTGACCAAGGCGAGGGGCGCCGCGATGCGCCGGATTCAGGCAGGCAGCGCGCTGAGCGCGTTCGGGCTCGGCTTCACCGTCCCGTACCTCTATGTGTACGTGGCGCAGGTGCGGGGCCTGGGGGCGACGACCGCGGGTGTGGTGCTGGCCGTCTTCGCCATGGCCGCGCTCGTGGTGCTGCCGTTCAGCGGGCGGGCGATCGACCGGCGCGGGCCCGTGCCGGTGCTGCTCGTCGCCTCCGGCCTGGCCGCGGTCGGTGCCGTGGCAATGGGCCTCGCATCGAGCGTCCCGGCGGCGGTGGGTGCCGCCGCGCTGCTCGGTGCGGGCACCGCGGTGCTCCAGCCGGCGCTCGCCACGATGATCGTGTGGTGCTCGGAGCCCGTCGGCCGCACGCGTGCCTTCGCGCTCCAGTTCTTCCTGCAGAACCTGGGTCTGGGTCTCGGCGGTCTGATCGGCGGCCTGCTCGTCGACGTGAGCCGCCCCGACAGCTTCCTGCTGCTGTTCTCGATCGAGGCCGTGATGTTCCTGGTGCTGGCCGCGGTGGTCGGCACCGTGCGGATGGCCGGCTCTCCGGCGCTCCAGGGCGCGCGGCCCGCCGGGGGCGGCAAGGGCGGCGGGGTCCGGGCGCTGCTCGGCCACAAGGCGATGGTGCAGCTGTGCGTCCTCGGCTTCGTCCTCTTCTTCGCCTGCTACGGACAGTTCGAGTCGGGTCTGGCCGCGTACGGCACCGAGGCCGCCGGTATCGCTCCCTCGACGCTCGGCATCGCGCTGGCCGCCAACACGGCGGTGATCGTGCTGGCGCAGTTCCTGGTGCTGAGGTTCGTGGAGCGCCGCAGGCGCACCCGGGTGATCGCGGCCGTGGGCCTGATCTGGGCGGTGGCGTGGATCATCGCCGGGTACGCGGGGCTCGGGCACGGCAGCCAGGCGATGGCGACGGCCGCGTTCGTCTCCACGTACGCGCTCTTCGGCCTGGGCGAGGCGATGCTGTCGCCGACCGTGGCCCCGCTGGTGGCCGACCTGGCGCCGGAGTCGATGGTGGGCTCGTACAACTCCGCCTTCGCCCTGGTGAAGCAGTTGGCGCTGGCGGTCGGGCCCGCGGTGGGCGGTCCGATGGGCGCGTCGCTGCACGGTCCCTACATCGTGACCTTCGTGCTGTTCTCGCTCCTCGTCACGGTGCTCGCGATCCGGCTGGGCAAGCAGCTCACGCCGGTGCAGAACCAGCCGTCGCTCGCCCTGCGGGCCTCGCGTGTGGTGGCCCGGCACCGGCCCGAGAAGGAGACCGCCGCCGCTGCCTAGTCGGGCAGGGCGAACTCGCACCACACCGCTTTGCCGCCGCCCGGAGTGCGGCGGCTCCCCCAGGACGAGGCGATCGTCGCGATGATGGAGATCCCGCGACCCGCCTCGTCCTCCGTTTCCGCCCTGCGGCGGCGCGGCAGGTGGTCGTCCCCGTCGGTGACCTCGATGATCAGGCGGCGGTCGGTGCGGCGCAGCCGCAGGCGCATGGGCGGGGTGCCGTGCTGGAGGCTGTTGGCGACGAGCTCGCTGGTGGCGAGGACGCCGAGGTCGCGGAGCTCGACGGGGAAGCGCCAGGAGGAGAGGACCCCGGAGGCGAAGGCACGCGCGCGCGGGGCGGCCTCGACGCCGCCGAGGAGTTCGAGGGCGG
The DNA here is from genome assembly GCF_043081625.1 of Streptomyces sp. NPDC014861. Lineage (NCBI taxonomy): Bacteria > Bacillati > Actinomycetota > Actinomycetes > Kitasatosporales > Streptomycetaceae > Streptomyces > Streptomyces sp. NPDC014861. Next base: position 2,790 of record NZ_JBIBWV010000024.1, read on the forward strand.
CGTTGTGGAACAGCTCGGCGTCGGCGCCGTCCCGGGCGGGGTGCTGGACGACGAGGACGGCGACGTCGTCGTCGTGCTCCGCGGTGACGCCGAGGGCCCGGAGCAGCCGGTCGCAGACCACCTGGGGGGTGCCGCCGGCGCCGGCGAGCGCGCGGGCGAGGGCGTCGACGCCCTCGTCGATGTCCTCGCGGCGGCGCTCGACGAGTCCGTCGGTGTAGAGGACGGCGGTGGAGCCCGGGGGCAGGGCGATGGAGCCGGAGGCGTGCAGCCAGCCGCCGGTGCCGAGCGGGGGTCCGGTGGGGTCGCCGGCCTTGCGGACGGTGCCGTCCTCGTCGCGGACGAGGATCGGGAGGTGGCCGGCGGAGGCGTAGACGAGCTTGCCCTCGTTGGGGTCGTGGACGGCGTAGACGCACGTGGCGATCTGGCTGGCGTCGATCTCGGCGGCGAGGCCGTCGAGGAGCTGGAGGACCTCGTGCGGGGGCAGGTCGAGGCGGGCGTAGGCCCGGACGGCGGTGCGGAGCTGGCCCATGACGGCGGCGGCGCGGACGCCGCGGCCCATGACGTCGCCGATGACGAGGGCGGTGCGGCCCGCGCCGAGGGTGATGACGTCGTACCAGTCGCCGCCGACGGCGGCGTCGGCGACGCCGGGCTGGTAGGTGGCGGCGATCCGCAGGTCGTCGGGCTGCTCCAGCTCCTGCGGGAGGAGGGAGCGCTGGAGGGTGACAGCGGTCTCGCGCTGGCGGCGCTCGCTGGCGCGGAGCCGCTCGGCGGCCTCGGCGTGGTCGGTGACGTCGGCGGCGTGGACGAGGACGCCGGCGCCGTCGAGGTGCGGGCTGTCGACGGGCAGGCAGGTGACCGTGTACGAGCCGCCTTCGGCGGTGCGGCGGGACTTCACGGTGCGGGGCTTGCCGCTGCGCAGGACCTGGTCGAGGAGGGGGAGCAGGCCGAGCTCCTCGGCCTCGGGGCAGGTGGCGGCGACGGTGGCGCCCGGGGTGCGGGGGCCGAAGGCGGAGGCGTACGCGTCGTTGACGTAGGCGATGCGGTGCTCGGGGCCGTACACGAGGGCGACGAGGCCGGGGAGGCGGCCGAGGAGGTCCCGTACCGAGAAGTCCTCGAGGGCGGGGGCCCCGGTGTCCACGTCCGGGGTCTTCCCGGCCTCTTCGGGGCCCTGTGCGTCCGCGGTGGGGTGCTCCGGCCGCGGACCGTACTCACCGCGGGCGGCGGGCACGGAGCCTTCGTTCCCCCGCGCCGCGCGGCGCTGCGTGCCGGGGAGCCGGGCGCTCCAACGGGTGAAGTTCACGGATCTGTATGCCTCGTGGTGTCGGTGCCGTGCGGAGTCACGCTGTGCAGGTGTGAGCCCACCTATGGTCACACGTCCAGTGTGGACGAGTGCACTGACAGTGATGTCAGGAGGACGCCTCGCCGTTCCCGTCGGGGCCGGGGTCGGTGGGCGGGGGCGGGGGTGGTGCGGCCGCGAGTTCGAATTCGGCCCGGGGGTGCTCCAGTGAGCCGAGGGAGACGATCTCCCGTTTGAAGAGGCCGGAGAGGGTCCATTCGGCGAGGACCCGGGCCTTTCGGTTGGCGGTCGGCATCCGGCTGAGGTGGTAGGCGCGGTGCATCAGCCAGGCCGGGTAGCCCTTGAGCTTGCGTCCGTACACGTGGGCGACGCCCTTGTGGAGGCCGAGGGAGGCGACGGAGCCGGCGTACGCGTGCGCGTACTCCTTGAGGGGGCGGCCGTGGAGGGAGGCGGCGAGGTTCTCGGCGAGGACCTTGGCCTGGCGGACGGCGTGCTGGGCGTTGGGGGCGCAGGGGGTGCCGGGTGCCTCGGCGGTGACGTCGGGGACGGTGGCGGCATCACCGGCGGCCCACGCGTGGGCGGCGCCGTCCACGGCGAGGTGGGCGGTGCAGCGGATCCGGCCGCGCTCGTCGAGGGGGAGGTCGGTGGCGGCGAGGACGGGGGCCGGCCTGACGCCCGCGGTCCACACGACGGTGCGGGTGGGCAGGCGGGTGCCGTCGCTGAGCACGGCGACCCGGTCCTCGCAGCTGTCGAGGCGGGTGTCCAGGCGGACGTCGATGTTGCGGCCGCGGAGCTCCCGGATCGCGTACCGGCCCATCTCGTCGCCGACCTCGGGGAGGATCCGTCCCGCGGCCTCGACGAGGATCCATCTCAGGTCCTCGGGCTTGACGTTGTGGTAGTAGCGGGTGGCGTACCGGGCCATGTCCTCCAGTTCGGCGAGCGCCTCCACGCCCGCGTACCCGCCGCCGACGAAGACGAAGGTGAGGGCGGCGTCGCGGAGGGCGGGGTCGCGGGTGGAGGAGGCGATGTCGAGCTGCTCCAGGACGTGGTTGCGCAGGCCGATGGCTTCCTCGACGGTCTTGAAGCCGATGCCGTGCTCGGCGAGCCCGGGGACCGGGAGGGTGCGGGAGACCGAGCCGGGGGCGAGGACCAGTTCGTCGTAGGTGAGGGCGACCGGGCCCGCGCCCTCCTCGTCGGTGGCGAGGGTGGTGAGGATCGCGGTGCGCTTGGCGTGGTCGATGGACTCGACCTCGCCGATGAGGAGGCGGCAGCGGTCCAGGACGCGGCGGAGCGGGACGACGACGTGGCGCGGGGAGAGCGAGCCGGCGGCGGCCTCGGGCAGGAACGGCTGGTAGGTCATGTACGGGTCGGGGGTGACCACCACGATCTCGACGGCGCCGCCGCCGAGCTCCGTCCTGAGCTGCCGCTGGAGGCGCAGCGCGGTGTACATGCCGACGTATCCGCCGCCGACCACGAGAATGCGCGCAGGTTCGGTCACCGTCCCATGAGGCATCGCCGTCCGGTGTTTGTCCACAGGCCCGGCGAATTGTGTGACCGGAGTGGTGTGGAGGCGCGGGGTGGCGCGCGAGGGGTGTGTGGGCGCAACGGCGCAGGTCACGGCGGGCGGAGGCGGCGGGTCGCGGGGTGGGAAACCGGTGGCTTCGGTGCCTTGCTCCGATCGGGGGGCGCACCGTACGGAACTCCCCCTTCTGAATTGACCCGGACTCAACTATGTTCGTAGTTCGTCGGGGTGTCGGTTCCGGCGTGCGCGCGGACCGATAGCGCACACCGGCCGGGAGCCCCGTATCAGGGCGGGGAGTCTCCGGGGGGAGACATCATGAGCGGGGGAACGCTTATGCAGATTCAGGATTCTCGTTGGCAGTCCGTCATCGGGACGGCGCAGGACGACCGGGGTGCGGGGGCCGTGGCCGCCGTGCCGTCGGCCGGGAGCGTGCTCTCCGGTGGCACCGTCGCGGGCACCGGCACCGTCGTGGGCGGTCCGATGGCGGGCGGGCGTTCGGCGCCGCTGCGGGTGGACGCGCAGCGCAATCTGGAGCACGTGCTGCGTGCCGCGCGCGAGGTCTTCGGCGAACTCGGCTACGGGGCGCCGATGGAGGACGTGGCCCGGCGCGCGCGCGTGGGTGTGGGCACGGTCTACCGGCGCTTCCCCAGCAAGGACGTGCTGGTGCGGCGGATAGCCGAGGAGGAGACCGCGCGGCTGACCGAGCAGGCGCGGGCCGCGCTCGGGCAGGAGGAGGAGCCGTGGTCGGCGCTCTCCCGGTTCCTGCGCACCTCGGTCGCCTCGGGTGCCGGGCGGCTGCTGCCGCCGCAGGTGCTGCGCGTCGGCGTGGACGAGTCGCCGGTGGACGGGAGCGGCGAGGGTACGGCCCGGGTGCCGTACCAGCGGGGTCTCGGCGAGCAGCCGGACGCGCGCGTGGTGGCGCCCCGGCCGGTGCCGGCGGACGAGCGGGACGACGCCGGAGCGGCGGAACTCCTGGAGGTCGTCGGCCGGCTGGTCGACCGGGCCCGGGAGGCGGGCGAGCTGCGGACGGACGTGACCGTGGCGGACGTCCTGCTGGTCATCGCCACCTCGGCGCCGGCGCTGCCGGACGCGGCCCAGCAGGCGGCGGCCTCGGCCCGGCTCCTCGACATCCTGCTGGAGGGTCTGCGCTCGCGGTAGTGCCTTCGGACTCCTTCCGGCCCGCCCGGTCATTGGGCCGGGCGGACCAAGGAGCACGACACGAACGTGCGAGCGGTTACGCCGGGGTACGGGAAGTCGCCCCGGACGAGTGGTAAGTGGACGCGGCACTTCGGCGTGCCCGCGCCGTGTGGCAGGCTGAGCCGGTGTTCGGGTCTGCGCATGCGTACGGGGGCTTCCGCGATGAGCGGTGACGGTCGGGACGATCCGCTGGGCGGTGGCGGTGCCACGGAGGCCGAGGGCCCGCCCGCCCGTCAGGTCCCGCACCAGGGCAGCCCCTCGGGCGCCGCCGGCACACCGCACGGCTCCGGCGAACCGAGCGTGCCCCAGCAGCGCGAGGCCAAGTCGGCCGGAAGCCCGTGGCCCCCGGCCGCGCCGCCCGCGTCCGTCCCGGCCCCCGACACCGGCGGCGTACCCGCGCGAGAGGCGGCCGACGGTGGCGAGGGAGTGCTGCCGCCGCCGCGCGAGCTGCCCGCCTCCGACGCCGACCTGATCGCCCGCATGCGGGACGGCGACGACTCCGCGTACGAGGAGCTCTTCCGCCGCCACTCCGAGGCCGTCCGCCGCTACGCCCGCACCTGCTGCCGGGACGCGCACACCGCCGACGACCTCACCGCCGAGGTCTTCGCCCGCACCCTCCAGGCCGTCCGCGGCGGCGCCGGACCCGAACACGCCGTCCGCGCCTACCTCATGACCACCGTGCGGCGGGTCGGGGCCGGCTGGGCCAGGACCCAGAAGCGCGAACACCTCGTCGAGGACTTCGCGGTCTTCGCCGCCGACGCCGCCCGCTCCTCCGAGGTCTCCGACCAGGACACCCTGGACCTCGGCGCCGAGGTCAGGGCCATGCAGGAGGCCGAACAGTCGCTGGCCATGCAGGCCTTCCGCTCGCTGCCCGAGCGCTGGCAGGCCGTCCTCTGGCACACCACCGTCGAGGAGGAGTCGCCCAGCGAGGTCGCCCCCCTCTTCGGCCTGACCGCCAACGCCACGGCCGTCCTCGCCAGCCGCGCGCGCGAAGGGCTCAAGCAGGCCTACCTCCAGGCGCACGTCAGCCAGGCGCTCACGGCGGGCGGCGACTGCGCCCGGTACGCCGACCGGCTCGGCGCCTACGCGCGCGGCGGGCTGCGGATGCGGGCCGAGCGCGGCCTGCGCAAGCACCTGGACGAGTGCGCCAAGTGCCGGGTCGCCGCCGGCGAACTCGCGCACGTCAACGCCGGGATCCCGGCGCTGCTCCCGATCGCCGTCATCGGCTGGTTCGCCGCCGGCTACTCCCTCAAGGCCGCGGGCATCGTCGCGGGCGGCGCGGTGGGCGCGGCCGGCGCGGGTGCCGCCGCGGCCGCCACCGGCGGGGGGACGACGTCCGGCACCGCCGCGGGCGGAGCCGCCGCCGAAGGGCTCGGCGCACCCGTGAAGGCCGGCATCGCCGCCGCCGTGGCCGTCGCCGCGGCGGCCGGGCTCGTGTGGGCGATGGCCGGTGACCCGCAGCCCGTCGCCTCGCCCCAGCCGGCGCCGACCACCGCCGCCCCCGTCGCGCCGCCCGAACCCGCACCGCCCGTGAAGCCCTCGCCGAAGCCCGAGCCGACCACTCCACCGCCTCCCCCGGCGCCCGCGCCGGAGCCCACCACCCCGCCGCCACCGGCGAAGCCCGAGCCGAAGCCGACACCCGCGCCGACGTCCGAGCCCGCCCCGAAGCCGACACCCCCGCCCGCGGCGAAGCCCTCGCCCCGGCCGAAGCCGACACCCACGCCGAGGCCGACCACTCCGCCGCCGAGCCCCGCGCCCACCCCGAGCCCCACCCCTCCTCCGACGACACCTCCCCCGCCGCCCGCCCCCGTCGTCTACCCGGTCGACCAGTTGGACTACTCCGCCTTCGGCGACGGCACCGAGCCCGAGGTCGTCCTGGAGGACGGCACCTGGATGTGGCCGCGCCAGGGGATGACGATCAGCGATTCCACGTACGCGTACGGCGTCAGCGTGCACGCCCCGTCCTCGCTGCTCATCAGGCTCAACCGGCAGTGCACCGCCTACGACGCGGTCGTCGGCGTCGACGACCTGAGCGCCCCGCTCGGCCCCGGCGGGGTGCGCTTCTCCGTCTACGGGGACGGGGAGCGGCTGTGGCGCTCGCCCGTGGTCCGGCCGGGCGACCCGGCGATCCCGGTGCATGTGGACCTCGGAGGCCGGTCCACGGTGCGGCTGGTGGTGGAGGAGCACACGCCGTTCGGCCGGGCCGCCGTCGCCGACTGGGCGGAGTCCCGGATCAGCTGCTCCTGACGGGGTCGCCGCCGGCACCCCGCCGGGCGGTGTACGGCTCCACCAGGGCCAGCACCTCTTCCGGTCCGAGGCCGGCGCCGGCGGCCCGGGCCTCGGCGAGGCCGTCCTCCCCGAGGACGGCCAGACAGGCGGCGGTCAGTGTCTCGGCCTCGCGCCGTTCCGGTACGGAGCGGGGGATGTCCTGCCGCCAGGTCCCGACGGCGGCCGCCACGCGCGCGCAGCGGGCGGCGTCGCCGGTCCGGTGCAGGGCGTAGGCGAGCCCTTCGGCGAGGCTGATGACGATGATGTCGGCGCAGTGGCCGCCGAGCGCGGTCCGCAGCACGTTCGCGGCGGCGGCGACGGCCGCGGGTCCGGCGCCCTCGTGGGCCTCGATCCGGGCCACGAACCCGTCCAGGGCGATGGCGAAGTGCGGCGGCGGGGTGCCGACGTGCGCATGGGCGCCGGCCGAGGCGATCCAGGCGCGCGCGCCCGCGGGGTCGTCGCGGTCGAGGGCGAGGACGGCCCGCATGACGTCCACGAAGGCGTGGGAGTCCCGGAGGCGGAGCCGCTCGGACTCCCGCGAGGCCTCGTCGAGACCGCGCTCGGCGCCGTCCGTGTCGCCGTCCCGGTAGGTCAGTTCGGCGAGCCGGGCGAGGAGGAACGGGGCCTCGGTGTGGGCGCCGACCTCCCGCGCGAGCCTCAGGGCCTCCTCGTACGCCTCTCTGGCCTCGGCGCGGCGGCCCCGCATCATGTTGGCCTCGGCGGCGGCCGAGGCCACCTGGGCGCCCATCCAGCGGTCCCCGACCCGGCGGACGAGGACGCGGAGTTCGGCCAGGTCCTCGTCGACGCCGCGCATGCCGTCGGGCATGTCCACGATCATGTGGGTCCGGAACATCAGGCTCACGCCGGTCTCCCAGTCGCCGCCGTACCGGCGGCAGGTCTCGACACCGGCGTCGAGGAGGGCGCGGACCGTCGACGGTTCCTCGGTGAGGTAGGCGGTGAACGGCCACAGCAGGCCGGGGAAGCGGGCGGCCTCGGGGCCGGGGTCCCGGCCGAAGGCGTCGCACACCCTGCGGACCAGCGCGAGCGCCTCGGGGTCCTCGCGGATGTTGCCCGTGTACATGGTCTCGTCCTCCAGCGCGAGGAAGAACGAGAGCATCCGCAGCCGCATGCGCGGCCAGTACCGGGGGTCGGCCGGGTCGTCCGGGTCCTCCCCGAGGACGAGGGCGCGCCGGGTCCAGGCGAGGCCCTCCGAGCGGTAGTTGCGCAGCCACCAGAACCAGCCCATGGCGAAGACCAGCCGGAGTCCGGCCGACTCGTCCGGGGCCGTGACGAGGGTGCGGTGGAAGGCGGCCCGGATGTTGTCGAGGTCCCGTTCGAGCCGGTCGATCCAGGGCAGCTGCTCGCCGGAGCGGAGCTTGGGCTCGGCCTCCTCGGCGAGGGCCGTGTAGTACGCGGTGTGGGCGGCGCTCGCGGCGGCCAGCAGCTCCGGCGTCTCAGCGGCGCGCTCGGCGGCGTACTCGTGGATGGTCTCCAGGAGGCGGTAGCGCATCGCGCCGTCGTCGGCGGGGGTGGCGATGACGAGCGACTTGTCGACGAGGGCGCCGAGGGTGCTGAGGGTGGTGACGGTGGTGAGGGCGGACCGGGTCGGCTCGGTCTCCGTGCCGTGGGGGGCGGGGGCGGAGATGGGGGCGTCGACGGCCTCCGCGGCCGGGAGGTCCCAGCCTCCGGTGAAGACGGAGACCCTGCGGAGCAGGGACCGTTCGGCCGGGTCGAGGAGGTCCCAGGACCAGTCGACGACCGCGCGGAGGGTCTGCTGGCGGGGCAGCAGGGTGCGGGCCCCGGAGGTGAGGAGCCGGAAGCGGTCGTCGAGCCGGTCGGCGATCTGGCGCGGGGTGAGCAGGCGCAGCCGGGCGGCGGCCAGTTCGATCGCGAGGGGCAGTCCGTCGAGCCGGCGGCAGATCTCGGCAACGGCGTGGGCGGTGCCGGCGTGGGCGGTGCGCGCGGGGGCGGGGTACGCGGGGGCGGGGTACGCGTCGGCGGGGTACGCGTCGCGCGCGTGGTTCCCGGCGGGGTCGGGATCGGCATCGAAGGGGAGGTCGGGGGGGAGGTCGAAGTCGGGCAGGACGGCTCGGGCCCGCTCGGTGAAGAGGCGGTGCGCGGGGGCGGGCGGTAGCGGTTCGACGGGGCGGACGGTCTCGCCGGGGACGTTGAGGGGTTCGCGGCTGGTGGCGAGGATCCGGAGGCCCGGGCAGTGCGCGAGCAGCGTCTCGGCGAGGGCCGCGGCGGCGTCGACGACGTGCTCGCAGTTGTCGAGGACGAGGAGCAGGCCGGGATGGCGGGCGAGGTGTTCGACGAGGTGGGCGGTCGGGTCGTCCTGGAGGGCGACGCCGTCGCGGGTGATCAGGTTCATCTCGCGCAGGCGGAGCGCGGAGAGGACGGCGCCGGGGAGCGCGCCAGGGTCGTCCAGGGGCGCCAGTTCCGCGATCCACGCGTGGGGCCCGGCGACCTGCCGGGCGGCCTCCTCCGCGAGCCGCGTCTTCCCCGACCCGCCGGGACCGGTGAGCGTGACGAGCCGGGACCGGCCGAGATCGGCCCGGAGCGCGGCGAGTTCGGGCTCCCGGCCGACGAAGGAGGTGAGGCGGGGGCGGATGTTGCCGACGCCCGTGCCCGGGTCCGGGGCGGTGCCCGAGCCCGAGGCCGGGCTGGTGCCCGAGGCCGAGCCGGTGCCCGAGCCGGGACCCGCGCCCACGCCCGCTCCGGTGCCGGTGCGGGTGCCGGTGCCGGTGCGGCTCTCGGGGGTGGGGGCGGGAGCGGCGGGCTCGGGGGTGAGGAGGTCGCGGTGGAGGGCGGTCAGTTCGGGGCCCGGGTCGGCGCCGAGGGCGTCCGCGAGGGTGCGGCGGGCCGTCTCGTACGCGGCGAGCGCGTCCGCGTGCCGGCCCTCGGCGCGCAGGGCGCGGATGAGCTGGGCGTGGAAGCCCTCGTCGTACGGGTACGTGGCGGTCAGCCCGGTCAGCTCCGGGACGAGTCCGTCGAGGGCGCCGCGCCGCAGGTCTGCCTCGACGCGCCGACGCAGGGCGGCCAGGCGCTGCGCCTCGGGGCGGACGCCCGCGGGTCCGGGCAGGTCGGCGAGGGCGGGGCCGCGGAAGAGCGCCAGGGCGTCCCGCAGCAGGGCGGCGGCCTTCTCGGGATCTCCGGCGTCGAGGAGGTCTCCGGCCTCGGCGACACGGCACTCGAACACGTACAGGTCGATGTCCTCCGGTCCGGCGGCGAGCCGGTAGCCGGGTCCCGGCACGGCCTCGACGGCCTCCCGGCCGAGGACCCGGCGCAGGCGGGAGACGAGGGCCTGGACGGCGGCGGGCGCGTCGAGCGGCGGCTCGTCCTCGTCCCCGTACACGTCGTCGACCAGTTCCCGGACGGGGACGGCCCGTCCGCCGCGCAGCGCGAGCGCGGCGAGCAGCGCGCGCAGCCGCGCGCCGCCGAGGGGCAGGGGGGTGCCGTCGGGGCCGAGGGCCTCGGTGGTGCCGAGGAGGAGATACCGCACCGGCCCATTCTTCCCCTCGGGCGGGAGAGACACCTCGGGGTTTCCCCGGGCGGTTCCCGGAGACCGGACGGTTCCCGGAGACCGGACGGGGGTCAGAGACCCGACAGATCCCGGAGACCGGACGGGAACGCGTTCACTCGAACCGGCGTGCTGTGGCGTTTCGCCGCCTCGCGGACGCTCACCGCGCCGGCAGCGACCTCGACGCCGGGATCAGCGGCCCCTGGACGGCGCGGGGGGCGCGGGGTGTGGCCGTGTCGGTCCAGCAGGAGCCGCGGCGGGCGAGGAGGCGGCGGAGCCAGAGCTCGGTGGAGACGAGGTCGGCGAGGCCGTCGAGGGGGAGGCGGGCGCCGTCCGCCGCCGCGCGCAGGGCCTCGCGGACGCTGCCGGCGTCGATGAGGCCCGCGTCGGCGAGGAGGGGGGCGTCGAAGAGGGCCAGGAGGTTCGGGAGGGCGGCGCGCACGCCCGCGCGTGCCGTGCCGGCGGGGACGGCCGGATAGGGCGCGCCCCAGCCGGCCGGCAGGTCGCGGATGCCGGTGTCGGCGAGGACCGTGCGCAGCACGCCGGCCCGCGCGTCGGGCTGGACGCGGAGGGATTCGGGGAGGGCGCGGCAGGCGCGGACGACCTGGTTGTCGAGGAAGGGGGCGTGCAGCCGCTGGCCGCGGATCTCGGCGGCCTGTTCCAGGACGCGGTGGTCGGCGGCCGCGCGGGCGAGGGCCGCACGCGCGCGTGCCTCCCCCGGGCGCTGGACCGCCGGCGGCAGGGTGGCCGCGCGGTTCAGCCGGGCCGCCACCTCGGCCAGCGCCTCGCCGGTCAGCCAGCGGGCGGCGGGTCCGGGCCGGGACCAGGCGAGGGCGGAGAGCGAGGCCGCCAGCGGGCCGTGGGCGTCGGCGGGGTCCCGGTTGGCGTCGAGGACGTGCTGGGCGGCGGTCTCCAGGCCCGCCCGGTAGGGGGTACGGGCGAGCCTGCGCGCCGCCCGGTAGACGGTGACCGGCACCAGGAAGGAGCCCGCCGACGGACCGGTCGCCTTGGCGAGGGCGGTCACCGGGCGGACCAGGGAGCGGCGCCTGCGGTCCATCAGCAGGTCGGCGAGGCGGGCCGGGTGGGCGTCCAGGACCTGTCTGGCGCCGAGGCCGGTGAAGTGGTCGGCGCTGCCGCCCGCGAGGCGCCTGCGGTGCCGCTCGGCGGTGACCAGGGCGGGCCCGGGCTCGTCGGTGAGCGGCCCGTCGAGGGCGGCGTACGGCAGGGCTTCCTCGCCCGCGGTGACGACCACGTGGCGCAGCCGGGGGTCGGCGGCCAGTTCCCTGGCCCGTTCGAGTTCGGCGGTGCGGCCGGGTCCGGGCTTGGCCGCCAGGTCGGTGAAGGTGACGGCGAGGAGCCGCTCCCCCGCGCCCGCGTGCCCGAGGACGGTGCCGGGCACGCCGGGCAGTCCCGCGGCGAGGAGGGCGAGGGTGGCGGAGGCGCTGCCGCCGGACAGGTCGGCGCCGATGCCGGGCGCGGGTCCGGAGCCGCGGGCCGCCCGCCGGTCGGCGGGCCCCATGCCGGGGACCGGTCCCGGGTCGGGCAGCGGGGCCTCGGGGGCGTGCCGGGGGGCGGTGAGCCGGGCCCGTACGGACTCCACGAGCGCGTCCCTGACCGCTTCGACGGCCTGTCGGGGGTCGGCCTCCGGGGCGGCGACGGCGAGCGAGGCCACCGTCTCGTACCCGGCGATCTCGCGGGAGCCCTCCCGCAGGATCAGGGCGTGGCCGGGCGGGACCCGCCGGACGCCCTCGTACGGGGTGGAGTCGCGCAGCGCCTCGGGGGACTCGGGGCAGGCGAGCAGGGCGGCGAGGTGGCCGATGTCGAGCTGGGCCTCGACGAGGTCGGCGAGCGGGAGGGCGGCGGTGGCGTAGGCGGTGCCGCCCTCCCAGGGGGTGTGGAAGACGGGGCGGGCGCCGGCGAGGTCGCCGGTGACGGTGATCCGGCGGCCGGCCTTCACGACGGCGGTGTAGCTGCCGGGCCAGGCGGTGAGGTGGCGCAGGGCGCCGCCGCGGGCGGTGACGAGGCCGCGGCGGAGTTCGTCGTCGCCGGCGGCGCAGCAGCCGAGGACGGCGAGCCGGGTGCCGTCGTCGAGGGCGACCACCCGGACCTCGTCGGGGCGCCAGTCGCCGACCGCCCACAGGGGGTCGGGGTCGCCCCACAGGAGCTGTGCGCCCACCGGCTGCACCGTGCGCCCCCCGACGTGCCCGCCGCTCTCGGCGAAGGGGGGTGCGTGGGGCGGGATTCCGGAGCCGTACGCGCTGTTCGCGCCGTTGGTCGCTCCGGTGCGCGCCCCGGTGGCCGTGGCGTACCTCGCGGCGACACTGCTCCAGCCCACCAGCCATCGCATCGGCGCCTCCACGTCTGTTTCGGTGGGGCCATGCTGCCATGACAACGGCGCACGGGGCGGTGTCCGGGTGCACGCGCGCGAAAGCCGAATGCGCCCCTGGCATGCACCAGTTGGCCGGGCGGGGAGCGGGCGGTGGCGGGGAGGTGGCGGGCGGGAGGACTCCCGCTCCGGCCGGGCATGGTCCGGGGGGGACTGCGGATTAGGCCGATTCTCGTCCCTGACAAGAGGTTTGACGTGCCGTCAGGCACTGAAGGATCACGGAGACGACGGACGCCCCGAAGGCTCCGCCTCCCGCCGGCGGTCCGGCTGTTCGGCAGTCCGGGAGGCGACCCGCCCCCCCGGCGCCGTCCGCCGCTCGCGGGGAATGGAGCGGCGGTGTCCCCCAGCCCACCGGTACCGGACCGGAACCCTGAAGGGCCCCGCGCCCGGCCGGACGGGCCGACCCACGCAGGACCCATGGAAGCCGTCCGGGGGCGGAGCGACGAGAGCGCACGGCCGGGCGCACGGCCACACGGCCGGAGCACGGGCCGGGCGACGGGCCGCTCCGGAAAGCTGTTCACACAACAATCTCGCCATACGGAACTCCGCCCCTTAACGGTAGGGATGCGGCGAACTACGCTGTGTTTACGAATGCCGCCCGCCTATGCCCGGCGTCGCGGCGGCCGTCTGGATGTCGAGGGGTGGCGTCATGTCCAGGGAGCAACGCGGGCCGAACGAGAAGCTCGGCGCCGTTCTCGCCCTCGCGGGAATCAGCAACGCCGGCCTCGCCCGGCGGGTCAACGACCTCGGCGCACAGCGCGGTCTGACGCTGCGCTACGACAAGACCTCGGTGGCCCGCTGGGTCTCCAAGGGGATGGTGCCGCAGGGCGCCGCGCCGCACCTGATCGCCGCCGCGATCGGGCAGAAGCTGGGCCGGCCCGTGCCGCTGCACGAGATCGGGCTCGCCGACGCCGACCCGGCGCCCGAGGTGGGGCTCGCCTTCCCCCGGGACGTCGGCGAGGCGGTCCGCGCCGCCACCGACCTCTACCGGCTGGATCTCGCCGGCCGTCGGGCCGGCGGAGGCGGCATCTGGCAGTCGCTGGCCGGTTCCTTCTCGGTCAGCGCCTACGCGACCCCCGCGTCCCGGTGGCTGATCACCCCCGCCGACCCGTCGGTGGAGCGGACGGCCGGGCGGGGCGGAGCGCCGGGCGGGCCCGGTCCCGCCGGGATCGCGGAGCACGCGCGCGTGGGACACAGCGACGTCGCCAAGCTCCGCGAGGCCGCCGAGGACGCGCGCAAGTGGGACTCCAAGTACGGCGGCGGGGACTGGCGCTCCTCGATGGTGCCCGAGTGCTTAAGGGTGGACGCGGCGCCGCTGCTGCTCGGCTCGTACTCCGACGAGGTCGGCCGGGCGCTCTTCGGCGCGACCTCCGAGCTGACCCGGCTCGCCGGGTGGATGGCCTTCGACACCGGGCAGCAGGAGGCGGCGCAGCGCTACTACATCCAGGCGCTGCGGCTCGCGCGGGCCGCCGCCGACGTGCCTCTCGGCGGGTACGTCCTCGCCTCCATGTCCCTCCAGGCCACCTACCGGGGCTTCGCCGACGAGGGCGTGGACCTGGCGCAGGCGGCGCTCGAACGGAACCGAGGCCTCGCCACCGCCCGCACCATGTCCTTCTTCCGGCTCGTCGAGGCCCGCGCGCACGCCAAGGCCGGCGACGGGCCCGCGGCGGCGGGCTCGCTGAAGTCCGCCGAGGGGTGGCTGGAGCGCTCCCGGGACGGCGACGCCGACCCGACCTGGCTCGGCTTCTACTCGTACGACCGGTTCTGCGCCGACGCCGCCGAGTGCTACCGGGACCTGCGGATGCCGCGCGAGGTGCGGCGCTTCACCGAGCAGGCGCTGTCCCGGCCGACGGAGGAGTTCGTCCGCTCGCACGGGCTGCGGCTCGTGGTCTCGGCCGTCGCCGAGCTGGAGTCCGGCAACCTCGACGCGGCCTGCGCCGCGGGCACGCGCGCGGTGGAGGTGGCCGGGCGGATCTCCTCCGCGCGGACCACGGAGTACGTACGGGACCTGCTCCACCGCCTCGAACCGTACGGACACGAGCCGCGGGTCATGGAGCTGCGGGAGCGGGCCCGGCCCCTGCTCGTCGCCCCGGCGTGACGGCCGGCACAGGGTCGCGCGCGGGGCGTGTGACGGCCCGCGACGGGGGCACGGGCAAAAGCGTGACGCGCATCCCACGACGTGGGCGTTTAGCGGGAATGTCAGTGGGCCAGTGCACTATCAGGGGTGGGAGGTGGCGCTGGTGTTTGACTGTGACGTGCTGGTGATCGGCGGCGGGATCGTCGGTCTGTCGACGGCGTACGCGCTCCAGCGCGCCGCGCCCGGCACCCGCGTCGCCGTCCTGGAGAAGGAGGAGGGCCCCGCGCGCCACCAGACCGGGCGCAACAGCGGCGTCATCCACAGCGGCATCTACTACCGGCCCGGCTCCCTGAAGGCGCGGTTCGCCGTCGAGGGCGCGGCCGAGATGGTCAAGTTCTGCGCGGAGTGGGGCATCCCGCACCAGGTGACGGGCAAGCTCGTCGTCGCCACCGCGCGCGAGGAGCTGCCCCGGCTCCACGCGCTGGTCCAGCGCGGCAGGGAGAACGGCATCCCGGTGCGCGAGCTCGGGCCGTCGCAGATCACCGAGTACGAGCCGCGGGTGCGGGGCCTCGCCGCGATCCACGTCGGCACCACCGGCATCGTCGACTACACGTCCGTCGCCCGGCAGCTCGCCGAGTCCTCCGGCGCGGAGATCCTCTACGGCGCGGAGGTCACGGCGATCGACCGGCGCCCCTGGGGCGTCGCCGTCCGCACCGCCGACCAGCGGATCGTGCGGGGCAAGGTCCTGGTGAACTGCGCCGGGCTGCACTGCGACCGGGTCGCCCGGCTCACCGGCGACGACCCGGGCATGCGGATCGTCCCCTTCCGGGGCGAGTACTACGAGCTGGCCGACCCCTCGCTGGTGCGGGGCCTGGTCTACCCGGTGCCGGACCCCGCCTTCCCGTTCCTCGGCGTGCACCTCACCCGCGGCATCGACGGCGGCGTCCACATCGGGCCGAACGCGGTGCCGGCTCTGGCGCGCGAGGGGTACGACTGGGGCGTCGTCCGCCCCGGCGAGCTCACCGGCACGCTCGCGTGGCCCGGCTCCTGGACCATCGCCCGCCGGCACTGGCGGTACGGCGCGGGCGAGCTGCGCCGCTCCCTGTCGAAGCGGGCCTTCACCGAGGCGGTGCGGCGGCTGCTGCCCGGGGTCGACGAGTCGGACCTGCGGCCGGCGGCGGCCGGCGTGCGGGCGCAGGCGGTGCTGCGGGACGGGACGCTGGTGGACGACTTCCTCATCCGGGAGTCGGCGCGGGCAGTCCACGTCCTGAACGCGCCCTCGCCCGCCGCGACGGCCTCGCTCCCCATCGGCCGGGAGATCGCCCGCCGGGCCCTCGTCCTCCTCTGACCCCCCTGCGCCGGGCCGGCCCGTACCATGGGCCGTTGTGTCTGAGCAGCATGAGAATCGCACCGAGTCCGTCGCCCGCCGCGGCAGCCGCATGTTCGCGCCCGGGGAAGGGCCCTCGCCCGACCCCGCCGGGGCCCACTTCGAGCGGCGGATCCGGAGTTTCCAGCCGCGGCGGAGCCGGGTCACCGCCGGGCAGGCGGAGGCGATGCTGAAGCGGTGGCCGGACTGGGGCCTGGACATCGACGGCAAGCGGGTGCTGGACCTCCGGGAGATGTTCGGCGACCTGCCCGTCGTCCTGGAGATCGGCTTCGGGATGGGCGAGGCGACCGCGCAGATGGCCGCCGCCGACCCCGGCACCGGCATCCTCGCCGTCGACGTGCACACCCCCGGCCAGGGCAACCTCCTCGGGCTCGCCGACCGCAACGGCCTGAGCAACGTCCGGGTCGCCAACGGCGACGCGATCATCCTGCTGCGCGAGATGCTCGACCCGGCCGCGCTCGACGGCTGCCGCGTCTACTTCCCCGACCCCTGGCCGAAGAAGCGCCACCACAAGCGGCGGCTCATCCAGCCCGAGTTCCTGACCCTGCTCGCGACCCGGCTGAAGCCGGGCGGGGTGCTGCACTGCGCCACGGACTGGGAGCCGTACGCGGAGCAGATGCTGGAGGTGCTGTCCGCGCACCCCGACTTCGAGAACACCGCCGCCGACGGCGGGTACGCGCCCCGCCCCGACTTCCGGCCGCTCACCCGGTTCGAGGGCCAGGGCCTGGACAAGGGCCACCTCGTCCACGACCTCCTCTTCCGGAGGAAGTAGCTCCTTCCGAAGGAAGGAGCCCCTCGCGGAGAGCCCCTTCCGGAGAGCCCCTCGCAGAGAGCCCCTTCCGGAGAGCCCCTTCCGGAGAGCCCCTCGCAGAAACCCCCCTCCGGAGAGCCCTCCGGAGAGCTCCTGCGGGGAGCCTCGTCCAGGGGCCTTTCCGGAGGATGGCGTCCCGGGTGCGCAAGTCCGTCGCCCCTGTCGGTGGCGGTCGCTAGGGTCGAGGCGTGTCGCAATCCCTGCCGTCGGCCTCGTCGTCGCCCGAGCCGTCCACGCCGCCCGACCTGCCCCCGGCGCACCTGCCGTCGCAGGCCGGACCGCCCGCGGTCGAGACCCGGGTGTCCCCTCCGCACGCCGACGTGCCCGAGCGGGACGGGGACGAGCCCTCGTTCGCCGTGGCCGCCGACCGGAGCCAGTGGCGGTACCGGCCGCGGCGGGCGTTCTGGCGGAGCCGCATCGTCCGGGCCGTCACCCTGATCGTGCTCCTCGCGCTCTGCGCCCTGGTGATCCTGGCGCTGGTGCGGGAGCAGACCGGCACGGAGGGGTTCCTCGTCGGGCTGGGCCTCGCGGTCCTGCCCGTACCGCTGCTGATGGCGGCGTTCCGCTGGCTCGACCGGGTCGAGCCGGGCCCGTGGAAGAACCTGCTGTTCGCCTTCGCGTGGGGCGCGTTCGCCGCCGCCCTGGTCGCGATCCTCGCGAACTCCTTCGCCGTCCGCTGGATCGCCACCGCGACCGCCGACCCGCGCTCCGCCGACGACCTCGGCGCCACCGTGATCGCGCCGGTGGTCGAGGAGTCCGCGAAGGCCGCCGCGATCCTGCTGCTCTTCCTGTTCCGGCGGCGGGACTTCCGGAGCCTGGTCGACGGGGTGGTGATCGCCGGCTTCACCGCGACCGGCTTCGCGTTCACCGAGAACATCCTCTACCTGGGCACCGCCTTCGGGGAGGACCAGGACCTCGGCGACGGCGGGATCGGCGCCGTCACCGCCGGCACCTTCTTCGTCCGGGTCGTGATGTCGCCGTTCGCGCACCCGCTCTTCACGGTCCTCACCGGCATCGGCTTCGGCCTGGCCGCGCTCGCCCCGCGCGGCAAGCGGCTGCGCCGGGTGCTGCTGCCGCTCGCCGGGCTGCTGCTCGCGATGGGGGTGCACGCGCTGTGGAACGGCTCGGCGACCTTCGGCGGCCCGCTCGCCTTCTACGCCGTGTACGCGGTCTTCATGGTCCCGGCCTTCGGGCTGCTGACCTGGCTCGCGGTGTGGAGCCGGCAGAAGGAGCTGCGCACGATCGCCGGGGTGCTTCCGGCGTACGCGGCGGCCGGCTGGCTCTCCCCGGAGGAGCCGCTGGCGCTCTCCTCGATGCGGGCCCGCCGCACCGCGCGCGCGGTGGCGTCCCGTACGTACGGGAAGGCGGGGGCGCGGACGGTCGGCGAGTACGAGTCCTTCGCCACGACCCTCGCCTTCCTGCGCGAGCGGGCCCGCCGGGGCACGGTTCCGGTGCCGGACTTCGCCGCACGGGAGCAGGAGCTGCTGCACCACCTGTGGGAGCGCCGGGCGACGGCCTCGCCCGCGCTCTCGTACGCGGCGCGGGCCACCGGCCGGGTGTGGGTGCCGCCGCAGTACCTCGACTACGGCGGCTACAACCCCTACAAGGGCTAGCCCCGCCGACCGGTCCGACGCTGCGGCTGCGTCCCCTGCGGGGACCGGCCCCCGCCGACCGGTACGCGCCGGGGTGCGAGGCGGACCGGTTGCGGCGGCTGCGACCCCTGCGGGGACCGGCCCCGCCGACCGGTCCGGTCAGTCCTCGGGCGTCTCGGAGGCGGCCGTCAGCCGGGCCAGTTCGGCGTCGGTGAGGGTCAGGTCGGCGACCGCGACCAGCGCGGGGACCTGCTCGACCGTGCGGGCCGAGGCAATGGGCGCGGCGACGGTGGGGCGGGAGGCGAGCCAGGCGAGGGCGACGGTCGCGGGCTCGGCGCCGTGCGCCTCGGCCACCTCGTCGAGCGCCGCCAGGACGGCCTGCCCGCGCGCGGTCCCGGCGAGCGCGGAGGCGCGGGGCGCGCGGACGCTCTCGACGGTCCTGCCCTGCCGGTACTTCCCGGTGAGGAAGCCGGACGCGAGGCCGTAGTACGGGACGGCGGCGAGGCCGGTGCCGGCGGCGGTGTCGAGGAGCGGGCCCTCGTACTTCTCCCGCGCGACGAGGTTGTACTCGGGCTGGAGCGCCACGTACCGGGTGAGTCCTTCGGCCTCGGCGAAGTCGAGGGAGGCGCGCAGTCGCTCCGGAGAGATGTTGGAGGCGGCGACGGCCCGCACCTTGCCGTCCTTCACGAGCTGGTCGAGGGCGGTGACGATCTCCTCCACCGGCACCGACTCGTCGTCGAAGTGGGTGTAGTAGAGGTCGATGTGGTCGGTGCCGAGGCGGCGCAGGGACTCCTCCGCGCCGGCCTTGATGGTGGGGGCGGAGAGGCCCTTGAGGCGGGAGTGGGCGCCGACCTTGGTGGCGACGACGATGTCGGAGCGGTTGCCCCGGGCGGCGAGCCAGCGGCCGATGATCGTCTCGGACTCACCGCCCTCGTTGCCCTCGACCCACTCCGAATAGACATCGGCGGTATCCACGAAGTTGCCGCCGGCGGCCGCGTAGGCGTCGAGGACGGCGAAGGACCGCTCCTCGTCGGCGCTCCAGCCGAAGACGTTGCCCCCGAGGGCGAGCGGGAAGACATGCAGGTCGGAGGTGCCCAGCGGGCGCAGAGGTGACGTCATGCAGCGATCAACTCCGTGCACCGCCGGGCGTATTCCGATCGGGGAGCCTGAACCCCGACCGGAAGACGGACTCAGACCGACAGGCCCTTGGACCGCAGCCACTCGGCCGGGTCGATGCCCGAGCCGTCCGGGGTGTGGACCTCCAGGTGGAGGTGGGGTCCGGTGACGTTGCCGGTGGCGCCGACGCGGCCGATGGTCTCGCCGGTGGTGACGGTCTGGCCGGCGGCGACGGTCATGGAGGAGAGGTGGCAGTACCAGATCTCGGTGCCGTCCTCCAGCTGGAGGACGATCCGGTAGCCGTACGAGCCGGACCAGCCGGCCGAGGTGATGGTGCCGCCGTGCACCGCCTTGAGCGGGGTGCCGGTGGGAGCGGCGAAGTCGAGGCCCGTGTGGTAGCCGGAGGACCACATCGAACCGGACTGCATGTAGGTGGAGGTCAGCGTGTACGAGGAGAGCGGCATCGAGTAGCTGGCGGCCAGCTTGGCGAGCCGCTCGGCCTCCGCCTTCTCCGCGGCGATCCGCTCGGCCTCGGCCTTCTCCTTCGCGATCCGCTCCGCCTCCGCCTCGGCCTCCGCCTTGGCCTTCGCGGCGGCCTCGGCCTTCGCGGCGGCGTCCGCCTTGGCCTTGGCGTCCGCCGCGGCCTTCTCCGCGGCGGCCTTCTCGGCGGCCAGCTTCTCGGCGTCGGCGGCGGCCTGCTGCTGCTGTTCGGCCTGCTGGAGGATGCGGGCGCGCAGGGCCTCGCCCGCGTCGGCGGCGGAGGCGGTGCGCTCCGCGGCCTCGGTGCCGGCGGCGGTGTCGGCCGGGGCGGTGTACGTGATCGAGGTGAGCGGCTTCGCGGCCGCGCCGCCCGCGGCGACCGCCACGGTGTCCTCGATCGGGGCGGGGGCGGGCTCGTCCTCGCCGCCGGACAGCAGGGCGCCGACGCCGGGCAGGTCGTGGGCGTCCGGCAGGCCGAGGTCGGGGAGGTCCGGCAGGGAGATCGCGACCGGGGGCTTCTCCTGCGCGGTGGCGAGGCCGCCCGCGCCGACGGCGGCGATGACGCCGACGCCGAGGACGGTGGAGGAGCGGGCGAAGTTGGAGCGCTGCTTCACGACCCGGTGCCGGCCGCCGCTGCGGCTCTCGGCGCGCAGGGAGCCCTCGGTCGGGTTCCACTCCCCGGGTGCGGGGGTGAAGGAGGCTGGGTCGTACGCGCCCGGCGCGGAGCCGGCCGGGTCGTCCGCTCCGACGGCACCCGGGCCGCCGAAGGGCTCGAAGGGGGCTCCGGGTACGGGGGTGTTGGACGCCACGGAGGCGCGCTCCTTTCCTTCCTTCTCGCCTACCGGGTTAGCTGACGGGTTCGGAGCAGGAAGGTCTCCTACGGGCGTTTTCGCACAGGGGGCGTGCGAGGGGCCCGATTCACCCCAAGGGATGGTTCCCCGGTTCCCTTTCGGGATTCGGCGTGTGCGCACGGAGCCGTCTCTTGCGACGGCTGGGACGACCGCGCTGCGTTATCGAACGTTAATAGACACGGTGGTCCGATTCCAAGCCGCTGCTCTTGATCATTCATTGAATTGGCAGGGATTCGCCCGAGTTGACCCCCGTTCAGTGAGGCCCGGCCAAACCTGCGAGATCTGACGTTATGTCAATTGTTATCTCTGTGGCACCTCGCGAGCACGGACGGTGACAGCGCCCCTCCGTCAGCGCGCGGGACCGGGCGGGACCACCGGCATCGTCCGCCGCCGCTCGGGCGCCCCCGCCGCCGGACGGCTCACCGCCAGCAGCGCCATGTCGTCCGTCGACCCGCCGCCGGTGTGCCGCCGCACGTCGTCCACGAGCGCGTCCAGCAGTTCCTCGGGCCCGGGGAAGACCGCACCCCGGAGCCGGGCCGCCGGATCGTAGAAGACGCCGTACGCGTCCCGCGCCTCCGACAGCCCGTCCGTGTGGAAGAGCAGCGTCGCGCCCGGCGGATACGGCCGCTCGTCGGCCCGGTCGGCCCAGACCGCCAACTCCCCCATTCCCAGGGGCAGCGCCGCCTCGGCCGGCTCGACCGCCTCCAGGCGCCCGTCCCCGTACAGCAGCAGCGGCGGCGGATGGCCGCGGTTCACGAGGCGCACGCTCCCTCCCTCGCGCGGGATCTCCGCGAGCACCGCCGTCGTGAACCCCTCGAAGGCGTCGAGGCCTTCACGCCGGCTCCCCTCCCGCGTCAGCGCCCGTTCGAGCCGCTGCGCCACCCCTTCGAGCGTCGCCTCCTGCTCGGCCGCCTCCCGGAAGGCGCCGATGACGACGGCCACCGCCTCCACCGCGTCCATCCCCTTGCCCCGCACGTCCCCGACCACGAGCCGCACCCCGTGCGGGGTGTCCTGCACGGCGAACAGGTCGCCGCCGATGAACGCGTCCGCCTGCGCCGCCTCGTAGCGTGCCGCGCACTGGAGCCCCGCCATCCGTTCCGCCGGCATGGGCAGCACCGCCCGCTGCGCCGCCTCCGCGATCACCCGCGCCGACGCCAGCCGCTCCCCGCTGCGCCGCACGACCAGATTGATCAGCAGCGCCAGCGCGGAGACCGTCACCACGGTGAGGGTCTCGGTGAGCGAGGGCACGTCGGAGAGCGTGTCGTTGTACGCGTGCAGCCCGACCGAGGCCAGGACGGCCGCGATCCCGGTCAGCAGGGTCGTGAGCCGGGAGAAGAACGGGGCGGCGACCAGCGGGGCGGCGGAGAAGAGCGGCGCCGCCGTGTACGCCGCCGGGGTGGCCACGTCGAAGAACACCCCGCCGACGATGATCAGCGGCGGCAGCGCCCGCAGGAACCTCCGGGTGGCCCCGAAGGGCGCGGCCGGGGGCTGCGGCCCGCCGCCGTACGGCGTCCGGGGAGCGGCGGGCCGGACGGGGCGGCGGGGCTCCCCGCCCCGCCGCCCGCGGCCCGCCGCTCCCCGAGGGTGTGTCACCGCGTACTCCTGCCCGGTCGCCGGCCCGCCGCCGGGCCCGGCGCCGCGCACCCTCCCAGGGTCCCCGCGCCGCGCCCGGGCGGCGACCGGCGGAGGGCCGACCGGGCGTACGGCTCCGGGCGCCGCCCGTCCGCGTACCCGGCCGTCCTCCCGCACCGGTGCACGGCCCCCCGCCCCGGCCCCGTACCCGGCCGCCCTCCTCTCCCCGACCCGCGGCGGCCCCCGCCGGTCGCCACCGGCCCCCACCGGTCGCCGCCCGGGTCCGCGCGGCGGAGTGCGAGCCACGGCGGTGCCGTGGCTCGCGGGCGTCTCCGGGTTCCGGCGGTCAGAGGTTCCGCTCGGCCCAGAGGATCAGGGCATCGCGCACCAGGACCGCGGTGCCCTCGCCGTGCCGGTCGTAGTTCTTGGTGAACCTGGGGTCGTCCACGTACATCCGGCCGAGCCCGATCAGGTACTCCTTCGTCGGCCGCGTGGTGCCGGAGAGCCAGTCGTACTGCCTCCGGGCCAGCGCCTGCACCTCGTCGCTGCCGGGCGCGAGCCCGGCGGCGGCCGCCGCGCCGAAGTCGCGGGCGATGGCCGCCTGCGTCTCCATGAACTCCTTCTTCTCCGCCTCGCCGAGCGACCGCCACCAGCGGTCCCCCCGCTCGTACGCGTCGCGGCCCCACCGTTCGGTGACCTCCGCCTCGTACCGCGTGTGGTCGAAGCCGTCGAAGACTTCCTCGGCCATGAGCTGTTCTCCTCTCTCGGTCTTGTGGAGAGTGGTCCGCACGGCCTCGATCTGCCGCCCGATGCGCTCGCGCTCCTGCTGGAGGAGGGCCAGATGCGTGCGCAGGGCGGCCGAGGTGTCCCGCTGGCCTTCGAGGACCTCGGCGATCGCGGGCAGCGAGAGCCCGAGCTCGCGCAGCAGCAGGATCCGCTGCAGGCGCACGAGCGCCGCCTGGTCGTAGTACCGGTAACCGTTCGCGCCGATCCGGCTCGGCTCCAGCAGCCCCAGCTCGCCGTAGTGGCGGAGCGTGCGGCTGGTGGTGCCGGCCTTCCTGGCGATCTCCTGGATCGACCACTCCATGCCGAGAACGGTAGAACTTGACGTTGCGTAAAGGTCAAGCCGCTGCGGCGGGCGCTCCCGGGAACGCCGAAGGCCCGGATCGTCGGAGACGATCCGGGCCTTCGGGCTACTGAGTAGCGGGGACAGGATTTGAACCTGCGACCTCTGGGTTATGAGCCCAGCGAGCTACCGAGCTGCTCCACCCCGCGTCGGTGAATATGACTCTACGGCATGGGTCGCTGGATCCAAAATCCGATTCCTCAGCAGCCGCAGTCCTCGGCGTCGACGGGCGCCGTCAGCGGGTCGGCGGCCCGCTCCGCGGGACCCTCCCACGTCTCGTACGGGAAGCCCTCCCGCGCCCAGTACTCGAAGCCGCCGAGCATCTCCTTCACCTGGAAGCCCCGCTCGGCGAGGGCCAGCGCCGCGCGCGTGGCGCCGTTGCAGCCGGGGCCCCAGCAGTAGGTGACGACCGGGACGGCCTTGTCGAGGAGCTGCTCCGCCTGCTCGGGGATGAGCGCGGTGGGGAGGTGGACGGCGCCGGGGATGTGGCCCTGGTCCCAGGAGGCGGTCGAGCGGGAGTCGATCACCACGAAGCCGGGGTCGGTGCCGTCGGCGCGGACGGCGGCCAGGGCGGCGGCCACGTCGGAGACGTCCGCGTGGAAGGCCAGGGCGGCCGAGAAGTAGGCGGCCGCGGCGGCGGGCGAGGCCGGCGGGGTGCGCAGGACGGGGTTGACCGTGGCGTCTGTCGTCGTCATGGTGATCAATCTACGGACGAAGATCAACGCGCTGAAGTGGCGTTCCACGGCGGCCAGCCGACTCGACCGGGGAAACCCGGGCGATCACATCCGGCCGACGTGGATCTCACGGCGCGAGACCGGATCGAGCGGATACGGGGTGCGCGCCGCTCCCGTACCGACACGGGCACGCGCGCGCGTGGCCACCGCTCCGGCGTCACATCCATGGGGTTCGATCCGTCATGGAGACATGACGGGACGCGAAGGGGGAGATCGAGGGATGGACGAGAGCACGGTGGAGGCGACCGGCGGCGGACCGGCCGCGGAGGCGGACGCGCTGGCGCGCCGCTTCGACGCCGACCGCGGCCACCTCAGGGCCGTCGCCTACCGCATGCTCGGCTCGCTCAGCGAGGCCGAGGACGCGGTCCAGGAGACCTGGTTCAAGCTGAACCGCACCGACGTCGGCGGGGTCGCCAACCTCACCGGCTGGCTCACCACGGTCATCGGCCGGGTCTGCCTGGACATGCTGCGCTCGCGCGGCTCCCGCCGCGAGGACCCGCTCGACCACTACGTGCCCGACCCGATCGTCCACGTCCCCGCCGCCGGCGACCCGGAGCACTCCGCCGAGCTCTCCGAGTCGGTCGGCCTCGCGCTCCTCGTCGTCCTGGAGACGCTGGCCCCGGCCGAGCGGCTGGCCTTCGTGCTGCACGACATGTTCGCCGTCTCCTTCGACGAGATCGCGCGGATCGTGGACCGCACCCCCGCCGCGACCCGGCAGCTGGCCAGCCGGGCCCGCCGCCGCGTCCAGGACGCCGCCCCGGGGCCCGGCCCCGACGCGCGCCGCCAGCGGGAGATCGCCGACGCCTTCCTCGCCGCCTCGCAGGGCGGCGACTTCCAGGGGCTGCTGGCCGTCCTCGACCCGGACGCGGTGCTGCGCGCCGACGGCGGCCCGCTCCTCGCCGGCGCCTCCAAGGTCGTCCACGGCGCCGAGGCGATCATCCGCCAGGCCCTCATGTACGCGAGCTTCCGCAAGGCGTCGCTGCCGCTCGTCGTCAACGGCCTGCCGGCCGTCCTGTCGGTGGTCGACGGCAGGCCGACCGCGCTCATGGCCTTCACCGTCGTCGGCGACCGCATCGTCCAGCTCCACGTCCTCGCCGACCCGGAGCGCATCGCCGCCCTGGACATCCCGGAGGAGGCCCTGGCCCGCGCCGTCCACCCGGACTGACCGGACGCCCGCCGGGGGCGCCCCGCGGTGCGCCGTCAGGCGCTCGGGCGGCGCGCCCGCATGAGGGAGGCGCCGACGGCCAGGGCCGCGGTGCCGCTGGCGAGGCCGAGGACCGCGCCCGCGGCGACGTCGCCGGGGTAGTGGACCCCGGTGTGGACGCGGGAGTAGCCGACCGCCGAGGCCAGCAGCCCCAGCGGCACGGCCGCGGGCGGCAGGACGACGCCGGCGGCGGTGGCGAAGGCGACCGCCGAGGCGGTGTGCCCGGACGGGAACGAGGCCGACTCCGGCATCGGGACGTGCCGGCCGACCACCACCCGGGCCGCCTCCCGGTCCGGCCGCCGCCGGCGGACCAGCCGCTTGCCGAGGAGGTTGGCCGTGGCCGAGGCGATCGCGATCGCGCCGACGCCCGCCGCCGCGGCGCGGCGCGGCCTGCCCGGGAAGAGGGCGAGTCCGGCGGCGACGGCGAAGGAGATCTTGGAGTGGTCGGCGGCGTTCGACAGCCGGCGCAGGCCCACGTCCAGGGCGGGCGTCGGCGTGGCGGCCACCGCCGCGTACAGGGCGCCGTCCACGGCCCGCAGATCGTGCAGCACGGCCCGGGCGGTGAAGACCGCTTCCCTCGGCCGGTCCCGCAGCCGCCGCCGCGCCGCCTCCTCGGACTCCGTCCCGGGTCCGGCACCGGGCCCCGGCCCGGTCTCGTACATGCTCTCGTCACTCATGCGCCGCTCCTGTAGGGGTCCTCGGACGGCTCCGGCCGGTACGCGGGACCGGAGCCGTAGTGTTCGGGGAAGGCGAGCCGTACGATCCGCCGCCAGTCCAACGGCGGGGGCGGCGGAACGACTCCCGGCCGGGAGCGCGGCACCAGCACCCGCAGCGCACGCGGCCGCAGCTCGCAGACGACCGGCGTCGGCAGGACGAGGGCCTCCCCGTCCACCGCCACCGGCACGGTCGCCTCCGCCTTCGGCACACCGGTGTTGGTGACGCCTCCATGGACTTCGACGCGGAGCGCGGTCAGGACGTTGAGCGCCGCGGACTGGGTTCCCCGTACGACCAGCTCGGCGGCGTGCGCGGGGCCGTCCACCCGCACGCCGATCACCCCGAGCCGGCCGCTGTCCAGACGGGTCCTGTGCCCGGCGGCCGCGCTCAGCGGATCGGGCGCGGCGTACGGGTTGTTGCTCACCAGGATCGCCTGCTGGCCGGGCAGCCGGACGGCGTCGGCGCTCGCGTCGAGCCGGTCGCCCTGCCCGCCCTGGAGCAGGTCGGGCAGCGCGTCGAGCGCGGTCTCGGCCTTGGCGTCGCGGTACTCCGGCCGTTGCACCACATCCGCGTACACCCCGAACGACACCGTGTTGACGAACGGGCGTCCGGCGACCGTGCCGAGGTCGACGCGGAGCTCCTCGCCGTCGGTGAGCGCGTCCAGGCAGGCCGCCGGGTCGTTCCGGTCCAGGCCGAGGTCCATGGCGAAGTGGTTCCTGGTCCCGGCCGAGATCACCAGGAACGGCAGGTCGTGCTCGGCGGCCACCGCGGCCACCAGCGCCTGGGTGCCGTCGCCGCCCGCGACGCCGAGCAGGTCGGCGCCCTCCGCGACCGCCTTCCGGGCGAGCGCGTCGACGTCGGCGGGCGCCGAGGGATCGAGCAGCACGACCCGCGCGCCCAGCCGTTCCGCCTTCGCCACGAGCCCGAACCGCTCCACCTTCCCGCCGCCGGACCGCGGGTTCATGATCAGCACCGCCTGCCGGGGCCGCTCGGCGGGACGCGCCGGCGCCGGCGCGTCCACGGCCTCGCCGGGCCTGCGCAGCGCCTCCCGCGCGCACCCCAGCGCGACGGCCCACAGCGCGAGCGCAGCGAGCGCGAACAGCCACAGCCCCCCGACCACGTACAGCACGAGGACGGCGACCGGCGCCCCCACGACCAGCACGGACCCCAGCACCCGCAGGGGTCCCCGGTGGGCGACGACCCACCACAGCCCCACGGCCCCCGCCGCGAGCCCCACGAGCCCGCTGAGCAGTTCCAGCACCCCGCCGACACCCACCGCCAGGAGCAGGACGACCACGGCCCCCGCCGCCGCGCCCAGCGCCCAGCGCGCCAGGTCCCGCGCGGTACCGCCCGCGCCGCCCTCGTCCCACCGCCGCACAGCCCCGTTCACGACCCCACCTCCGTCTTCCACACTCCCCCACGCTCCCGCGGACCACCCCACTGAAGCAGCCGCCCGACGGAACGACGAAACGCCCCGCCCCCAGGGTTCCGCGCGCGGACGCCCCGGTGCCGGCGGTGGTGACGGGTCGACGGCTCCCCGGTCGATGGACAGACCGCTCCCGGCGCCCCTATCCTCGCCGCCCCCCGCTCAAACGATCAAACGGACACCGTTCCGGCCTCCTGACGGTTCGACCGCCCCGGAACGACGAAGCGCCCCGGCCGGTCGAGACCGGTCGGGGCGCTTCCCGCGGGTCGGAGGGTCTGCCCTCCCCCACTCGGTAGGCCGTGTGGGACTCGAACCCACAACCAATGGATTAAAAGTCCACTGCTCTGCCAATTGAGCTAACGGCCCGTGTGCGAGCACTCCGTGCAGCATAGCCCGCCGGGCTCGCGGAACCGATCGGGTATCGGATCCCGCCGCGCCGCGCCCCCGGGGCGGGGGGCGCGGCGACAGGGCGTCAGAAGAGGGCGCGGAAGGTGTTCCAGCCGGAGCCGAGGAGTTCGCGGAATCCGAAGCGGTCGCCGGTGCGACCGCTGCCGTGGCTGTAGTAGGCGTACAGGCGGCCGGAGGCGTCGCGGGCGACGAGGTCGCTCGTCCCGTCGCCGTTGAGGTCGCCGGTGCCCTGGAGGGCGGTGTAGATCTGCCAGCCGCCGCCGACGCTCGTGCGCGGGGTGACGCCGCCGGACGGGGTGCCGAAGTAGGACCACAGCACACCGGAGCCGTCGACGGCGAGCAGATCGCCGCGACCGTCGCCGTCGAGATCGCCGGCGGCGGTGATCCGCTTGTACAGCTTCCAGTTGGTGCCGATGCGGACCCGGCTCTTCAGGCGGTGGTCGGCGGTGCCGGCGTAGAAGTACATGTCGCCGGTGGAGGTCTGACGCGCGACGAGGTCGGCGTACCCGTCCCCGTTCACGTCACCGGGCGAGGTCAGCACGTCGTACTGGCTCCAGCCGGATCCGATCACGGTGTACGGCGAGGAGCCGGTGACGACCTTGCCGCAGCCCGGCCGGTAGGCCCGCAGCTCGCCGCCGACGCGCCCGAGGACGTCGGCGCAGGCGTCGGCGTTCACGTCCCCGAAGGGCACGAGGAGGGTGCCGGCCGGGAAGGTCCCGCCGGAGCCCGGGGTGCGGGGGCCGAACCTGCCCCAGCCGTCGCCCCGGTAGAGGGAGACCGCGCCGGCCGTGTCCACGGCGAGCAGTTCGCCCTGGGCGTCGCCGCCGGCGAGGTCGCGGAAGGCGGGCCGGCTGCCGGAGAGCCGCAGCGCGCCGGAGGTCCACAGGTCGCGGCCCTTGCCGTCGGCGGTGGTGGCGCGCAGCTCCCACACGTACGGCCCGCTCGGCGCGGGCACGCCGGCGGTGTCGCGGCCGTCCCAGGTGAAGTCGATCCGGCCGCGTGTCTCCTTCCCCCGCAGGGTCCGCACGGGCTTCCTGTTCAAGGCGTTCTGGATGCTCACCTCGTACGACGAGGCGGGCTTGGAGAGCGTCCAGGAGCCCTTCCAGGTGCCGGGGAAGCCGAGGCTCGCCGGGGCGGACGCGTGCGCGACGGTCAGGTCGGAGGTGGGCAGCTCGGTCCACACCACGTGCACCCGCTCGTCGTCGCCCCGGTAGGCGACCGCGCCACCGAAGCGGTCGACGGTCCAGCCGGTGCGGCGCGGGGCGGAGACGGTGTGGGCGCGGGTCAGGACGTACCGCGCGCCGGCCTTGCCGGTGGCGAAGGGGGTGACGCGCAGGTACCCGCCGGACTCGTCGACGAAGTAGCCGTCGCCCAGGAGACCGCCCCCGGTGGAGCCCGCGGGCAGGACGACGGGCGCCGCGGTCGTGGTCCTCAGGTCGAGGACGCCGTGCTTCGTGAAGCCGGCGCACGCCCAGTAGAGCCAGCGGCCGGCCGTCTGGAGTTCGGTGAGCGCGCAGCCGGAGTTCGTCGCCAGCGTGCCGAGGGCCTTGCCGGTGGCGAGGTCCTT
Source organism: Streptomyces sp. NPDC014861 (assembly GCF_043081625.1). Lineage (NCBI taxonomy): Bacteria > Bacillati > Actinomycetota > Actinomycetes > Kitasatosporales > Streptomycetaceae > Streptomyces > Streptomyces sp. NPDC014861. The sequence goes on from NZ_JBIBWV010000024.1 coordinate 32,045, forward strand.
GCGGGCGACCTGGCCCACGGTGCCCGTGCCGGTGTAGAGGGTGTCGCCCGACAGGGCGGCGGCGACCTGCTTCTGGCGGGAGACGGTCTTCTGCCCGTCCAGGTCGAGGACGAGGGTCTCGCCGTTGCCGACGAGTGCACCGGGCGGGGCCGGCGTGCCCGTCTGGTAGACGGCCCAGCGGCCGGACGCGTCGGCGAGCCGGCCGGCCTCGTCGACACCCACCCGGGTGGTGGAGCCGTCGGCCCTGCGGGCGATGACCGCGCGGGGCATGTACGCGATCCGCGGGGAGGAGACCGTCCGTCCGTCGCCGGCGTCGAAGAGCGGCGTGTCGTACCACTCGGCCCCCGCCTCGGTGCCGGCCGGGACGGGCGCGGACTCGCCGGTGTGGAGCGGGCCGACCGGGAGCGAGCGGGTCCGGAAGCCGGGCACCGATCCGCCGTCCCGCTCCAGGGTGGTGAGCCGGCCCTTGCCCAGTGCCAGGGCCACCACCTCGGTCGCCATGGGCGCCACCTTGCGCAGCTTCTCCAGGACCGGGGCGCCGCCGCCCTTGCCGGGGACGGCCTTGAGGACGGCCCAGTCGGTGGAGGAGGTGCCGCCGGTGACGGCGGCCGTGCCGGAGCCGTCGCCGAACTGGGTGATCCTCTCCTCGGCGCCCGCGAGCAGCGTCTGCTGCTGCCCGGCGGGGCTGACGGCGACCAGGCGGCGGGTGAGGTCCTCGCCCGCCTTCGCGGGCTCGGCCGTGGTCAGGAGCCAGTCCCCGACGAGGCCGATACGGGTGGTGCTCAGCCCGTCCGCCAGCCGGTAGGCGGTCTCCGGGCCGGTGAGGTCGGCGAGCGTCCGGATGTGGACGGTCCTGTCGGGGTCCACCCAGGCGATCCGCTCGGCGGTGACGGCCACGCCCGCGACGAGCACGCCGTCCGCGGAGGTCGGTTCGTCCAGCACCCGCATCGCCCCGGTCGTCAGGTCGACGACGCCGAGGAGGGAGTCGCTGTTCATGCCCGAGGTGCCGCGGGAGAACCGGAGGACGGCCACGCCGGGCGCCCCGGCCACCAGCCGCGCCATGTGGAGGTCCACGCCGGCCGGCCAGCCGGTGACGGGCACCGAGGGGCCGTTCGGGGCGCCCGCGCTCCGGAGGAAGTACCCGCTGGTGGCGGCCGACGAGGTGCCCGGCACGTACTGCTGGAAGAGCAGCCGGTCGCCGATCAGGCCCCGGTACGAGGTGTCCTCCGGGAGGGTCAGCGGCGTCGTCGTACCGGTCTCCAGGTCGATCAGGGAGCGCCCGCCGACGCTGTCGTCCGCGTAGGCGTACCTTCCGCCGGTGCCGGACTCGGCGAAGGCGTCGTTGCCGCCGTGCCCGAGGGACCGGCTGGTGCCGGTCGCGAAGTCCGTCCACTCCAGCGGTTCGCTCGCGTGCCGGTCGTCGGCCTCGGCCCGGTGGGCGTACCCGGCCGCGCCGACGGCGACGACGGTCTCCGTGCGGGGCGCGGTCCGCCAGGTGGGTGTGACGTCGAGCTGGTCGATGCCGACCACCGGCGCCCCGGGCGCGGCGACCGCGCCCGGCGCGAGGCCTGCGCCGGTGGCGACCATGACGGCGGTGAGCAGGACGGCGCGCGTGCGGGTCCTGCGCGCGGCTGCGGTACGAGACAAGAAGGCCCCTCCCCGGGGGGTGATCCATCACCGGCGGGTGCGCGCCGGACGCACGAGCGTCCCACGCGCCCCTGTACGAGACCTTCCGGGGGCCCGGACGGTTGTACGCCGGACGCGACGAACCCCCGTGACAGCGGATGTCACGGGGGTTCGCGGTGTGTCAGGTCACACGGGTTCAGCCGTTGCGCTTCCAGCGGGGCTTGTCGTCGCGGCGGCCGCCTCCGAAGGAGGAGCCGGACGGACGGTGGTCGTCACGGCGGAAGCCACCGCCGGAGGACGGACGGTCGTCGCGGCGGAAGCCACCGCCGGAGGGGCGGTCGTCGCGGCGGTCGCGGTTGAACGGACGGTCGTTGTCGCGGCGGAAGCCACCGGACGGACGGTCGTCGCGGCGGAAGCCGCCGGAGGACGGACGGTCGTTGTCACGGCGGAAGCCACCGGAGGACGGACGGTCGTTGTCACGGCGGAAGCCGCCCGACGGACGGTCGTCGCGGTCGCGGAAGGACGGACGGTCGTTGTCACGGCGGAAGCCACCGGACGGACGGTCGTTGTCCCGACGGAAGCCGCCACGGTCGTCGCGGTCGCGGAAGGACGGACGGTCGTTGTCACGGCGGAAGCCGCCCGACGGACGGTCGTTGTCCCGACGGAAGCCGCCACGGTCGCCACCACGGTCGTCACGGTCGCGGAAGGACGGACGGTCGTTGTCACGGCGGAAGCCGCCCGACGGACGGTCGTTGTCCCGACGGAAGCCACCGCGGTCGCCACCACGGTCGTTGTCGCGGCGGAAGCCGCCACGGTCGCCACCGCGGTCGTCACGGTCGCGGTTGAAGCCACCGCGGTCGCGGCGCTCGTAGTTGCCCCGCTCGTCACGGGCCGGGCGCTCCTCGCGGCGCTGCTCCTCGCGGGCGGCGCGCTCGGCCTCGGCTGCGGCGGCGGCGACCTCGGCCTCGGCGGCCTCGGTGACCTCGGCGACGGCCGACTCCGGGTCCTCGCCGCGCTCGCGGGCGGCCTGGGCGACGAGGCGGTCGGCCTCCTCGCGGAGCTCGACGGCGCGGCGCTGGAGGCGCTCCAGCTGACGGGTCAGGTCGACGACCTCGCGCTCGGCCTGCTTGGCCGAGTTGTTGGCCGAGTCGGCCTGGACCTCGGTCAGCGAACGGGCGCCGGTGATCTCGGCGACCTCGGGGTCGAAGGCGCCGGCACCGCCGACGATGTGGCGCGAGGCGTCGACGCCCGCGTCCTCCATGAGGCGGAAGATCTGGCGGCGCTGGTGCGGCAGGGCCAGGGAGACCACGACGCCGGAGCGGCCGGCGCGGGCGGTGCGGCCCGAGCGGTGCAGGTAGTCCTTGTGGTCGCCGGCCGGGTCCACGTTGAGGACCAGGTCGATGCCGTCGACGTGGATGCCGCGGGCGGCGACGTCGGTGGCGACGAGGACGTTGACGTACCCGTCCTTGAAGTCGGCGAGGGTGCGGGTACGGGCGCCCTGGGTCATGCCGCCGTGCAGCGCGTCGGCCTTCACGCCGGACTCGCGCAGCTGCTCGGCGACGCGGTCGGCACCGAGCTGGGTGCGGACGAAGATGATCGTGCGGCCCTTGCGGGCGGCGATCGCGGCGGTGACCGGGGCCTTGTCCTTCGGCTTCACGACGAGGACGTGGTGGGTCATCGTGGTGACGGCGCCGGCGGACGGGTCGACCTCGTGGGTGATCGGGTTCACCAGGTAGCGCTTGACCAGGCTGTCGATCTCGTTCTCCAGCGTGGCGGAGAAGAGGAGGCGCTGGCCGCCGGCCGGGACCTGGTCGAGCAGCTCGGTGACCTCGGGCAGGAAGCCCAGGTCGGCCATCTGGTCGGCCTCGTCGAGGACGGCGATCTGGACCTGCTCCAGGGAGCAGGCGCCGCGGTTGATGATGTCGCGCAGGCGGCCCGGGGTGGCGACGAGGATGTCGACGCCGCGCTCCAGGGCGTAGATCTGGTTGCCCATCGACGTACCGCCGCAGACGACCTTCATCCGGAGGCCGAGCACGTCGCCGTAGGGCTGGAGGGCGTCCGCGACCTGCATCGCGAGCTCACGGGTCGGGGTGAGGATGACGCCGCGGGGCTTCTTCTTCTCGGTGTCGCCGCCGGCCAGGGTGGCGAGCAGCGGGAGGCCGAAGGAGAGGGTCTTGCCGGAGCCGGTGCGGCCGCGGCCCAGGATGTCCTTGCCGGCCAGGGCGTCCGGGATGGTCGCGGCCTGGATCGGGAAGGGGGTGGTCACGCCGTTCTGCGCGAGCTTGCGGACGACGCCCTCGGGCAGACCCAGGTCACCGAAGGTGATCTCGGGGGTCGTGTCGGCGTCGTCGGCGTCGATGTCGACGTCGTCGGTCAGATCGGTGGCCTCGACGGCCTCGACGGTGATGTCGGCGTCGTCAGCCAGCTCGACGATCTCGGTGATCTCGTCGTTCTCGGGCATGACGGCGTGGTCAGAACTGGAAATGGACATGCGAAATGCGAAACCTTCCGGAGTCTCGGCACGCGCCCGTCAACTCCGTGTTTCGCACAAGACCGCCTCTATGCGGTCAGCCACGGCAAGGGAGAGTACGCGCCAGTCGCGGCGCTCTTCGGTCGTGGCGCCGGGCAAATGGGATCAAACGATCTACCACCATACGCACTCTCCCCCACTCAAGGCAAACCGATCCAGGTCACACCTCGCTCACACCGGGCTCACCTGCGGCGATGCGGTCGGCTCCGTAGCCGCAGCGGCGACCCGCACCCCGCCCAACTGCGTAGCGGGTCCCTCACTCGGCGGATCCGTCGGGTTGGAGGTCGGCTCGGGCGTGGGCTCCGGCGTCGGCTCGGGGGTCGGCTCCGGCGTCGGGGTCGGCTCGGGCGTGGGCTCCGGCGTGGGGGTGCCCCCGCCGCCGCCCGGCGCGCCGCCGGCCGTGCCGCCGGGGTCGCCGCTCCCGCCCGCCCCACCGGTCCCGCCCGTCCCGCCCGTCGCGCCGCCGTCCCCGCCGCCTCCACCGCTCCCGCCGGTCCCGCCCGCGTCCCCGCCGCCGCCCGCGCCCCCCGACGCGCCGCCGGTGCCGGTGGCGCCGCCCGTGCCGCCGCCCGGGGTCTGCGCCTTGGGCGGCACCGGCCGGCCGGGCTCCGCGGAGGCGGAGGCCTCCGCGCCGGCACCGGGCGTGGCGGAGCCGGAGGGCGAACCGCTCGGCACCGGCGCCTTCCCGTCACCGCCCGCCGGAGCCGGGCCGCCGGGCCGGTCGCCCTGCCCTCCGTCGTACGCGCCCCCACCGCCGTCCGGCGCTCCGGAGCCGCCGTCCGGCCGGGCCGACGCGCCCGGCTTCCCCCCGCTCGCGTTCGGTGCCGGCTCGGCGCTGTCGTCGCTCACACTCATACAGCCGCTCAAGGAGGCGCACGCGGCGACCGCGAGAGCGGCGGCGGCCCATCGAACGCGGGTGGGGAAAGGGCGCACGGAGGCACCTCCAGGACACAGAAGGCGGGGAAGGAACGCGTCCCCCTGCCCAACTCCCCAGGCGCCGCAAGGGACACGGCGCGGCGGCCTCTTGTTCGACCGCGATCTTTCGGCCACCGACCAGACCCTCCCGGCCGCCGACCACGCCCTCCCGGCCACCGACCGGACCCACCCGGCGTCCGGTCCCTCCCGGCGCCCGGTCGCACCCGGCCACCGACCGGTCCCTCCCGTCGTCCGGCCGCGCCGGCCCGGCGTCCGGCCCGGCCCTCGACCGGACCCGCCCGTCCGTCAGCCCCCGCCCGCGCGGCTCAGCCGTAGCCGAGCGCGTGCAGCCGCTCGTCGTCGATGCCGAAGTGGTGGGCGATCTCATGGACCACGGTGATCTCGGTCTCGGCCACGACGTCCTCGCGGAACTCGCACATCCGCAGCGTCGGCCCCCGGTAGATCGTGATCCGGTCGGGCAGCACCCCCGCGTACCACTCGCCCCGTTCGGTCAGCGGCGTCCCCTCGTAGAGCCCGAGCAGCTCCGGGTCGTCCGGGGAGGGCTCGTCCTCCACGAACACCGCCACGTTGTCCATCAGCCGCGTCAGCTCCGGCGGAATCCGGTCCAGGGCCTCGGCGACAAGCTCCTCGAACTCCTCGCGCGTCATCTCCAGCACGAGCCCATTCTCCCCTCCCAGGAAACCGTTTTGGCGATACCGCCCGCCATCCCATATGCTTCTCACGTCCCCGACGCGCTGATGAAGCGCCCAGGTGGGGCCGTTAGCCCTCATCGTCTAGTGGCCCAGGACGCCGCCCTTTCAAGGCGGTAGCACGGGTTCGAATCCCGTTGGGGGCACGCACAACCGTGTGCGAGACTTGTTCTCGCACACAAGCAAGGCTCTGTGGAGCAGTTGGTTAGCTCGCCACCCTGTCAAGGTGGAGGTCGCGGGTTCAAGTCCCGTCAGAGTCGCTGAAGCTGGAAACAGCTTCGTCCCCAAGCTCTTCGAGCAGGGGGATACCCCCGGCTGGGTAGCTCAGTTGGTACGAGCGATCGCCTGAAAAGCGATAGGTCGCCGGTTCGACCCCGGCCCCAGCCACAAAAAGAAGGGCCCCGTTCTCACGAACGGGGCCCTTCTCCTATTCCGGCTGCTCCGCCCCGCGCGTACGCCCCCGGCCCCGCAGCGCCGCCACCAGGCCGGCCACCGCCACGACCCCGGCCAGCAGCGCCCAGTCCGGCACCGCCCGGCCCCACTCGGCCACCCGCTGCTCCACGGCGAAGGAATCGTCCACCGAGAGCAGCCCCGGCAGCGCCGTCGTCCCGTCGAAGACGAGGAACAGCGTGCCCAGGGCCACGAAGAACAGGCCCGACACCAGCGAGGTCGAATGGACCTCGAAGCGCCCGGCGCGCAGCGGCCTGCCGCGCAGCAGGCGCCGCCGCCCCAGGTCGTACCGCTCCCACAGCAGCGCCAGCACGAAGAGCGGCACCGCCATCCCGAGCGCGTACACCGCGAGGAGCAGACCGCCGTAGGCCGCGCTGCCGCTCAGCGCGGCCACCGTCAGGACGCTGCCGAGGATCGGGCCCGCGCAGAAGCCGGCCAGGCCGTAGACCAGACCGAGGGCGTAGACCGAGAACGCCGAGGTCGGGCGGATCCGGCCGCTCGCCTCCGCGATCCGGCGGGAGGCGAAGCCCAGGCCCAGGACCTGGAGGACGCCGAGCCCGATGATCAGCCAGCCGCCCACGGCCACCAGCAGGTCCCGGTGGCCGTAGAAGAACCGTCCCGCCAGCGAGCCGGCGGCGCCCAGCGGTACGAGGGTGGTGGCGAGTCCCGCGTAGAGGATCGCGGTCCGCGCCACCAGCTTCGCCCGGGTCTCGATCGAGTACGCGAAGAAGGCCGGCAGCAGCAGGGCGCTGCACGGGCTGAGCAGGGCGAGGAGGCCGCCGAGGAAGGCCGCGAAATAGCCGATCCCGGCCGTCACCGCGGAGCCCCCGCCTGCCCGGCCTTCGCCTTCTCCGCCGCCGCCTCGATCGCCTCCGTGAAGGTCTCCAGCGGCTGGGCACCGGCGATCGGCCGCCCGTTGACCAGGAAGGACGGGGTGGAGGTGGCGCCGAGCGCGTACCCCTGCTCCTGGTCCTTCCGGACCGCCTCGCGGGCCGCCTTCCCCTCGCTGTCCTTCGCGAACCGGGCGAGGTCCGGCACTCCGGCCTCCCGCGCGAGGGCGCGCAGCCGCTCCTCGCCGAAGCCCTTCTCCTTCGCCCCGTCCGCGTACGCCGCCGCGTGGAACTGCCAGAAGCGGTCCTGCTCACCGGCGGCCCAGGCGGCGCGCGCGACGGCCTCCGACTCCTCGCCGAAGATCGGGAAGTTCCGCCACTCGATGCGCAGGGTGCCGTTCTCGACGTACTTCTTCACCAGGACGGGCTCGGTGTCCCGGGCGAACTTCCCGCAGTAGCCGCACTTGAAGTCGGCGTACTCGATCAGGACGACCGGCGCGTCGGCGCGGCCCAGGGCGAGCCCGTCGGACGCGTCCCTGCGGGCGTACTTCTCCAGCTCCGGGTAGACCCCGGAGGCCGGGTCGGCCGTGACCTCGGCCACGGTCGAGGAGCCGGAGGCGGACGGTCCCGCGGGCTTGGTGGCGGTGTACGAGGCGAGCGCGGCCAGCGCGGCGGCGACGGCCACACCGGCGACGATCAGCGCGGGACGGGTCTTGGAGGAGGACTGGGGGCTGGACATGAGGTGCACTCTAGACACGGACCCGGAACACTCCGTGAGCAAGGGGCCCAAGCCCTCACAATCCGGCCACCGGAAGGCGCCCCGGCCGGCGCGGCGGACGCGGAAGCCGACGCCGCGGACGCGGAGGCCGCCGCGGGCGGCGCGGAAGCCGCTCGTAAATCGGTTCGCCGCTTCTCGGCCGCAGGTGCGATCCTGGATTCCGTATGTCTACTTCCTTCGCCGCCCTCCAGTCCGTCCTGGCCGGGGTCTCGCTGCGGGACTCCCACCGGCTCGGCCGCCGTCTCGAAGGCGCTCGCCGCATCCGCAAGCCCGAGGCCCGCGAGGCCGTCCTGGACGAGATCGCCGCAGAGGCGGCCAAGGCCAAGGAGCGCGTCGACGGGCGCGCCGCCCGCGTGCCCGCCGTCACCTACCCCGAACAGCTCCCGGTCTCCCAGAAGAAGGACGAGATCCTGGAGGCGATACGCGACCATCAGGTCGTGATCGTCGCCGGTGAGACCGGCTCCGGGAAGACCACCCAGATCCCGAAGATCTGCCTGGAGCTCGGCCGGGGCGTCCGGGGCATGATCGGGCACACCCAGCCCCGCCGGATCGCCGCCCGCACGGTCGCCGAACGCGTCGCCGAGGAGCTGAGGACCCCGCTGGGCGAGGCCGTCGGCTGGAAGGTCCGCTTCACCGACCAGGTGAACCCCGACGCGACCTTCGTGAAGCTGATGACGGACGGCATCCTGCTCGCCGAGATCCAGACCGACCGCGAGCTGCGCGCCTACGACACGATCATCATCGACGAGGCCCACGAGCGGTCCCTCAACATCGACTTCCTGCTCGGCTACCTCGCCCAGCTGCTCCCCCGGCGCCCCGACCTCAAGGTCGTGATCACCTCCGCGACCATCGACCCGGAGCGCTTCTCCCGCCACTTCGGCGACGCCCCGATCGTCGAGGTCAGCGGCCGTACGTATCCGGTCGAGGTCCGCTACCGCCCGCTCCTCGAAGAGGACTCGGAGGAGGCCGACCGGGACCAGATCACCGCGATCTGCGACGCCGTCGACGAACTCCAGTCCGAGGGGCCGGGGGACGTCCTGGTCTTCCTCTCCGGCGAGCGCGAGATCCGGGACACCGCCGACGCGCTCCTGAAGAGGAACCTCCGGAACACCGAGGTCCTGCCGCTCTACGCCCGGCTCTCCCACGCCGAGCAGCACCGGGTCTTCCAGGCCCACTCCGGCCGCCGGATCGTCCTGGCGACCAACGTCGCCGAGACCTCGCTGACCGTCCCCGGCATCAAGTACGTGATCGACCCGGGCACCGCCCGCATCTCGCGCTACTCCCACCGCACCAAGGTCCAGCGCCTGCCCATCGAGGCGGTCTCGCAGGCCAGCGCCAACCAGCGCAAGGGCCGCTGCGGCCGTACCTCGGACGGCATCTGCATCCGGCTGTACTCCGAGGACGACTTCCTGACCCGTCCGGAGTTCACGGACGCCGAGATCCTCCGTACCAACCTGGCCTCCGTCATCCTCCAGATGACCGCGGCCGGCCTCGGCGACATCGAGAAGTTCCCCTTCATCGACCCGCCGGACCACCGCAACATCCGGGACGGCGTCCAGCTCCTCCAGGAGCTCGGCGCGCTGAACCCGGCCGAGAAGGATCCCAAGAGGCGCCTCACCGAGCAGGGCCGCAAGCTCTCCCAGCTGCCTGTCGACCCCCGGCTCGCCCGGATGGTCCTGGAGGCCGAGAAGAACGGCTGCGTCCGCGAGGTCATGGTGATCGCGGCCGCGCTCTCCATCCAGGACCCGCGCGAGCGGCCCTCCGAGAAGCAGGCGCAGGCCGACCAGCAGCACGCCCGCTTCAAGGACGAGACCAGCGACTTCCTCGCCTTCCTCAACCTGTGGCGGTACGTGCGCGAGCAGCAGAAGGAGCGCGGCTCGTCGTCCTTCCGCCGGATGTGCAAGCAGGAGTACCTGAACTTCCTGCGCATCCGCGAGTGGCAGGACATCTACAGCCAGCTGCGGACCGTCGCCAAGCAGATGGGGATACAGCTCAACGAGGAGGACGCGCCGGAGCACTCCGTCCACGTCTCCCTCCTCGCCGGACTCCTCAGCCACATCGGCCTGAAGGACGTGAAGGAGTCCAAGGAGGGCGCCGCGAAGGAGGGCTCCCGCCGCGAGGGCGGCCGGGGTGGCGAGTACCTGGGCGCGCGGAACGCCAAGTTCGCGATCTTCCCCGGCTCCGCGCTCTTCAAGAAGCCCCCGCGGATGGTCATGTCCGCCGAGCTGGTGGAGACCTCCCGGCTCTGGGCCCGGGTGAACGCCCGGATCGAGCCCGAGTGGGTCGAGCCGCTCGCCCAGCACCTGGTGAAGAAGACGTACAGCGAGCCGCACTGGGAGAAGGACCAGGCGGCCGTGATGGCGTTCGAGAAGGTCACGCTGTACGGCGTCCCGATCGTCGCCGACCGCAAGGTGAACTACGGGCGGATCGACCCCGAGGCCTCCCGCGAGTTGTTCATCCGGAACGCCCTCGTGGAGGGCGACTGGCGCACCCACCACAAGTTCTTCGCCGACAACCGCAAGCTGCTCACCGAGGTCGAGGAGCTGGAGCACCGCGCCCGGCGCCGGGACATCCTGGTCGACGACGAGACGCTGTTCGACTTCTACGACAAGCGGGTCCCCGAACACGTCGTGTCCGGCGCCCACTTCGACTCGTGGTGGAAGCACAAGCGCCACGAGGCGCCGGAGTTCCTCGACTTCGAGCGCGAGATGCTCATCAACGAGAAGGCCGGGGCCGTCACCAAGGACGACTACCCGGACTCGTGGCGGCAGGGCGCGCTCAAGTTCCGCGTGACGTACCAGTTCGAGCCGGGCGCGGACGCGGACGGCGTCACCGTCCACGTGCCGCTCCAGGTGCTGAACCAGGTGACCGACGAGGGCTTCGACTGGCAGATCCCGGGCCTGCGGGAAGAGGTCGTCACCGAGCTGATCCGCTCGCTGCCGAAGCCGATCCGCCGCCACTACGTGCCCGCGCCGAACTACGCCGGCCGGTTCCTGGACGCGGTCGTGCCGGTGCAGGAGCCGCTGACGACGGCGCTGGCGCGCGAGCTCCAGCGGATGGTCGGCGTCCCGCTCGCCCCCGAGGACTTCGACTGGGCGAAGGTCCCCGAGCACCTCAAGATCACCTTCCGGATCGTCGACGAGCGGCGCCGCAAGCTGGCCGAGGACAAGGACCTGGAGACGCTCCGCCTGAAGCTGCGCCCCAAGGCCCGCCAGGCGCTCTCCAAGGCCGCCCAGGCGGCGACGGCGGGCCCGGACGGCTCCGGGCCCTCCCTGGAGCGCTCGGGGCTCAAGGACTGGTCGATCGGGACGCTCACGCGGGTCTTCGAGACCAAGCGGGGCGGCCAGCCGGTGAAGGCGTACCCGGCGCTGGTCGACGAGGGCGAGAGCGTGGCCGTACGGCTCTTCGACTCGGAGGCCGAGCAGGCACAGGCCATGTGGCGGGGCACCCGGAAGCTGATCATGCTGAACATCCCGGTGAACCCGGCGAAGTTCGCCTCGGAGAAGCTGACCAACCAGCAGAAGCTGGCCCTGTCGGCCAACCCGCACGGCTCGATCCAGGCGCTCTTCGACGACTGCGCCACCGCCGCCGCCGACCGGCTGATCGCCGACCACGGCGGCCCGGTGTGGGACGAGGAGTCCTTCCGGAAGCTGTACGACAAGGTCCGCGCGGATCTGGTGGAGCTGACCATCCGCACGGTGGGCCAGGTGCAGCAGGTCCTGGCGGCCTGGCAGGCGTGCGAGCGTCGCCTGAAGGCCACCACGAGCCCCGCGCTGCTGCCGAACCTCCAGGACGTGCGGACGCAGCTCTCGTGGCTCGTGCCGGCCGGTTTCGTGACCCGTACGGGGCTGAAGCGGCTGCCGGACCTGATGCGCTATCTGGTGGCGGTGGACCGGCGGCTCCAGCAGATGCCGACCGGCGTCCAGCGGGACACCACCCGGATGGAGAAGGTCCACGAGATGCTCGACGAGTACGCGTGGCTCCTGGAGCAGCTGCCGAAGGGGCGGCCGGTGCCGGCCGAGGTCACCGACATCCGCTGGATGATCGAGGAGCTGCGGGTGAGCTACTTCGCGCACGCGCTGGGCACCGCCCATCCGGTCTCGGACAAGCGGATCGTGAAGGCGATCGACGCGGCCGTGCCGGGCCCCGCGCGGTAGCGGCAGCCCTCGCCGTCGGTGAGTTCGACCAGACCGCTGACCTGCTGTACAGTTCTTCTCGCAGCCAAGGAACACCGGCTGCGAGGGCTCTGTGGAGCAGTTGGTTAGCTCGCCACCCTGTCAAGGTGGAGGTCGCGGGTTCAAGTCCCGTCAGAGTCGCCTGAGAAGAAGGCCCGCATCATCTCGATGCGGGCCTTCTTCGTGTGCCCCGACCCATGTTCCAGCTCCACTCGAACGGGGGACCTTAGTCCCACGGGCCGGTGACCAACGGCGGCTCGGGGGAGGATCCCGGAGTGGCAGGCTGTTCAGTGGCAAGCCTTCGGCAGTGTGACGGGAGTCACTGAAAGTCCTTCAGAAACCCCCTCGTTTACGCCACCCCTACAACAGCTCAATTTAATACGTGCAATTGCACCCATGTGCGACGGGTGGGAGCGGGCACAAAAAGACGATCGCGCTGGACCCGGCGGAGTCCAGCGCGATCGATGACGGTGGCCTGTTGGGGCAGGAACCGCCGGCAGAGCTGTGGGACGGGCGACCGGATTGGGGGATCCGGACGGGCCCGGTGTTACGGGGTGTTGCGGGTGTAGCCGAAGCCTCAGGCCTCGCTGCGCTGCTGCGGAATACCCGCCAGCAGGGCGCGAACCTCGGCCTCGCGGTACCGACGGTGTCCACCCAGGGTGCGGATGGACGTGAGCTTGCCGGCCTTGGCCCAGCGAGTCACCGTCTTCGGGTCCACGCGGAACATCGTGGCGACCTCGGCAGGGGTCAGCAGCGGCTCGGCATCAGGGGTGCGAGCGGTCATGAGCGGCCTCCTCGGGAGAACCGAACCATCTCGGTTCTTTCCTCTAAATTCTGCACCTTGACCCGCCTTGCCCGAAATGGCAGAAGCGGGCCGAGTCGGTTATAGGACGAACGGCTTGTCCTCGGCACTACAACTACACCATCCGTCCAGCCGCGTCGGCCAAACCGATGGAATTGCCCTCGCAGGTGTTCATCAGCGGCGGAAGTCGACTGACCATGCCATAACGGACAGTCACGCCACTGTGACGATCAGTCACAGAGCGATCAGGAGTCCTCAGACCCCCCATAGAGTGCAATGCTGAGCGTTCCGCCCAAAGTTGGGCGGAAGGAACCCTCCCCGGACTCCTTGTCCTATTTTGGCACGAGGGTGGGCGATCGACGCAAGGGTGCGTTTAGTGCTGTCCGTCACGCTTGAGCCAAAGGCCCGGTTCAGGACCAACGTCCCACCGGATCCGGCCAGGCTGATCCGGCCAGACGTGCTGAAGATCATTTACCCCGGAGGCACATGTCTTGTCCATGCACACCTGACGAAGATGCCCGACCTATGTCAATTCGCGTGCCGCAGGTCCCTGACGGCCCGCCAGCGCTCCGACAGGCGCGCGTACACCTCCGCCGCCGTGTCGTCGTCCCCCGCCCGCAGCGCCGCGAGGCCCGCGGCCACGTCCGCCGCCGACCGGTCCCCGGCCAGCCGCTCCTCCGCCACCGCGTGCACCAGACCGCCGTAGTCCAGCTCCACCAGCGCCCGCGGGTGGAACTCCTCCAGCCAGCGGCCCACCTCGATCAGGCCCTGGACCAGCGCGCCCTCGTCCATCGAGTCCCGCAGCGCCCGCAGGGCCCGGGCGAGCCGCCGCCGCGCCTGCGCCATCGTCGTCCGGTAGAGCAGCACCGGCGCCCGGCCCGACACCCGGTCCCCCGCCTCGTACCGCCGCTCCTCGTCCCCGAAGAGCGCGAACCAGCGCAGCGGCACCTGCCACACCGCCGTCCTGATCCACGGCCGCGCGTCCGGGTTCCGCTCCAGCCACCGCTCGTGGTCCGCCTCCACCTGGGCCCGCACCACCGGCGGCACCATCGCGTCGAGCACCGGCGCCGGCAGCCCGCTCTCCGCGACCAGCTCCCGCAGCGCCAGCCACCCCCGCAGCCGGGTCCGCCACGGGCAGACCACCACCACGCCGTCCAGGTGCGCCACGAACGCCTCGCCGCTCTCGTGCACCGGCACCGGGACCGGCGGCACCGGCACCAGATCCGCCAGCGAGCGCCGCAGCTCCTCCTGGGGCCCCGGGGTGAGCGCCCTGCGGGCGTACCGCGACCAGTGGGTCCGCTCCGGCTCGGGGAACGCGGCCAGCGGCTCGTACACCCGGAGATATGAGGCGTACGGGACGAGCAACGTGGAGTCGACCGACATGCCGCGAATCCTTCCACGCGGGTACTCCGCGAGGGGGTGATCCGGCCCACTCCGGCCCCCTTACGCCCAGGTAGGACTTAATCTCGTGGCGCAATGAGTCCTCCCCCACCCGCACGGGGGGCTCTCCGCCGCATCTTCCTTGGGAGTCACCACAGTGACCACAACAGGCGCTGCTTCCGATGTCCTGCACACTCTGTTCCACTCGGAGCAGGGAGGCCACGAGCAGGTCGTGCTCTGCCAGGACCGCGCGACCGGTCTCAAGGCCGTCATCGCCCTGCACAACACCGCCCTCGGCCCCGCCCTCGGCGGCACCCGCTTCTACCCGTACGCGACCGAGGGCGAGGCCGTCGCCGACGCCCTCAACCTGGCGCGCGGGATGTCCTACAAGAACGCCATGGCCGGGCTCGACCACGGCGGCGGCAAGGCCGTGATCATCGGCGACCCCGAGCAGATCAAGACCGAGGAGCTCCTCCTCGCCTACGGCCGCTTCGTCGCCTCCCTCGGCGGCCGCTACGTCACCGCCTGCGACGTCGGCACCTACGTCGCCGACATGGACGTCGTGGCCCGCGCGAACCGGTGGACCACCGGCCGCTCCCCCGAGAACGGCGGCGCCGGCGACTCCTCCGTCCTGACCGCCTTCGGCGTCTTCCAGGGCATGCGCGCCTCCGCGCAGCACCTGTGGGGCGACCCCACCCTGCGCGGCCGGAAGGTCGGCGTCGCCGGCGTCGGCAAGGTCGGCCACTACCTCGTCGAGCACCTCCTGGAGGACGGCGCCGAGGTCGTCATCACCGACGTCCGCGAGGAGTCGGTCCGCCGGATCACCGAGAAGTTCCCCCAGGTGACCGTGGTCGCCGACACCGAGGCGCTGATCCGCGTCGAGGGCCTGGACATCTACGCGCCGTGCGCGCTGGGCGGCGCGCTCAGCGAGGAGACGGTCCCGTTCCTCACGGCGGCCATCGTGTGCGGTGCGGCCAACAACCAGCTCGCGCACCCGGGCATCGAGAAGGACCTCGTGGAGCGCGGCATCCTCTACGCGCCGGACTACGTGGTGAACGCCGGCGGCGTGATTCAGGTGGCCGACGAGCTCCACGGCTTCGACTTCGACCGGTGCAAGGCGAAGGCCACGAAGATCTTCGACACCACCCTGGAGATCTTCGCACGTGCGAAGACGGACGGCATTCCGCCGGCCGCGGCCGCCGACCGCATCGCCGAGCAGCGGATGGCCGAGGCGCGGCGGGCCCGGGCCTGACGGTTCACGGGGAGTGACGGGCCCGCCGACCGCGAGACATCGCTCACGCCGGTCGGCGGGTCGGGCCTCAAGAAGAGGTTAAAATCGCGATTGACCAGCGAGGAAAGGGCGCCTCGATGGTTCTGTACCGGGGTATGTGATGCGCGCGGCGTACCGTAGACCCGAGGAAACAGGTACCGTTGAAGCCCTACGGACCGGTCTCTCCATCGAGAGCCCGTTTCGCATCATGAACGCGTGTCAAGACTCTGGGGCCAACGAGCCCCGTCACCGAGGGGGTCGAGCCATGGGGCGCGGCCGGGCAAAGGCCAAGCAGACCAAGGTCGCCCGCCAGCTGAAGTACAGCAGCGGCGGGACTGACCTGTCGCGTCTGGCCAACGAGCTGGGCGCTTCGACTTCGAGCCAGCCGCCGAATGGCGAGCCGTTCGAGGACGACGACGAGGAAGACGACCCGTACGCGCAGTACGCGGATCTCTACAACACGGATGACGAGGACGAGGACGACGAGTCCGGTCCGCAGTCTCCGCGTCGCGCTTGACCTTCTGAACGCCGAAACTCGGTCCGGGCCACCCGGGCCGGGTTTTCGCATGTCCGGATCGGTGATCCGGGCGGAGGCGGCGGGACACCGTGGGCAACGAGAAGGGGCACCCCGCCGTGGCGGGGTGCCCCTTCCTCGTGCTCCGCTGCCTACCGGGCGTAGTCGCCGACGAGCTCCGCGCCGGAGTCCTTGTCGCCCCGCTCGGTGATCTCACCGGCGACCCAGGCGTCCAGCCCGCGGTCGGCCAGCGTGGAGAGGGCGGCGTCGACCGACTCGGCGGGGACGACGGCCATCATGCCGACGCCCATGTTGAGGGTCTTCTCGAGCTCCAGGCGCTCGACCCGGCCCGCGGTGCCGACGAGGTCGAAGATCGCGCCAGGGGCCCAGGTGGAGCGGTCCACGGTGGCGTGCAGCCCGTCCGGGACGACCCGGGCGAGGTTGGCCGCGAGACCGCCGCCGGTGATGTGGCTGAAGGCGTGCACCTCGGTGGTCCGGGTGAGCGCCAGGCAGTCCAGCGAGTAGATCCGGGTGGGCTCCAGGAGCTCCTCGCCGAGGGTCCGGCCCAGCTCCTCGACCTGCTGGTCGAGGCGCATGCCGGCGCGGTCGAAGACCACGTGGCGGACGAGCGAGTACCCGTTGGAGTGAAGACCGGAGGAGGCCATGGCGATGACCGCGTCCCCCGTACGGATGCGCTCGGCGCCCAGCAGGCGGTCGTGCTCCACGACGCCGGTGCCGGCGCCGGCCACGTCGAAGTCGTCCGGGCCGAGGAGGCCCGGGTGCTCCGCCGTCTCGCCGCCGACCAGGGCGCAGCCGGCGAGGACGCAGCCCTCGGCGATGCCCTTGACGATGGCGGCGACCCGCTCCGGGTGGACCTTGCCCACGCAGATGTAGTCGGTCATGAAGAGCGGCTCGGCGCCGCAGACGACGATGTCGTCCATGACCATGGCGACCAGGTCGTGGCCGATGGTGTCGTACACGCCCATCTGGCGGGCGATGTCGACCTTCGTGCCGACGCCGTCGGTGGCCGAGGCGAGCAGCGGACGCTCGTAGCGCTTGAGGGCGGAGGCGTCGAAGAGGCCGGCGAAGCCGCCGAGGCCGCCGAGGACCTCGGGGCGCTGCGTCTTCTTCACCCACTCCTTCATCAGCTCAACGGCGCGGTCGCCCGCCTCGATGTCGACGCCCGCAGAGGCGTAGCTGGCACCGGTGGTCTGAGACATGGGGTTCAGAACTTTCGTGTCGGTACTGCGGGTGTGCAGCGGGTTCTCACGGACGACGCAGGGCGTCGGCGGCCGCGGTGGCGGCCGGCCCGGCGGCCAGCTCCGTCTCCAGGAGCTGCTTGCCGAGCAGCTCGGGGTCCGGCAGCTCCATCGGGTACTCGCCGTCGAAGCAGGCCCGGCAGAGGTTCGGCTTGTCGATGGTGGTCGCCTCGATCATCCCGTCGATGGAGATGTACGAGAGCGAGTCCGCGCCCAGCGACTTGCCGATCTCCTCGATCGACATGCCGTTGGCGATCAGCTCCGCGCGGGTGGCGAAGTCGATGCCGAAGAAGCACGGCCACTTCACCGGCGGGGAGGAGATCCGGATGTGGATCTCGGCCGCGCCGGCCTCGCGGAGCATCCGGACCAGGGCGCGCTGGGTGTTGCCGCGGACGATCGAGTCGTCGACGACGACCAGGCGCTTCCCCTTGATGACTTCCTTGAGGGGGTTCAGCTTCAGCCGGATGCCCAGCTGGCGGATGGTCTGCGAGGGCTGGATGAAGGTGCGGCCGACGTAGGCGTTCTTCACCAGGCCGGCGCCGAACGGGATGCCGGACGCCTCCGCGTAGCCGATGGCGGCGGGGGTGCCGGACTCCGGCGTCGCTATGACCAGGTCGGCCTCGACCGGCGCCTCCTTGGCGAGGCGGCGGCCCATCTCCACCCGGGAGAGGTAGACGTTCCGGCCGGCGATGTCGGTGTCGGGACGCGCCAGGTACACGTACTCGAAGACACAGCCCTTGGGCTTCGCTTCCGCGAATCGGGAGGTGCGGATGCCGTTCTCGTCGATCGCGATCAGCTCGCCCGGCTCGACCTCGCGGACGAAGCTGGCGCCGCAGATGTCGAGGGCGGCGGACTCGGAGGCGACCACCCAGCCGCGCTCCAGCCGGCCGAGGACCAGCGGGCGGATGCCCTGCGGGTCGCGGGCGGCGTAGAGCGTGTGCTCGTCCATGAAGACGAGGGAGAAGGCGCCCCGGACCTCGGGGAGGACCTTCGCGGCGGCCTGCTCGATGGTGAGCGGCTTGCCGTCCTCGTCCACCTGGCCGGCGAGGAGCGCCGTGACCAGGTCGGTGTCGTTGGTGGCGGCGACCTGGGTGGCGCGGCCGTCCTTCTTGGGAAGGTCGGCGACCATCTCGGCCAGCTGCGCCGTGTTCACCAGGTTGCCGTTGTGGCCGAGCGCCAGGGACCCGTGGGCGGTGGCCCGGAAGGTCGGCTGGGCGTTCTCCCACACGGAGGCCCCGGTGGTCGAGTAGCGGGCGTGACCGACCGCGATATGACCTTGGAGGGAGCCGAGAGAGGTCTCGTCGAAGACCTGGGACACGAGGCCCATGTCCTTGAAGACGAGGATCTGGGAGCCATTGCTGACCGCGATTCCCGCGGATTCCTGACCCCGATGCTGGAGGGCGTAGAGCCCGAAGTACGTGAGCTTTGCGACCTCTTCACCCGGAGCCCAGACACCGAAGACGCCACAAGCGTCCTGGGGGCCTTTCTCGCCGGGAAGCAGGTCGTGATTGAGTCGACCGTCACCACGTGGCACGTCTTCGAGTCTAGGGGACCCCGACCGCTGGTCCGAATGGGAGAGCGGAGCCCGGGGCGACGCCCGTAGGATCGCACCAAAAGATCGCCACGGGCTTGGAGAGGCCTACAAGGCAGGCGGGGGAAGGGCTCCCGCCGACCGGCCGCCCTCCGATCACCCGCTCGTACCACCCCGGGACACCCTCCGCGATGTGACGCAGAACGCACACACCGCGGGTTTCTCCGGCATTGCGATCACGCGAACTACGCGCGTGGACCCAGGGGTCGGCCGTTGACGTGTCCGGTTCCGTTCGGCGAGGCTCCTGGATCATGCAGCCCCGCAGTGACCGAGCGGTCACCCTCGTCCGGCGCCGGCACGTGGACCTCGTCCGTGTCGCGAGCGCCGGCTGTCGCCGCGCCGCCTGAACCGGCCGGCCCCTCCCGCCGCGCCCGACCGGCCGCACCCTTCCGCCGCGCCCGACCGGCCGCACCCTTCCCCCGCCGCGCCCGACCGGCCGGCCCCCGCCGCTCGCCCCGCCCGCTGCCTCGTCCCCCTCCGCACCCCGCCCCGCGGCGCCGTCCCCCGCCACCGGGACGCGGAGGCGTGCCCGTACGTCCTCCTGGAGAGTCACCATGTCCACGCCCCTGTCCCGCCGGGCCTTCGGCGGTGCCGCCGCCGGTGCCGCCGCGGTGGCCGCCGTCGGCGCCGCCCCCGCCCACGCGGCCCCCGCCCCGGCCGCCGCGCCCGCGGAGCGCCCGGAGCGCGCCTTCCGGGCCGCCCACCCCCGCCGCCACTCGCGGCGCCCGAACATCCTCTTCATCCTGGGCGACGACCTCGGCTGGGCCGACCTCTCCTCGTACGGCTCCCCGCACATCCGCACCCCCCACCTCGACCGCCTCGCCCGCGAAGGCGTCCGCTTCACCGACGCGTACTCCGGCTCCGCGACCTGCTCCCCCACCCGCTTCAGCCTCTACACCGGCCGCTACCCGGGCCGTACGAAGGGCGGGCTCGCCGAGCCGATCGCCGACAGGTCCGTCGGCCTGGAGCCCACCCACCCCACGCTCGCCTCGCTGCTCCGCGACTCCGGCTACGCCACCGCCCTCATCGGCAAGTGGCACTGCGGCTACCTCCCCGACCACTCCCCCACCAGGTCCGGCTGGGACGAGTTCTTCGGCAACTTCGGCGGCGCCCTGGAGTACTACTCCAAGCTCGGCCTCGGCGGCGAGTACGACCTCTACGAGGGCGACGCCGAGTACAAGGACCTCCGCTACTACACCCGGATCCTCACCGAGCGCGCGAGCGAGTACGTGAGCCGCGACCACGAGAAGCCGTGGCTGCTCAACCTCAACTTCACCACCCCGCACTGGCCGTGGATCGCCGACGGCGACGAGGAGGCGAGCGCCGAGATCGTCCGCCGCGTCAAGGCCGGCGACCGCTCCGCGCTCTGGCACCAGGACGGCGGCTCGATCGAGAAGTACAAGGAGATGGTCGAGGACCTCGACCGCTCGGTCGGGCAGGTCCTCAAGGCCCTCAGGCGCTCCGGCCAGGAGCAGGACACCCTGGTCTTCTTCGGCAGTGACAACGGCGGCGAGCGGTTCTCCTACAACTGGCCGCTCGCCGGCAACAAGGGCTCCCTCCAGGAGGGCGGGATCCGCACCCCGTCGATCCTGCGCTGGCCCGCCCGGATCGACGGGGGCCAGGTCAGCGACCTCCCGGTCTTCACCCCCGACTGGACGGCGACCCTGCTGGAGGTGGCCGGCGCCCGCCCCCACCCTGCCCACCCGCTCGACGGCACCAGCCTCGCCGGGCACCTGCTGCGCGGCGCGGAGGTGCCCGAGCGGGACCTCTTCTGGCGGGTCAGGGGCGAGCGGGCGCTGCGCCGCGGCGACTGGAAGTACTACCGGGGCAAGTCCGGCCGCGACCAGCTCTTCGACCTCTCCTCGGACGTCCGGGAGCAGGCGGACCGGGCGCCCTTCGAGCAGGCCAGGCTGGCCGGGCTGCGGAGCGCCTGGGAGCGGATCGACGCGGGGCTGCTGCGCTACTGAGCCGGTTCGGCCCGTGCGGTCAGGCCCTCGCCGGCGCCGTCGGTGAGGGTCAGCGTGCGGTGGTCGACCCGGTAGGAGAGCGGCCCGTCGAGGAGTTCGTACAGCCGGGTCTCCAGGGTCATCCGGGCGCTCTCGCACATCATCCGGGTGGTGGCGGCCGGGCCCTCGACGGTGAGCTTCCGGGCCTTCTCGTCGGTCTTCGCGGTCGCGGAGAAGTTGTTGCAGCCGAGGTTCCCGGTGACCTTGCCGTCGGCGCCGATCACCAGGCGCGCCGTACCCTCCGCGCCCGCCGGGAGGGAGGCCGCGGTGTCGGCGGAGACGAGGCCGTCGATCTTCCAGGTGGTGCCGCGGAGCGGGGCGGAGGGTTCGGCGGTCAGCTCGACCTTCTTCGTGCCGTCCGCGGAGACGAGCGTGAGGGCGCCGTCCTTCAGGGCGCCCTCCAGGGGTCCGGTGAAGGCGGCGAGGAAAGCGGCCTCGAAGCGCTGCCGGTCGTCGGGGCAGCCCATCTCGGTCATCTCGATCGCGGAGACGGTGACCGTGGCGCCGGCCACGGCGACGCCCGCGCCGAAGTGGTTGCAGCCGGTGCTGCCCTGGGCGCGCCCGTCCCGGTCGAAGCCGACGCGGGCCTCGGCGGGCGCCGGCGAACGGCTGCCGTCGACGGTGACCGCGCCGACCGTCCAGTGGGTGCCGGTGAGCGGGAGGTCCGGATCTCCGGCGCCCGCGCTCCCCCCGCCCTCTCCTTGTCCGCAGGAGGTGAGCGCGGCGAGCAGGACGGCGGCGGCGAGGAGGGTGCTGCGCGGCTTCGGCATGCCGATGGGACGCGGGAGGGCCGCGTCGGGTTCCCCCGGCTCGTCCGGCCGGGGGAACGGGCGGTCGGGGACCTGCCGCCGGCTCAGCCCGTCACGGGCAGCAGCCCTGCCAGGTCGGCGCGCTCGCCGCTCGCGGCGATGCGGGCCGCGTCGAGCTCGACCGCCCAGGTGGTCCGTCCGGACGCCAGGCGGATCCAGGTCAGCGGGTCCGTCTCGACGACGTTCGGCGGGGTGCCGCGGGTGTGCCGGGGGCCCTCCACGCACTGCACCACCGCGTACGGCGGGATCCGGACCTCCACCGCGCCGCCGGGGGCCTTCGCCGCGAGGGCGTCCGCGAGCAGCCGGGTGCAGGCGGCGAGCGCCTGCCGGTCGTGGCGGATCTCCGTACCGGTCGCGGCGGCGAGGTCGTCGGCGTGGACGACGAGTTCGACGGTCCGGGTGACGAGGTAGTCGGCGAGCGTCATGGCGCCGAAGCGCGTCGGCAGCAGCCGCTCCCCGTCCGCGCCGGCGAGCGCCTTCGCGAAATCGTCCGCCACGCGCGCGTACAGGCCGGGCAGGTCG
Source organism: Streptomyces sp. NPDC014861 (assembly GCF_043081625.1). NCBI lineage: Bacteria > Bacillati > Actinomycetota > Actinomycetes > Kitasatosporales > Streptomycetaceae > Streptomyces > Streptomyces sp. NPDC014861. The sequence continues at coordinate 54,212 of NZ_JBIBWV010000024.1, forward strand.
GCGGTGTCGAGGGCCCGCACGTCCTCGTCGATCCCGGCGGCGCCGGTCGCGGTGGCCAGGGGCCAGTCGAGCAGGGAGAGTTCGCGGCGGGCGGGCTCGGGACCTTCGAGACCGCGGACGACCGAGCCGAGCGCCATCGTGACGTGGGCCGCCAGCTCCCGCACCGTCCATGTGCCGAGCCGGGTGGGCCGGTCCAGCACCTCCGGCGGAAGGGCGAGCACCGCGTCCCGCACGTGCCCGAACTGGGCGGAGACGGCGGCCCTGATCTTGTCGGGGTCGTAGCTGCGGGTGCGCTTCTTGGCGGGTGGCATGGGCAGAGGCTAACGCCGAGACTTGAAGGAGGGGGCCGACCTCTCACGCAAGGCGGTGGCGGGACCATGACCCATCACGAGCACCCCGACGCGGCCGTGGTGCGCGAGGCGTACGAGGCGTTCAGCGCCGGCGACATGGAGACGCTCGCCTCGCTCATGACCAGCGACTGCACGCACCACGCGCCCGGCGAGAGCCGGATCTCCGGGCACCACAAGGGCCGGGACGAGGTCCTGGGTCTCTACGCCAGGGTCTTCGAGCTGACCGGCGGCACCTTCCGGGTGGAGCTGAAGGGCGTCTACCCCGACGGCAGGGGCCACGTCATGTCCGTGCACACGTGGCACGCCGACAAGGGCGACCGTGGCATCGAGATGGACGGCGGCCTGTTCTTCACGGCCGTCGGCGGCAAGATCTCCGACATCGACGAGTGCGTGGCGGACATCACCGAGACCGACGCCTTCTGGGGTCAGGCCGAGTAGGCGGCGTCCTCGGACACCGAGAAGGTCTCCCCGTTCCGCGGCACGCCGACGCCGCGCCAGGTGAACGGCACGCCGCGGTTCTCGCGGATCCGCCGCCGACGGCGGGGTCCTCTTCACCGGAGCCGTACGCCTCTGCCCACCGGGGAGCGGTACGAGCGGCGGACCGGCGCCCTCGCCGAGGACGTCCTGGAGGAGGGTCCGGTGGAGGCGCTCGCCGACACGGAAAAACCCCCGCCCGAGCGGAGCGGGGGTTCCTCCTACGGCGTGGTCTCAGGCCAGCAGACCCGGGATCGTCGCCTCGTGCGCGGTGCGCAGCTCCTCCAGGGAGAGCGCGAACTCGCCCTGGACGTCGACCGTGTCGCCGTCGACGACGCCGATGCGGGTCGCCGGCAGGCCGCGGGCGCCGCACATGTCGGTGAAGCGGAGCTCCTCGCTGCGGGGGACGGCGACGACCGCGCGGCCCGCCGACTCCGAGAAGAGGAACGTGAAGGCGTCCAGGCCCTCCGGGACGACCAGGCGCGCGCCGTTCCCGCCGCGCAGGCAGGACTCGACGACCGCCTGCACGAGACCGCCGTCGGACAGGTCGTGCGCCGCGTCGATCATGCCGTCGCGGGAGCCCGAGATCAGGATCTCGCCGAGCAGCTTCTCCCGGTCGAGGTCCACGGCCGGCGGCATGCCGCCGAGGTGCTGGTGGATCACCTCGGACCAGGCGGAACCGCCGAACTCCTCCTTGGTGTCGCCCAGCAGGTAGAGGAGCTGGCCCTCTTCCGCGAAGGCGATCGGGGTGCGACGGTTCACGTCGTCGATCACACCGAGGACGGCCACGACGGGCGTCGGGTGGATGGCGACCTCACCGGTCTGGTTGTACAGCGAGACGTTGCCGCCGGTGACCGGGGTGCCCAGCTGGAAGCAGCCGTCCGCGAGACCGCGGGTGGCCTCGGCGAACTGCCACATCACGGCCGGGTCCTCGGGCGAACCGAAGTTCAGGCAGTCCGAGATGGCGAGCGGCTTGGCGCCGGAGGCGGCGACGTTGCGGTACGCCTCCGCCAGCGCGAGCTGCGCACCCGTGTACGGGTCGAGCTTGGCGTACCGGCCGTTGCCGTCGGTCGCCATGGCCACGCCGAGGTTGGTCTCCTCGTCGATGCGGACCATGCCCGCGTCCTCGGGCTGCGCCAGGACCGTGTTGCCCTGCACGAACCGGTCGTACTGGTCCGTGATCCAGGACTTCGACGCCTGGTTCGGGGAGGAGACCAGCTTCAGGACCTGGTCCTTCAGCTCGGCGCCGTCCTGCGGCCGGGGCAGCTTGCCGGCGTCGTCGGCCTGGAGCGCGTCCTGCCACTCCGGGCGGGCGTACGGCCGGTGGTAGGTCGGGCCCTCGTGGGCGACGGAGCGCGGCGGCACGTCGACGATCTGCTCGCCGTGCCAGAAGATCTCCAGACGCTCGCCCTCGGTGACCTCACCGATGACGACCGCGATGACGTCCCACTTCTCGCAGATCTCCAGGAAGCGGTCGACGTGCTGCGGCTCGACGATCGCGCACATGCGCTCCTGCGACTCGCTCATGAGGATCTCCTCGGGCGAGAGCGTCGCGTCGCGCAGGTGCACCTTGTCGAGGTCCACGCGCATGCCGCCGGAACCGGCCGAGGCCAGCTCGGAGGTGGCGCAGGAGAGCCCGGCGCCGCCCAGGTCCTGGATGCCCGCGACGAGCTTCTCCTGGAAGATCTCCAGGGTGCACTCGATGAGGAGCTTCTCCTGGAACGGGTCGCCGACCTGGACGGCCGGGCGCTTGGTCGGCTTGGTGTCGTCGAAGGTCTCGGACGCGAGGACCGAGACGCCGCCGATGCCGTCGCCGCCCGTGCGGGCGCCGTACAGGATGACCTTGTTGCCGGGGCCGGAGGCCTTGGCGAGGTGGATGTCCTCGTGCTTCATCACGCCGATGCAGCCGGCGTTGACCAGCGGGTTGCCCTGGTAGCAGGAGTCGAAGACGACCTCGCCGCCGATGTTCGGCAGGCCCAGGCAGTTGCCGTAGCCGCCGATGCCGGCGACGACACCGGGCAGCACGCGCTTGGTGTCGGGGTGGTCGGCCGCGCCGAAGCGGAGCGGGTCGACGACCGCGACCGGGCGGGCGCCCATGGCGAGGATGTCGCGGACGATGCCGCCGACGCCGGTGGCCGCGCCCTGGTAGGGCTCGATGTACGAGGGGTGGTTGTGCGACTCGACCTTGAAGGTGACCGCGTACCCCTGGCCGACGTCGACGACGCCCGCGTTCTCGCCGATGCCGACGAGCATGGCGTCGTTGGCGGGGGTCTTCTCGCCGAACTGCTTCAGGTGGACCTTGCTGCTCTTGTAGGAGCAGTGCTCGGACCACATGACCGAGTACATGGCGAGCTCGGCGCCGGTGGGACGGCGGCCGAGGATCTCGCGGATGCGCGCGTACTCGTCCTCCTTGAGGCCGAGCTCCTTCCAGGGCTGCTCGCTGTCCGGCGTCTCGCTCGCGTGCTTGACGGTGTCGAGGCTCATCAGGCGTTGACCAGCTTCTTGAGGATCGAGGTGAAGAAACCGAGACCGTCCGTCTTGCCGGTGCCGATCAGCGGTTCGACGGCGTGCTCGGGGTGCGGCATGAGGCCGACCACATTGCCCGCGGCGTTGGTGATGCCCGCGATGTCGCGGAGCGAGCCGTTGGGGTTCACGTCCAGGTAGCGGAAGGCCACCCGCCCCTCGGCCTCCAGCTCGTCGAGGACGCGCTCGTCGGCGACGTACCGGCCGTCCATGTTCTTGAGCGGGACCTCGATCTCCTGACCCTCGACGTAGTCGTTGGTCCAGGCGGTCTCCGCGTTCTCCACCCGCAGCTTCTGGTCGCGGCAGATGAAGTGGAGGTGGTTGTTGCGCAGCATCGCGCCCGGCAGCAGGTGGGCCTCGGTGAGGATCTGGAAGCCGTTGCAGATGCCGAGGACCGGCATGCCGGCCCTCGCCTGCTCGATGATGGTCTCCATCACCGGCGAGAAGCGGGAGATGGCGCCCGCGCGCAGGTAGTCGCCGTAGGAGAAACCGCCGGCGAGGACCACGGCGTCGACCTGCTTGAGGTCCTTGTCGCGGTGCCACAGCGAGACAGGCTCGGCGCCCGCGAGGCGGGCGGCGCGCAGCGCGTCCTGGTCGTCGAGCGTGCCGGGGAAGGTGACGACGCCGATGCGAGCGGTCACGACTCGACCTTCACGACGAAGTCTTCGATCACGGTGTTGGCGAGGAAGGTTTCGGCCATCTCATGGATGCGGGCGAGGGCGGCGTCGTCGACCGGTCCCTCCACCTCCAGCTCGAAGCGCTTCCCCTGACGGACGTCGGCGATTCCGGCGAACCCGAGGCGGGGCAGTGCACGCTGCACCGCCTGTCCCTGCGGGTCGAGGATCTCCGGCTTGAGCATGACGTCGACTACGACGCGTGCCACTGGCACTCCCGGTGGTGTGTTGCGTGGGCGGTTCCCTCAGCGTACCTGCCTCCAAATTCTACGCGGGTAGAGATCTGAAGGATCCTACAAATGCCCAGGCCGGAAGCAGCCCCGCGAGTGATCCACTCCAAACCCCCCGGCACCCCGCCGCACATGAAATGCGAGTGAAATATTGCGGCCCGGATTGCCCCGGGACACGCTGAGACAATTGACAGGGCTTCACAATGCGACGCCCATCGCTGTACAAAGGAATCCGATAGAGAACAACATTGTCCCCGGGCAGCCGGCGGCCTGGTGTCACCGCACGTCAGAGGCACACCCACAGCCCTGGACAGGTGGCGGGCCACAGGAAAGGACCGATATCCGTGGCGCAGCGAGTGGTGGTCACCCTCTCCGACGACATCGACGGCGGAGAAGCGGCGGAAACGGTCGCGTTCGGTCTCGACGGGAAGATGTACGAGATCGACCTGAATGCTGCCAATGCAAAGAAACTCCGCAAGGCCCTCGCGCCCTACCTCGCGGCCGGACGCAAGCAGACGGGCAAGGCGGCGGCCGGAGTGACCGGAACCACCGCGGCGTTCAAGCACACCGCCCTCGCCCCCGACCCGGCGGCGGTCCGCGCCTGGGCCCAGTCCAACAAGATGGACGTGCCGGCCAGGGGCCGCATCCCCAAGCGGGTCTACGAGGCCTTCCGCGAGGCGAGCTGACGGCCTTCGGCGAGCCGGCGGCGCGACGGGCGACGGGCGCCGGGAGACGACCTCCGGCGGCGGGCGGCGCGACGGGCGCCGGGAGCGGATTTGCATTCCACCCCCCATGATCCGCTAGAGTCTGGAACACGCCGAGGGGCAAGGCCGCAAAGCCGAACCTCACGCAGCGTGCGGGTGTAGTTCAGTAGTAGAACGTCCCCCTTCCAGGGGGAAGGCGCAGTGTGCGATCCCTGTCACCCGCTCTGCATCACGGTTACCGACCACTCCGGTGGATCAGGTACAGTGGTGCTCGCACCGCCCGGTGAAAGCCGGTCGGCAGCAATGCGGACGTGGCTCAGTTGGTAGAGCATCACCTTGCCAAGGTGAGGGTCGCGAGTTCGAATCTCGTCGTCCGCTCAGGGTTGAAGGCCCCGGTTCATCGAACCGGGGCCTTCGTCGTTATCCCTCTTTCCGCCCCGCCGCCCATGACATTTGTCAGGCGGAGGCGCTGACAGCACGCACTGTCCTTCCCCCTCCACGGGCGGGAGGCTGGAGCCATGACAGCTGAAGCACCCACCCCGGCCATCGAGGCGACCGACTTGAGCCGCACCTACGACGGCGGCTTCCAGGCGGTGCGCGGCATCTCCCTCACCGTGCCCCGGGGCGAGATCTTCGCCCTCCTCGGCACCAACGGCGCCGGGAAGACCTCCACCGTCGAACTCCTGGAGGGCCTCGCCGCCCCGACCGGCGGCACCGCCCGCGTCCTCGGCCACGACCCGTACCGGGAACGCTCCGCCGTCCGACCGCGCATCGGCGTCATGCTCCAGGAGGGCGGCTTCCCCTCCGACCTCACCGTCGCCGAGACCGTCCGCATGTGGGCCGGCGTCACCAGCGGCGCCCGGCCCGCCGGCGAGGCCCTCGCCGCCGTCGGCCTCACCGGCCGCGAGAAGGTGCGGATCAAGCAGCTGTCCGGCGGCGAGCGCCGCCGCCTCGACCTCGCCTGCGCCCTCCTCGGGCGCCCCGAGGTCCTCTTCCTCGACGAGCCCACCACCGGCCTCGACGCCGAGGGTCGCCGCGACACCTGGGAGCTCGTCCGCTCCCTGCGCGCCGAGGGCACCACCGTCCTCCTCACCACGCACTACCTGGAGGAGGCCGAGTCGCTCGCCGACCGGCTCGCGATCATGCACGCCGGCCGGATCGTCCTCTCCGGCACCCCCGCCGAGGTCACCGCCGCCCAGCCCGCCCGGATCCGCTTCACGCTCCCCGCCGACGTGCCCGCCGGCCGGCTGCCGCTCGGACTGAAGGCCGCCGCCGACGGCGACCGGATCGAGATCCGCACCCACTCGCTCCAGGACGACCTCACCGAACTCCTCGGCTGGGCCCGCGACCAGGGCGTCCGGCTCGACGGGCTCGACGCCCGCTCCGCCTCCCTCGAAGAGGCCTTCCTCGACATCGCCTCCCGCACGGAGGACACCCCCGCCGGCCCGAAGGAGACCGTGACCCGATGAGCGCCACCACCCCCACCACCGGGCGGCCGACCACCACCCTCACTCGGCTCGCCGCCCTCGGCCGCGCCGAACTCACCCTCCTCGGCCGCAACCGCAACAACCTCTTCATCGCCGCCGCCATGCCGCTGCTGATGATCTTCCTGCTGCGGTCCTCGCTCAAGGGCGTCGACGAAGCCACCCTCGGCATCTCGCTCGGCGCCGCCACCCTCATCGGCGGCACCGGCATGGTCCTGCTGCTCGTCGTCTACATGAGCCTCACGTCCAGCCTCGTCGCCCGCCGCGAGGAACTCGTCCTCAAGCGGCTGCGGACCGGCGAAGCCACCGACACCGAGATCCTCACCGGCGCCGCGCTGCCCGCCACCGCCATCGCGCTCCTCCAGTGCGCGATCCTCACCGTCGGCGGCTTCACCCTCCTCGACGCCGCCGCGCCCGCCCGCCCCGACCTGCTCGTCCTCGGCCTCGCCGCCATGATCGCGCTGCTCGGCGGGCTCGCCGCCCTCACCACCACCATCACCCGCACCGTCGAGAGCGCCGGCCTCACCACCCTGCCGCTCTTCCTCGTCTCCTCCTTCGGCTCCGGACTCTTCGTCCCCCGCGACGCCCTCCCCGGCATGGCCGCCGACCTCGCCCAGCTCCTCCCGCTCAGCGGCGTCATGGAGTTCGTCCGGGCCGGCTGGCTCGGCACGGCCCACTCGGGCAGCCTGCTCACCGCCGCGCTCAATACAGTGGCGTGGGGCGTCCTGACGGCATGGGCGGTCCGCCGCTGGTTCCGCTGGGAGCCCCGGCGTTAGCGGGACCGGAGGGAGACGGATCGGATGCCCACGATGACGGGATGGTGGTCACGGCGCAGCGTCGCCGGGAAGGTCGAGCTGTACACCCGCTGGACCTTCCACCTCATGGCTCCGGTCGAACTCGTCGCGCTCGGCGGCCTCCCGCTCAGCCGCGACGAGGACAGCGGGCTCGGCACGGCCGGAGTGATCGGGCTCCTGCTGTGGATCCTGGTCCACTGCGGACTCTGCGTGACGCTCGCCTCCCGGGCCTTCGACCACACCAGCGGCACCCGGCCGCGGCCGGTCCGGCTCGCCGTCGTCCTCGCCGCCGCCACCGTCGTCGCCGACTTCGCGATCATCGGGTTGTGGACGGCCGGCACGCTGCCCGACGCCTCGGTGAACGCCGGCGTCATCGTCGTCACCTCGATCTTCACCGCCGGCGCGCTCGTCCTCTGCCTGGACCGGGTACGGGAGATGGCGGGCGCGGTCCTCGCCACCGCCGTCGCCGCCGCGCTGCCCGTCGCCGTCTTCGGCCACGGCCTGCCCGTCGCCCTGGCCACCCTCCTCGGCATCCTCGTCGGCGGCGGGGGCTACGCCGCCGCCTGCGGCTTCTCCTCCTGGCTGCTCGGCGTCGTCCAGGAGCTGGAGCGCTCCCGCGACCTCAAGGCCCGGCTCGCCGTCGCCGAGGAACGCCTCCGCTTCGGCCGTGACCTGCACGACGTCATGGGCCGCAACCTCTCGGTGATCGCGCTCAAGAGCGAGCTCGCCGTCCAGCTCGCCCGGCGCGGCCGGCCCGAGAGCGTCGACCAGATGGTCGAGGTCCAGCGGATCGCCCAGGAGTCCCAGCGGGAGGTCCGGGAGGTCGTCCGCGGCTACCGGGAGGCCGACCTCCGGGTCGAGCTGGAGGGCGCCCGCGGTGTCCTCGACGCCGCCGGCATCGAGTGCGCCGTCGACGCCCCCGCCCTCGACCTGCCCGCCCGGGTGCAGTCCGCGCTCGGCTGGGTCGTCCGCGAGACCACCACCAACGTGCTGCGCCACGGCGACGCCCGCCGCTGCGCGATCACCCTGCGGCGGACACCGGACGCGGTGCTGCTGACCGTCGAGAACGACGGGGCGGCGGTACGGGACGGGGCCGGCGCCCCCGGACGTACCGGCTCCGGCCTCACCGGACTGCGCGAGCGGCTCGGAGCGGTGGGCGGCACCCTGGAGGCCGGCTTCGCGGATCCGGAGTCCTTCCGCGTCACCGCCCGGGTGCCCCTGGCCGTGCCGGAGCCCGCCGGCACCCGACAGCAGAAGGAGACGGTCGCGTGACCGAGCCCGTACGCGTCCTGCTCGCCGACGACGAGCACCTGATCCGGGGCGCGCTCGCCGCGCTGCTCGCCCTGGAGGACGATCTGATCGTCGTCGCCGAGGCAGCGACCGGACCCGAGGCGCTCGCCATGGCCCGCGCCCACCGGCCCGACGTCGCCGTCCTCGACCTCCAGATGCCGGGGGCGGACGGTGTGACGGTGGCCACATCGATTCGGGACGAACTCCCGGACTGCCGCACGATGATCGTGACCAGCCACGGCCGCCCCGGCCACCTCAAGCGGGCCCTCGCGGCGGGCGTGCGCGGCTTCGCGCCGAAGACCGTGAGCGCCCAGAGGCTGGCCGAGCTGATCCGTACCGTGCACGCGGGAAACCGTTATGTGGACCCGGAGTTGGCGGCCGACGCGATCGCCGCGGGGGACTCCCCGCTGACCGCGCGCGAGGCCGAGGTGCTCGAACTCGCCGCCGACGGCGCCCCCGTCGCGGAGATCGCCCGGCGGGCCGCGCTCTCCCCCGGCACGGTCCGCAACTACCTCTCCTCCGCCGCGGCGAAGCTCGGTGCGGAGAACCGTCACGCGGCCGTGCGTCTCGCCCGGTCGAAAGGTTGGGTATAGTTAGCAGCGCGCTACGGCGCATGCGGACGTGGCTCAGTTGGTAGAGCATCACCTTGCCAAGGTGAGGGTCGCGAGTTCGAATCTCGTCGTCCGCTCAGAAGTCGAAGGCCCCGGTTCATCGAACCGGGGCCTTCGTCGTGTTCCGGGGAGGCGATTTACCGGAGACGGTCGGCGCCGCCGTACGGGCCCCGGTCGGGGGACCCGTACGGGAGGGAGCCGCGCGGCTAGAAGCTGTCGGACCAGGACATGCCGGTCAGCAGCTCGTACGCCTCCAGGTACTTGGCGCGGGTGGCGTCCACGATCTCCCGCGGGAGCGCCGGCGGCGGCTGCTCGCTCCTGCGGTCCCAGCCCGAGGCCGGGGAGGTCAGCCAGTCCCGGACGAACTGCTTGTCGTACGAGGGCTGGGCGCGGCCCGGCTGCCACTGGTCCGCCGGCCAGAAGCGGGAGGAGTCCGGGGTCAGCACCTCGTCGGCGAGGACCAGCGTCCCGCCCTCGAAGCCGAACTCGAACTTGGTGTCGGCGAGGATGATGCCCCGCTCGCGGGCGATGTCCCGGGCCCGGGCGTAGACGGCGAGGGTGGCCTGACGCAGCTGGGCGGCGGTCTCGGCGCCGACCTGGCGGGCCACCTCCTCGTACGAGACGTTCTCGTCGTGGTCGCCGACGGCGGCCTTCGTCGCCGGGGTGAAGATCGGCGCGGGCAGCTCGGAGCCGTCGGTGAGCCCCTCGGGGAGCGCGAGGCCGCAGACCGTGCGGGACGCGTCGTACTCGACCAGGCCGGAGCCGGTGAGGTAGCCGCGGGCCACGCACTCGACCGGGACCATGTCGAGGGACTTGCAGATCAGGGTGCGGCCGGCCCAGTCGGCGGGGGCGCCGGCCGGCAGCTCGGTGGAGAGGACGTGGTTCGGGGCCAGGTCGGAGAGCTGGTCGAACCACCACAGGGAGAGCTGGGTGAGGACGCGGCCCTTGTCCGGGATCTCGGTGGGCAGGACCCAGTCGTACGCGGACATGCGGTCGCTCGCCACCATCACGAGCTCCCCGGCCCCGTTCCGGTACAGGTCGCGCACCTTGCCCGTGTGCAGGTGGGTCAGGCCCGGGACCTCGACGGGCTCGGGCTTTTCTACGAATCCGGACACGGTTCCTCCGCGTAGGTTGATCCAGGAACGGTCCGATTCTCTCGCACGCGCGACCGGGCCCGCCGACCGGGGCGGCGCGCCCGGTCAGTCCCTCTTACAGATGCGGTCGAGGAGGTTCGCGGTGGCGCGCTGCACACGGGAGTCGACATGGCCCGGCCGGTCCAGCGCCGGCGACCAGGCGAAGGTGCCGGAGGCGAAGACCCAGGCCCCCGAGGGCGCCCGGTAGAGGCTGGTCTCCTGATGGCGCAGCACGCCGTCGCCGTCCCGGTAGGGCGAGTGGGTGAGCAGGATGCGGCTCTCGTGCTCGGGGAGCGCGGTGCGGGGGAAGTAACGGTCCGCCTCGCCGGCGACGAGGCCGGGGAGTTCGTCGCCGTCGCCGGCGCCGGTCGCCTCCCAGAGCCAGTGCTCGGCGTTCCGCACGACCAGCGGATGCGGTTCGGGCACCCGGCCCGCGTACTGGATGCCGAGGAGCTGCTGCTCGGGACGGTCCACCTCGCGCCAGAGCGCGGGCCGGCCGGGTCCGCGGCGCTTGCGGCAGGTGAGCAGCCGGTCCGGCACGCCGGACGGCGAGGGGCCCAGGTCCACGTGCCAGTACATGGTGTTGGCGGAGAGGAAGACGAGCGAGGTGCCCTGGTCGCGGGCGCGCTCGGCGGCCTTGCGCATCGGGGCCGACCAGTACTCGTCGTGGCCGGGGAAGACCAGGCCCCGGTAGCGGGTCGGGTCGATCCGGCCGGCGTGCAGGTCGCGGGTCTCGGCGTAGGCGAGGTCGTAGCCGTACCGCTCCGCCCAGCGGATGAAGTCGTAGGCGTGGCCGACGTGCAGGGGCAGCCCCGCGCCCGCGTACGGCCGGTCGAAGGAGACGGTGAGGGCCGCGTCCTCCTCGCCGAGCAGCCGGCCCTCCTCATCCCAGGCGTGGTAGAGGCTGGCGCCGGTGCGGCCGTCCTCCGGGTAGAGGTTGTACGCCTGCCAGGTCACGTCCGGGAGGACGAGGAGGAGGTCCGCCGGGTGGGAGTCGCGGACGGTGAAGGGGATGTGGGAGCGGTAGCCGTCGGCGGTCGTGAGGACGGCGACGTACGCGCCGATCGACCAGTAGCTCGGCACCTGGAGCCGCCAGGACTGCCACCAGTGGTGGCAGGAGACCGTGCGGTCGGCGGTGAGCGGGGGCGGCTGGACGATCCCGGAGAGCCGGGGGCTCGTGGTGATCTTCGCGGCGCCGTCGCCGCCGTAGTGGCCGATCCGGTAGACGTCGACCGAGAACGGCTGCGGAGGGTCCACGGTGATGTGGAAGTCGATCGACTCGCCGGGCGCCACCGCGCCGCCGGAGGCGAAGCCCTTGATCTGCCGGCGCACGTCGTCGGCGGTGCGGGGACCGCCGGCGCCGCCGCGGGCCAGGGTCTCGTCGGCGTACCAGGGGACCATCTGCCCCGTGTCGTCGAAGTAGTTCTCCGAACCGCGCAGCCAGGGCAGCGGGCCCTGGCCGAAGGGATCGGAGACCGCGTGCGCGAGCGCGCCCGACTCCCAGCGCCTGATCTGTTCCGCCCCCATGACGCGCCCCTCCTCGACTCCCCCGGTCAGTACCGCCGGCGCCTGCCCGCGGATGGTGCCCCTGTGCGGTGCCGCCGCGCGGTGCCGGTGTGCGGTGCCCCGGTGCGGTGCCTCCGCCCGGTGCCCGTGTGCGGTGCCTCCGCCCGGTGCCCTTGCGCGGTGCTTCTGTCAGTGCCGGTCTCCAGCACATCACATAACGCACGCGCTCCGTCACCGTTCGTCGTGAAATCGATGAAGGTGGAACACGACCCTCCGGTAGCGGTGGCACGGTGCCCCGTCGGCCGGAGGGCGTCAGACGAGACGCACGGGCTTCTCGGGGCGTACGCCGGTGGCGCTGAGCCAGGCGCGCAGGGGGGCCGGGTCGCCCTCCTCGACCAGGGCGGACACGCGCGGCCCGAGGTCGGCCGCCCGCTCCCCGTCGACGAGCAGCGCGGGCCCGTCGAGCCAGTCCAGGCCGGGCGCGGCACCGGTGGTGTCGACGGCGGCGCAGCAGACCAGCGCGGTCACGTGGTCGGCGAGCAGGTCCCGGCCGGTACGCGGCGGAAGCAGCGGAGCGAGCGGCCAGGGTCCGTCGGGGCCGGTGAACCCGGCGAGTGCGCCGCCGGCCGGGGTGAGGGCGGCGACGCGGGCCTCCCGCTCGGCCTCCTCGCGCGCCACCTGGGCGCTGAGCGCGGCGGCGAGCACGTCGGCGGCGGGATTGCCGGTCTCGTACCCGTCCTCGTCCTCGCCCTCCGCCGGGTGTCCGGCCTCCTCCAGGCCGGGCGGTACGACGGGCCGGTCGTCGTCCTCCCACGGGTCGCCGGGCTCCGGCGGGCGGCCGGGGAGCGACGCGGCCGTGAGGTGGCCGAGGAGGCGGGTCAGGGTCGGGCCCTCGGGGGTCCGGGGGGCGGTACGCGCCGCCAGCCGGTCGAGGACGTCGTGGAGGCGGGCCGCGTCCGCGCGCCACTTCCGGTCGACGACCTCCTCCGGGTACCGGCTCCACTCGACCGGGGCCCAGTCCTGGCCGGGCTCGGCGGGGGCGCCGTGGAAGAGCCGGGCGGCGAGCAGCGAGGCGGCCTCGTCGACGACGCCCGGCTCCTCCAGCAGGTCGCATGCCGGGCGCTCGCCGAGCCGGGACGAGAAGCCCTCGGCGAGGCGGTCGCGGTTCGACAGCTCGGTCAGGGCGGAGACCACACCCGCGTCGAGGCGGGACGGCCAGCGGCCCATCCGCCAGGCGGGCAGCGCGACCCGGGTGAGGAGCCGGTCCCAGCCCGCGTAGGCGAGGCCGACCTGCTCCTGGGCGACGATCCGGGCCCCGTGGTCCACGGCCTGGGCCCGCTCGGATCCGGCGGCGGCGACCCCGCGCTCCATCTCGGCCGCGTGGGTGCCGCAGGCCCTCAGCAGCAGCCGGGCGACGTGGGCGACGCCCCGCGCGCCCCACCGGCGCACCGGGCCGAGGCCGGGCTCTCCGGGGACGGCGACGGCCGCGTCGAGCCCGCGGACGAAGCGGCGGGCGGCGGCTATGTCGGGGTCGGCGGCCGGGCCCGTGCCGGCGACGACCGGGGCGAGGACCGCGCGCAGCTCGCCGACGCGCATCCACCACAGGAAGGGGGAGCCTATGACGAGGACGGGGGCACCGCTCGCGCCTGTGCCCCGGCCCGCTCCGGGCGACCGGCCGGCCCCGGTCGCCGCCGACGCCCCGGCCCGGGCGTGGGCCGGGTGGGAGCGGTCCTCCAGCCAGCTGTCGCAGTCCGGGGTGAGGGCTATCGCGGAGGGCGCGGGCACGCCGAGCCGCTCGGCCAGGTCCCGTACGAGGCGGTGCAGGTCGGGGGCGGCGGTCTCGGTGAGCTCCACCGTCGGCGTGACGGCCGGGCGGGCGCGGGCGACGACGAGGGCGACGGCCGCGGCGGCGAGGAGGACGAGGACCGCGAGGACGGTGACGATCCAGCGGGCGGTGGTCCAGCCCGTGCCCGTGAAGTGGTCGGTGGCCTCGCCCGCGTACAGCACGACGGCGACGGCCGCGGGGAGGATGGCGGCGCCGAGCGCACGCCCCCGGACGCGGAGGACGGCGAGGGCGCGGGAGCGCGCGGCCCGCACGCCCCACTCCTCGCCGAGGCCGCTCTCGCTGCCGCCGTTTCCGAAGCCGCTGCCGGACACGCCGTACCTCACCCCCTCTGCCTGTCCTCGACGGGACTACCCGTGGTGGTGTTGCTCACTCCCCCACTGTGGCACCCGGCACCGACACCGCAATGCCGGTGGGCCAAGTGCCGGAACGCCTGCGCCGCACCCTAGTTGGGGCGTCGGCGGCAGTCATCCAGATGGGCGAGTCGTCACCCGAACGAATGGCTTTGGGTAAAGGTGGCGCCGATGGCGCGGCCGTGCGCTTGACTGCGCGGCCGCGCCCGTACTCCCGCTCCGGGTCAGGCCCCGGCGGCCTTGAGCGCGATGTCCTTGCGGTGCTGGGACCCGTCAAGGCGGATGCGGCCGACTGCCGCGTAGGCGCGCTCGCGGGCCTGGGCCAGGTCCGAACCGGTGGCGGTGACGGAGAGCACCCGGCCGCCGGCGCTGACGACCGCGTCGCCGTCCCGCTTCGTGCCCGCGTGGAGCACGTACGCGTGCGGGGCGTCCTGCTCCGCGACCTCGGCGAGGCCCTCGATCGGGTCGCCGGTGCGCGGGGTGTCCGGGTAGTTGTGCGAGGCGACGACCACGGTGACGGCGGCGTCGTCGCGCCAGGCCAGCGGGGCCTGGTCGGCGAGGGTGCCTTCGGCCGAGTGCAGCAGGACGCCCGCGAGCGGGGTCTTCAGGCGGGCCAGGACGACCTGCGTCTCGGGGTCGCCGAAGCGGGCGTTGAACTCGATCACCCGCACTCCGCGGCCGGTGATCGCCAGACCGGCGTACAGCAGGCCGGAGAAGGGGGTGCCGCGGCGGCGCAGCTCGTCGACGGTCGGCTGGAGGACGGTCTCCAGGACCTCGACGACCAGCTTCGGGTCGGCCCACGGCAGCGGCGAGTAGGCGCCCATGCCGCCGGTGTTGGGGCCCTCGTCGCCGTCGAGCGCGCGCTTGAAGTCCTGCGCGGGCTGGAGGGGGAGGACGGTGGTGCCGTCGGTGATCGCGAAGAGGGAGACCTCGGGGCCGTCCAGGTACTCCTCGATGACCACGCGGTCGCAGGCGAGCGCGTGGGCGCGGGCCGCCTCGACGTCGTCGGTGACGACGACGCCCTTGCCGGCCGCCAGACCGTCGTCCTTCACGACGTACGGGGCGCCGAAGGCGTCGAGGGCCTCGTCGATCTCGGCGGGGGTGGTGCAGACGTAGCTGCGGGCGGTGGGCACCCCGGCGCCGGCCATCACGTCCTTGGCGAAGGCCTTGGAGCCTTCGAGCTGCGCCGCCTCCCGGGAGGGGCCGAAGACCGGGATCCCGGCCGCGCGGACGGCGTCGGCGACACCGGCGACCAGCGGGGCCTCCGGGCCGACGACGACCAGATCGGCGCCGAGGCCGGTGGCGAGCGCGGTGACCGCGCCGCCGTCCAGCTGGTCGACGGGGTGCACCTCCGCCACCTCCGCGATTCCGGCGTTGCCGGGCGCGCAGTGCAGAGCGGTGACGTCGGGATCGAGGGAGAGAGAGCGGCACAGGGCGTGTTCGCGGGCGCCGCCGCCGATGACGAGGACCTTCACGCCAGCCAGGGTAGCCCGCCGGCCGGGAGCGGCCTTGTGCGGGCCACCGAGCGAGACGGCCCTAGTCGTTCGTGTATTCCTCCACAACGGTCGCGCCGAGCTCGCGCACGATCAGCTCCCGCCCGGAGAGCGCCGACTCCACGAGGTCCGGGTCGTCCTCCTCCGGCACGTCGTCCTCGGGCGCCACCGGCTGCGGCCGCGGCTGTGCCTGCGGTACGGGGGCGGGCGCCGGGGCCGGCGCGGGCGCGGCGGCCTGCGGGGCGGGCGCGGAAGGCGCGGAGGCGGGCGCGGGCGCCGCCGGGGAGGGGGCGGGCGGGGGCGTGGACGGACGGCCGAAGCCGCCTCCGCCGCCGCTTCCGCTTCCGCCGGAGAAGCCTCCGCCTCCGGAGAAGCCCCCCGCGCCACCGCCTCCCCCGCCGGAGAAGCCCCCGGCGCCGGGCGGGGGCGCGGAGCCGCCCGACGGGTCGACGATCGCCTCGACCTTCCAGTGCACGTTGAACTGCTCGGCGAGCGCGGCCTTGAGGACGTCCTCGCTCCCGCTGCTCGCGAAGTTGTCCCGCGCGCCGGCGTTGAGGAAGCCGAGCTGGAGAGTGGTGCCGTCGAAGCCGGCCACCTGCGCGTTCTGGCTCAGCAGGATCCAGGTGAAACGGCGCCGGTTCTTGACCGCTTCGAGGATGGACGGCCACATGTTCCGCACCTGGGCGGCACCGGCGGCCATGTCCCCGGAGGGCGCGCCGGCCTGCGGCTGCTGCGGCTGGGCCTGCGCCTGTACGGGAGCGGGCGCGGGCGCGGCGGGCTGGGGCGCGGCGGTCGGCCAGCCGCCGGGCCGCGCGGCCCCGGGCCAGGCCCCCGGGCGCGCGGCGTCGGACGGCGCCTGCGCGGGCGCCGGGGCGGGCGCGGCAGCCGGAGTGGGCGCGGGGGCGGACTGCTGCGGGGGCGGCGGCGGGGCCATCGGCGTATGGGCGTCGGGCCCGGGGACGTACCCGAGCGGCGGTCCCGCGGGCGGGGCCGGCGTGAAGACGGGCGCGGCGGCCGGCGGCGCGGCGGCGGCCCCGCGCTCCAGCCGGTCGAGGCGGGCGAGCAGCGACCGCTCGTCGTCGAAGGCGGCGGGCAGCAGCACGCGCGCGCAGATCAGCTCCAGCTGGAGGCGCGGCGAGGTGGCTCCGCGCATCTCGGTCAGCCCGTCGTTCACGAGGTCGGCGGCGCGGCTGAGCTCGGCGGCGCCGAACACGGACGCCTGGGCCTGCATCCGCTCCACCACGTCGGCGGGCGCGTCGATGAGCCCCTTCTCCCCGGCGTCGGGCACGGCGGCCAGGATGACGAGGTCCCGCAGCCGCTCCAGCAGGTCGGCGACGAACCTCCGGGGGTCGTTCCCGCCCTCGATGACCCGGTCGACGACCTCGAAGGCCGCCGCGCCGTCACCCGAGGCGAAGGCGTCCACGACGGAGTCGAGCAGCGACCCGTCCGTATAACCGAGCAGCGAGGTCGCCATGGCATACGTCACACCCTCCTCGCCGGCACCGGCGAGGAGCTGGTCCATCACGGACATCGAGTCACGCACGGACCCGGCACCGGCGCGCACGACGAGCGGCAGCACCCCGTCCTCGACGGGGATCCCCTCCCGCCCGCACACCTCGCCGAGGTACTCGCGGAGCGTCCCCGGCGGCACCAGCCGGAAGGGATAGTGGTGGGTCCGCGACCGGATGGTCCCGATGACCTTCTCGGGCTCGGTCGTGGCGAAGATGAACTTGAGGTGCTCCGGCGGCTCCTCGACCACCTTCAGCAGGGCGTTGAACCCCGCCGAGGTGACCATGTGGGCCTCGTCGATGATGTAGATCTTGTACCGGCTGGACGCGGGCCCGAAGAACGCCTTCTCCCGCAGGTCACGAGCGTCGTCCACACCACCGTGCGACGCGGCGTCGATCTCGATGACGTCGATCGACCCCGGCCCGTTGCGCGCGAGGTCCCGACAGGACTGGCACTCCCCGCAGGGCGTCGGCGTGGGCCCCTGCTCACAGTTCAGACACCGCGCCAGGATCCGCGCGCTGGTCGTCTTGCCACACCCGCGCGGCCCGCTGAACAGGTACGCGTGATTGACCCGGTTGTTCCGCAGGGCCTGCTGCAACGGGTCGGTGACATGCTCCTGCCCGATGACCTCGGCGAAGGACTCGGGGCGGTAGCGGCGGTACAGCGCGAGAGACGACACGTATACGAGGTTATAGGCGCCCGCCGACAACCCGGGAAAGGCGGGAGGGGGCGGGGCGGGAGCGGTGCGGCGCGGGCGGGGCGGAGTGCGGTCGCCGTGCGGGCGGGGGCGGCGTACGGCGGCGGGGGCCATGGCAGGGGCGGCTCCGCATCCCCCGCGCTCCGGGAACGCAAGCGCCCCCCACGCACCCGCCAGAGCCGACCTACCCTTGCTGCCTTCCGGCCCTGGGGGAGTTCAGTCAGATAGCGCCGCGTGAGGGGCTCCGCCCAGCGTACCCGATCCGCGCCCCTCTCCCGACCCCCTCCCCCGCACTCCTCCCCGGCCCCTCCCCACCTCACCGATCACGCGTCGACCGCTCGGCGATCACGTTCGCGAGCACCCTCCGCGGTCATGTAATGTTCTCCACGGAGGATTCGCCTAGAGGCCTAGGGCGCACGCTTGGAAAGCGTGTTGGGGGCAACCCCTCACGAGTTCGAATCTCGTATCCTCCGCCAGTGCCTCACCGGGCACGTTGTCGATGGGCCCCACCGTTCGCGGTGGGGCCCTTCGACGTTCCCCAGCCTCCGTTGTCCTGGTCTTTGTCCACAACGGTCTTTTCCTGGGCCCCAGATCGCCGCACCGATCTTCCGGGCCACTTCCTTCAGGAGATGGCCGGGGACGTGAAGGTACCGCGCGCGCATCCTTGCCCGGTCGAGCGGCTCGCCTTCAGGGGTGAACCCTCACGTACGCCACCTGCGGCGGCCAGGATTGCACCATCCTTGATCCGCGCACGGGCCGAATCCGGTCCGCTCGTGCGATCCCGATCTCGCGAGGTGTTCCCTGTGACGTCCCGGTCCGCGCTGACGGCCTGGTTGGCCGGCCTCGAGGCCCCGCAGCTGGTGCGTGCGCTCACCCTGCGGAAAGACGCCTCGGCTCCCCCCGAGCCGCGCTCGCTGGACGAACTGGCGGAACGTCTTCTGCGGCCGGGCTCGGTGGCACTCGCCCTGCCACAGCTCCCACTGCCGTGCCTCCAGGTGGCCGAGACCCTGGCCGCCTTGGGGACGCCCATGTCGCGCGGCGCTCTGGCGAAGGCGCTGGGAGCGACGGCACCCACCGCCGCTCGGGAACTCGACGCCGTGCTGGAAACTCTGGCCGATCATGCGCTGGTCTGGCCCGATGGCGACGGAAGGCTCCGCATGGCCACGCCCTTGCGACAAGCCTGGGAAGCGCCCTTGGGTCTTGACGCTCCGTTGGAGGAGCTCCTGGAGGGTCTGATCTCCGAGGAGCTGCGCGGCATGCTCGTCGCGCTGGGCGTCAAGCCGCCCGGCACCAGGCAGCAGCGCACAGCCGCCGTCCTGCACCACCATGGCGATCCGGAACGCATCGCCTCCGTGGTCGCGAAGGCTCCTTCCTCCGCCCGCAAGCTGCTCGAACACCGAGCGAGGTCCGCACCGCGGCACACGGAGTTCATCGTGTTCGGGGCTCCCGAGCCCGATTCCCGGCCGGGCGAGCGATGGGCCCTCGACCGGGGCCTGCTGATCCGGAACCGCCACGGATACGGGCCCGCCCGCATGCCCGTCGAAGTGGCGCTCGCACTCCGCGGCCCCGACTGGCATGCCCCGTTCGAGCCTGTACCGCCTGCCGCAGAGATGGTGTCCGTAGCCGCGGCCGAGGTGGAACGGGAGTCAGCGGCAGCGGCTACGGGCTTCGCGGCCCACGCCGCCGCGGTCCTGTCGGTCTGCTCGTCGACTCCCCCGGCCCGGCTGAAGTCCGGTGGAGTAGGGGCACGTGAACTGGGCCGGATCAGCAAGGCCGCACAGGCCGATGACGCCGTGGTGCGCATCGTCCTGGAGGCCGCGTACTCGGTCGGGCTCATGGCCGCGGACGGCCCCCGCGTCGCGCCCACCGAGAAGTACGACGCCTGGGCGGCGCAGGAACCCGCGACGCAGTTCGCCGTACTGCTTCAGGCATGGTGGAACCTGGCGCTCACGCCATCCCAGTCCCGCGATGAGGACGACAGGGCACTCCCCGCCCTGGCCGGAGCGCCTCCCTGCGACGGCTGCCTGCAGGCACGCAGGGGACTCCTCACCGCTGCGGCACGGCTCCCGGAGGGGCTGGGCGCGCGGGTCGCCACGGATCTGGGCCCGCTCGTGGCCTGGCATCGTCCGCTCGCTCACCTGTCATTCCAGGATGAGGCGCCCTTCACCACCGCGGTCCGCGAGGCCGAGCTGCTGGGTGTCATCGCCCGGGGCTCCCTCTCCCCGCTCGGTGCGGCTCTGCCGGCCGGCAACGCCGAGGTTCTGGCCACCGAGTGCCGACGGCTGCTGCCGAAGGCCACCGGCACAGCCCGGCTCGGCAGCGATCTCACGGCCGTCGTCAGCGGCACGCCCGCGGCGAGCCTCGCCGAGCTCCTGGACGCGACCGCGGACCGGGAGACCCGCGGGACGGCCTCGGTATGGCGGTTCAGCGCCGGCAGCATCCGACGGGCCCTGGACGCCGGCCGCGCTCCGGACGAGGTCTCCGCCGAGCTGGCCGTCATCGCCGAGGGGCCTCTGCCACAGCCCCTGTCCTACCTCATCGCCGATGCCGCACGCCGTCACGGCCGTGTGCGCGTCGCCCCCGCCGCCTGCGTCATCCACGGCGACGAGCCGTCCCTCCTGGCCGAACTCGCCGCCCACCGAGGGCTCTCGCCACTCGGGCTGCGGCAGCTCGCCCCGACGGTGCTCGTCGGCACCGGCACACCTGACCAGACCCTCGCCGCGCTCCGGGACCAGGGTTATGCCCCCGTCGCCGAGGCCCCGGACGGGACCGTACGCGTCGAGAGGGTCCCGCCCCGGCGGGCCACCGCCGTTCCGGCCCCACGGAAGCCGTCCGTGAAGACCGGCGGCCGACTCGCGACGCACAAGGCAGCGGAGGTGTCGGGGGGCATCGACTCACACGCTGTGGCATCCCGACTGCTGGCGGCCCCGCCCTCCCTCCCGGACCCCGATCCCTTCGGCGCCGGAGGCCCCTTCGGAACGGACACCGAGGAGATCGTCGCCTGGTACGCGAAGCAGCTGACGTACGCCGACGTACGCCAGCTCGGCCACGCCCTCGACGCCGGCACCGCCATCGCGATCGCATACGTCTCCGCCTCGGGCAGCCGCACCGTGCGCACCCTCAGCCGCCTCGAACTCGACCCGCCCTACCTCGAAGCCTGGTGCCACCTGCGTGAAGCCGAACGAGTCTTCACTCTGTCCCGCGTCCACAGCGTCATGCCGACGGACATGCCTGAGGCACGGAGCGAGTGGTGACCGGTGGGAGCGTCACTGTTCGCGCGAGGTGCTGGAGAACCGGCCGGAGGCTGCGTGCGGGCACGTCGGTGACCATGCGGAAGAACCCGGCCCCGTTGACCCCCGACCCTCGCCCGCACGCCACTGACCTGGGCTTTTACCTCGTCGCACGCCCCGAGACCGTCTCCGAGGAGATGCATTCTCGACGTTCCGTTCACCGGATCGGGCGGTCATCCGATGGAGGCACGTTCCTGCGTCCCGCCCCCGTAGTGGAGCCGATACTTTCTGTGACGACCAGTCGGCTCTGTACGCAATCAGGGGCAACTCATGGGGAAGTTGCGGAAGTCGGTCACCGCGGCGGTCGTCGCCGGGCTGTTCTTCGGTGGGGCGGGGGTGGCGGTGGCGGACTCGTGGAGGGGGCTGCACATGACCTCGCGGGGCGTCGCGTTCGCCGGCGAGTACACGTGGGAGGCGAAGTTCGTGCACCGGGGTGGTTTCCATGTCAGGGGCGACCTGAACGACACCGACCACGGCGACGGCCACAACGTCTGCCTGCGGGCGAAGGTGGAGGCGTACGACTGGACGCGGGTCAAGGGCGTCCAGAAGAAGTCGGTGCACGTCGACCACGTCTTCTTCGACGGTGCGGTGCTCGAGACCCAGGACGCGCAGATCCAGGCATGCCGCGACCGCGGCTCTTTGCGACCGGACAACCGCTCACACCTTCGGGAGTTCCGCCGCCGCTGATCGTCCGACGCCTTGGGGGGCCGCGGGCGCGGCCCCCTTCCTTGCGGGAAGGAACCCTGACGATGGATGTCATCCTCCGTGCCGAAGGCGTGGAGTTCTTCTACGGCGAGCAGCGCGCCCTGTGCGGTGTCGACTTCGCGCTCGCCCGCGGTGAAGTGGCTGCGATCACGGGCAGCAGCGGATCAGGGAAGTCGTCGCTGCTGTACTGCCTCGCCGGCGTCCTGCCTCCTGCCGGCGGCTCGGTGGTCTTCGACGGAATCACGCTCTCCTCGCTTCCCGACGCCGAGCTGAGCGCCTTACGCAGGGAACGGATCGGGTTCGTCTTCCAGTACGGCGAGTTGCTCGCCGAGCTGACCGCCGAGGAGAACGCCGCGCTCCCCCTTCGCCTGGCCGGAGTCCCCAAGGACCGGGCGCACGCCGCCGGCGCACGGGTCCTGGGGCGTCTGGGCATGGGCGACTTCCTGCGGCGGAGGGCATCCGGCCTGTCGGGCGGCCAGGCACAGCGGGTGGCCGTGGCACGGGCCCTCGTCCATCAGCCGGACGTGGTCTTCGCGGACGAACCGACCGGGGCGCTCGACAGTGCCAACTCCTCCGCCGTACTGGAAGAGTTCCTGGTCCTGGCACGAAGCCAGCAGACGGCCGTCGTCATCGTCACGCACGACCCAGGGGTCGCCGCCCGCGCCGACACCCGGTACACGATGACGGACGGAGCCATCACTCAGCGGGTGGCTGTGTGAACCCGTTCCTGCTCGGCCTGCGCCTCGTATGGCGTGGCGGGCGCCGAGGACGGGCCCGCTTCCTCCTCATGACCTGCGGATCCGCAGTGGGGGTGGTCTGCCTCGCCGCCGTCCTGACGACTCCCACGTGGCTCGCCGAGTCGAGCTATCTGATCACCGGGGGCGGGGCCGTGCACTAAGACTGGGAGGGGTTGCCGCTGCTGGTGGGGAGTGCGGTCGGGGTCCTCGTCGTCGCCGGCGTCGCCTCCGTACCGATGGTTCGGCGGCATGTGGATCCCGAGCACATCCGGCGCGATTAGTTTGGGCGGGCGGCGCAGTCTTGTCTGTCGTCGATGTCGTCGTGCTGCTTTTCGGAGGTCGTCGTGTCCGTTTCCCCCAAGGGTCCTGCCAGCTACTTCCCCTCGATCGAGGAGAAGTACGGGCGGCCCGTGTCCGAGTGGTTCGAGGTCATCCGGTCCTCGCCGCTCACCAAGCACATGGAGCTCGTGGGCTGGCTGAAGAGCGAGTACGGGCTCGGGCACGGGCACGCCAACGCGCTCGTGGCCGCCGTGCGGGCGGAGCAGAAGTAGCGCGTCAGGCGAACTGGCCCGGGACGTAGTCGCCGGCCGGCTGCTGGGTCATGACGTTGATGCGGTTGAAGGCGTTGATCAGGGCGATCAGGGAGACCAGGGCGGCGAGCTGCTCCTCGTCGTAGTGCTTCGCCGCGTTCTCCCAGGCCGCGTCGGTGACGCCGGTGTGCTGGTCGGCGAGGCGGGTGCCCTGCTCGGTCAGTTCGAGGGCCGCGCGCTCGGCCTCCGTGTACACCTTGGCCTCGCGCCAGGCGGCGACCATGTGCAGGCGGAGGGCGGTCTCGCCGGCCGCGGCGGCGTCCTTGGTGTGCATGTCGAGGCAGAAGCCGCAGCCGTTGATCTGGCTCGCGCGGATCTTCACGAGTTCCTGGGTGCTGTGCGGGAGCACGGCGTCCGGGATGCCGAAGCCGGCCGAGGCGAGGTGCTTGACGACCTTGGCGGCGATCGGGCTGGCGAAGAGGTTGAGGCGGGCGTCCATGGGGTTCCTCCGTGGGGTGGGGTGTTCGTTTCTCCGTGGGCCTTCACAGGAATGACGGAGCGGGTCGCGCGGATGTGACAGGGAGAGGCCGAGGTGGAAGTGAGCTACGTCACTCGGGAGTTCGTGCGTGGGGGTGCGCGGCTGTCGCTGCGCGACTGGGGCGGGGACGGGGATGGGGACGGGGACGGGGGCGGAAAGGGTGAGGGGGAGGGGGGCCGGAGTGGGGGCGGGGTCGTGGTGCTGCTGCACGGGCTCGCCGGGCACTGCGGGGAGTGGGACGGGCTCGCGGCGCGGCTGAGCGCCGACGGGTACCGGGTCGTCGCGCTGGACCAGCGCGGGCACGGGGCCGGCGAGCGGCGGCCCGGCGACGTCTCCCGCGCCGCCTACGCGGAGGACGTACTGGGGGTCGTCGAGGAGTACGGCGCCGGCGGGCGGCGTCCGGCCGTGCTCGTCGGGCAGTCGTACGGCGGCCTGGCCGCGCTGCTCGCCGCCGCGCGTCGGCATCCCGGCGTCGCCGGGGCCGTACTGATCGAGGCCGGGCCCGACCGGTCGTCGCCCGAGGCGGTGGCCGGGGTCGTCGAGTGGCTGGAGGGGTGGCCGGTGCCGTTCCCCGGCCGGGAGGCGGCCGTCGCGTACTTCGGGGGCGGGGGAGTCGGGGAGGGGTGGGCCGGAGGGCTGGAGGAGCGGGACGGCGGGTGGTGGCCCCGGTTCGACGCCGACGTCCTGGCCGCCTCGCTCCGCGAGAACGCCGTCCGCGCCTGGTGGGAGGAGTGGGACGCCATCGACGTGCCCCTGCTCGGCGTCCTCGGGGAGAAGGGGATCATCCGCGCGGAACTGTGGGACGGGATGGCGCGGCGGCAGTCCGGGCTGCGCGGGGTGTCCCTGCCGGGCGCCGGGCACGACGTGCACCTGGAGCGGCCGGAGGAGGTGTACGGGGCGGTGGCGGCGTTCCTCCGGGAGGTCCTCGGCCGGGACGCGCGGCCAACACACGGGGGTTGCCCTGGAGTTGACTCCAGGGCCTAGGGTGCGGCGCATGCGCTATCGGGTACTTGGTGGGACCGGGTTCGAGGTCAGTGCTTACTGCCTGGGGACCATGATGTTCGGGTCGGTCGGGAATCCCGACCACGGGGATGCCGTACGGATCATCCATTCCGCCCTCGACAGGGGGATCAACTTCGTCGACACCGCTGACATGTACTCGGCGGGCGAGTCCGAGGAGATCGTCGGGAAGGCGCTGCGCGATCCGCGGCGGCGGGACGAGACCGTGCTCGCTACCAAGGTGTACTTCCCCGTCGGCGGGGACGGACCCGGGCGGGGCGGGCTGTCGCGACGGTGGATCGTACGGGCCGTGGAGGCCAGCCTGGCGCGGCTCGGGACGGACCGCATCGACCTGTACCAGGTGCACCGGCCCGATCACCGGACCGACGTCGAGGAGACCCTGGACGTCCTGGGGGACCTGGTCTCGCAGGGCAAGATCCGGGCCTTCGGGTGCTCGACCTTCCCGGCCGAGCGGATCGTGGAGGCGCACGCGGTCGCCGAGCGGCGCGGGCTGCGGCGGTTCCGGACCGAGCAGCCGCCGTACTCGCTGCTCGCGCGCGGGGTGGAGACCGCGGTGCTGCCGCTGGCGCAGCGGTACGGGATGGGCGTGCTGACCTGGGCGCCGCTCGCCTCCGGGTATCTGTCGGGGGCGTACCGGAAGGGGCGGGGGGTCGATCTCTCGCGCGGACGGGCGGCGATCACCCCGCACCGCTTCGACCCCGCCCTCCCGGAGAACGTGGCGAAGCTCGACGCCGTCGAGCAACTGGCTTTGCTCGCCGAGGAGATCGGCTGCTCGCTGCCCGAGCTCGCGGTCGCCTTCGCCGCCGCGCACCCGGCCGTGACCTCGGTGATCCTCGGGCCGCGGACCGGGGAGCAGCTCGACGGGCTGCTGAAGGGCGCCGCGCTCGTCCTCGACGACGACGTGCTCGACCGGATCGACGCGATCGTGCCGCCCGGGACCGACCTCTACCGGGCCGACGGCGTCTGGCGGCCCCCCTCGCTCACCGAACCGGGCCTGCGGCGGCGGCCTTTGGGGGAGCGGGCCGCGTCCGACGCGTGAGAGGGGCGGGAGGGATCGAGGAAGGAAGCGGGTGGCCCGGCGGTACAGGTGGCCGTCGTACAGATGGCCGTCGGCGCAGTCGGACCGGGCGGGGTCGGTCCCGGGTGTCCGAGCGGGTGGGCGTCACGGTGTGAACTGGTCCGTGCCCACCACCGCGAGCAGCGCCAGCCGGTCGGCCGTGTCCGTGCCCGGGGGCGGGGTGAAGAAGACCAGGCGCTGCTCGCCCTCCGGGGCGAGCAGGACCTGGCAGTCCAGGTCGACCTGGCCGACCAGCGGGTGCGCGACGCGCATCCGGCTGTGCCGGCGGACCGCCACCTCGTGTTCGGCCCAGAGGGTCGCGAACTCCTCGCTGGCGGCGCGGAGTCGTTCCACCAGGCGGGTCGAGGCCGGGTCGCCGCCGCGCCGGCCGTACGCGGCGCGCAGGTCGGCGACGTGGAGCCGGCTGTAGTACGCGTGCTCCTCCGGCGGGTACGCCGTACGGGCGAGGGGGTCGGCGAACCAGCGCCAGACGACGTTCCGGCCGTGTTCCGACACCGTGCAGACGCCGCCCAGGAGGGCGCGGGCGGGGGCGTTCTGGGCGAGGACGTCACCGAGGTCGCCGAGGATCTGCGCGGGGATCGTCGGGAGCTGGTCCAGAAGGTGCAGGAGGCCGGGGGCGACGTGGTCGCCTGCGACCGGACCGGCCGGGGGGCGGTGGCCGGCGAGGAGGTGGAGGTGGTCGCGCTCGTCCGCGTCCAGCCGCAGCGCGCGGGCGAGCGCGGCGAGCATCGGAGGCGAGGGCTGTGGGCCGCGGGCCTGTTCCAGGCGGATGTAGTAGTCGGCCGACATGCCCGCGAGCTGGGCGACCTCCTCGCGGCGCAGGCCCGGGGTGCGGCGGCGCGGGCCGGCCGGCAGGCCCACGTCCTTGGGGGTGACCCGCTCTCGGCGGCGGCGCAGGAAGTCGGCGAGTTCGCGCCGGTCGATCGTCGTGGCCATGACGATCATCCTGCCGGAGCGGCGGAGGCCGAACCAGGGACCGGGGATCCCAGGGTGAGGAGGGCTCTCCCGGGGGCTTCCGTTCGGCGGCATCGTCCTCGGTGTCAGCCACCCGCCGCCCCCGAGGAGTACGTGTCACCATGGCCACCGTCACCGTCGGCACCGCCCGCGTCCACTACGACGTCCACGCTTCCGAGCGCGCTACGACCGTGGAGAATCCCGCGGTCACCGCGGCCACCGCGGTCACCGCTCACCCCCCGCACCTCGCGCACCCCGAAGCCACCACGCACCCCGTGGCCATCACGCACCCGGCGGTCACCGCGCACCCCGCGAACTCCGTGCCCGCCCTGCTGCTCGTGCACGGGACCGGGTCGGGTGGGGCCGTCGTCAACTGGGGGCGGACCGCGCCCCTTCTCACCTCCTCCCGGACCGTCATCACCCCCGACCTCTCCGGTGCGGACCGGACCGTCGACGACGGCGGCGAACTGAGCGTCGAGGGGCTGGCGGCGCAGGTGATCGCCGTCATCGAGGACGCCGGGCGCGGACCGGTGGACCTGCTCGGGTTCTCGATGGGCGCCCCGGTGTCGGCGGCCGTGGCCGCGCTCCGCCCGGACCTCGTCAACCGGCTGATCCTGGTGGCCGGGTGGGCGTACACCGATGCCGACGAGTACCTGCGGAACCTGTTCACGCTGTGGGAGCGGCTGGGCGAGCACGACCCGGCGGGGTTCGGGCGGAGCGTGACCATGACGGGGTTCAGCCGGGGCTTCCTCAACGAGGTGGGGCGCGAGGGCGTCGAGGCGCTGATCCCCAACATGCCGCCCACACCGGGCACCCTGCGGCACGTCGCTCTCGACCTGGGCGTGGACGTCCGGGCGCTGCTGCCCCGGATCTCCGCGCCGACCCTGGTGGTCGGCTGCACCCGGGACGCGACCGTCCCGGTGGAGAACAGCCGGGAGCTGGCGGCGGCGATCGGCGGCAGCGCGTACGCCGAGATCGACGCGGGGCACGTGGTCTTCTTCGAGAAGGAGGAGGAGTTCGTGCGGACGGTGACCGGCTTCCTGGACGCGTGAGGCCGCGTGGAGCTGGAACAGGTTGTGGCTCTCCTCGCCCTCCGCGCTCTCCCCGCCCTCCCGACACACCTGGCCTCCCACCGCCTCCTGGCCCCCTCCCCTCCCCTCGCCGGCTCTCAGTGGCGGTCGAGGCCCGGGACGCCCAGTTCCGAGAGGCCGTCGAGGAAGAGGTCCACGCCGACCGCGGCGAGCAGCAGGCCCAGGAGGCGGCCGAAGAGCTCGATGGTGGCGTGGTGGGTGCGGCGCAGCAGCGCCGTGAGGGACAGGACGCAGACGAGGTCGAGGGCGATGACCGCCACGTACGCGCCGACCACGGTCGACCGCCAGCCGACGCCGTCGCGGGCCGCGGCCTCGATGAGCACCGCGGTCATCGCGAGCGGGCTGACGACGTACGGCATCAGCAGTTCGCGGACGCCGCTGACGACGTCGGGCGAGTCCTGGTGGGGCCCGTCGGAGCCGAGGTGCAGGCCGAGGACGAGTCCGACGGCGTAGAGGAAGAAGATGACCCCGCCGGCGAGCTGGAGGGCGGGGGTGCTGATGTGGAAGACGTCGAGCAGCCACGGGGCCGTGATGCCCGCGACGATGCCGACGGCGACGGCCGCGCCGGAGGCGATGAGGGCGATGGTGCGGAGCTGCCTGACCGGGTGCGACTGGGCGAGGCCGCCGAAGGCGAGGAGCACCTTCGGCGGTCCTACGACGGAGAAGAACGTGATGAACGCGGCGGAGAAGGTGAAGGGGTTCACAGCCGACATCATGGGGCGGTCGGGTGATTCGGCACGGATTTCGGGATGTCGTCCGCGCGGTGTCGAGATCCGGGAGCCGGTTCCGACTCTCCTTCGGAAGGGCCGTGAAGAGGGCCCGTGAAGAGGAAGAGTGGGAGGACACCATGAAGTACCTGGTGATGGTGCAGGGCTCGCACGCCGACTACGAGGCGATGTCCGGCCGCGGCTCGGCGCAGAGCCCGTCCTGGGACAAGGAGTCCCTGAACGCGATGTTCGACTTCATGAACACGCTCAACAAGGAGCTGCTGGAGAGCGGCGAGATGCTCGACGGGCAGGGCCTGGCCGACCCGGGCGAGACCCGGTTCGTGTCGGTGGACGCGCAGGGCCGACCGGTGGTGACGGACGGCCCGTACGCGGAGACCAAGGAGGTCCTGGCCGGCTACTGGGTGCTGGAGTGCGCGAGCCTGGAGCGGGTCACGGAGATCGCCGCCCGGGTGGCGCGCTGCCCCCAGCCGGCCGGAGCCCCGGAGTACCCGGTGGTGATCCGCCGCATCGACGAGGCGGGGCCTACGCAGGACTGAGCGCCGGGAGCGTTCGGCGGCAGGTGTCATCCTTGGAAGTCGACGGGTCCCCGCGGTGGGGGTCGGACTGCCCCCCGGGGTATCTGCTGAGGAGTGGTTGTGGATCTCGATCTCGCGGGCGCGGAGCTCAAGTCCGTGCTGAACCGGCTGCGCCGGGCGCAGGGGCAGATCTCCGGTGTGATCCGGATGATCGAGGAGGGGCGCGACTGCGAGGAGGTCGTGACGCAGCTGGCCGCCGCCTCGCGGGCGCTTGACCGGGCCGGGTTCGCGATCATCGCGACGGGGCTCCAGCAGTGCCTGACGGAGATGGAGAACGGGAAGCGGGACGGCGAGGACCCGGAGAAGATGCGGGCCCGGCTGGAGAAGCTGTTCCTGTCGCTGGCCTGATCGGGGATTCCGGTCGTCGTACGGAGGAAGCGCCCTCGGCCTCGTAGCCGGGGGCGCTTCGGCGTGTCCGGGCTCGGGGCCGGGACGGGGCGCTTCGGTGCGTCGGCCTCGGGGGCGGGGCCGCCTCCGGGGCGGCGCGGGTCAGTCGGTGGCGAGGCCGTTGAGGCGCTTGGCGATGGTGGTGAGGCGGGCGCCCTGGTAGCGGGCGGCGGCCAGGACCTCCTCGGCGGGGGCGCCGTTGGCGGCGGGGTGGGCGGTGCCGTAGGGGTTGCCGCCGGCCGCGTAGACGGCGGGGTCGGTGAAGCCGGGGGAGACGATGACCGAGCCCCAGTGGTGGAAGGTGTTGTAGAGGGCGAGCAGCGTGGACTCGTTGCCGCCGTGGAGGTTGTGGGCGCTGGTGAAGGCGGTGGCGGGCTTGTCCGCCATGACGCCGCGCTGCCACAGGCCGCCGGTGGTGTCGACGAACTGCTTGAGCTGGGCCGCCACGTTGCCGAAGCGGGTCGGCGAGCCGAGGGCGTAGGCGTCCGCCCACTCCAGGTCGTCGAGGGTGGCGAGCTCGATGTCGGCGGTGGCGTCGGCGTGGGCGCGCCAGGCCGGGTTGGCGTCGATCGCGGCGTCCGGGGCCAGCTCGGGGACACGACGGAGGCGGACCTCGGCGCCGGCCTTCTCGGCGCCCTCGGCGACGGCCTGGGCGAGCTGGTGCACGGCACCGGTGGACGAGTAGTAGACGACGGCGACCTTCACGGACATGGCTTGCTCCTCGCTGGGCACGGCGGCGACACATAAGCGGATTAATTTCCGCTTAACTGCTTCCGAGTTAAGCGGATAGAAATCCGGATGGCAAGGGCGGCAGGTATGCTCGGAGGAACGGGACACCGACGACGGGGGCGCGACGAAGGGCAGGGACGGGCCGATGAGCACGAGAACACCGGGCGCACCGGGCACACCGGGGGCCGACGAGGGCTCGGCGCCCCTGCTCCTCCCCGTGCTGCCGACCGTGCCCGGGCCGGGTACCGGAGCCGGCTCGGGAACCGGACCCGCCCCCGAGCGCGCCGACGCCGCCCGCAACCGGCGCCGGATCCTCGACGCCACCGCCCGGATCGTCGCCGAGAAGGGCCCCGACGCGGTCACCATGAACCAGGTCGCCCATGCAAGCGGCATCGGCGTCGGCACCGTCTACCGCCGCTTCGGCGACGTCTCCCAGCTGCTGTGGGCCCTCCTCGACGACCGCGAGCGCCGGTTCCAGGAGGCGTACATGAGCGGCCCGCCGCCGCTCGGCCCCGGCGCCCCCGCCGACGAACGGCTCGACGCCTTCCTCGACGCGCTCGTCGACCGGGTCGCCGAGCAGCGCGCGATCCTGCTCGCCGCGCACTCCGCCGCGCCCCGCGCCCGCTACCACAGCGGCGCCTACCAGGTCATGCACACGCACGCGGCGATGCTGGTCTCCCGGCTCCGGCCCGGCGCCGACTCCGCCCTCCTCGCCCACCTGCTGCTCGCGCCCTTCTCACCGGACCTGATGCACCACCTCTCCGTGGAGCAGGCGCTCCCCGCCGAGCGGGTCAAGGCGGGGGTACGGGAACTGCTCGCGCTCCGGCCCGGCCCGTGAGACCCGTGCGCCTCACGGAGCGGGCCGTGAGACCCGTGCGCCTCGCGGAGCAAGCGGCAAAACCCGTGCGCCTCGCGGAACGGGCGGTGAGACCGGTCCGCCTCACGGAGCGGGCCGTGAGACCGGTCCGCCTCACGGAGCGGCCCGCGGGACCCGTGCGCCTCGCGGGACGGGCCGCGTGGCACGTCCGCTCCTCGGAACGGCCTGGACCCCCGCTGCGTCCGCGCCCCACCATCGGGCCATGACCGCGCCCAAGACCTTCCTGATCCTCCACGGCTTCCAGAACCACCGGCCCGCCGGCCACTGGCAGCACTGGCTCGCCGGCGAGTTGCGCGCCCGCGGCCACGAGGTCCGCTACCCGCAGCTGCCCGCGCCGGACGCGCCCGTCCTCGACGACTGGCTGGCGGCTCTGGAGGAGCACGGGAAGCGGCCGTCCGAGGGCGAGTTCGTCGTCCTCGCGCACAGCCTGTCCGTGCTGCTCTGGCTGCGGGCGGGCGCGCGCCGGCCGGAGGCCGACCGGGTGCTGCTCGTCGCCCCGCCCTCCCCCGCCGTCACCGCCTCCATCCCCGAGATCGCCGCCTTCGCCGACGGTCTCGACCTCACCGAGAAGGGCGTCCGGGCCCGGCTCGTGCACGGCGACGGGGACCCGTACTGCCCCGACGGCGCCGCCCTCGTCTACGGCACCCCGCTCGGCCTGGACACCGACCTCGTCCCGGGCGGCGGCCACCTCACCCCCGACAGCGGCTTCGGGCCGTGGCCGACCGTGCTCCGCTGGTGCGAGAACCCGGAGACCCGCGTCACCAGCAACAGCAACAGCAACAGCGCCAGCAACACCACCGGCACCGAGTAGCGTCGGGCGGATGCGTACCGTGAGCTCCCCCCACGAAAGCGGCCTGCTCGACGTCGGCGACGGCAACCGCGTCCAATACGAGGTCCACGGGAACCCGGCGGGCACGCCCGCGCTCGTCGTGCACGGCGGGCCGGGCTCGGGGTCGTCCCCGAGCGCGCCCCGGCTCTTCGACCCGGAGAAGTACCGGGTCGTGCAGTTCGACCAGCGCGGCTGCGGACGCTCCCTCCCGCACGCGAGCGATCCCGCCACCGACCTCTCCGTGAACACCACCGCCCACCTCGTCTCCGACATGGAGCGGCTCCGTGTCCACCTGGGGATCGACCGCTGGCTGCTGTTCGGCGGCTCCTGGGGCTCGACGCTGATCCTGGCGTACGCGCAGGCCCATCCGGAGCGGGTGAGCGGGATCGTCATCGCCGCCGTCACCACCACCCGCCGTTCCGAGACGGCCTGGCTGTACGAGGGCGCCGGCCGCTTCTTCCCCGAGGCGCACGAGCGGTTCCGGGCCGGCGCGGACCACGCGGAGGACCTGGTGGGGGCGTACGCGGCCCTGATGAACCACCCCGACCGGGCCGTCCGGGAGCGGGCGGCGGCCGACTGGTGCGCCTGGGAGGACGCCGTCCTGTCGATGGAGGGCATGGGGACCCCGTACACCGACCGGGTCGACGACAGCAGGCTCGGCTTCGTCCGGATCTGCTCGCACTACTTCGCGCACGGTGCCTTCCTGGAGGAAGGCGCCCTGATCAGGGACGCGCACCGGCTCGCCGGCATCCCCGGCGTGCTGATCCACGGGAGGCTCGACATGGGCGGACCGCCCACGACCGCCTGGGAGCTCGCCCGGGCCTGGCCCGGCGCTGAGCTGCACGTGGTGGAGCGGTCCGGGCACCTCGGCGGGGACGAGACCCGGCGCCTGATCGTCGCCGCCCTGGAACGCTTCGCGGACGCCTGAGCGCAAGGTTCGGAGCGCACCACGGACCCCCGACCGCGCGCCCCGCACCACCCCACCGCCACCTGACCGCCCACCCCGCACCACCGCCCGGACCCCTGACCACCCACCCCACCGCCACCTGACCACCCACCCCACCGCCACCTGACCACCCACCCCGCACCACCGCCCGGACGCCTGACCACCCACCCCCGCACCACCCCACGGACCCCCGACCACCCGTCCCGGAACGGACCTCCCGCCGGGCGGCGCCGCCCGCCCGGCGGGATCATCGGAACATGAGCCCCGAGATCCACCTCGCCCAGCAGCCCGAGGCCGACGCGCTCCTCGGCCGCTCCCCGCTCGCCGCGCTCGTCGGCATGCTGCTCGACCAGCAGGTCCCGATGGAATGGGCCTTCTCCGGCCCGTACACCGTCGCGGCCCGGCTGGGCCGCGACGATCTGGACGCGCACGAGATCGCCGCGGCGGACCCCGAGGCCTTCGCGGCGCTCCTCTCGGAGAAACCGGCGGTGCACCGCTACCCGGGGTCGATGGCCCAGCGGATCCAGCAGCTGTGCCAGTACCTGGTGGAGGAGTACGACGGGGACGCCGAGGCCGTCTGGCGGACGGCCGCCACCGGCAAGGACCTGCTCTCCCGGCTCCAGGCCCTGCCCGGCTTCGGGAAGCAGAAGGCGCAGATCTTCCTCGCCCTCCTCGGCAAGCAGTACGGCGTCCGGCCCGAGGGCTGGCGGGAGGCGGCGGGGCCGTACGGCGAGGAGGGCGCCCACCGCTCGGCCGCCGACATCACCGGGCCGGAGTCGCTCGCCCTGGTCCGCGCCCACAAACAGGAGATGAAAGCCGCCGCCAAAGCGGCGAAAGCCGCGAAGGGCAGCAGGGACACCAAAGACAGCAAAGGCACCAAAGACGCCAAGGACACCAAGAACGGCGAATCGGCCGGGAATTGAGAATTCCAGATGTCAATCCTGTTCAAGGTGACATGAATTGCGCCGAACGTGTTCACAGAAAGCCCTCCCGGTGGCTAACTTCCCCTCAACCTCGTCCCCATCGGGAAGGACTTCTGTGAACGCATCGCAGCGTCGCGCCGCGGCCATCCTCGCCGCAGCCGCCCTCGCCACCCCCCTGGTCCTCGCATCCCCGGCCACCGCCGTGAAGGACCCCGCCGCCGCGCCCGCCCGGGACGCCGCGAAGCTGGCGAAGAAGCTGGTCCGGGAGACCACCGGCCAGGACGCCTTCAAGCACCTGCAGAAGTTCCAGGCGATAGCCGACTCGGCCGGCGGCCACCGCGCGGCCGGCTCGCTGGGCCACGACGCCTCGGCCGCGTACGTGTACACGCAGCTCAAGAAGGCCGGCTACAACGTCTCATACGAGAGGTTCGACTTCGTCTACACCGAGACCCTCGCCGAGAAGGCGTCCGTCGTCGGTGCCTCCCCCCGCGCGCTCGACATCCGCGCGATGACCTACACCAAGTCCACCCCGGTCGGCGGCATCACCGCCGGTCTGGCGGCCGCCCCGGTCGACGCCGACGGCACCAGCGGCTGCGAGCCGGGCGACTTCGCCTCCGGCACCTTCACCGGCAAGATCGCCCTGGTCAAGCGCGGCGGCTGCGCCTTCGCCATCAAGCAGGAGAACGCAGCGGCGGCCGGCGCCGTCGGCGCGATCATCTACAACAACACCGCGGGCGTGCTCTCCGGCACCCTCGGCGCCGCCGACGCCGGCAAGATCCCGACGGCCGGTCTCTCCCAGGCCGAGGGCGAGCAGCTCGCCGCCGACCTCGCCAAGGGCGCCGTGAACCTCTCCTTCGAGGTCCGCCAGCTCAACCAGAACCGCTCCACCAACAACGTCATCGCGGAGACCAAGGGCGGCAACGCCGCCAACACCGTGATGCTCGGCTCGCACCTCGACTCCGTCACCGCGGGGCCCGGCATCAACGACAACGGCTCCGGCTCCGCCGGCCTCCTCCAGACCGCCCTGGAGCTCGCCGAGTCGAAGGAGAAGGTCCGCAACAAGGTCCGCTTCGCCTGGTGGTCCGCGGAGGAGAACGGCCTCCTCGGCTCCGAGCACTACGTCGCCAACCTGACGGAGCTCGACAAGAAGGAGATCAAGCTCTACCTCAACTTCGACATGATCGCCTCGCCGAACTACGGTCTGTTCGTGTACGACGGCGACAACTCGGACAACGTCGGCGCGGGCGCCGGGCCGGAGGGCTCCGCGCAGCTGGAGCGCGACATCAACGAGTTCCTCGACAAGAACGGGCAGCCGCACGAGGGCACCGACTTCACCGGCCGCTCCGACTACGGCCCGTTCATCGAGGTCGGCATCCCGTCCGGCGGCACCTTCACCGGCGCCGAGGGCATCAAGACCCCTGAGCAGGCCGTCAAGTTCGGCGGTGAGGCCGGTGTCGCCTACGACGTGAACTACCACGCCGTGGGCGACGACATCAAGAACGTCAACCGCAAGGCGTTCGACATCAACATCGACGTCATCGCCAACGCCGTGGGCACCTACGCCCACGACATCTCCTCGCTGCGCAAGCCGGTCGTCACCGTCCCGACCGAGGGCGACGCGGGCAGCGGCGGCGGCCTGCACGACGACCACCACGAGGTCACCGAGTAGCCACGGAAGGGCCGCCCGCCCGGTGATCCGCCGGGCGGCCGGCCACCGAGCCGGTCACCGAGCCGGTCACCGCCTGCGGCGGGCCGTCCCGAAGACCGAGCGGCTGATCTCCCGGCCCAGCTGGGTGCCGATCGACCGGGCGAGGGACTTGAACATCCCGCTGCCCACGACCTGTTCGACGAGCGAGGGCTCCTCCTGAGGGGCCCTCGCCCGGGTCGTCCCGGCCGACTTCGCCGCGGCCTTCTCCTCCCGGACCCGCGCCGCCTCCTCCTCCCGGACCCGCGCTGTCTCCTCCCGGACCCGCGCCTCCTCCGCCGTACGCGCCTCCTCCTCCGCCGTACGCGCCCGCTCGTCCGCCGTCAGGCGCTCGTACGCCGACTCCCGGTCCACCGCCCGCGCGTACCGCCCGTGGAGCGGCGAGGCCTTCACCGCCGCGTCCAGCACGGCCGCGTCGACCGGTCCCATCAGCGACTCGGGCGCCCGCAGCCGGGTCGCCGCCACCGGGGTCGGCGCGCCGCGCTCGCTCAGTACGGTGACCACCGCCTCGCCCGTACCGAGCGAGGTCAGCACCTCCTCCAGGTCGTACGCCGACTCCGGGAAGGTCCGCACCGTCGCCTTCAGGGCCTTGGCGTCGTCCGGGGTGAAGGCGCGCAGCGCGTGCTGCACCCGGTTGCCGAGCTGGGCGAGGACGTCCGCGGGCACGTCCTTCGGGGTCTGGGTCACGAAGAAGACGCCGACGCCCTTGGAGCGGATCAGCCGGACCGTCTGCGTGATCGACTCCAGGAACGCCTTCGACGCGTCCTTGAAGAGGAGGTGGGCCTCGTCGAAGAAGAAGACCAGCTTCGGCTTCTCCAGGTCGCCGACCTCCGGCAGGTCGTGGAAGAGGTCCGCGAGCATCCACATCAGGAAGGTCGAGAAGAGCTGCGGCCGCTCCTGCACCGACGGCAGCTCCAGGACCGAGACGATCCCCCGGCCGTCCTGGGCCGTCCGCAGGAACTCCGAGGTGTCGAACTCCGGCTCCCCGAAGAAACCGCCCGCGCCCTGCTGTTCGAAGGCGGTCAGGGCGCGCAGGATCACTCCGGCGGTCACCGTCGACAGACCGCCGATCCCCTTCAGCTCGGGCTTGCCGACGTCCGACACGAGGAAGGCGACCACCGCCCGCAGGTCCTTCAGGTCCACCAGCTCCAGGCCCTTGGAGTCGGCGTAGTGGAAGATCAGGCCGAGCGACTGCTCCTGGGTCCGGTTCAGCTGGAGGACCTTGGAGAGCAGCACGGGACCGAAGCTGGTGACCGTGGCACGGACGGGAATGCCGGGGCCGATGCCGCCGAGGCCGTAGAACGCGCAGGGGAAACCGGTGGGGGTCCACGCCTGGCCGACCTGCGCCGCCCGCTCCCGGACCCTCTCGCCGTCCTCGCCCGGGGCGGAGACGCCGGAGACGTCGCCCTTGATGTCGGCGAGGAAGACCGGGACGCCCTGGGCGGAGAGCTGCTCGGCGATCAGCTGGAGCGTCTTGGTCTTGCCGGTGCCGGTGGCCCCGGCGACGAGACCGTGCCGGTTGAGGACCGGGAGCGGGATGCGTACGGGCGCCTCCGGGTGGCAGACGCCGTCCCACAGCACGGCGCCCAGATCGAGCGCGGGCCCCTGGAAGGCGTACCCGGCGGCGATCTCCGCGACGGGGGCGGGAAGCCCGGCGGGCGGGGTCGGGGTCGGATCGGCGGGAGGCGCGTCGGCGGCGGGGGGCGCGTGGACGGCGGGGGGCGCGTGGACGGCGGGGGGCGCGTGGACGGCGGGAGCGTCGGCAGCGGGAGCCTCGGCGGCTGCGGGAGCCTCGGCGGCGCCGGGCGGGTCCGGGGTCGCCGGCGGCTGCTCCGGGGGCTTCGGCAGCGGCTCCGGGGTCGTCGGCGGCTGCTCCGTCTCGCTCATGGCGGCACCCCAATGTCTGCTATGTCATGGTCTGCACCAGCATCCCACCGGTACCGCGTGGCTGCGCCGGGAGCCGCTCGCCCGGTAGGCTTTCCGTGTGATCTTCAAGCGCATCGGAAACGGCAGGCCGTATCCCGACCACGGCCGGGAAAGCACCCGGCAGTGGGCGGACGTCGCCCCGCGCCCGGTCCGCCTCGACCAGCTCGTCACCACCAAGGGGCAGCTGGACCTGGAGACCCTGCTCGCC
The DNA here is from genome assembly GCF_043081625.1 of Streptomyces sp. NPDC014861. Lineage (NCBI taxonomy): Bacteria > Bacillati > Actinomycetota > Actinomycetes > Kitasatosporales > Streptomycetaceae > Streptomyces > Streptomyces sp. NPDC014861. The sequence goes on from NZ_JBIBWV010000024.1 coordinate 91,656, forward strand.
GAGGACTCGACCTTCTACGGCGACCTCTTCGCGCACGTCGTGAAGTGGCAGGGCGACCTCTACCTCGAGGACGGACTCCACCGAGCCGTCCGCGCGGCCCTCCAGCAGCGCCAGGTGCTCCACGCCCGCGTGCTGGAACTGGACTGACCCCGGGCCCACCGGACGGCGTCCCGCACTGATCCTTTCGGGCGCAGTTCACGCCCATCCGGCCGCGATCACATGATCATCAAGTAGGCATCGCGCACGGGCGGCATTACGCTGCGCCCATGAGCATGCTCACTCCCCCCGGCATGGGCGGAAAGTACCGCATCACGGGGGATGTCTACCCGCGCATGCGTCGCCCCCACCGCCGGCGCAGGATCGTCCTGGCCTCCGCCGCCGCCGTGGTCGTGCTCGGCGCGGCCGGCTGGGGCACGCTCCAGCTCGTCGACGTCTTCTCCGGCGACGACAACCCGAAGACCGTCGCCGGGAAGCAGGCGGACTGCAAGCCCGCGCCCACCCCGAGCACCGCGGCCGCCGCCACGCTGCCCAAGCCCGCCCAGCTCACGGTGAACGTCTACAACGCGACCCCGCGCAGCGGACTCGCCAAGGCGACCGCCGACGAGCTGAAGAAGCGCGGCTTCGCCATCGGCAAGGTCGGGAACGCGCCCGCGGCGTACGACAAGAAGGTCAAGGGGACCGGGCTGCTGCTCGGCGCCGGCGCGGCGGGCAAGGGCGCCTTCTCCGTCCTCGGCACGCAGCTCGCCGGCACCACGACGAAGGTCGACGCCCGCACCACGGCGGACGTCGACCTGATCATCGGTACGGCCTTCAAGGCCCTGTCGCCCAAGGCGACGGCGGACGCGGCTCTCGTGGCCCTGAACAAGCCCAAGCCCGCGCCGGCCCGCTGCTGAGCGGAGCCGCCGGCGGGCGGCGGCGCCCCTCACGCATCGGGGCCGCCGCTCCGCGGCCCCGTCCGTCCGGTGCCGCTACTCCGCGGCGCCGTACATCCGGTCACCCGCGTCGCCCAGGCCCGGGACGATGTAACCGGCCTCGTTGAGCCGCTCGTCCACCGAGGCCGTCACGACCGTCACCGGCGTGCCCGCCAGCTCGCGCTCCATGATCTCGACGCCCTCCGGGGCGGCCAGCAGCACCACGGCCGTCACGTCGTCCGCGCCGCGCCGGATCAGCTCCTGGATCGCCGCGACCAGCGTGCCGCCGGTCGCCAGCATCGGGTCGAGCACGTACACCTGACGGCCCGAGAGGTCCTCCGGCATCCGGGTGGCGTAGGTCGACGCCTCCAGCGTCTCCTCGTTGCGGATCATGCCCAGGAAGCCGACCTCGGCCGTCGGGAGCAGCCGCACCATGCCGTCGAGCATGCCGAGCCCGGCGCGCAGGATCGGGACGACCAGCGGACGCGGGTACGACAGCTTCACGCCGGTCGTCCGCGTGACGGGGGTCTCGATGTCGACCTGCTCGGTCCGCACGTCCCTGGTCGCCTCGTAGGCGAGCAGGGTGACCAGCTCGTCGGCGAGCCGGCGGAAGGTCGGGGAGTCCGTGCGCTTGTCGCGCAGGGTGGTGAGCTTGTGGGCGACCAGCGGGTGATCGACGACGTGGAGACGCATGACCCCACAGTAGCCCGCCCCACCACTGGCACCCGCCCACCACTGGCACCGACCCGTGTGGCTGCGGCAAGGTGGGGGCACAGGGACCCAGTGATGGGGGTGGTGTGGCCGATGCCCGACCCGAAGAACACATCCGGCCAGGTCCGGGGCGACACGGAGCCCCGGCGGCCGGAGACACAACCGGAGACCGACGCGGAGCGCCGCAGGCGCCGCGCCCAGTTCCTCCGTGAGCTCGGCGAGGCCAAGGCGCTGCGCGACCGCGTGCAGCCGCGGCGCGCCCGGGCGGCCCGGATGAGACAGGCCATGCGCATGCGGACCTTCCGGTGGTGACGGCCGCCCGGACGCCTCCCGGAGACGCCCGGACGCCTCCCGGACGACTCCCCGAGACGCCCGGACGGCTCCCGGTGACGCCCGTGCGGCGGCACGGTGACGGGCCGGCGGCGCCCCGGCGGCGCCCTGGTCGCGGCTCCGTCGGCGGCGGGGAACGTGCCCCCTCCGCGCGCCGGGGTCGCACGCCCACCCGAACGCGGGGTGGTTCAGACTGATGCACGACGCAAGAGCCGAAGACCTCTCCTGAGGCCGTCGTTTCTGTCACGATGCCGATTGGGCGGGGCTCAGGAGCGCGCCGCCGGATCATCACACCTCTGATCAGTGGGAGAGTCAGGTGTACTTCGCCGCACTGCTCGCGCGCACCGAAGACGGGTGGGAAGCGAGCGATACGGAGCTCGATGACGTGGAGACGCTGGCGGACCTGGTCGAGCTGGCCCGCGAGGCGGCGGCCGACGAGGGGGAGACCGTCCTCGTCTTCATCGAGCAGGAGGACGCGTGGTTCGGCATCGTCCGCGTCGACGGGGAGGACGACCCCCGGGTCTACGTCTCCAACGCGGCGGCCGCGGCCCGCTCCTCGTACGGGGAGATCCTCACCTCGGAACTGCTCGGTGACGACGACCCGGACAGCGAGCTCGACAGGCTCACCGCCCTGGACGGCACCGAGGACGGCGAGCCGGAGCCCGCGCCCGGCGAGGACGATGACGACGCGTCCGCGGGCAGCTCCGGCATCGCGCCGGCCGGTCCGCTCGGCGAGGGCCGGATCCTCGCCGACCTCGGCCTGTCCGAGCGGGGACTGCTCGACGTGACCGAGGACGCCCTCGGGGAGATCGCCGACGCCATCGGCGCCTCCGACATCCTGGAGGCCGTGCGCTAGTGCCGCCCGCAGTGCCCGGCCCCGTGCCGGACCTCTGGCGGGACGCCATGCGTCTCGCCCTCGCCGAGGCGGCCGCGGCCGTGCCGGCCGGTGACGTACCGGTCGGCGCGGTCGTGCTCTCCCCCTCCGGCGAACTCCTCTCCCGCGGCCGCAACGAGCGGGAGGCGACCGGCGACCCGACCGCCCACGCGGAGGTCCTGGCGCTGCGCCGGGCCGCCGCCGCCACCGGCGAGTGGCGGCTGACCGGCTGCACCCTCGTGGTGACCCTGGAGCCCTGCGTGATGTGCGCGGGGGCGCTGGTCCAGTCCCGGGTCGAGCGGGTCGTCTACGGCGCCGACGACGAGAAGGCGGGCGCCGCCGGCTCCCTCTGGGACCTGGTCCGCGACCGCCGCCTCAACCACCGCCCGGAGGTGGTCCGGGGCGTCCTGGGCGAGGAGTGCGCCGAGCAGCTCACCGCCTTCTTCCGCGCCCGCTGACCTGCGGGGCAGCCAGGGGCGGAGACGGATTTCATGGCTGGGCGACTTTGGGCTAAGCTCTCTCTCGGTAGCGTGTCCGAGCGGCCGAAGGAGCTCGCCTCGAAAGCGAGTGTGGGGAAACTCACCGAGGGTTCAAATCCCTCCGCTACCGCCAGATCGAAGGGCCCGACGCGAGAGCGTCGGGCCCTTCGGCGTTCCTCCGGCAGGCGCCGGACAAGGCCCCGACAGGCTCCTGGGCGGACCGGGGGACGACGAAGGGCCCCGGCGACACCGCCGGGGCCCTTCACGCGTCCTGCCCGCGTCCGCCCTGAGTGAGGGACGGGGGGAGCGGCATCGGGGGGACAAGCCGCTCCCCCCGACGAGAACCGGGCCGACAAGTCCTGCGCCGCAGTCAGGGGGGAAGCTCGCGGCGCGGACCCCGCAGTGCGGTCCGGTTCCATGAGCCCCGCGGATTCCTGCCAGATCCGCCGGGCTCGACATCCATCCTGCTCTCTCCGCACCCGTTCGGGGGACGGCGAAAGACCCCGAAGCCCGGGCCCTTGGTCCATAAAGGCTCGGTTAGAGTGGGCCACCGCCGGGGCGGGGTCCCGGCAGCGGAGGGGGAGGACGGATGTCCCAGGCGAGGAAAGTCGCGGTCTACGCGTTCGGGGTCTTCGTGCTGTACGCGATCATCACGTCCCCGGACCGGTCCGCCGACCTGGTCCAGATAGGCTTCGAGGGCCTTTCCAGCGCCGCCAAGGGTGTCGGAGAGTTCATGACCGAACTCATCAACTAGGAGCCCTCCGTGATCCGCCATCTGGTCCTCTTCAAGCTCGACGAGGGCGTCACGCGCGACGACCCGCGGGTCGTCGCCGGCGTCGAGGCGTTCCGCGCGCTCGGCGGCCAGGTGCCCGAGCTGCGGTTCTGGGAGTGCGACTGGAACGTGTCGGACCGCCCGATCGCCTACGACTTCGCCATCAACTCGGCGGTCGAGGACCTGGACGCGCTGAAGCGCTACCTGGACCATCCGGCCCATCAGGCCGGCGTCGCACTCTGGCGCGAGTTCTCCACCTGGGTGATCGCGGACTACCCCTTCTAGGGGTAGTCCCCCCTCGTACGTCTCCGAGACCCCCCGCCGTCCGGGCGGGGGGTCTCGCGCGTTGCCGCCTCACGCACGCCTGGCCTCCGGTTCTTCGTCCACCATGCCTTCAACACGTGGTTATGCGGTGCTTGCACACAGTGGACATGTCTTGTGATGCTATGACCGCTTTTGACGGATGAGTTGGACATTTGACCGTAGTTGTCCCAGTCGACCAGCTACACCAGCCAAAGGGGTGGCGTGAACGTGCCGGCCAGTACAGCGCCACAGGTCCCGCCCCAGCACGAGGCGGGCGGGACCCCGGACACCCCGCGCCCCCGGGAACGGAGCAGCCGGGGCGCCGACACCCGGGCGCTCACCCAGGTGCTCTTCGGGCAGCTCAAGAACCTGGAGCCCGGCACCCCCGAGCACGACCGGGTGCGCGGGGCGCTCATCGAGGCCAACCTGCCGCTGGTGCGGTACGCGGCGGCCCGCTTCCGCTCACGCAACGAGCCGATGGAGGACGTCGTCCAGGTCGGCACCATCGGCCTGATCAACGCGATCGACCGCTTCGACCCCGACCGGGGCGTGCAGTTCCCCACCTTCGCCATGCCCACCGTCGTCGGCGAGATCAAGCGGTACTTCCGCGACAACGTCCGCACCGTGCACGTGCCGCGCCGGCTGCACGAGCTGTGGGTGCAGGTGAACGGCGCCACCGAGGACCTGACGACCGCCCACGGGCGCTCCCCCACCACCGCCGAGATCGCCGAGCGGCTGCGGATCGGCGAGGACGAGGTGCTCGCCTGCATCGAGGCCGGGCGGTCGTACCACGCGACCTCCCTGGAGGCGGCGCAGGAGGGCGACGGGCTGCCCGGGCTGCTCGACCGGCTCGGCTACGAGGACCCGGCCCTCGCCGGCGTCGAGCACCGCGACCTGGTCCGGCACCTCCTCGTGCAGCTGCCCGAGCGGGAGCAGCGGATCCTGATGCTGCGCTACTACAGCAATTTGACGCAGTCTCAGATCAGCCAGGAGCTCGGGGTCTCGCAGATGCACGTGTCAAGGCTCCTCGCCCGCAGCTTCGCCCGGTTGAGATCCGCAAACAGGATCGAGGCGTAACCGGAACGGGTAGACCGGTTCGGAGCGGTTCCACGGCGTCCCAATTGCCGTACACCCCTTGTTTCCTGCGGATATGCGCCCTCTCCTTGTCGACAAGTCACTACAGCGTGTTGCCGACATGTGACATTCTGCTGGGGACGCGTTTGCCGCAGCCCCACGGCCGGTATTCAGGTGGAAGCTGCGTTCCTCCGATGGTCGCGGCCCACCGCGACCGTCCGCGACCTCCAGGGGGTGGCATGTCCGCAGATCAGGGCAGCTCGAAGGTGCTCACGCTCACGCCCGTTCCGGTCCTCGTGCCTGAGCCCGTACCCATGCAGACGACGGCTCCGACCGCGGCCGAGAGCGGGGCACTGCCGTCCCCGGCCCCGGCCGTCGCCCCGGAAGCCCTCGACACCCGCACCCTCTCCCGCTCCCTGTTCCTGCGGCTGCGCGCCCTGGACGACGTGGGCGCGGCCTCGGACAGCCCGGAGCGGACCTACGTCCGCGACACCCTCATCGAGCTGAACCTCCCGCTCGTGCGGTACGCGGCGGCCCGCTTCCGCTCGCGCAACGAGCCGATGGAGGACATCGTCCAGGTCGGCACCATCGGCCTGATCAAGGCGATCGACCGCTTCGACTGCGAGCGGGGCGTGGAGTTCCCGACCTTCGCGATGCCCACGGTCGTCGGCGAGATCAAGCGCTTCTTCCGCGACACCTCGTGGTCGGTGCGGGTGCCGCGCCGGCTGCAGGAGCTGCGGCTCGCCCTCACCAAGGCCAGCGACGAGCTCGCGCAGAAGCTCGACCGCTCGCCGACCGTGCCCGAACTCGCCGCCGTGCTCGGGGTGTCGGAGGAGGACGTCGTCGACGGCCTCGCGGTGGGCAACGCCTACACTGCCTCCTCGCTCGACTCCCCCTCCCCGGAGGACGACGGCGGCGAGGGCTCCCTCGCGGACCGCCTCGGCTACGAGGACGCGGCCCTGGAGGGCGTCGAGTACCGCGAGTCGCTGAAGCCGCTGCTCGCCAAACTCCCGCCCCGGGAGCGGCAGATCATCATGCTCCGCTTCTTCGCGAACATGACCCAGTCGCAGATCGGCGAGGAGGTCGGCATCTCGCAGATGCACGTCTCCCGGCTGCTCACCCGCACGCTCGCACAGCTCCGCGAGGGCCTGATCTCGGACTGACTTCCGCGAACCCGCCTCTTGTTGACGCGCCGTCAGCCACACTGGGGCGCATGAGGCGCAGGAAGCAGCAGCCGGTACTCGTGGCGGTGGCGCTCTGCCTCGGCGGAGCGCTCACCGCGTGCGGAGGCGGAGGAGACGGCGAGGGGTTCGCGGCGGTCGGCGCCGGACCCTCGCCCGGCGGCGCGGTCGCCCCCTCGGGCGCGGTCACGCTGGTCCCGCTGGACAGCCCCACGGCGAGCGGTACCACCTCCAGCACCTCCTCCCCTCCCCCGGCACCGCCATCGCCACCGGGCGCCTCGCCGTCCCCCGACCCCGGGAGGAGCACGGGGTCCGGCGCCGGTGCCGGTGCCGGCGCAGACCCGGGCTCGGGCTCGGAGCCTGGTGCGGGATCAGGGTCCGGTCCGGGTGCGGGATCGGGGTCCGGTGCGGGTCCCGGTTCGGGTCCCGGTTCCGGTACGGGGCAGGGCGGCGGTTCCGGAGGGCGTACGGAGTCGGCGGCGACGCCCGGAAGTTCCCCGGGCGGCGGCACCGCGCCCGGCGGCGGCTCCTCGCCGCGCCCGTCCACGACCCCGCCCCGCACCCCCGCGCCGACGCCCGCGCCCACCACCCCCACGCCCCGGCCGACCACCACGGCGCCGCCGGCCCGCCCCGCCGTGCTCACCGTCTCCGCGCCGGTCACCGCCGACGGCGAGAAGCGCTGGTGCGAGCGGGTCACGGTGACCTTCCGGAACACCGGCGGCTCCCCCGCCACCGGCGGCACCGCCACCTTCGCCACCCACGTCATCGGCGCGCTCGGCGTGGACTGGGGCACGGTCACCACCTCCCAGCCGCTGCCCGCCCCGATCGCCGCCGGAGCGGCGCGGACGGAGACGTACACGGTCTGCGTGGAGTCCTGGCGGGTGCCGCTCGGCATGCGGATCGACACCCGCGCGGTGACCGCTACCTGGCGGTGAGCCCGTACCGGACCCCGGTCAGCTCCTCGGAGAGGTGCAGAGGCGGCGGCCGGCCTCCGGGTCGGAAAGCTGCGGAGTTCGCCGACGCCCGTCCGGGCAGATGAACGCGCCGCCCGCCGCGTCCGGCACCGGCACCGGCACCGGCACGACGGAAGTGGGGTCGACTCCGGAAGCAGGGACCCGCGCGACGTCAGGAGGGGCCGGTTCCGTGTGTACGGAACCGGCCCCTCCTCCGTCGTGCGGGTCAGGAGACGGCGAGCCAGACGACCCCCGCCACGATCACGATCGCGGCGATCACGCCGGCGATCACGCCGACGCGCGGGCCGCCCGAGGTGGCCGCGACCTGCTGCGGCTGGTGGGGCGGGGTGCCCTCGTCGACGAAGGCGCGGAACATCTGGGTGCTGCCGGCGGGGTCGTAGCCCTCGGGGCCCTGGGCGCCCTGGCCGTACGGTGCTTGCGGGTTGTGTGCCATGTGCCAGGACCCTAGCGAAAGCGGGGTGAGGGGCCCAAGCCCCGGTCCCCGCCCTTCCCCTCTCCTCCCCCTGTCCCCCTCTCGACCCTCCCCCGATCCGCCCCCGAGCTCCCCCGCGCCTCCCCTTTGCCGATTCTTTAGCGCCGTTTGACCGAATTAGTTTGCCTGGAGCAACCATCCATCTCTATGGTTGCCCTAAGCAACAAGTTGGAAGGGGTCTCCGTGGAGCCGAGCAGCCGCTACGAGGACCTCGCGCGCGCCATCAGCGCGATCGGCGCCGTGAAGCGCGGTGTCGCCCGCGTCCTGCCGGGCGACTGCCAGGGCGGCGCGGCCGCCGTGCTCGCCATGCTCAAGCACCACGGCGACATGCGGACGAGCCGGCTGTCCGAGCTCATGGCCGTGGACATGTCGGTGTGCAGCCGCCACGTGGCGCACACCGTCTCCCGCGGCTGGGTCGAGCGCCTGCCCGACCCCGACGACGGCCGCTCCCGCATCCTGCGGCTGAGCCCCGAGGGCTTCGCGATGCTCACCGAGCTCGACCGGCGGGTGACCGAAGCCTTCACCCACTACCTCGCGGAGTGGTCCGACGACGACGTCGCACTGCTCACCACCCTGCTCGCCCGACTCCGCGACTCCTTCGGGGACTGCCGGGCCACCCACGCCTGACCGGCGCGTGACGCACGCCCGTCCCACGCCGGGCAGCGCGCGCACGCTTCCGCTCGCTCGAACACGCTGGAAACCAGAGGAACTTCATGGCTACGACCACACCCGAAACCGGTGTGCGGGGCGCCCCGGCCGGAACCGGAGACGCCGCCCCTCCGATGACGCACCGTCAGATCATGGAGGCGCTCTCCGGGCTGCTGCTCGGCATGTTCGTCGCCATCCTGTCCTCGACGATCGTCTCCAACGCCCTCCCCCAGATCATCACCGACCTGGAGGGCGGCCAGTCCGCCTACACCTGGGTCGTCACCGCGACCCTGCTCGCGATGACCGCCACCACCCCGCTCTGGGGCAAGCTGGCCGACCTCTTCTCCAAGAAGCTGCTCATCCAGATAGCCCTGACCATCTACGTCGCGGGCTCGATCGTCGCCGGCCTCTCGCAGTCCACCGGCATGCTCATCGCCTGCCGCGTGGTCCAGGGCATCGGCGTCGGCGGCCTCACCGCCCTCTCCCAGATCATCCTCGCCGCGATGATCGCCCCCCGCGAGCGCGGCCGCTACAGCGGCTACCTCGGCGCGGTCTTCGCCGTCGCCACCGTCGGCGGCCCGCTGCTCGGCGGCGTCATCACCGACACCGAGTGGCTCGGCTGGCGCTGGTGCTTCTACGTCGGCGTGCCCTTCGCGATCATCGCCCTGGTCGTCCTCCAGAAGACCCTCAAGCTCCCCGTCGTGAAGCGCGAGGTCAAGGTCGACTGGGCCGGCGCCTTCTTCATCAGCGCCGCCGTCTCCCTGCTCCTCGTCTGGGTCACCTTCGCCGGTGACAAGTACGACTGGATGTCCTGGCAGACCGCCGCCATGCTGGCCGGTTCGGTGCTGCTCGGCGCGCTCTTCGTGTTCGTCGAGTCGCGGGCGTCCGAGCCGATCATCCCGCTGCGCCTCTTCCGCAACCGGACCATCACCCTCGCCTCGCTCGCCTCGCTCTTCGTCGGCGTCGCGATGTTCGCGGGCACGGTCTTCTTCAGCCAGTACTTCCAGCTGGCCCGCAACGAGTCGCCGACCATGTCCGGCGTCCTCACCATCCCGATGATCGCCGGCCTCTTCGTCTCCTCGACGGCCTCCGGCATGATCATCACCAAGACCGGCCGGTGGAAGGCGTGGCTGGTCAGCGGAGGCGCCCTGGCCGCCGGCGGCCTCGGGATGCTCGGCACCATCCGGTACGACACGACCTACTGGCACATCGCGATCTTCATGGCGGTCCTCGGCCTCGGCCTCGGCATGATGATGCAGAACCTGGTGCTCTGCACCCAGAACCAGGTGGACCCCGCCGACCTCGGCGCCGCCTCCTCCGTCGTCACCTTCTTCCGCTCCCTCGGCGGCGCGATCGGCGTCTCGGCGCTCGGCGCGGTCATGGCCCACCGGGTCACCGACTACGTCAAGGAGGGCATGGCCGAACTCGGCCCGAAGGCCGCGGCGGCGATGGGCCAGGGCGGCGGCAGCGGCGCCATCCCCGACATGGACAAGCTGCCCGCCCCGATCCGCACGGTGATGGAGAGCGCGTACGGGCACGGCGTCGGCGACGTCTTCCTGTACTCGGCGCCCTTCGCTCTGCTCGCCTTCCTGGTGACGCTCTTCATCAAGGAGGTCGCGCTGAAGAGCAGCACCACCAAGGCGGCGGACGCCGGGTAACGCACAGGCTCCCGGGCGCGCTTCGAGCGGAGGCGCGACCGGGTGAGTGGGAGCGGCGGGCAGGGGACGGCCCGCCGCTCCGTCATGTCACGGCCCGGCCGCTTCTTCGCTTCACGGCCGGCCGCTTCTTCGCGTCACGGCCGGAACGCTCGCGTTCCACCGCTCTTTCACTTCACGGCCCGCCGCTTCGTCACGCCCCTCAGGCCCTCAGGCCCCCAGGCCGCCCAGGCCCCTCAGGCCTCGCCGGCCACCTTCGCCTCGATGCCGGCCACCAGGATGTCCAGGCCGTAGGCGAAGTCCCGCTCCCAGATGGCGCTGACGCCGCCGTGCGAGGCCCGCTCGTCGAGGATGTCCGTCATCGGCTCCAGCGCCTCGCGGAACTGCGGGTCGTCGCGGAAGGCGGCGACGGCGCCGTTGTAGAAGTCGTCCTGCGACATGCCCGCCTCGGCGGCCCGCCGCGCGAACTGCGACTCGATCGTCCCGTAGCCGTACACGTACTGGAAGACCGCCTGTGTCGCACCCGGCTGCCCGCCGAGCGGCAGCCCCGTCTCCCGGATCGTCTCCTGGATCTTGGATCCGACCGCGATCGCGTACGGGCCGATGTTCAGGTACTGGCCCGCGCACGGCGACATCCACGGGTGGCGGACCAGCATCCTGCGGTAGTGCAGCGCGAGCGTCCGGAGGCGCTCGCGCCAGTCGGCCCCGGCGGCCACCGCGTCCAGGTCGATCTCCGCGTACACGGTGTCGATCGCGTACTCGATGATGTCGTCCTTGGTGTCCACGTACCAGTACAGGGACATCGCGGTCACCCCGAGCTCGGCCGCGAGCCGTCGCATCGACAGCTTGGCGAGCCCGTCCCGGTCGAGCATCCGGACGGAGGCGGCCACGATCCGGTCCCGGTCGAGCCCGGCGGGGCCGCCGCCGGCGCGGGGGGCCCGTTGCTCCAGCCAGACGCTGGAGCCCGTCGGGTTCTTGGCCCGGTCCGCGGCCTTGACCATGCGGTTTCTCCGTCCGTCAGCACTCGTGGTCAACCGTGGTGACCATGCGTCGGGACCATGCTAGGCAGCGGAGACCGGCTCGGCCGCCACGGACTGCTCCGCCTGCTCCGCCCGCTCCGCCCGCTTCAGCAGGAAGGCGGCGAGCAGACCGCCGACGAGGACCGCGACCGCGCCGACCAGCTGGCTGGTCTGGAGCCCGGAGGCGAAGGCGTCGGAGATCCGGGCCCGCTCGGCCTCGTCGCCGGCCGCCGCCAGGGCCGCCGGGAGGGAGGCCGCGGTGACGGTGACGAGGGCGGCGAAGCGGGCGTTGAGGACGGCGCCGAGGACCGCGACGCCGAGGCCGTTGCCGAACTCGGCGAGGGTGCCGTTGACGCCCGCGCCGACGCCCGCCTTCTCCGGCGGGATCGCGCTCATGATCGCGTTGGCCATCGCCGGGTTGGAGACCGCGAGGCCGGTGCCCATGAGGACCAGGCCGAGCAGCATGCCCCAGTAGGTTCCTTCCGTGCCGCCGCCGACCAGGGCGATCGAGGCGAGACCGGCCGCGACGAGCGTCATGCCGACCGTCACGGTGAGCGGGGTGCCGAGCCTCATCACGATCCGCGGGCCGATGCCGCTGAGGTTGAGGACGACCACGGTCAGCGCCAGCGGCGCCATCCGCAGTCCGGCCTCCAGCGGCTCGTACCCGAGCACGAACTGGAGGTGCTGGGTGAGCAGGAACAGCGAGCCGCCCATCCCGAACATCACCAGGATGGCGCCCGCGACCGCGCCCACGAACTTCTGGTTACGGAAGAAGTGCATGTCGAGCATCGGGTACGGGGTCCGCAGCTCCCACAGCGCGAACGCGGCGAGGACGACGACCCCGACCGCGGCCGGGACCAGCACCTCCGCGGAGGTCCAGCCGTGCTCCGGTCCGGTGATGATCGCGTAGACGGCGGCGGTCATGCCGATCGTGGAGAGCAGCGCGCCCAGGAGGTCGGGGCGGTCGCCCTGGGGGTTCTTCGACTCGGGGACCAGCTTGAGGACGGCGACCAGGCCGATCACGGCCACCGGGATGTTGATCAGGAAGATCATCCCCCACCAGAAGTGGTTGAGGATCACGCCGCCGATGAGCGGTCCCCCGGCGAAGCCGAGGGAGCTGACGGTGGCCCAGAGGGCGATGGCCTTCACGCGCTCGGAGTCGTCGAAGATCTGCATGACGACGGCGAGGGTGGTGGTCATGAGCAGCGCCCCGCCGACACCCATGCCCGCGCGGGCGGCGATCAGCTGGCCGGTGGAGTCGGCCAGGCCGGCGGTGAGCGAGCCGATGCCGAAGAGCGCGAGGCCGACGGCGAGCAGCTTCTTGCGGCCGTAGCGGTCGGCGGCGTTCCCCGCGGTGAGCAGCAGGCCGGACTGGACGAGCGAGTAGGCGTTGATCATCCACTGGATGTCGCTGGTGGAGGCGTGCAGTTCCGTGGTCAGCGAGGGGATGGCGACACTGAGGATGGTGTTGTCGAGGAGCACGGTGAGCTGGGCGAGACAGATGACGCCGAGGATCAGCCAGCGCTGGGGGTGGCCGGCGGTGGCCGGGGGTGTGGCCGTGGCCGTCATGAAGACTCCTTATACGGTGTACGAGACCGAAGCTCGTACACCGTACAAGGGCTCTCGTACGCTGTATAGCGATTTCTATTCCGGGCTGGTGAGGTCGTAGAAGGTCGTGCCGCCGACGGTGCTGGAGGTGAAGTTCTCCTGGACCCAGTCGCTGATCCCGGAGGCTCCGCCCAGGCCTCCGCCCGTGCCGCCGCCCCTTCCCTCGCCCATGCCGGCGCCCATGCCGCCTCCGCCCGTGCCGCCTCCGCCGATGAAGTAGTGGATCCTGCCCTCGGCGACGTACTCCTTGAACTGGGCGAGGGTCGGGGACGGGTCGCTGCCGTTGAAGCCGCCGATCGCCATCACGGGCTTCTCGGTGGCGAGCTGGTAGCCGGCCGCGTTCTGGGCGCCGATCGCGGCGGCGGCCCAGGTGTACGCGTCGGCGTCCTGGAGCAGCTTCGCCTTCGCCTCCGTGCTCACGACGGTCCCGTTGAGGAGACCGCCCATGCCGCCGCCTCCGCCCACGCCGGCCCGCTCGCCCGCGCCGGGAATCTGGCCGGTGGGCATCTGACCGGTGCCCTGGCCGGTGGGCATCTGGCCGGTGCCCTGGCCGGTGGGGGGCTGCATCCGGCCCTGACCGCCGGGGGCCTGGCCGTTCTGGCCCTGGCCGTTCTGGCCCTGGCCGTTCGAGTCCTGGCCGTTCTGGCCCTGACCGCCGGGCGTCTGGCCGCCGCCCGGGAAGCCGTTCGGGGGCTGCGCGCCGTCGGGTGGCTGCATGCCGCCGTCGCGGCCCCCGTCCGTACCCCGGCCCCCGTCGCCGTCCATACGCTGGCCGCCCTCGCGGCCGCCTCCCGGGAAGCCGCCGCCGCCCGGTCCCCGGCCGCCGAAGCCTGCGCCCGCCGGGCCCGCCGTGACGATGGAGCCCTGATGGCCGGTGGAGAGCGTCTCCAGGGTGTACGCGAACGGCCCCGCGAGCCCCGCCGCCAGGCCGAGGCCCGCCGCGGCGAGGCCGAGGCGCCGGTCCACCCGGCCCGCCGCGAGCAGCCCGAGCGCGGCCACCGCGCCCGCGCCGAGCACGGCCCAGCGCAGCCACGGCAGGTGGTCCGGCGTACGGCCGAGCAGCACCCAGCCCCACCAGGCCGTCGCGCCCACCGCGACCGCGAGGGCCGCCGAGGCGAGGAGCCGGGTCCGCTCCTCCCACAGCACCGCCGCACCCATGCCGATCAGGGCGGCGAGGTACGGCGCCAGGGCCACCGTGTAGTACTCGTGGAAGATGCCGGCCATGAAGCTGAAGACGCCCAGCGTCATCAACAGCGCCCCGCCCCACGCCAGGAACGCGGCCCGGGCGGTGTCGGTGCGCGGTGCCTTCCAGGTGACGACGAGTCCGGCGGCGAGCAGGATCAGCGCGGCCGGCAGCAGCCAGGAGATCTGGCCGCCGACGGAGTCGTTGAACATGCGCAGCAGCCCGGTCTCGCCCCAGCGGCCACCGCCACCGCCACCCGGGCCGCCACCGCCGCCGACGCTGCCGACCTCGTCGCCGTTGATGCGGCCGAGGCCGTTGTAGCCGAAGGTCAGCTCCAGGAAGCTGTTGTTCTGCGAACCTCCGACGTACGGGCGCGAGCCCGCCGGCCAGAGCTCGACGAGCGCCACCCACCAGCCGCCGGAGACGATCAGCGCGAGCCCGGCGAGGGCCAGCCGGCCGAACCTCCGCAGCGGCCGGACCGGGGCGCACACCGCGTACACGAGCGCGAGCGGCGGCAGGATCAGGAACGCCTGGAGCGTCTTCGTCAGGAACGCGAACCCGAACGCGACTCCCGCCCCGACCAGCCACCTCGTCCCGCCCTCGGCCGACTCCAGGGCCCGCAGCACGGCGTACACGGCCACGGTCATGAGCAGCGCGAGCAGCGCGTCCGGGTTGTTGAAGCGGAACATCAGCGCGGCGACCGGGGTGAGCGCCAGCACCGCGCCCGCGATCAGCCCCGCGCCCGCGCCGAAGCGGCGGCGGACGGCCGCGTGGAGCACGGCGACCGTGCCCACGCCCATCAGCACCTCGGGCACCAGGATCTGCCAGGAGCCGAGGCCGAAGAGGCGGACGGAGAGCGCCATCGGCCAGAGCGCGGCCGGCGGCTTGTCGACCGTGATGGCGTTGGCCGCGTCGAGCGAGCCGAAGAAGAACGCCTTCCAGCTCTCGCCGCCGGCCTGGACGGCCGCCGAGTAGAAGGAGTTGGCGTAGCCGGAGGCGCTCAGGTTCCACAGGTAGAGCGCGGTGGTGACGGCGAGCAGGCCGAGGAGGGCGGGGCGCGCCCAGGGGGCGTCCTCGGGCCGGCCGCGCCACAGCCGGGCGAGCCGGCCGACGGCCGTGGGGGCCGCGTGGGCGGCCGGGATCACGGCCGGGGTCGGCGCCGGCGTCGGCGCCGGGGTCGGTGCGGTCATCGGGGGTCCCCCGTGGGGTGTCGGCGCTCCGGGAAGACCCAGAGCCGGAAGAGCAGGAAGCGGAGCACGGTCGCGGCGAGGTTGGCGACGACGAGCACGGCGAGCTCGGTGGAGTGCGCCGGGTCGCCGGTCGCCGCGCCGAGGGCGGCGAGCGAGCCGCTGGTCAGGGCGAGGCCGATGGCGAAGACCACGAGCCCCTGCGCCTGGTGGCGGACCGCCCGGTCGCGGCCTCGGACGCCGAAGGTGAGCCGGCGGTTGGCGGCGGTGTTGGCGACGGCGGAGACGAGGAGGGCGGCGGCGTTGGCGATCTGGGCGCCCGAGCCGAGCCGGAAGAGGGAGTAGAGCGCGAGGTAGAAGAGGGTGGAGAGCACGCCGACCACGCAGAAGCCGACGAGCTGGCGGGCGAGCCCGCCGGGGACGCCGGACAGGTCGCGGTCGCGCGGGTCGTCGCCGAAGGGCCGGGCGAGCCGGTCGAGCGGCAGCGAGCCGGTCGCCAGCGCCCGCCCCACCCGCCACACGCCCTTCAGGTCGTCGGTGGCCGTCCTCACGATGTGCACGGTCGAGTCGGGGTCGTCGACCCAGTCGACCGGCACCTCGTGGATCCGCAGCCCGGCCCGCTCGGCGAGCACCAGCATCTCGGTGTCGAAGAACCAGCCGGTGTCCTCGACCATCGGCAGCAGCCGCTCGGCGACATCCCGCCGGATCGCCTTGAAGCCGCACTGGGCGTCGGAGAAGCGGGCGGCGAGCGAGCCGCGCAGGATCAGGTTGTAGGCGCGGGAGACGAACTCCCGCTTCGGCCCGCGCACCACCCGCGAGGAGCGGGCGAGCCGGGAGCCTATGGCCAGGTCGGAGTGGCCGGAGATGAGCGGCGCGACGAGCGGGAGCAGCGCGTTGAGGTCGGTGGACAGGTCCACGTCCATGTAGGCGAGGACGGGGGCGTCGGAGGCCGACCACACGGTCCGCAGCGCCCGGCCGCGCCCCTTCTGTTCGAGCCGTACGGACCGCACCCCGGGCAGCTCGGCGGCGAGGGCGGCGGCGAGAACGGGGGTGGCGTCGGTGGAGGCGTTGTCGGCGACGGTGACGCGGAAGCCGTACGGGAAGGTGCGCTTCAGGTGCGCGTGCAGCCGGCGGACGCACGGCTCCAGGTCCTTCTCCTCGTTGTAGACGGGGATCACCACGTCGAGAACGGGCCGTCCCGCTTCGCTCACCGGCAGGTGCTCCCGGGCGGGGAGGGCGCCGGGGGCCTGCGTCGCGGGCCCCGTGAGGGTGTGGGTTCGCATGCCCACGACCCTCGCCGGGCCCGCTGTCACGGCTGTGTGATGAGCCTGTGGTCCGCCTGTGAGTCCGCGACAGCCGCCGCTTCCGCCTCTGCCGCCGCCTCCGCGCCTCGACCGTCGGACGCGCAGCCGTCAGGCGCTTTCCCGGCGCCTCCTGTCGACCGGCGAGCGGCGTCCCACGCCTTCTGTCGACCGCCGAGCGGCGTACCGGCGCTTCCTGTCGACCGTCGAGCGGCGTACCGCGCCTCCTGCCGGGCCGGGACCGGCGTACCGCGCTCCGCTCAGACCGCGACCGTCGTCCCCGCCGTCTCCCGGGGGGCCGCGGTCGCCGCCGGGAACCGCACCCGGAAGACGGTCCGGCCGGGCTCGGAGTCGACGGTCACCTCGCCGCCGTGGGCGACGACGACGGCCCGCACGATGGCGAGGCCCAGCCCGGTGGAGCCCGCCTGCCGGGAGCGGGAGGCGTCACCGCGCGCGAACCGTTCGAAGACCGCGGGCAGCAGCTCGGGCGGGATGCCGGGCCCGTCGTCCTCGACCTCGACGACGACCGCCGCGCCCTCGCCCCGCACCCGGGCGGTGACGGTGGTGCCGGGCGGGGTGTGGGTCCGGGCGTTGGCGAGCAGGTTGAGCAGCACCTGCTGGAGCCGGGCCGGGTCGGCGCGCACGGCCGGCGGTCCGTCCTCGCCGGGCAGTTCGAGACGCCAGTGGTGACCGGGCCCGGCGGCGCCGGCGTCCCCGACGGCGTCCACGACCAGCGGGACGAGGTCGGTGGTCCCGTACGAGAGAGGGCGTCCGGCGTCGAGCCGGGCGAGCAGCAGCAGGTCCTCGACCAGCCCCGTCATCCGGGTGGCCTCGGACTCGATGCGGCCGAGGGCGTGCCGGGTGTCGGGCCCGCATTCCTCCTGTCCGCGCCGGGTGAGTTCGGCGTAGCCGCGGATGGAGGCGAGCGGGGTGCGGAGTTCGTGGCTGGCGTCCGCGACGAACTGCCGGACCCGGGTCTCGCTCTGCTGCCGCGCGTCGAGCGCCGCGTGCACGTGGTCGAGCATCCGGTTGAGCGCGGCACCGACCTGCCCGACCTCGGTCCGGGGATCGGCCTCGGCCTCCGGGACCCGCTGGTGGAGCGCCACCTCGCCGCTCTCCAGCGGCAGTCGGGCGACCTGGGCGGCGATGGTGGCGACCCTGCGCAGCGGCCGCAGCGCGATCCGTACCAGCACCGTCCCGGCGAGGGAGGCGGCGGCGAGGGAGGCGCCGGTGAGGCTGAGCTCGACGAGGACGAGGGTGGAGAGGGCGTTCTCGACCTCGGCGAGCGGGGTGCCGGTGAGGAAGGAGCCGTTGGCTCCCTCGGCATGGAGCACCCGGTACGAACCGAGCCCGGGCAGGTCCACGCTGTGCGCGCGGCCGTCGCGGGGGACGGCCGCGAGCACGGCCACCTGCCCGGCGTCCAGCGCCTTGGCCCGGAAGGGAGGCCTGTCGGCCGTGCCGCCGTCGGCCACCTCGGTCGAGTACCCCGCCTCGGTGATCTCCCCGCCCTTCACGACGGCGCCGACGGTTCCTATCGGGGAGCCCGGGGAGTCGAGGAAGGCGGACAGCTCCCGCTCGCGGCCGGGGTCGGGCCCGGGCATCGCGACCGGCGGTCCCGCCGCGCGCCGGGCCAGCCCGGTCAGCTGCTCGTCGGCCCGGTCGTAGAGGTAGGAGCGGTACGCGATGGTGGTGACCGTGCCGATGACGGTCGCGACGACGGCGATCAGCCCGACGGCGGCGACCACGAGCCGCGTCCGCAGCGACCACGGGCGCCGGACGCGGCCCCGGAGCGGGAGGCGCACGGCGGTTACTCGCCCGGCTTGATGAGGTAACCGGCCCCCCGCCGGGTGTGGATCATCGGCGAACGCCCGGCGTCGAGCTTCCGGCGCAGGTAGGAGATGTAGAGCTCGACCACGTTGGCCTGGCCGCCGAAGTCGTACGACCAGACGCGGTCGAGGATCTGCGCCTTGCTGAGCACCCGGCGCGGGTTGCGCATGAGGTAGCGCAGCAGCTCGAACTCGGTCGCGGTGAGGTGGATCGAGGTGCCGCCCCGGGTGACCTCGTGGCTGTCCTCGTCGAGGGTGAGGTCGCCGACGGTCAGCAGGGACTCGCTGCGGGCCTGCGCCGCGCCGGAGCGCCGGATGAGGCCGCGCAGCCGAGCGACGACCTCCTCCAGGCTGAACGGCTTGGTGACGTAGTCGTCGCCGCCGGCCGTGAGCCCGGCGATCCGGTCCTCGACGGCGTCCTTCGCCGTGAGGAAGAGCACCGGCACCTCGGGCAGCTCGCGCCGGATCGAGCCGAGCAGGCTGAGCCCGTCGACGTCCGGGAGCATGATGTCCAGGATGACGACGTCGGGGCGGAACTCCCGCACCGCCCGCAGCGCACCGGCGCCGTCGCCCGCACTGCGGACCTGCCAGCCCTCGTAGCGCAGGGCCATGGAGAGCAGTTCGGAGAGGGACGCCTCGTCGTCGACGACGAGGACGCGGACGGCGGTGCCGTCGGCACGGAGCAGATCGGCGCGGGTGCCGCGGCGGGCTGAAGTGCTGCGAGTGGTGACGGTCATGGACCCACGCTCGTCGCCGCCGCTGAGAGCCCTCTTGCCCTTTCCTGTGAATTCCCTGAGAAACGGCACGGCCTCGGGCCACCCCCGCTCAGCGGTTTCACGTGAAACGAGGCGGTCGGCTCACGGCTTCACAGGGGACGGGAGGCGGCTCTCGTTCTGGGTTTCACGTGAAACAAAGCGGCGCCGTTGTCGTGGAGCACCGCCCGCAGCCAGTCGTCGCCGAGCCCGAGCCGCTCCAGGGCGTGGAGCTGGTGGAGGTACGGGTACGGGATGTTCGGGAAGTCGGAGCCGAGCAGGATCCGGTCCCGGAGGCCGGCCAGCCGCCCCAGCGCTTCGCGCGGGAAGGGCGCGAACCGCTCGCTGAAATCCGTGAAGGCCATCGTGGTGTCCAGGTGCACGCCCTCGTACCGCTCCGCGAGCCCGAGGAAGTCCTCGTACTCCGGCATGCCCATGTGCGCGACGACCAGCCGCAGCCTCGGATGCCGGGCGAGCAGCGCCCCGACCGGTCCCGGCCCGGTGAAGGCGCCGGGCGCGGGCCCGGAGCCGCAGTGGATGACGATCGGTGTCCCGCTCCCGGCGAGCAGCCCCCACACCTCGTCGAGCAGCGGGTCGTTCGGGTCGAAGCCGCCGACCTGGAGGTGCACCTTGAAGACCTGGGCCCCGGCGTCGAGGGCCTGCCGCACGTACCCGGCGGCCCCGGGCTCGGGGAAGAAGGTCGCGGTGTGCAGGCAGTCGGGCGTCCGCGCGGCGAAGTCCGCCGCCCAGGAGTTGAGCCAGGCGCCCATCCCGGGTTTGTGCGGGTAGAGCATCGAGGTGAAGGCGAGCACGCCGAAGCCGCGCAGCAGCGCGACCCGCCGGCTCTCCTCCTCCCGGTAGGTGATGGGCCAGGGCTGCCCGGTCATCGGCCCGACGGCGTCGAAGTACGCCCACACCTTGTCGAGGACGTTCTTCGGCATGAAGTGGGTGTGCACGTCCACGAGCCCCGGCAGTCCGAACCGGGCCGTCAGCTCCCGGACGGCCACGGCCTCCGGGGTCCCGGCGGCCTCACTCCCGCTCAAAGCCGTAGCTCCTCTCGACCTTGCCGATGTGGACGCTGTACGCGTCGTACCAGTGCTCGCGCCCGTGCTTCTTCGCCGCCGCGTGCACGGAGTCGAGGCGCCAGGCGTCGAGAGCCTCCAGGTCGCGGAAGTAGGCCACGGTGATGCCGATGCCACCGGGTGTGCGGGCGGCCTCGTAGCCGAGGAACCCGGGAACCTTGGCGACGCGCTCCTTCAGTGCGGCGGCGGTGTCGGCGTACCCCTCGGGGGCGTCGGGCCGGACGGAGGTGAACACGGCGGTGTAGTAGGGCGGTTCGAGCCCGGAGATCAGCTGCTGGGTCATGTGATCACCCTCGCCGGGCCGCCCGCCCGGTGTCCACGGCCACCGGCCAAAGGGATCCAAGACTTTACGAACGCCACCCGGAACGCCCGGACCCCACTCCACACACGCCGTCGCATGGCCCGGACCCGCACTCCACACCCGCCCGCGAACGAACGGGACCCCACTCCCCCACACCCCTTCCAGCGGGCCCGGAGCCTTGACGCACGGCGTCGTCCGGACCGCCCGGAGCCGTGCCGCACGGCGTCGTCCTGACAGGTCAGAACAGTCCGTCCTGCCGCTCGCCCCTGACTTCCGGCGGCGCGCCGACCGGCACGCTCCACGCGTCGTCCGGTCCGCCCCGCTCCAGTCCCCAGCCGCCGAGCAGCCGCCCGTCGAGCACGAGGTGGCGTCCGTCGGGGGCGAGCAGGTGCAGATCGGGTCCGGCGGCGGCGCGCACCCGTCCGGTGACGACCCCGCCGTCGACCAGCTCGGTGACGGTCCCGTCGAGCGGCGGCAGCGCGCCGAGTCCGAAGACCTCGCCGTGGTCGTACGCCGTGAACGGCAGCACGTCCAGCGTCTCGCCCCAGCCGCCGACGTCCAGCGCCCGCCCGTACAGCTCCTCGATCTCCGCCGCCCTGGCGTCTGTTCCGGGCAGCCCGACCCGTAGCGCCCGCTTCCGCTCGTACGACACCCGGTCCGGCACGCCGAGCGCCTGCCGCAGTACTTCCTCGGTCCGCCGGGCGGCCATCAGCGGGCCGCGTCCGAGCCAGCAGTAGGCGACGGCCCCCTGTTCCCGCAGCCGCGCGTCCCCCCGGTGCTCCCCGGTGATGCCGGCCTTGACGGTGCCGGTCCCGAACCAGGCGAGGTAGACCCGATAGGGCCGGGGGTCGTCGGCGAAGGTGTCCGCGGCGACGGAGTGGGCCCGGTCGAGCCGCGCGCACTCGGGGCACAACCCGCCGGTCGACCGTCCGGGCACGGCGGCGGCGACGGGGCAGGCGTGCCCCCGGGCCCCGGCACAGAGCCGGCCGCCGACGGCCCGGAAGGCGAGCTCCTGCCCGTACGCGACCGGGCTCACCCGCCCGCCCCACCACCGCAGCCCGGCCGCGCCCCCGCTCCACCTGAGCCCACCACTGCGCCACACGGCCCGGCACCTCCCTGTCCGCCCTCTTCCACCCCAGTCTCCGCCACGCACCACGCCGAGCCGCCGTCCAGGGCCCACCGCCGTACGCGGCCGCTCACGGCAGTACGTAGATCCGGGTGCCGTCCGGGCAGGGGTCACCGACCTCGCGTATGCAGCCCCGCTCGATGAGCAGCCGCACGCAGTCGCGGACGCGCTCGCCGGAGAGGCCGGTGCGGCGGGTGACGTCCTGGGGGCGGCAGCGGACGCCGCCGCGGACGAGGGCCGGGGCGAGAAAGCCGGCGACGACCCGCATGTCTCCGCTGATGTCGCCGTTGTTCTCCCAGGACGCGACGAGCTCCTGGGCGCTGAGCCGGGGCGGGCCCTCGACGCCCCGCTGGCGGGGGACGGCGAAGGAGCGCTCGAGGGAGTCGGCGACCCTCGAGAGGCTGAGCCGCGTCTCCCGCAGCAGCTCCGCGTAGGAGGCGTGCCCCGCGAGGTCCTCCAGTCCGGCGGCGCCTTCGTCGAGCCGTCCTTCCAGCCGGACGAGGACGTCGACGAGTTCGGGCGGGAGGACGAAGCCGCTGTGCGCCGGGGACGGTTCGAGTCCGTAGCCGCCGTGCCGCTGCACCTCGGCGACCAGCTCGCCGACCCAGGCCCTGAACGGCCCGGCCTCGGGCGAGCGGCAGGCGGTGACGAGCTGCACGAGCCCGGGAAGGCTCACCATGCGCGCGGTGCCGCGGATGCCGCTGCGCGCGAGTATGTCCGGTTCCGCGGCCAGCTCGCGGGCCGGGGCCAGGCACCAGGCGGGCAGGGCCACGCTCCGCAGCGCCTCGCGCGGACCCGCGTACCCGAGCAGCCGGGCCACGTCCACGACGGGGAACCAGTGCGCCCCGTCGACCGCGGTCAGCCGCCTCAACCGGCCCCCGGCGGCGGCCCGTACGAAGTCATCGATGTCGATCGCGTCCAACGATCATCACCTCCACCCGCACGTTAGGCCGAAGGCATATTCAACTGACATGCAAATCAGATGGGTTCACCCAAAAGGGGAAGGCCCCGGGCAAACCCGGGGCCTTCCACACCGTCCGGATCCCGACGGATCCGTCCGCGTCAACCTCAGCGGGCGACGAACTGCGTGAGGATCGCCTGCACCTCGTAGATGTCCACACCCTTGGTGAACGTCTTGGTGACGGGCAGCTGCTGGCCCGAGATCCAGATCTTCAGCTCGGCGTCCAGGTCGAAGGTGCCGGCCGTCTCGACGGCGAAGTGGGTGATGCTCCGGTACGGGATCGAGTGGTACTCGACCTTCTTGCCGGTGATGCCCTGCTTGTCGACCAGCACGAGCCGGCGGTCGGTGAAGAAGATGGTGTCGCGGATCAGCAGGTACGCGGCGTGCACCTGCTCCCCCTGCCCGAGCAGCCGCGCGTAGTCCTGCTGCGCCTGCGCCGGATCGATCGCGTGCGCGTTCCCGAAGAGCGCCATGGCCCTACCCCCCATTTTTCAGTCAAAAAGACGATCACCCGAACCTAACCCCGCCACCCCCTCCTGGCAACGGCCCACCGCTCCCCGCGCACAACGCGAGAGGCCCCGGACCGAAGTCCGGGGCCTCTCACCTGTGTGCACTCGGCAGGATTCGAACCTGCAACCTTCTGATCCGTAGTCAGATGCTCTATCCGTTAAGCTACGAGTGCTTGTTTTTAGTTCTTGTCTCCGCTTCCCGGCCCTTTCGGCCCGCTGTCCCGGCGACAGGAAGAACATTACATGAGTCCCGCCGCCATGTGAAATCCGATTACCCCACCCCCTCTGACCTGCGAAAACATGCTCAGACGAGGGAGCGCGCGGCGAGGTCGATCCAGGGTTTCCGAGGGCGGGAGCGCGGCCGTGGAGGCCGAAGGAGACCGGGGTCACACGCTCCGGCCGGCAGCACCGCACGGATCGGGCCCGAGGGCAAGAGGGCCGCGCGAGAAGGCGCGACGGGAGTGCGCCGGGAGTGGGACGGAAGTGCGCCGGGAGTGGCGGGGCCGCGTCGAGGGGCGTAGGGCCGGGGGCGGAAACGGCGGAAGCCCCGGCCGTGGGGCCGGGGCTTCCGAGAGGGCGGAGGCGGAGGGATTTGAACCCTCGATGGGCGGTAAAGCCCAAACCGCATTAGCAGTGCGGCGCCATAGACCGGACTAGGCGACGCCTCCCCGCACCCCCGCGCATGCGCGGAAGGTGCGTGCAGATGATGACACAGGCGAGCCCGGTGCCACCAATCGCTTTCACCGTACTAGGCGGGCGGGGCCCAGGGCAAAGCCCGGCGCGCCCCCGTCCGCGCTCGACGGACGGAGCATCTGACTCTCGCCTCCCGCGTCCCCGCCGCCCTGCCTCCGCGCCTCCCTCCGCCCCTCGCCTCTCCGCCCCGCCTCACCTTCCGCTCCCTCCGCTCTTCCCGCTCCGTCCGCCCCGCCCGGCGCACCCCGGTTGCGCAACGCCGCGGCGGCCGGAGCGTTAGAGGGGGCGGGGGCGCGTCGGTCGTGCCCGGCGCGCCCCGCACGCTCCCCGACCGACCCCGTCCCCGCTCCCCCACTCACCACCACCGACCCGTCCGGCCCGCCCCGCCCCCACGCCTCCGGAGTCGTCCCATGCCGCTGCGCCGTCCGCTGCGCCGTCCCGTTCTCGCGACCGCCCTCGTCACCGCGCTCGCCGCCGGTCTGGCCGGTGCCACCGCCGGCGCCGCCGTCGCCGTACCGCTGCCGCCGCTGCCGCTCCTCTCGCCGCCCGACTCGCTGACGGTGGCCGTCACCGGGAGCGGGAACCCGGACGCCGAGGGGAGCTGGAAACTGACCTGCGGCGACCGGGCCGGGAGCGATCACCCGGCGGCGGAGCGGGCCTGTGAGCGCCTGGAGGGCTTCGCCCGCGCCGGGGAGGACCCCTTCGCGCCGGTACCGGCGGACCGGATGTGCGCCCAGGTGTACGGAGGGGCGGTGACCGCCCAGGTGACGGGCACCTGGCAGGGGCGTCGGATCGACGCCCGCTTCTCCCGGGCGAACGGCTGCGAGATCGCTCGCTGGGAGGGCGTGGAACCTCTCCTTCCGAGCATTCGGGGCTGACGATCGGGGGTGTCGTTAGACTCCCTCAGTGACAGGGCCGCCGCCCGAGGGGCAAGATGGGGCCGGCCCGCCGTCACGGCACATGCCGGACGGCGAACACCGCGGGCACGGCCCGCAGGCAATTGCAGGCGTCAGGGAGGAAACGTCGTCGTGAGCAGCAGGCCATCCCGAGGCGCTGCTCGCCTCGCAGCCATACTCGACGCCCTGCCCGACGGTCTCGTGCTCGTCAACTGCAACGGCACGGTCGTCAACGCCAACACCATCGCGCTCGGCATGTTCGAGACCCCGGGCACCGCGCTGGTCGGGCGCGGCCTGCTCGATCTGCTGCCGACGTTCGACTCGCGCCTGATCCCCGGCTCCATGCGTCTGCCCGACCCCGCCGACGAGCGGGGCCGCACCAAGCCGATGCGGATGATCGCCCGCCGGACCGACGGCGGCGAGTTCCCGGTCGAGGTGACCAGCGCCAGCCTGGAGGACGGGCGGGAGGCGTACGACTCGTACAGCGGCTACACCGGCGACGAGCTGCTGATGCTCGTCGTCCGCGACCTGACCGGCACCCTCGACACCGAGGCGGAGCTGGCCCGCTCGCAGCGGCAGACCGAGATGATCCTGCGGGCCGCCTCCGAGGGCGTGGTCGGTACGGACACCGACGGCCGGGTCGTCCTCGTGAACCCCGCCTTCGCGCAGATCCTCGGCTACCGGGCCGGTGAACTGGGCGGCGCCGAGCTGCACCCGCTGATCCTCGCCAAGCGCGCCGACGGCACGCCGTTCCCGTACGAGGAGTCCCCGCTCGCCGACACGCTCAAGTCCGGCCGCAAGCACCGGGTGCGCGGCCAGGTGCTGTGGTCGAAGGCCGGCGCCCGCGTACCGGTCGACCTGACGACCGCTCCGGTGCGGGACGGCGACCAGCTCGTCGGCGCCGTGATGACCTTCACCGACCGCAGGCCGCACGAGGAACTGGTCGAGAAGCACGCCGTCGAGCTCGCCGACCGGGCCGAGCGGCACGCGGCCGAACGCGAGGCGCAGGCCGAGAAGTACGCGGCCCTCGCCTCCCGGCACGCCCAGCTGACCGCCGTGCTGGCCGAGTCGCTGCGCGGGCCCCTGGAGGAGCTGCGCGGCGAGCTGGGTTCGCTGGCGGCCGACGACGGCGTGCAGCTGTGGCCCGAGGCCAACCAGGTGCTGCACCACCTGGTCGCCGGGTACGCCCGGATGACCGCCCTCGTCGACAACGTCCTGGGCTACCAGCGTCTGGACGCCGGCGAGGAGGAGCTCGACCGGAAGGTCGTACTGCTCGACGAGATCGTGACCGGCGGCATCGACGCGGCCGTGGAGCTGATCGGCCCGGGCCGGGCGCAGTTCGCGGTACACGCGCCGCCGATCGAGGCCGAGGTCGACGCGGCCCGGCTGAGGACCGCGCTGGCCCACCTCGTCGCCGACGTGGCCGGGGTGGACGCCACCGGCAAGACCCGCGCCTCGGCGCAGGGCGCCCCCGCCGACTCGACGATCGTGGTCGCGGCGGCTCAGCGCGGCGAGGTCGTCCGCATCGAGGTCCGCGGCCCGTACGCGGGCGGCGACCCGGTCCACGGGCCCATCGTGCGCGGCATCGTGGCGGCGCACGGCGGTGTCGTGCAGACCCACGAGGTGCCGGGGACGAGCGGCGGCGCGTACGTCCTGGAGGTGCCGATCGGCGCGGGACGGGGAACCGTTCCCGCAGCCGAGCCGAAGCCCGTGGCCGACCAGCCGGGGGGCGCGCGGGGCGCCAGGGCCCTGGAGTCCCCGAAGGCCCTGAGCGCTCCTCCGGGCGGGCCGGGGACGTCGGGCGCACCTGGGACACCGGGCGCGCCGGGCACTTCGGGCGCACCTGGGACGCCGGTTGGGCCGGTTGGGCCGGGTGGGCCGGGCACCTCGGGGGCACCGGTTGGGCCGAGTCGGTCGAGTGCGTCGGGAGGACCGGGCGCGCCGGTCGGGGGCGTTCCCGCGCTGCCCGCGCAGGCCTCCGGGCCCGTGCCCGCTTCCGGTCTCCCGCAGGCCTCCGGGCCCGTAACGGCCTCCGGTCTCCCGCAGGCCTCCGGGCCAGTGCCCGCGTCCGGTCTCCCGCAGACTTCTGAGCCGCCCGTACCGGCATCCGGTCTCCCGCATGGCTCCGGGCCCGGGGAGAACCCCGATGCCTCGGACGGCGGGACCTCGGGCGGTTCCGGGCGGCGCCGGGCCCGCCGTGGTTCCACCGACGCCTTCCTGGAGAGCCCGATCTCGCCCGAGGGCGGTGCCGGGGCGGTGGCCGTGCCGGCCGCCGGCGGCGGGCGCCGCCGCGCCCGTACGGAGGAGGTCGCCGCTCCCGCCGAACTCATCCCCGCCCAGCAGTCCGCCGGTGTCGAGCCGACCGGCCGCCGACGGGGGCGTCCCGCGGAGGGCGCCGTGGTGACCGCCGCCGAGGGTGCCCAGGAGCGGCCCGCTCTCGGTACCGCCGTGCCACCGCAGGGCGTCCCCGTCGAGCCGGCCGGCGCGCCGGCCCTGCCGCCCGCGCCGCAGGGGACGGTCGCCGTGCACGGCGAGGCCGGCGGCGAACGGCCGACCGGCCGCCGGCGGCGTGCGCTCGCCGCCGCGCAGGAGCGGGCCGCCGCGGCCGAGGCCGGACCGCGCACGCCGTTCGCGCTGCCGCCGGCCGACGCCGACCGCGAGGCCCCGGAGCATGAGCAGGAGCAGGAACCGGAGGCCGTACGGGGCGAGGGCGGGCACGCGGCGGTACGGGACGCGGCGGCGCGCGACGCGGCCACCGGCACCGGCACCGGCACCGGCACCGGGCACACCCCGCCGCAGCCGCATCCGCTGCCGGCCACCCCGGTCCCGGCCGGCGGCCTCGCGCCGGTCGCCGCGCCTGTGGTCGTACCGCCCGCGCCCTCGGCTCCCGCCGCCCCGGCGGACACGCCCGCGCACGGCACGGGGACCGGCAACGGCACCGGCTCCGTACCGCTGCCGCCCGAGCTGCCGATGCCGATTCCCGCTCCGACTCCGGCTCCGGCTCCGGCTCCCGCTCCGGCTCCGGCCTCGACGGCGGGCCCGACTCCTCCTCCGGTGTCGGCCCCGGTGCCGAACGACTCCACGCAGGGACGGGCGTTCAGCGTGCGGACGCTCGGCCAGGGGGTGCCCTTCGCGCCGCCGGCGCAGGCCGGGACTCCCGTCGCCGCGCCGTCCGGCGGTTCGGGCCGGCGCCGCAAGCTCGCGACCCCGCCGGAGGTCGATCCGCCGGCTCCGGCCGC
This sequence comes from Streptomyces sp. NPDC014861, assembly GCF_043081625.1. Lineage (NCBI taxonomy): Bacteria > Bacillati > Actinomycetota > Actinomycetes > Kitasatosporales > Streptomycetaceae > Streptomyces > Streptomyces sp. NPDC014861. Next base: position 119,723 of record NZ_JBIBWV010000024.1, read on the forward strand.
GCCCGCCTCCGCGCCCGTACCGGCGTCCCCGCCCGTACCCGTGCCCGTGCCGGCGGCGCCCGCCGGATCAGAGGGGCGTGGGCGGGCGTACGCGATAGGAGCGCCCGCCGAGGGATCCGCCGAGGGACCCGAGCCGCTCGACGGTCCCGGCGGCGCGGTCGAGGTCGTCAACCGGCCCGCCCCGCTCCCCGTCGACGACGAACTGCCCCCGGAGCCGCTCGACAACCCGCGCCGGCTGCTCGTCTGGCCCGCGCCGGACGTCGCCACCCAGCAGGCGCTGAGCGACCGCGGCTACCGGCCGGTGATCGTGCACTCCCGCGAGGAGGTCGACGCGCAGATCGCCGCCTTCCCGGCCGCGCTCTTCGTCGACCCGCTGACCGGGCCCATCACCAGGACCGCGCTCCAGTCGCTGCGTCAGGCCGCCGTCGCCGCCGAGGTGCCGGTGCTGCTCGCGGCCGGACTCGGGCAGGCGGGCCGGGAGGAGGCGTACGGCGCCGATCCCGCCGTCCTGCTCAAGGCGCTCGCGCCCCGCGACAGCGAGCAGCACCCCTCCCGGGTGCTGGTCATCGAGGAGAACGAGCACATCGCCGACGCCCTCGCCGCGACCCTGGAGCGGCGCGGGATGCAGGTGGTGCGGGCGGCCACGGACAGTGAGGCGGTGGCGCTGGCCGGCGAGATCCGGCCGAACCTGGTGGTCATGGACCTCATGCAGGTGCGCCGCCGGCGGGCCGGGATCATCGACTGGCTGCGGGCGAACGGGCAGCTCAACCGCACCCCGCTGGTCGTCTACACCTCGGCCGACCTCGACGGCGAGCGACTGCCGGAGCTGTCGTCCGGCGAGACGGTCCTCTTCCTGGCCGAGCGCTCCAACAGCGCCGAGGTGCAGGCCCGGATCGTCGACCTGCTGGCGAAGATCGGCACCAACTGAGCACAGCGAACAGCGGCGGGGGGGGGGGGGGGGGCCCCCCCCCCCCCCCCGCCCGCCCGGGGGGGGGGGCCCCCCCCCGCGGGGGGGGGGGGGGGGGCCGGGGGCCCCCCCCCGCCCCCCGCCCCGGCGAGACCGGGCCCCCCGG
>NZ_JBIBWV010000025.1:0-103625 GCF_043081625.1 Streptomyces sp. NPDC014861
CCGGCCGGTACATCACCCTGACCACCTGCACCCCCGAGTTCACCAGCACCTACCGCATGATCGTCTGGGGAAAGCTGGTCGAGGAACGCCCGCGCGGCAAGGGAAAGCCGGGCGTGCTCACTGGCTGACGGGCCTTCGGCGCGCGGGCTGCGGGGCCTCCAGCTTGATGCCGACGTGCCGGACCGTGTGCAGGTAGCGGGGCTGGGCGGCCGATTCGCCGAGCTTCCGCCGGAGCCACGAGAGGTGCACGTCCACGGTGCGCTCGCCGCGGTACGTCCGCAGCCACACGCGCTTGAAGAGTTCGCCGCGCGGCACCACGACACCGGGCCGCCACGCGAGGAACTCGAGGAGGTCGAACTCCTTGCGGTTCAGGTCGAGGGGGACACCGTCGAGAAACGCCTCGCGCCGCTTCGAGTCGACGACCAGCCCGCCCACCCGGGCGACGTCCGCGGGCACGACTCCCGTCGCCGCTCGCCGCAGCACCGCGGTCAACCTGGCCACGAGGTGGGCGCCGGAGAACGGCCCGGCCAGGAAGTCGTCGGCGCCGCTGCCCAGCGCCCGGACGAGCTCACGCTCGTCCTGTCGGTCCGCGACGGCGACGACGGGGATGTCGGAGACGGTACGCAGCATCTTCAGCATCTCCAGGCCCTCGATGTCGGGCAGGCCGAGGCCGAGCACCATCACGTCGGACGGCTCGTCCAGCACGGCGCGCAGCGCGCCCAGAGCCGTACCGCACTCCCGCACGGTGTACGAGGCCTCCGAGAGGCACATACGGAGGGCGGAGCGAACGGAGGGGTCGTCCAGGACGAGAAGCACCTTTGCCATGCGGGGCACGGTACGCGAGACATATGTCTTCGAGTGTGTGGGGGTGCTGACTCTTCCTTGACAGAACATGGCATATTCTGTCGGACGCGATCGGAAGCGGTCGGGTACGGTCGGGTGACGGAGCCAGAAGGCGACGTCAGAAGGCGAGGGGGAAGAAGAAGGGTGCCCTCGGTCGGTCGACCGATTAAAGATCTTTAAGGCATCGGCAAGGTCGCGTTAACTCCCCACGGCGACCCTGGATCCTAAGATGGCATGAACCACCGGCGGCGCCCCGCGACCGCACGGAACTCCCGGCCGGCTACGGCGCGGGATCGACCGCGGTGTAGAAGACGGAGGAACCCTGCTTGGTGCGGCGGGCGCGACCCTTGGCGACGAGATTCTCCAGAGACGTGCGTACGACCGTGGTCTGGATGTGGCGGTCCCGATGCTGTTCGCTGAGCGCGGTCGTCACCTCGGAAGCGGAACAAGGGGCATCGCTCGCCGCGAGGTGATCGCGGATCAGGTCGACGAGTGTGGCCTTTCCGGCGCCGGAATGGCGGCCGCCCCGGCCACCCTTTCCGGCCCTTCCGGTCTTTCCGCTCTTCTGCCGGGGAACCGTGCGGTCTGATTCCGCGGCGCCGGCCTGGAGTGCTTTCTGGAGATTGAGCAGCACGCCGTGATCGTGCATCAGCTCGTCCAGTTCGGCCGTGAGGCGAGCGACCTCGCCCCGGATGCGCTCCTGCTCCGCCACATTGCGTTCGAGATCTCCGGCGACCTTGCTGTTGTAAGCGGTCGTGAGTTCCGTTTCTCCCGGCATGACTCCCTCTTCGTCGCATGTGGTCGGACGCGTCGAGGGTGTCACGTGAGGGTGCTGTTTCCGAGCGCACCGGGCGGGACGTGACACATGCCTGACGGCTTCGGCCGACGACCACTCTAAGGCATGGGCCTTCCGTCCTGGGTTTTGGTGCGGGGCATGCCGGGGGAGGGGCGCCGGCGACGATTTATTGGTCAGGTGACCAATTTGCGTCTAAGAAATTGTGGGATAAACAACGATGCCCGCTCCGCCGGGGCCGCCACCGGGGAACGGGCATCGTCGCGCGACGGGGAGGGCCGCCGCGCGTCAGGGGTCAGCGGAGGGCGGCGCTCCGCGGGCGTCGGTCGATGTCCGCCTCGTCGTCCCCCAGGATCAGCAGAGGGTCGAACACGACGATCGTTCCGGCCACGATGAGGAACACCAGGGGCGCCACCAGCATCGGCAGGACGACGGCGATGGGCGATCCGGCCCCCGCGGTCTCGGGCACATGGGCGTGGAGCCGTACCGACAGCGCGGCCATGCCCGTGTAGTGCATGCCGGTCACCGCCATCCCCATGACCAGGCTCGCGCCGATCGCCGCCGACAGGCCCCGCACAGAGACGGCGGCCCAGAGGGCCGCCGTCGCCGCCACCACCGCGATCGTCACCGAAGCGGCAACCGTCGGCAGGTCGTAGTCGAGGCTGCCGCCCATCCGTATGGCGGCCATGCCGGTGTAGTGCATCCCGGCCACGCCCAGACCGGTGAAGAGGCCGGCGGTCAGCAGCACGGGAGGACGGGTACCGCGGTAGGCGACTGCTCCGACTCCTACGCCGACGGAGACCACCGCGAACAACAGGCTCGCCAGCGTCAGCGGTCCGTCGTAGTCGATTCCGGTCTCCCGCACCGTGAATCCGAGCATTCCGATGAAGTGCATGGTCCAGATCCCGCACGCGATGGAGACGGCGCCCAGAAAGAGCCAGCCGGGCATCCTCCGTCCGCTCCGTACCGACCGGACCGTGCATCGGAGTCCCAGCGCGGAACCGAGGCAGGCCATGATGTAGCCCGCCAGCGGGGTGATCAGCCCATAACTGAATCCGTCGATCGTGCCATGCATGAATTTCCCCTGGGCGTTCATGAGAGGTGTGGGTCGGAACTCGCGAGATCCCGGCGGACTCTACCTGACATATGTGTCTCGGAAACCGCACATGACACCGCACCTCTGGTGCCACAGCGCTTCTTCCTTAAAGAAGTCCTAAGCCCATGTTTCCCGGCACCTGGAGCGGATCTCCTCGTGCTTCCATGTGACGGCGGCACAGACCATACGACCGGCGGTGCGGAGGTGCCCGAAAGCGGCCCCCTGAAGTCGAGGCGGTAAGCGGCAGGCCGCCGGAAAGGCGGCGCGGCCACCGGGTACGGGGGCAGAAGACTCCCCCTCCATCCTTCCTGCCGGAGAAGCGGGATTCCACAGCCGGCGCGAAAGGCGGGAAGAGAACAGCGGTGAACTTCGACAGCAGCCCAGCGGTGTTTTCCTCCGGCGCGGCGACGGGCTTCGCAGCCCTTCACCACGCCGTGGTGGACTTCGTCCCCGACGCCGTCCTGGTCATCGACGACAACGGCACCGTGGTCAGGGCCAACGCGGCCGCGGCGGCCCTCTTCGGCTACGACCGGTGGACGGTCGAGGGGCGCGGAGTCCTGGACTTCCTGCCGTCCTTCGACTGGAACCTCATGCGCGGGTCCGAAGACACCGGACGACCGGGCGGCATTCCCGCGCGCCGGCTCCGCACCACGGCCAGGACCTCCGAAGGCGGAACCTTCCCCGCCGAGATCAGCACGGTACGGGTGGACCGCCGCACCCCGCACGACGCCCTCCCCCAAGAGTCCTCTCTCGTCGTCTCGCTCCGCGACGTCACGGAGGCCGAGGAGGCGCGGGCCGTCCTCCTTCGCTCCCTGCTCCAGGCGGAAGCGGTCCTGCGGACCACCGGCGATGCGCTCATCGGCATCGACGCCGAGGGCCGGATCGACCTGGTCAACCCGGCCGCGGCCCGCCTGCTCGGGGGCCGGGCCTCGGACCTCGGCGGTTGCGAACTGCTCTCCCGCCTGGTCCCGGTCGGGCCCACAGGCGACCCCGTGAACGCCGAGCACGCACCTCTGGCCCAGGCCCTCAGAACCGGACACCCCAGCCGGCTCACCGGCCTGGAACTGGAGCCCGCCGACGGCGCCCGCCTCACCGCCGACATCACCGTCCGCCCCGTCATGGACGACGGCAGGACGGTCGGCACGGTCGTCGCGCTCAGCGACCGTCGCCCGTACCAGCGGATGGCCGACGAGTACGTCGCCGCGCGGAACCGCGGCCTGAGGGAACACCGGACCGAACTCGAACAGCAGCGACAACTGACCGACCGGGCCGTCGAACACACCCGCGAGCTCGCCGACTTCCTCTCCGGCCCGCTGACGGGTGCGCTGCACCACCTCCACGCCCAGCTGACGCGGCTCGCCGACGACAGCTCACGCCCCCTGTGGCCCGAGGCCACCACCAGCCTGGAGGCCCTGGCGGCCGACCTGCGTACGGTCATGGCCCTCGTGACCGACCGTGCCGGGTGGTATCCCCAGGACAGCGCGCCGACGGGACCGCGGCGGCGCACCGTGCTCGTCGACGACGTGGTGCAGGCGGGGGTGCGGGCCGCGACGTCCTTCACGAGTCCGAGCCGGGTGCAGTTCTCCGTCCACGCCCCGAGGTTCGCCGTCCACGTGGATCCCGACGACATCTCGACCGCCGTCGCACGGCTCATCGCGGATGTCGTCCACGCCGGCGACGAGCAGGCCGACTCCGGGCCGCACCACGTGTTCGTCGCGGCCCTCCATCAGCACGGTCTGCTGCGCATCGAGGTGCGCGGCCCCTGCGGCGGGGGTGCGCGGGAGCACTTCGACGTCGTGCAGGGCATCGCCGCGGCCCACGGAGGCACGCTGCGCACCCACCGGGCGGCCGGTGTCAGCGGCAGCACCTATGTTCTCGAACTGCCCTCGGCCCTCCAGGACGAGGCCGCGGCGGACGCCGCCCCGGGCGACACCTCCTCGGCGGCCCTCCGGCCGACGGGGCGACACCGCTCGTCCGGCTCCGTGCCGGCCCTCACCGAGCGGTTGCCCACCTGACCAGGGATGTGTCTCAGCCCTGCCTGATCATGGCATGAAGGAATCCTTAAGAAGTGCCTTTCGGCAGTCTTGGTCCTCACATATGCCATCACCAGGTGGTTAGGTTTCCACCACCCGATCCCATGTCCCACGGGCCGCCGCTCACCGCACCGGTTCCCGGCGTCCGACGCACCGGTCCGGCCCCGTCCTCCGCACCGGGTGGAGCCGGGCGGCCCCTCCGCCCGGTGCGGCACACCCCCTCCGGTCCCCACCGGTGACCTTGACCCAAGCCCGGAAAGGAAACGTCGCCATGGTCCTTCCCCTCTCCCGAGGCGCCGCTCGCCTCGCGGCCGTACTCGACGCCCTGCCCGACGGTCTCGTGCTCGTCAACCGCGACGGCACGGTCGTCAACGCCAACACCATCGCGCTCGGCATGTTCGAGTCCCCGGGCACCGCGCTGGTCGGGCGCGGCCTGCTCGATCTGCTGCCGATGTTCGACTCGCGCCTGATCCCCGGCTCCATGCGTCTGCCGGACCCGGACGACGAGCGGGGCCGCACCAAGCCGATGCGGATGATCGCCCGCCGGACCGACGGCGGCGAGTTCCCGGTCGAGGTGACGAGCGCCGGCCTGGAGGACGGGCGGGAATCGTACGACTCGCACAGCGGCCACAGCGGCGACGAGCTGCTGATACTCGTCGTCCGCGATCTGACCGGCACCCTCGACACCGAGGCGGAGCTGGCCCGCTCGCGGCGGCAGACCGAGATGATCCTGCGGGCCGCCTCCGAGGGCGTGGTGGGGACGGACACCGACGGCCGGGTCGTCCTCGTGAACCCCGCCTTCGCTCAGATCCTCGGCTACCGCACCGAGGAGCTCGACGGTGCCGCACTGCATCCCCTGGTTCTCGCGCGTCGCGCCGACGGCACGCCGTTCCCGTACGAGGAGTCCCCGCTCGCCGACACGCTCAAGTCCGGCCGCAAGCACCGGGTGCGCGGCCAGGTGCTGTGGTCGAAGGCCGGCGCCCGCGTACCGGTCGACCTGACGACCGCTCCGGTGCGGGACGGCGACCGGCTCGTCGGCGCCGTGATGACCTTCACCGACCGTAGGCCGCACGAGGAACTGGTCGCCCGGTACGAGGCCGAGCTCGCCGAACACGCGCGGCGGTACGCGGCCCTCGCGGCCCGGTACGCCGAGTTGACCGCCGTACTCCCCGAGCCCCGGTCCGCAGGCCCGGACCCGCTCGCGCAAGGCACCGTCGAACCCCTGGCGCGGCCCGGCGATCCGGCCGCCGTCACCCGGCACCCCACCACCCTGGGCACCGTCATGTCCGCCGGGATCGACAAGGCCACGGCCCTCACCGGCCTGCACCGCAGGCAGTTCGCCGTGCACGCCCCACCCGTGGTCGTCACGCTCGACCCCGATCGCGCGTCGACCGCCCTGGCCCACCTGATCGCCGACGCGTCCGGGGTCACGTCCACGGGCACGGTCCGCCCGCGGTCCCAGCCCTCTCCCCGGACGGACACCACCGTCGTCATCACGGCTTCACCCCGCGCCGACCACCTGCGCATCGAGATCAGCGGCCCTCGCGCCGTCAACGACCCCACGCACGTCCTCATCGCGCGCGGGATCGTCGACGCGCACGGCGGAGACCTCGCCGTTCGGCACCACCCCCGAGGCTCCGGACTGACCTACGTCGTCCAGCTCCCCCACACCCCGCTGCCGCCTCTCCTGCCGGCCGCCGCGCGTGCCTCGGCCTCGACGCCCATGGCCCCACCCGCCCTGTCGGCCCCGGTGCGGACGGCCCCGTCCGTTCTGTCGGCCGCTCCGTCTTCGGCCCTGCCCGTCTCCTCGTCCCCGGTCCGCGTGCCGGTCGCGGGCTCCTGGATCATCGGCGCGGCGGTCGACGCGCGCCGGGACCGCGCGGCCGCCCGCACCCGCCCCTACGCCACCCCGCAGCGCCCGCGGATCGCCTCGGACGGAGAGCAGCAGCGCCTCGCCGACCTCCTCGCCAGGATCAGGCAACGCCCCGCCTGATGGCGCCGGGAGGAGGCGACGGCGCGTTGAACGGCACCACCGTGCCGCGCGCGGTCGGCGGGGTCGTGACTCACGCCGCCGTGGTGCGGAACGTGCTGGGGCTGAGGCCCTTGTGGCGTTTGAAGGCGGCGCTGAAGCCGAAGGCGTCGGCGTAGCCCACGGTCCTGGCGATCCTGGCGATGCTGAGGTCGGTGTCGGCCAGGAGGGCGGCGGCGTCGTCCATGCGGCACTCGGTGAGGTAAGCCAGGGGTGGACGGCCCATCAGCTCGGTGAAGCGCCGGGCGAACAGCGCCCGGGAGACGCCGGACTGGGCGGCCAGTGACGCGACCGTCCAGCTCTCGGCCGGGCGTCTGTGGAAGGCGTGCAGGGCGGGGGAGAGGACCGGGTCGGAGAGGCCGCGGTACCAGCCGGGCGCGTCGTCGCGCGCCCGGTCGAACCAGGTGCGCAGTGTGCAGACGAGGGCCCAGTCGAGGAGCCGGTCCATCATCGCCTGGGAGCCGGCGGAGAGCCGGGCCGCGTCGGCGGCGGAGTCCTCCAGCCAGGCGCAGACCTCGGCGTCCTCGGCGACGACCAGGACGGGCGGCAGAGCGCGCAGGAGCCGTTCGTGGCGGTGCCCCGACGCGCGGTAGGCGCCCACGATCAGCGCGGTCGCGCCCTCCGGGCTGTCGCCCCAGTGGATGCCGTCGAGTTCCTGGTCCGCGCACGCGGCGTCGCCGGTGAAGCAGTGGATCTCGTAAGCGGTGTGGGGACGTTGGACGGTGGCCGGCTCGTCCGCCAGACGGAACCGCGCGGGGCCTCGGACGATGGCCGTGTCGCCCGCGCCGATCGCCCGCCGGGTCCCGTCGGACAGCAGCAGCGTGCCGCCGCCGCGCAGCACGCTGATCATGGTGAGGGGAGCGGCGTCGGCGAAGGTGATGCTCCACGGCGCTTTCAGGACGGCATGGCTGACGACCGAGCCCTCGGCCCGGATGCCGCTCAGGAGCGAGCTCAGAGGATCCATGGCGCCAGCGTAGACGATCTCCTATGTTGCGGAGATTTTCTCCCATGGATCATCTACGGCGCCGCCGTTGTACTGGACCCACTGCACCGATCGAGCCCTCGGGAGACACCGTGCCGCAGCCCAGCAGTGACACCAGGACGGCCCTCGTCGTCGTCGCGCACCACCGCAGCGATTCCCTCACCGCCCACACCGCCCGCCGCGCGGCCGCCCGGCTGGAGGCGGCCGGGTACCGCGTCGACCTGCTCGACCTGCACGCCGAGGGCTTCGACCCGCGGATGAACGTGGAGGACCAGCCGGACTGGGGCAACCGGGAGAAGCCGTACTCGGAGGAGACGCACGCCCACATGCGGCGGATCCTCGACGCGGACGTCGTCGTCGCCGTCTTCCCGGTGTACTGGCAGAGCGTGCCCGCCGTCCTCAAGGGATGGATCGACCGGGTGTGGAACTACGGCTTCGCCTACGGTCGCAGCAAGCCCCGTCTGGCGGGCAAGCGCATGCTGTGGCTGGCCCTGGCCGGCGCCACCGCCGACGACCCCCTCGCGGAGTCCATGCACGCCGCCCTGGAGGCCAACCTGAGCGACGGCATCGCCTACTACTGCGGCTTCTCCCGCTCCACCGTGGGCCTCCTCCTGAACGCGGAGGAGCGGCCGCAGCGCATCGACGCCGAGGGCAACCTGCTGGTCGGCGATGCGGCCGCCGGTGCCGAACGGGAGGCGCAGTACGCCGACTTCGACCGTCGGGCGGAGAAGTTCGTGGACGAGTTCCTCTCCGACGAACTCGTCGCCGTCTGACCGTCCCCGGATCGCGCGGGCCGACCCCCCGGCCGTACGTACGGGGCCTGGCGGCCCGGCCCGGCGACCCGGGAGGCCCGCGAGGTCCGGTGCCGCCGCCGGCGGCCGTCAGCGGCCGGCTCTGGAGCGGGTGTGCGTGTCCTGCACGGTCTGGAACTCGCGTTCGGCCTGACGCCAGCGCCCCGTCGCCAGATAGGCGTGGCCGAGCCGGGTGCGGATGTCCATCTCCAGCCAGTCGTAACTGGGTTCGGTGAGGCGGGAGAGCGAGGCGTGCCGTCGCAGCGCCTGATGGTGCAGGGCGACCGCGGCCTCCGGGTCGCCGTCGGCCTGCTCCGCCGTACCCAGCCGGGTCAGGCTGCGGGCACAGAGGAAGAAGTCGCTGACCTGGTCGACCAGGACGACCGCCGCCCGCAGGTGGTGCTTGGCCTGTGCGAACTGCCCGAGCCGGAGGTGGGCGTCGGCGGCGCAGCTCAGCGCCCGGCCCAGCATGCGGGGGCGGCCGATGGCCTCCGCGTGGGCGAGGGCGTCGCTGAAGCAGGCCAGTGCCCGCTCGTTCTGGCGGTCGAAGTGGTACGACAGTCCCTGGACGACCAGGGCGGTCGCCGCGACCCAGTCGCTGCCGACGCGTCTGGCGAGGGCGAGGCCTTCCTCCGTGTGACGGATGGCGGATCCCGCGTCGCCCAGGCTCAGGGCCCTCGCACCCATGGCGGTACGGGTCCGGCTCTGCTCATGGGTGTCGGGACGGTCCGCGAGGAGTTTCAGGGCCTGTTCCAGGCAGGTGCGGGCCCGCTCGTACCGGCGCTGGTGGATCGCCGTGTAGCCGAGGCAGTTCCACAGGGCGGGCCGCATCCGCGCGTCCGTCGCCCCGTCCACGTGGGCCAGGGCGGTCTCCAAGGCCGTCTCGGCCTCGTGGTAGCGGCCCTGCCGGACGAAGTAGTCGGTCTGGGCCTCGGCCAGCCAGCAGGCGTGATCGGCGTCCCCCAGGCTCGCGGCGTGGCCGACGACGTCGGCCAGTTCGCTCCCTGCCGTGTCCAGCCAGGCCTGGGCCTCCTGCCACCCCGCGAACGGACCCGCCGGGGGCGGAGGACCGGTCGGGAAGCCGTCGACACCCCAGTCGCTGGCCATCCGGGCGGCGTCCAGATGGAGCCGGAGCGCGGCGCGGGCGTCCGTGGTCTCGCCGGGGTTCCCCGTCGCGAGCCGCCGCGCATGGGCCCGGACGAGGTCGTGCAGTCGGTAGCGGCCGGGCCGGGGCTGCTGGACCAGGCTGGTGTCGACGAGTTCCTCCAGCAACACCTCGGTCGCCGCGCCGGGAAGGCCCAGCATGGCCGCCGGTGTCAGCACGTCGAACTCCACGGTGGGGGTCGCCCCCAGGGCCCGGAAGGCGCGCCGTTGTCCGGGCGGCAGATGGTCGTAGGACATCTGGAACGCCGCCTCCACGCTGCGGTCCCCGGCGCTCAGCTGCCCCAGCCGGTCGTCGCCCGTCATCCGCCCCACCAGATGCTCCACGGTCCAGCCGGCCCGGTTCTGCAGCCGTGAACCGGCCAGGCGGAGGGCGAGCGGGAGTCCGTCGCACAGCGAGGCCAGCCGCCGGATCGCCTCGGGCTCCTGGCGCGACCGCTGTGCCCCGATGATGTCGGCGAGCATCGACACCGAGTCGTCCGCCTCCAGCGGTTCCAGGGTGACCCGCAGATCCGCGTCCAGCCCCGCGAGGCGGCGGCGGCCCGCCACCAGGACCCGGCTGCCCGAGCCCGCGGGCAACAGTGGCCGTACCTGATCGGCGTCCAGAGCGTCGTCCACGACCATCAGCAGCCGCAGCCCGCTGGTGGCCGTCCGCCAGACGGAGACCAGCTCGTCCAGTTCGCCGGGGAGTTCACCTGTCTCGGTGCTCAGCGCGCGCAGCAGCCGTTGCAGGGCCCGCACGGGCGTCTGCCGTCCCTGAGCGCTGTGGGCCCGTAGATCCACGAACAGGCAACCGTCCGGAAACCCGCCGCCCAGCTCGCGGGCCGCGCGTACGACGAGTGCCGACTTGCCCACGCCCGCGGGTCCGTCGACGGTGCGGACGGTCACGGCCCCGGGGGTCGCGGCCCCCGTCAGCCTTGCGAGTTCGGCCTCCCGCCCGATCAGGCGGCCCGCGTCGCCGGGCAGCTCGTTGACGACGCGGCGGGCGGGCGCCGGCGAGCAGGGCAGGGCCGTCGCATTCCCGCGCAGGACTGGCGCTTCCCCGCGCAGGGCCGTCGCATCCCCGCGCAGGATCGCCTCGTGCACCCGGCTGAGCCCGTCCCCGGGGCTGGCGCCCAGTTCGGTGCGCAGGAGTCGGCTCAGGTCCGCGAAGACGGTGAGGGCCTCGCCCTGGCGGCCGCTGCCGTACAGAGCCCGCATCCGCAGCGCCGCGAGCGGCTCGTCGTAAGGGCCGGTCGCGCACAGTTCGGCGAGATCGTCGAGGACCTCGCCGTACCTGCCCAGGTCGACCAGGCACTCCAGTCGCTGTACGCGGGCCTCGCGCCGCCGGTTCAGCATCCGTTCGCGCTCCTGCCGGGCGAACGGCCCGGGCAGCCCGGCCAGTGGCTCGCCGTCGAACAGCGCCAGTGCGCGCGCCAGTTGCTCGGCGGCACCGGCCGGGTCGCCGGCCGTCCTCGCCCGCCGGGCGGTGTCGGCGCGTTCGGCGAGATCCGTCAGATCGAGTGTGAAACGGTCGGAGGACAGGCGGTATCCGCCCCGTTCCCCGAGGATCAGCGACTTCCCCGGTTCGCCGCCCGCGAGCTCCAGATCCTGGCGCAGCGCGTACACATAGCTGGGCAGGACGCTCCGGCCGCTCTTCGGAGGATCGTCGCCCCAGACCGAATCGAGCAGTTGCTCCGGGGTGACCAGGGCGCCGGGGCGCAGCGCGAGCGCGACCAGCACCGCCTGCCGGCGGACCGGCCCGAGCGGCAGCCGGACGTCCTCGTGCCAGAGCCGTACCGGCCCGAGCAGCACGAGCCGGAACGGTCGCGGCTGTTGCGCCCCCACGTGTCGCCTCCGCTTCCCGTCATCGGAATTTCATCGGCATTGCAGCGGCTTCCGCGACGCTCGCGCAAGTGCCCCGCCGAGTCCCGGCCATCCGGGAACGCCGTTCCGGGCACGGACGGCGGGCGGTGTGCCCGGACACCGTTCGGGCCGTCCGTCCGTCGAGGTGCCGAGTTGGAGGGACAGAGACATGGCTGCCGAATCGACGCCGCCGGTACCGCCGTCGGACCAGGGCGGGATCCTGCTGGTCCCGGACCGTCCCGCCGGGCGGGGCGGTGTGGTGTACGTCTGCCTGGACGACGGGTTTCCCGGTGGCTTCCCGATCGGCCGGGCGATCCGGGAGGACGACGGTTCCTGGTGTGCTTACGCCCGCTCCCGCCCGGGCCGGATCTTCGCCGACGACCGCGTGGCCACCGGCCTGCCCGACCTGCGGGCGGCTGTCCGGGAGGTCCTCGCACACGCCCGCCACACCGGTCCGGAGTCCGCCGGCCTCCCCGCCCCCGCGGTCCCGCAGCGGCGTCGCGCGGCGCCCCGGCCGGGCGGTCGCGGCCGGCGGCCCGGGCCGTCACCGGATGGGATATCTTGAACGTGTTCAAAGTGTCGAGTTGTGGGGGCGACCATGCGGTTCACCGCGCGAGATCTTGTCCATCCGTGGCAGTTCGGCCTGGCCGCGTGCGCCGTGGTCGTCCCGCTGATACCGGTCGTCGCCTCGGGGTCACCTTTCTTCGTGTTCCCCTTCGTCGTCGTGACCGCGGCACTGACCGCCGTACCGCTGGTCCTCTGCGCCCGGCCCGCCGCCTTCGGACCGGCCGCCGGGATCGTCGCGGCGGTGCTGCTGCCGTGGTCGCTGTGCGGCTCCTGGGTCGGGATGCTCGTCTTCGCCCCGTCGGCCCCGCTCCTGATCCTCTCGGCGTTCTCGGACCCGGGACGACACCCGAAGACCGCCAGGCTCCTGGCGGGGGCCGGCGTCCTGCTGGCAGTGGGAGCGACGCTGTTCTGGTGGACCAGTGGGCTCCTGAGTCCTCTCCCCGGGGACGGTCCGGGTGTCGGTTGACGGGCCCCGCGTGCGGGCCCTTCGGGAGCCCGGTCAGGCCGAGGCGTCCCACTGGTCGCAGTACTCGATGTGCAGTTCGCGCGCGTTTCCGAGGATGCCGGCGTCCGCGTACAGCTGCGAGCAGTAGTGCGTGTTCCGGTGGCGGTCGGGGGTGTGCGGGGGGCCGTTCCGGGACACGTCGAGGAAGTGCCGCGCGGTTTCCCGGAAGACCTTCGCGCTGCCGGTCATGAACAGCGTCTCCGCGTGAAGGTGCTCGTGGAACAGGTCGCGGTTCTCCCGGTGGTGACGGGCCCCGTGGTCGACGGCGGGAGCGTCCGCCTCCGCCTCGCGCAGGCTCACGGTCTGAGGGCGGCCCGGGCCGAGACGGCGACGCACCTGCTTCCAGTCCGAAGCCGCGAACTGGAGGGAATGGTGCAGGAGTACGAGGTCGAGCGGCGCCCCGAATCCATCCGGCACCGCGCGGGCCGACAGGGCGCTGGCCCGCAGGGGCACGTGGATCAGCGAGCGGGGTGACCGGGCGGCGAGCAGCCAGAGCTCGGCGATGCTCCGGGCGGCGTGCTCGTCGACGTAGGCGCCCAGGTACCGGTCGTGGTCGAGGAGCACCGCACGGGCCGGCGGCTCGGCGGGGCGGATGACCCGGAACTCTTCGGCTCCCTTGCGGGCCCTGTGGATGAGGACGCGCAGTCCCATGTCTCTCCATTGCCGTACGGCGGACGATTTGCCGGATCTTTCGCGAGTCGCAGCCCATCATGACTCTTGGCGCGAGCACCACAGGTTTTCGGAGAGCCGGGACCAAGGCCGCGAGGCGGCCCGGCGGGGCACGCCGGGCCTGCGGCGGGGTGGGCGGGACGCGGCGCGGGCCGGGCGGCGCGGGTCAGCGTCGTTCGAACGCCCTGTCACCTGGTCGCACGTGCTCGCGCGGTCCCGCCGCCCGCAGGACCACGTCCAGCACTCGCGCCGGGTCGGCCGCGTAGGCGTGCGAGAACCACGCCATGTTGGCCTCCACCACGGCCCAGCGGTGGCCCGGGCGATAGGGGTCCAGCAGTTGCCCGACGTCCACGACGACCGCACTCGGCAGCGTGCTCCCGGCTTCGGCGGTGAGCCCGTCGACGAACTCCGAGATCTGCGCGGCGACGACCCGGTCCGCGCGATCGGCGCCGAGCGGGCGGGGGTCGAGGCGGCCGAACACCGCGTACCGGCTCGCCGTGACGATCCGGCCGTCCAGCAGGAACAGCCGGTACTCGGCCGCGAAGGTCACCACGTCGGAGAGCAGCACCGGCGCCGCCGGGTCCAGCGTGCCGGGCAGCCGGGAGCCGTCGTCGTAGACCTCGGCGGGAAAGGACTTCTCACGGGGCGGCTTGACGAACGTCGGCCGGTCGATCGCCCACGCGTCCGCGACGGTCCCCGCCCGGACCCGGCGTCCGGTGAACTCCTCCGGCAGCTCGGCGAGCCATCCGTCCGACGGCTCCAGCAGCGCGAACCCGAGGCGGCCGGCCAGTCGCGCACCCGCGATCGGGCCCCCGTACCAGTACGCGGGACCGGCCAGGCCGGGCTCCTCCGCCGCCCTGACCGGCATCCCCCGGCCCGCCGCCTCGACGGCCAGCAGTTCCATCGTCGACGTCCGCCGCCCGGGCATGACCAGCACCGCGTACCCTCCCCTGTACTCCGCGAGACCGCCACGCTAGCCCGACCGGGCCGCTCACCGCAGCCGAGAATCCCTGGTCGGAGGGGTCGAGGAACCGAGGGGCGCAGTGCGGAAGGGGGCGGCCACGGCAGCAGGCCGTGAGGAGAGCGCAAGGCTTCCGTGGCTTCCCGCGCACTCTCCCGATCGCGGTGAGTACCCTCCCAGGATGACCGCGACTTTCGACGAAGCTGTCCGCGCCCGGCTGAGGGCCCCTCACATCTGGTACGTCGGGACCGTGTGCGCCGACGGGGCACCGCAGGTCAGCCCGATGTGGGTGGATCTGGAGGGGGAGGGGGAGCTGACGTTCAACACCTCGGTGGGCCGGGTGAAGGAGGAGAACCTGCGCCGCGACCCCCGCGTCTACCTCTCCCACGCCGACGCCGCCGATCCCTTCGACCGAGTGCAGATCAGCGGCGTCGTGGCCCGCTTCGTCGAGGGCCCGGAGGCGCACGACCGGATGGACCGGCTGTCCCGCAAGTACCTGGGCGGCGACTACGCGTGGACCATGCCGGGGGAGCGGCGGGTCGCGGTGATCGTGCGCCCGGTCAAGGTACGGCACATCGTCGGGGTCGAGCGGTTCAGGCCCGGAGGCCCCGTACCCGCTCCCTGAGGGGCAGCCGCACCCGCCCGGCGCCGCCTGCTCGCCACCGTGGTGTCGGTGGTGGGACACGGAGCCGACCGGGCCGTCGCGGGCACCTCGGCATTCTCCATGGGACCGGCGTAGATCCCGCCCCGGCGAGCGGATCACGCTGTGCGCCTGCGAACAGATTCCTCTCGGCGAAGAGGAGGAGCCGTCACACCTGCCGGTCCGACGAAGTATGGGGACGCGAGTCATCCTGCGGGCGGAGGCCCCCCGTCCCGGGCCGTCCTAGCCTGAACAGTGAGGAGTGAACAGGCTTGCGCGGCCGACTCCGAGACGCGAGGAGACGAGCACCATGGCATCCCCCACCAAGTACTTCGCAGAAGGAACCGTCCTGTTCGGTATCGGGCTCGTCCTCCGCCTGTTCACCGAGGATGTCGAGATCCCCCTCTTCACCCTCACGAAGGTCGGCGTCGTGCTGATGGTCGTCGGCGGCATCGAGGTCCTCTACGGCGCGTACCGCTCGGCGCGCGGCAGGAGCGCCAAGTCCGGCTCCTGACAGCCCTGTCGACGCGGCGAGGTGCCGTCGAGCAGGTGACGTCGGGTCAGCGCCGCTGTCCCACGCCGATGTCGCCCCCTGCCGGCCCCCGCCGACCGCCCGGGTCAGAGCAGGTGCCCGCCGCCGTCGACCAGAACCACCTCGCCCGTGATGTACGAGGCGTCGGCGAGGTCGCACACGGCCTCCGCGATGTCCTCGGCGGTCCCGACCCGGCGCAGCGGCAGCCGCTGCGCGACCTCGTCCCTCACCTTGTCCATGCCTTCCAGGCCTCGGTACCAAGGAGTGTCGATCAGGCCGGGCGCGACCGCGTTGACCCGCACGCCGTCGGGGCCCAGCTGCTTGGCGAGCAGGCGCGTCATGTGGTTGAGGGCCGCCTTGCTCACGGCGTAGGGGATCGAGCTGCCGTTGGCGAAGAGGCCGGCCTGCGAGGACACGTTGACGATGCTGCCCGCTCCGGAAGCCTTCAGGAAGGGGATCGCGGCGACCGTGGTCTGCCAGACCGCGATGACGTTGACCTCGTTGATCTCGCGCCACACCTCAGGACTGGCGGCCTCGAAGTCGGCGTGGTCGATGAAGCGCGTGGTGCCCGCGTTGTTCACCAGGATGTCGAGCCGCCCGTAGGTGTCGACCACGGTGCGCACGAGCCGCTGGGCATCCGCTTCGTCGGACACGTCCGCCTGGACGTAGACAGCGCCCGGCAGTTCGGCGGCCAGCTGCTCGCCGGCCTCGACGGAGCGCGCGGAGTTGACCGCGACGCGGACCCCCGCGGCCGCCAGCCGCCTGGCCACGGCGGCCCCGATGCCCGACGACGACCCGGTGACCAGTGCGACGCGCTGTTCCTTGCTCATACGGCAGTGCCTCTCGTGTCTCAGCTCTGCCGCGCCCGCTCCGATCATGCCAGATGAGCACGCCCGTGCTTCTGCGATCCCGCGGCCCGGGGCGGCCTCCGCGGCGCGTGCGGAGCGGCCGTCGAGGTCCGCGGGGCCGGTTCCTGGCGACCGTGCCGGGCCCGCCCGCCACGGTCCCACCGTCCCGTGCGGGCCGTCGAAGCTGCCGCCCCGGACTGCCGCCCGTCGCGGCAGGCGGGCCCTACCGTCCTCCTACGTCTCCCTTTCACAGGACAATCCAGGAGGTTTCGACATGTCACATTCGGGTCGTTCCGCCATCGGCGGGGCCGCGGTCGCCGCTGCCGCCGCCGCGCTGCTCATCGGCGGCGCCGGCACCGCGTCCGCGCAGTCCTCGTCGTCCGGGCCGCAGCGGATCAGCTCGGCCGAGCTGCGGGCGCACCTCGGCGAGGCCGTCGCGCAGGAGCGCCTGGCCGCCTCCTGCACGCCGGCCTGTGCCGGCCAGATCGTCTAGCGGACAGCTGCGGACCGACGAGGAGGCCGAGAGATGATCATCGCGGACCGTTCCGAGCAGGAGAGCACCTGGTGTCCGAGCGGCAGGCCCGACGCCCCGGAGGCGGTCGTGCTGGGAGTCCGTTCCGGGCAGGGCGGGGAGGTCGTGTACCTCGCCGACCCCGTCCCGGCCCGTGACGTCCTCCCGCTCGTCCCGGAGGGCGTGGAGCCGACCAGGGTGCTGCGTTTCGCGTCGCACTGCGTCAGCGCCTGCCTGCACCGCAGGGGCAACGACTGCACCCTGGTGGAGCGGGTGGCGGCCACACCCGCCGACGAGGACCGGAACGTGCCGCGGTGTCATCTGCGGGCCCACTGCAAGTGGTGGGCCCAGGTCGGCGTGGACGGCTGCCGCCGCTGCCCCGCCGTCGCCACCACCGTCGTGGAGGGCGACGACCTGGGCGCCCTGGTCGCCGACCCCGCCACCACGCGCGAGCAGCTCGACGCGTGGATCGCGGGAACGGACGCGGACGAGGCGCACGAGGCCGACGAGCCGCGCCCGGCCGCGATGCCCTCGCGGAGTTCGCTGTGAACGAGTGACCTGTCGAGTGTCGACAGGGCCGAGCGGCCCCACCCGGGAACCCGGGTGGGGCCGCTCTCGCACGCTTCCGGGCACGCCCGGTCACCCCGGAGCTGCGTGCCCGGCCGGCAGGACGACCTACGCCGAGCCGGTGGGCGGCACGGAGCGAAGGACGAGCAGGGTGATCTCGCTGGGGGCGAAGACACGGAAGGGCGGCCCCCAGAAGCCGGTGCCACGACTCGTGTAGAGGAGGGTGCGAGCGCCGTGGCGGCTGAGACCGGCGACGGTCGGCTGGTCGATGCGCACCAGGTGGTGGAAGGGCCAGATCTGGCCGCCGTGGGTGTGGCCGGAGATCTGGAGGTCGATCCCGTGGGTCGCCGCTCGGTCGACGAACTTGGGCTGGTGGGCGAGCAGGAGGACGGGCAGGTCGGGATCGGCGCCCTGGAGGGCTCCGTCGAGGTGGGCGCGATGCCCCGCCAGCCCCGAGGACTCGGCCGTGACGTCGTCGACGCCCGCCACGACGAGCGTGTCCCCGCCGCGCTCGAGGAGCAGGTGCCGGTTGCGGAGCGGCTCCCAGCCGAGCTCGCCCATCAGGTCGACCCAGCCCTGGGCCTCGCTGTAGTACTCGTGGTTGCCGGTGACGTAGACCAGGGCGCGCTTCGCCCGCACGGTGCCCAGGGGCGCGGCCTGGGCGCGACGGCGTTCGGCCGTGCCGTCCGCGATGTCACCGGTGTGGCACACCAGATCGGCGTCCAGGCTGTTGACCGTCTCGCAGACCCGTGCCGACCAGCGGGCCCGGTCGAGGGGGCCGTAGTGGGTGTCGGTGATCAGAGCGACCCGGGTGCCGTCCAGACCGGCTCCCAGGCGGGGGAGCGGTACGTCGAGCCGGCGCACGCGCGGCACGCGCCGGGCTTCGGCGTACCCCCAGGCGAGCAGTACGGCGGCCGTGCAGAGGACGGCCCAGGTGACGAGGCGCGCCCGGCTCTGGCCGTCACCGACACCGGCGACGGCCAGGACGAGCCGCAGCAGGACACCGAGGAGCACGGACCAGGTGAACAGGACCCAGCTGACGCCCAGCAGCGTGTCGCCGACGATCGCCGCCCCGTCCTGCTGGCGACGGCCGTGGCCGCGTGCCATCGCGAGCGGCATCACGATCAGGCCGAGGGCGAAGAGCGCGGTTCCCGTCACGGTGACGGAGAGCGGCCAGCCCTGACCGGTGTGCAGGAGCACCCAGCACGGCACGGCCCACAGCAGGAGGGGGGCGATCAGGGGGATCCAGCGCATCAGGCGCCGCAAGCGGCTCGCCGACGCCCCTTGTGCCTCTCGCGCCTCCTGCTCGGCGGATCGGGTGTTGCTGGTGTCTGTCACGCTTCCCCTCCTGAGGTGCTGTCCGGCGGACCCTGCGAGTGGCGGAGCCGGGTGACGCCCGCGGGTGCGTTCACCGCGCCGTCCCTCAGCCGGTGACCTCGGCCCGCGCCGCCGTCCGCGCACCCATTCTGCTCCGGTTCCGTCCCGGCCCGGCCCGCCGACGTCCCCGGGCCGCTGTCGTCGCCGGCGGCGAAGACGGTCTGGGCGGCCCGGACGATGCGGGCGCAGCGCCGGGTCATGGCCTCGGGCGACTGGTCGGGGTGCTCGATCCACCATCGGACCAGAGCGGTGCACAGGCCGCGCCAGGCGTACATGAGGGCGTCGGCGTCCAGGGGGTCGGTGGTTCCGGCCGTGCGCAGGAGATCGGCGGTGCCGGTCGCGGCGAGGTCGTCGATGGCGTCGCGGTAGTGCGCGGCGCGCCGGGCGGCGTCGCCGCCGGGCGGCAGCGACGGGTCGTAGAGGACGAACCAGGCCCTGCGTTGCGCGTCGAGCGCGGTGAAGAGGGCGCTCAGGACGCGCAGGGGGGTGGACGGCGCGGCGGTGTCGTGTCCGGCCATGGCGGTGCGGATGGCGTGCAGCAGCCGGTCGCCGACCGGGTCGAGGCAGGCGAGGTAGAGGCCCTCCTTGCTGCCGAAGTACTGGTGCAGCAGCGGCTTGGTCACGCCGACCCGTACGGCGATGGCCGCCACGGTCGTCGCCTCGTAGCCGTGGCGGCCGAACTCCTCGGTGGCCGCGGCCAGGATCTGTTGTTCGCGATCGGCCCTCGGCACGCCCTTGGTGCCGGCCCTGGAGGAGAGCGTTGTCATGGAAACAGATCTTACCCTAAGGTAATTTACCACTGGGTAAATTCCATCGGACCCGACTGGGAGCACGCTCATGTCCGCGATCCCCTCCGAGCCCCGCCCCGTCCGCACCCGCTCCTGGTGGGGCTGGGGCCATGCCGACGCCCACCTCGACGACGCCGAGTGCACCGCGATGGGCGCCCTGCTCCCGGGCACCCTGGCCCGCCCCCTGCCCGTCCCCCGTGTCGCGGACCTGCCCATCGCCAGGCCCGCCGTGACACCCCCGCCCTCCCTCGCGCACCTGGTCACCGAGGATCCGCGGGCGCGCGCCGCCCACGCCATGGGCAAGGCGTACCGCGACGTCATCCGGGCCCTTCGCGCCCGCCCCGGCCGGATCCCCGATCTCGTCGCGCACCCCACCGGCGACCGGGACGTGGCCGACCTGCTGGACTGGGCCGGCGAGCACGACGTGGCGGTCATACCCTTCGGCGGCGGCTCCTCGGTCGTCGGCGGTGTGGAGTACCGCGGCGACTCCCATCGCGCCGTGCTGTCCCTCGACCTGACGTCGATGGACCGCGTGCTGGAGATCGACACCACCGGCCGCGCGGCCCGCATCCAGGCGGGAGCCCTCGGCCCCGTGCTGGAGGAGCAGTTGCGGCCCCACGACCTCACCCTGCGCCACTTCCCGCAGAGCTTCGAGTTCTCCACCCTGGGCGGCTGGCTGGCCACGCGGGCCGGCGGCCACTACGCCACCGGCCGGACCCACATCGACGACTTCGTGCAGTCCCTGCGTGTGATCACACCCGCCGGAGCCGGTACCTCCTGGCGCCTGCCCGCCTCCGGCGCCGGCCCGTCGCCCGACCGGCTGTTCCTCGGGTCCGAGGGCGCGCTCGGCGTCATCACCGAGGCGTGGATGCGCCTCCAGGAACGTCCTCGCCACAAAGCCTCCGCGTCGGTCGCCTTCACCGACTTCCATCAGGCGCTGGACGCCGTACGCGCCCTCGCCCAGTCCGACCTCGCCCCGGCCAACTGCCGCCTCCTCGACGCCGGTGAGGCCCTCCTCTCCGGCGCTTCCCACGACGGCTCCTCCCTCCTGGTCCTGGGCTTCGAATCCGCCACCGGGCCCGTCGGCGACCGCCTCGCGAGCGCGGTGGAGCTGGCCCGGGCGTATGGCGGCCGGCCCGAGACGCCCCCGGCGGCCGGCGACGCCTCGGCTGCCGCGTCCGGGTCGGCTGCCGCGTCCGGGTCGGTCGGTTCGCCCGGGTCGGCTACCTCGTCCGGCTCGGTCGGCTCGTCCGGCTCGGTCGGCTCGTCCGGGTCGGACGGCTCGGCCGTGAACGCCTGGCGTTCGGCGTTCCTGCGCATGCCCTACCTGCGGGACGGCCTGGCCCGCATGGGCGCCGTCGTCGAGACCTTCGAGACCGCCGCCACCTGGGACCGGATCCCCGCCCTGATCGACGCCGTCCGTACGGAGGTGGGTGCCGCCGCCCTGAAGATCACCGGGCACCCGGCCACCGTCAACTGCCGCCTGACCCACGTCTATCCCGACGGGGCCGCGCCCTACTTCACCGTGGCCGTCGCCGGCCGGCCCGGCGACGAGGTCCAGGTCTGGGACGACATCAAGGCCGTCGCCGGCGAGGTCCTGCACCGTCACCGCGCCACGATCACGCACCACCACGCCGTCGGCCGCGACCACCGCGCCGGCTACGACCTCCAGCGCCCGGAGCCCTTCGCGCTGGCCCTGCGCGCGGCCAAGGACGCCCTGGATCCCCACCGCATCCTGAACCCCGGCGTCCTTCTCGACTGAGCGGGACAGCTGCCGTGCGGCCGTGCTGCCGCGCGAGCTTCGCCTACGTGCCGTGACGTGCCCGCCGGGGCAGGGAGCCGGCATCCGGCCCCCTGCCCCGGCGGCCCGCGTCCGCCCGGGACATCGGAGTGACCCGCGGAGGACGGACGGCGTGGTTCCCGTGTCCTCCGGTGCCATTTCCTAGGGTCGGCGCAGGCACGGCAGTGGGCCGGCCACTCGGACCCGAGAGGGAGTCATGGCACGTACGACGACCAGGCCCGGAACGGTGACGCTCGCACTCCCACATGGGCGTGCCACGCGCCGGTGGGCCCGCCGGCTCGCCGCCGCGCTCGGCATCGCGGCGATGTGCGCGCTGCCGGCGACGGCGGCGGACGCGGCCCCGCCGCGGGACGGCCGCATCCCGGCGCATGCGCCCCTGTACGTGTCCGACTACGGCGAGAACCGCGTCGTCACCCTCTCCACGCGTGGAGAGGGTGACGAGACGACCGTGCCCTTCGAAGGCCTCGTACGGCCGACCGGCATGGCCTGGGACGCGTCGGGCCGCCTCTACGTGTCGGACACCGGCAACAACCGCGTGGTCGTGAGGGAGGCGGACGGCGGCGGCCAGTCCACCGTCCCCACCGACGGCCTCTCGCGCCCCCTCGGTCTCGCCCTCGACCGGGCGGGGAACCTCTATGTCGCCGACAGCTTCAACGACCGCGTCGTGAAGGTGTCCCTGGCGAGCGGCACACAGACGACCGTTCCGGCCACCGGGCTGCTGCACCCCTGGGGGCTGGCACTGGACGCCGCCGGGAACCTGTACGTCTCCGACTTCGTCAACGACCGCGTCGTCAGGGTGGCAGCGGACGGCGGCGGCCAGTCCACCGTTCCCGCCCAGGGCCTCTCGCAGCCGACCGGCCTGGCAGTCAACGCCACGGGAGACCTCTACATCGCCGACAGCGGCAACAACCGCGTGGTCAGGATCGCGGCGGACGGCGGCCGGACCACCGTCCCCACCACCGGGCTCAGCGGCCCGCTCGGCCTCGCCCTCGACGGCTGCGGCGGCCTGTACATCGCCGACGGCTTCAACGACCGGGTGGTTCGCGTCCAGGAGACGGGCGGAGGGCAGACCACCCTCCCGGCCACCGGCCTGAACACGCCGACGGGCCTCGCCTTCCCGCCCGAGGGCGCCCGCCCCTGAAGCGTCGTGATCCGCGCCGCGGCATCTGACGGGCGCGCCGACAATCCCGGGTTCCGCGCCGACAATCCTGGGTTCGGCGCCGAAACCCGGGGTTCCGCGCCGACACCCCCCGGGTTCCGCGCCGGTGATCCCGGGTTCCGCGCGGACACCCCGCGGGTTCCGCGTCAGCTATCCCGGGGGACCCTCGGTCGACGAGTGATGCTGGTCAGGGCCTCGTCCGTGCCGAACCAGCACCCGGGTCGCCGCCGCCCCCCGGTCGTCGCCGCCCCCCCCGTCACCGCAGACCGCCCCGCTCACCCCCGGCCGCGCGGCGGCCGGCAGCGGCCGTCCTGTCAGGTGCACTCGGCTCGTACGACGCGGGCGCCCCGGTGGAGCAGGGTCAGCCGGGACTCGTCGTAGTCCATGGTGAGCATGTCCCCTTCCTCGGCCGTCCGGACGTTGCCGACCAGCCGGACCGCCTCGCCGTCCGGCGTGACGATGTCGGTGTGGCCCCGGCCCGTCTCCGCGACACGGCTTCCCACGAGCGAGCCGGCGTCGCCGTACGGGCAGAAGGCGCTCGCGTCGGTCGGCGTGACCGCGTGCGCGGGCAGGGCGGGCAGGACGGTGGCTGTCAGCAGCAGCGCGGCGAGGGAGAACGCCTGGCGCGTCTTGTTCATGAGGGTGCACCTCTCCTTGACCAGGGCACGTTCGGCTCCGGCCTAGACCCAACGCGACCGGGGCGGTGGGGGACACGCGGGGTGGGGTGAACGGGTGCCGGGCCCCGGCCGGACCCACCCCGATGCCGCCTGGTGCCGGTCCGGAAGACTGGGCCCATGAGAGAGACGGTTTTCGCGCGCAGTGGCTGGATCCCGCGAGTGATCAGCGAGGACGGCGAGCTGAGGCTGCTGCTCGGCGCGGGGGCGGACGCCAACCACGAGCCGCGCACCTTCACCTTCCCGATCGGCGAGGCGCACCGCGCGGTGATCGAGGAGGACCTGGGCAGGCACCTGCTGCTGTGGAGCGTGGTCCTCCCGCTGTGCGAGGACGCCGGCACTCGGGGCCGGCTCGACGAGGACGCCGCCGTCGCGCTCCTGGACCCGGTTCTGCTGGCCGCGCCGGAGGACGTCGACGCGTTCTTCCGGCGCGTCCGCTGGAACAGGAGCGGGCTCGTGTCGCACGGGGCCGACATCGGCCTGCTCGACCGCGGCCAGGTGTGCGCGGCGATGCGCGGGGCGACGGAGACCGCGAACCCGAAGCGCGCCCAGGAGCATCACGCGAACCGCGAACGCGCCCGGCGCGGAGTGGTGCTCCGGCCCCTCGACACCGCGCTGCTGCGCTACACCGGCCAGTACCTGCACCGGTCGACGGTGCCGAAGAGGATCCCCGACGCCGTCGATCCCGCGCTGCTGCCCGAGGTCCTGCGGGTGATCGACACCGCGGAGCGGGCCTGTGCCGGGATGAGGATCGGCCGCGATCCCCGACGGGGGAAGCGCGCCACCGACAAGCGCGACTGGGCCCGGATGGAGAGGGCGGTCGAGGTCGCCCTGCGTCGCGGGCACCCCGGCCTCGCCGCCGACGCCGTGCGCTCGGTCGGCTTCCTGATGTGCTCCGAGGCCGCTGCCCGAGCGAGGAACGCGCCCGTGGACGACGGCGAGGAGGCCGCGGGCCCCGCCGGGGGCGCGAGGAGGAACGCCCTGACGTTCACCGACGACAAGGGCGCCGAGGAGAAATGGCGACCGGGTGGCCCCCGTACCGCCGCCGCGGAGTTCTGGGAGTTCGTCGGCGACCGCTCCGCCGGGGACAACGAGGTGTTCACCATCGAGGACGAGGAACTGGGCGAAGGGATCCAGCTGCACTTCTACGCCGACTCCCTCGCCCGTGTCACGACCCTGCGCGCGGGCGGGGACGGCGCGGAGCCGGAGTACCTCGTCGAGTACGGCCTCGTCGACGGGATGGGCGGTTACCGCACCCTGGTGAGCGCATTCGCCCGTGGTGGCTGCGCCGCGCTCGACCCGTACGGCCCCTGGATACGGGACGTGGCGGAGTTCGAGCGCGCGCGACGCCGGCGCGACGCGCAGCGCCGGGAAGAAGGGACGCCGACTTCCTGACGGCGGGGGTGAACCTCCGGGCGCGCCCCGTGTGCGGCCGACCGCGCGCCGCCCGGACGGGGCCTACCCACCACCCTTCGAACTTTCTGGACAGGTGTCCATGTATTCTGGACACTCATCCAGAAAGTCGCGCTGCGCAGAAGGAGTATGGGTGGACATGACGGCGAACGTGCTGGTCGCGCTGGTGGCGGCGCTGCACGCGTACATCCTCGTTCTCGAGATGTTCCTCTGGGAGCGGAAGCCGGGCCGCGGCCTCTCCGGGTTCGACGCGGACATGGCCCGCGCCACCGCGCCGCTCGCCGCGAACCAGGGTCTCTACAACGGTTTCCTGGCCGCCGGGCTCGTGTGGGGGCTCGTCGCCGACGAGCCGACCGGCTTCCGCGTCCAGGTCTTCTTCCTCGGCTGCGTGGTCGTCGCGGGACTGTACGGCGGCCTCACCGCCAACCGGCGCATCCTCCTCGCCCAGGCGCTGCCCGGGGCCCTGACCTTGACCGCCGTTATGCTCGCCCGGTGACCAGAGCGCAGGCAGACCCCCGTACGGCGCGCACGCGCGCCAAGCTGCGCGGAGCCCTGCTCGAGGAATGCGCGGACCGCCCGCTCGCGGAGGTCGGCGTCGCCGCCCTCGTGCGCCGGGCGGGCGTCGGCCGCGCGACCTTCTACCTTCACTACGCGGACATGGAGGCGCTCGCCGTCGACGCCTGCGCCGACATCGTCCGCGAAGCCGTCGACGCCCTCCACGCCTGGCGAGGAGTCCCCGACCCCGCGACCCCGCCCCCGGCCCTGTCGGCCTTCTTCGAGGCGTTCGCCCCTCACGCGGGCCTCTACCGGGAGCTGCTGCGCCCCGGCGGCAGCGGCCCCCTCGGGCACGTCCTGCACCAGGAGCTGCGGGCCCGCAGCCGCACCGAGCGCGCCTTGGCCGGCGCCCCGGAACCCGACCTGATCGCCTCCGCCGTCGCCGCGACCTTCGCAGGCGTCCTCGCCGACTGGCTCCACGGCCTCATCGAGGCCACCGCCGACCAGATCGCCCAGAACATCTGGCGCCTCCTGGTGACCCTCCACCGCACCCCCTGGCCCGACCGCACGAGCCAGGCGCAATCCTGACGATCTCAGCGACGCTCCGAACTGTGCTGTGATGGCTTCATGCGGCCGGAGCATTGTGTGACCAGGAACCACATAGACGTGTGGCACGAACGCGCGTTGCCCTCGGGGCCACAACGGATCAGCTTCTGGTCGGTGCTGCGCGGCTCGCTGCTGCCGATCCTCGTCTGGACCGGCGCCGCGGGCTTCGCGTACGTCGTCTACAACCCGGTCGTGGCCCTGGTCATCGGTGCGCTCTTCGCGTTGTCGTTCGTCGTCGGATACGGACTCCGCCGCAGAGCCAGTCACTCGATGCGTTGCAGCGCCTACGGTGCCGTGGGTGGAGTGTTCGACAAATCGATGGCCGGGTTCTGAGGCGTCGTCGCGGAGGCGACCGACTCGCGTCGTGAGCGTGTCGGCCCTGTTGTCCGGGGAGCTGGGCATCCGGAACGTGGCCGACGCGGCGACGGAGACCGGGGAGGGGGGATCAGGCGCGGACGTCTCCGCAGTCCCTCTCCCTGTGCTTTGCCGCATGGCTCATCCACAGCACGACATCACAGACCCGCAGCGCGGAGACTGTCTTCGGCACGCCGACGCCGTCCCGCAGCGAGAGAAGCTCCTTGTGCAGGGCCCCGCCATCGGCGGCCAACGCGGCGCGCAGTGACGACCAGAACGACTCAGGGTGCCCGACCGCGCAGCGCACCACCTGGTCGTAGACCGGCAACAGGCGCGGCCGCTTGCGAGCCAGGAGCTTGCCGGCCGTCACCCATCCCAGGCCCTTCTGGCCTCGGATGAGACGCCAGGCCCGGTCGGCCGGAGATCCGGGCTCCAGCAGAGCGGGGTCCGCATCTGCCATATCCAGGTCGGCGGGGATCTGGGCGAGGAGCACGGACAGCTCCTCTGCGACCCTCCCTTCCAGGAGGGCGAGCGCCGCCGAGGCCGGCACCTTGATCGAGAGTGTCTGTACGGCTATCAGGTCTGCCGCGGTGATGACGTCGACGACGTCTGCCCGATCGCCGCCACCGTCCAGGTGCTCGAAGCGGGAACCGGTGAAAGCGGGTGGATCACCCTTCGCCTCGTCGACGCCGAAGTAGCGCCCCAGGTCGGCAGACGCACCGGTCGTGGTCAGCAGTACGCGCACCCGCTCGGAAATGTCCGACGACACGTCGACTCCCCCGGATCAGGACGTGATGAATCCTCATTCGAGATTCGAGCGTATCGGGTGGAACCGACCCTTCGCCCCCCCCGTACCCCTCGGTCGCACGGTGCCCGCCCCGCGACCCTCTCCGGGGTGACCTTCAGGGCCCATCGGGAAGGTCGGTCCTGCCCGTGACGGGGGCGTCTGTTCCGGGCGTTACGGGGGAGGACGCCTCCCCGCACGCGGCGCAGTAGTGGGTGGCGACGGTACCCGCCGCGGCGGCGCGGTCCACGGCGGACCGTGCTCTTCGCGCGTCCCGGTTCTCGCCGCGCACGACGGCGATCGTGCCGGCGAGGAGGAGTACGGCGACGACGGCCCCGACCGCCGTGAGCCACGGCAGGTCCCGTTCGTCGGCGTAGTACGTGCCCGCGGCCCCGGCCATGAGCGCGAGCACGGTGCCCTCGGCGACGTGCACGCATCCGCTGGTATCGGTCGCGTCGGCGACCGGCACGGTGTCGGCCGCGCCGCACCGGGGGCACGCCACCGGCCCGTCCGCCGTCCCGTTGTCCACCCCGTTTGCCATGGCCCCATCATGACCTCCCCTTGCGTGTTCACGCCAACCGGGTCGAGCGCGGGGGAGTGGTGGGTGTCCCAGCCGGCTGTGAGGTGTGTTGGCGGGACTGGGCCGGGTTCCGTCCGCCTTGGCCCGGATGAAGCGGCGGTGAGGTCACCACGGATCCCGGCCGCCCCACACCAGGCACCTCGCGACCGCGCCCTGAGGGCAGCCGCTCGTGCTCGGTGTCAGCGGGGCGGGCGGATCACCCGTGGGTTCCGGCGGGCGTCGGCGGGGCCGTCGGGCCGAAGGCTCGGCGGTAGGCGGCCGGCGAGGTGCCGAAGGCGGTACGCATGTGTGCGCGCAGGGAGTTGCCCGAGCCGAGGCCGGCGCGGTGGGCGACGAGGTCGACGGGGAGATCGGTCGTCTCCAGGAGCTGCTTGGCCAGTTCGAGGCGCTGCGCCGTGAGCCACTGCACCGGAGTCATGCCGACCTCGTCGCGGAAGCGGCGGGTGAAGGAACGCAGGCTCATCCGCGCGTGCTCGGCGAGCCGCGCGAGGGTGAGCGGCTCCGTCAGGTGCTCCAGGGCCCAGGCGCGGGTCTCCGTGGTGCTGGCCAGGGTGGGCTCGGGGACGGGCCGGTCGATGAACTGGGCCTGTCCTCCGTCGCGCCACGGCGGCACGACGCACATGCGGGCGGCGCGGTTCGCCGCCGCGGCGCCGTGGTCGCGGCGGATCATGTGCAGGCACAGGTCGACACCCGCGGCCACGCCCGCGGAGGTGAGCACGTCGCCGTCGTCGACGAAGAGCACGTCCTCGTCGACCTTGACCCGGGGGTAGGCCCGGCGGAACTCCGGGGCCAGGTTCCAGTGCGTGGTGGCCGGTCGGCCGTCGAGGAGACCGGCGGCGGCCAGCACGTAGGACCCGGTGCAGATGGAGACCAGGCGGGTGCCGGGCCGGATGCCGGCGATGGCCGCGGCGACCTCGGGCGGGAGCGGGCCGCCGTTCCCCAGCTCGGGCATGGCGTGCGTGGGCGGGAGGACGACGGTGTCGGCGGTGGCGAGGGCCTCGGGCCCGGCGGTGGGCTGGACGGTGAACCCGGCGTCACTGAGGACGGGCGCGCCGTCCGCCGTACAGATCGTGACCTCGTACAGGGGACGGCCCGCAGGGTCCTCGACGCAGCCGAAGACCCGGGAGGGGATGCCGAGCTCGAAGGGCGGCACCCCGGGCAGCGCGAGCACGGCGACCCGGTGGGGCTCCGTCCGCGCTTCCGCGTCGCTTTCCGTCGTCATCGGGCCGACCGTTTCGCTCATGGCCAGATCCTGTCACATGCTGGCCGAACGGCCAACACCACTTGTGGACGCCGTACCGGATCGTGGACGCATCGCCGCCGGAAGGGATCCGGGGGCGCCGATCGAGCGGAACGAGGCGGACGCGATGCGTGCGGTGGTCGTGGAGCAGTGGGGCGGACCCGAGAACCTGGTGGAGCGCGAGGTGGAGCGCCCCGAGCCCGGCCTGAACGAGGTCCTGGTGCGGGTCCACGCGGCCGGGGTGAACCCCGTGGACTGGAAGACCCGCGCGAGCGGTGCCCTCATCGAGTGGGGTGCCGTCCCGGCCGTCGGATGGGACGTGTCCGGCACGGTGGAGGCCGTCGGCCCGGGAGTGGGGATCTTCCGCCCCGGCGACGAGGTCTTCGGCATGCCGCTCTTCCCGAGGCAGGCGGGCGGGTACGCCGAGTACGTCGTGGCCCCGGCGCGGCACCTCGCCCCCAAGCCCGCCTCCCTGACGCACGTCGAGGCCGCCGCACTGCCGCTGGCGGCGCTCACCGCGTGGCAGGCCCTCGTCGACACGGCGGACGTCCGCCCCGGGGAGCGGGTGCTCGTGCACGCGGCGGCCGGAGGGGTGGGGCACTTCGCCGTGCAGATCGCCAAGGCGCGGGGTGCGTACGTGATCGGCACCGCGAGCGCCGCCAAGCACGACCTGGTGAGGGAGCTGGGCGCGGACGAGGTGATCGACTACCGCGAGGCCCGCTTCGAGGACGTGGTCACGGACGTGGACGTCGTGCTCGACGGCCTCGGCGGGGACACGGCGAGGCGCTCCCTCGCGGTGCTCCGCGCCGGCGGAAGGCTGATCACCCTGCCGGGCCCGGACGACGTCCCCGCCGCCCCGGACGGCATCCGGGCGGACTGGGTCCTGGTCGAGCCCGACCACCTCGGGCTGCGGGAGATCGCGGCTCTCGTGGAGCAGGGCCGGCTGAGGCCCGTGGTCGACACCGTCCTTCCGCTCGCCGAGGCCGCGAAGGCCCATGAGCTCGGCGAACGGGGCCGTACGACCGGGAAGATCGTTCTGACGGTCGCTTGAGGGCGGGTTGACGCTGGGCTGATGGTCGTCCGAGGGCGGGCCGACGGTGGGATGAGCGGGGCGTTCCTTCCGTGAGGGGCGGGGACCACAGGCCGGCGTCACGCCGGCCGGTGGCCCAGGCTCTGGAGACCCCGCGCGTCCGCCCGAGTCGCTCGGAGGTCGCGCTGCGCACCCGTCGCGGGAGTGGTGTGATCGTCAGCGCCGCTCCCGACCATCAGCCGTGCTTTCCTGTCGGGTACAACGAGAGGGCGGTGACGGTTGGTTCCCGAGGGGAGTGTGGCGTTTCGCCCAGCCTGAGGACCTGTCGCGGCGCACCGTGGCGGCTCCATACTCCAGGACCTGATGATCCGGAGGGTGGAGGAGCACGGTGAACGCAGCGGCGGGAGCGGGGACCTGGAGACTCGGGGACCTGGAGGTGAACCGCGTCGGTTACGGCGCGATGCGGCTCACGGGCAACGGCATGAGGGGCAACTCCGACGGCGCGCCGATCGACCGGGACGTCGCGGTCGGCCTGCTGCACAGTGCCTTCGAGCAGGGGGTCGACCACATCGACACGGCCGCCTTCTACTTCTCGGCCCTGCGGTCCGCGAACGAGCTCATCAACCGCGCCCTGTCGTCCTGGTCCGGTGAGGTGGTCGTGGTGACGAAGGTCGGCCCGGGTCGCGATCCCGGCGGGGAATGGCTCGGCATCGTCCGCCCCGACCAGTTGCGCGGGCAGGTGGAGGAGAACCTGCGTCAGCTCGGCCGGGACTGTCTGGACGTGGTGAACCTGCGCGTCGGAGGCCCCCGTACGGGGTCGATCGCCGAGCACTTCGGGGCGCTCGCCGAGCTGCGCGAGGCCGGCCTGATCCGGCACCTCGGACTCTCCGCCGTCCTGCCCGAGCACCTGGCCGAGGCCCAGGAGATCGCGCCCGTGTGCTGCGTACAGAACTCCTACGGTCTGGACTGGCGCCGCGCCGACGAGAACGGACTGGTGGACCTGTGCGGGGAGCAGGGCATCGCCTTCGTCCCCTTCTTCGCGGTCGCCGGCCTCCGGCGCGAGGCGGCCGCGGGCCAGGAGCGCGACGAGCGGGTCCGTGCCGTCGCCCGCGCCCATGGCGCCACGCCGGCCCAGGTGCGGCTCGCCTGGACCCTCCACCGGGGTCCGCACGTGCTGGCCATTCCCGGTACGACGAACCCGGCGCACCTCGCGGAGAACATCGCCGCCGGAAGCCTGCGCCTCACCGAGGACGACATGGCCCTCCTCGACGCGCCGGACGAGGGCGCCGGCTGAGACCCCACTCCCGGGAACGGGCGGCGCGAGGAGTCTCGCCCGTCGTTCTCACGAGGCGCCCTGAGGGTCGTTCATGGGAGAGGACCGAGGATAGGCGACCCCGCTCTTCGTTCGCCTCCCCCCGGATCCGTACTGGTGATCGAAATTGTCGGTGGGGGTGGCTATGATCACCCGCAGCAAGGCCGTAGCGCAGAGGTCGTCGCGCCCACGCATCGAGCTGGAGGACGTCGGTTCGAATCCGACCGGTCTTGCGCCTTCTTGT
Organism: Streptomyces sp. NPDC014861; assembly: GCF_043081625.1. Classification (NCBI taxonomy): domain Bacteria; kingdom Bacillati; phylum Actinomycetota; class Actinomycetes; order Kitasatosporales; family Streptomycetaceae; genus Streptomyces; species Streptomyces sp. NPDC014861. The sequence continues at coordinate 31,231 of NZ_JBIBWV010000025.1, forward strand.
GTCGACGCGGACGCCGGGCCCCGGCGGAGGACCGGTGGAGTGGTGATGACCCAGCCGACAACGCCCGTACGGTGCCCGGCGATCGAGCACCCGGATCTGCCACAGGCCGATCCCGCCGCGCTCGGACCCCTGCTCGACCGGCTCGGCGAGGAGCGGGAGGTCGCCGCCGACGAGGTGTTCCCGCTCGGAACGCTGCGCGCCGACGGCCGGGTCGACCTGTGCAAGCAGGGCCTGGGTCCCGGCGGGGCCGCCCGGCTGCTGCCCGTGGCCGCCGCCTCCCCGCACGCCGTCCACCTGCTCCTCGGCACCGACGCCCTCGGCGACGAGGGCGCCGCGTCCGTGGCCGCCGCCCTCTCCCGTACCGGCGAGGAGGAGGCTGCGGGCCGCGGCACCGGACACGGCATCCGGACCCTCTACCTCGGCTGCAACCGGATCGGCCCCGACGGCGTGACGGCCCTCGCCGGAGCCCTCGCCGACGACACCACGGTCCGCGCCCTGTGGCTCAAGCGGAACCCCGTCCACGCCGCCGGCGCCCGCACCCTCGCCGGGCTGCTGCGCCGCAACACCGCGCTGCGCACCCTGGATCTGGTCAACTCGGGCATCGGGCCCGAAGGCGTCCGGCTTCTCCTCGACGCGCTCCTCGCGCGCGCCGTGCCGCTCGAAAGGCTCTTCCTCGGCGGCAACGGACTCACCGCCGCCGACGCCCCCGTCCTCGCCGCCCTCGTCCGCGACGCCGGCGTGCGTGAGCTGTACCTGCCGGCCAACCACCTCGGTGACGCCGGCGCCGCCGTCCTGGCCGCGGTCGTCGACCCGGCCCGACCCGTACGCCTCGGCCTGGGCGGCAACGGCATCGGCCCCGCGGGCGCCCGGGCCCTGGCCGACGCCCTCGACGGCATCGAGTCCCTCGACCTCGGCCGGACCATGTCCGAACGGAGCCTGGGCGCCACCGGCAACGCCACGGGCGACGACGGCGCGCACGCCCTCGCCGCCGCCCTCCCCGGCAGCCCCCTCCGCCGTCTCGAACTGCGCCACACCGGCATCACCGGGCGCGGCGCCAAGGCCCTGCTCGCCGCGCTGGGCGACGGCCACCACCTGGAGTACGTGGGCCTCGGCCCCGGTCTGCCCCGCCGCGTCAAGCGGATCTTCACCGAGCGGCTGCACCCCGCGCGGCCCAGCCACCAGGACCTCCGCGCGATCGGCAGCGTGTACCGGTGAGCGGGAGCGCGACACCCCGGTCGACCACGGGGCAGACGGCGGCTGGGCAGTCGACCCTGGGGCAGACGGCGACTGGGCAGCTGACCACGGGGCAGGCGTCCACAGGGCAGTCGGTCCCGGGGCCTTCGGTCCCGCGACGGCGGAGCCGCAGGCCGTCCGGGCTCCGCGCCGCGCAGCCCGCGGGCCTGTCGCCCGAGGACGCCGCCGCCTGGACCCGGATCCGCCGCCACGCCGTACCCGACTGGATGATCGAGCGGGCGACCGACGCCCGGCTCGCGGGGGACTGGCGAACCGCCTGCGCCGTCGCCGCGGTCGACGTCCCGGCCGACCTCGATCCGGACCGGATCGCCGAGCGGTACGGCACCGACGTGGCCGCCCGGGTCGCCGACGACCTGTGTCACCTGGCACCCGACCTGCTGCGCTGGCACCTGCCGCGCGTCCTCGGCGGGCACACCACCCTGGCGCCGTGCCGGCGGATCGTCCTCGCCGTCTACGGACCCCGGGAACCCGTCCTCTCGGTCACCACCTCGCCCATGCTGGCGGGACCGCAGCGGCTCGCACTGCGCTTCGGCCCGGCCGTGGATCCGGCACGGGACACACTGCACGGCCTCAACTACACCACCGAGGACTGGACCGCCGCCCGCCGCTTCTGGGACGCCCGCCGCACCGCCGAGCTGCGGCTCTGCGCCGGCGGAACGGGCTCCGAGCGGCTGCCGTTCCTCCACCGTGACGGCACCCCTCTCACCCCGGAGGAGCTGCCCGCCGAGGACCCCGGGCACGCCGATCCGGCGGCCCTCGCCGAATGGGTGGCCGTGCTCCAGGGCCGGGGCGACCACGTCGAGGCGTTCGCCGCGGCCGGCCTCGACCTCGACCTGACGGCCCCGCCGGTGGAACGGCCGAGCCGACCACCGCTCGACGTCCACGACCTGATCGGTCGCACCGCCTTCGACCTCACCCGCATCGCTCCCGAGATCCGTCTGCTCCAGGCGGCCGGACGCGGTACGAGCTTCCGCGTCCGCGTGACCTGGCGCGGCGACCTGCGCTTCGACCTCGACCCCGCCGAGGCACCCGTCCTCGACCGAGTACCCGTCCTCGACCGAGCCCCCGCCTCCGCCGGCGTCACCGGCTCCGGTGGGGGAGCCGCGCACGCCCCGGCACGGGTGTCGGCGCTGACGCGTACGGCGGAGAGTGTCGCGTACCTCCCCTCGTACGCCTGGCAACGCCTGCCCGACATCGGCCTGTTGAGAGCCGGGCGGATCGGCCCCGACGCCCTGCACCCGCTGGTCGCCGCCGCGCTCTTCCCTCAGCTCGGTCCCGCCACCGGTCCGGGCGGGCCGACACCACCCGCACCCGTCCACGTCCGCTGCCGGGGCGAGTGGCACCAGGTCGTCTCGCGCGACGGCACGCTCGACGTCCCGCACACCGAGCAGGAGCAGCGGCGCGAACTGGCCCTGCGCGCCTTCGGCGGCGCCGTGTCGGGCTGCTTCGCCACCCGCCACGCCTGGACCAGCGGCGAAGGACGGCTTCCGCACGCCCTGCGGGACGAGCGCCGTGCGTTCTTCCTGCACGTCCAGCACGGGGACACCCCGGGCGTGCTCGCCCTGCTCGACGCGGGGACCGACCCCCTGATCCGCGACGGTGACCGCCGGAGCCTCCTGCACTTGCTCCACCTGCTCGACCACCGCGCCCTGCTGCCGCGGCTGCTGGCCGCCGGGTCGGACCTGGAGGCCGTCGACAGGAACGGGCGGACGCCCCTGGTCGCCGCGGTGTGCGGCGGCGGTTCCCCCGACCTCGTCCGGGACCTCGTCGCCGCGGGCGCCCGCATCGACGCGACCGACGAGATGGAGCTCTCCCTCGCCCAGATCGTCCGCAAGTACGCCCGCACGGACCTCATGTTCCTGCGCCGCCGGGTCCTGGCGGAGCACCCGGGGATCGGCTCCGACTGGTACGACGACTACATCGCGGAACGCGACGGCGAGCCGGACTGGGACGAGGAACCGCCCGAGGACGCGCGGGCGTACGCGGAGGACGCGCCCCACCGCGGCGAGAGCGGCGCGGAGCACAGCGACGACGAGGAAACGGCGACCGGACCATGACGACCCCCCTGCCCGGCGGACCCGAACCCGTCCCCACCGGCATCCCCACCCCCGCCGCACCAGGCGCCGCTCTCGCGGCCGACGACACGCGGGCCGCCCGCCCCGGCCCGTCGGGAACGGCCGCTCCCACCCCCGCCGCGCCCTCCGCGGCCCTCGCGGCCGCCGACGCGCTGGGCGCCCGTCTGGACATCACCCGAACCGAGCCTGCGGCGAACCCCCAACTGGAGGCACTCGCGCTGGCGGTGACGGCCAATCAGCCCGTACTGCTCTGGGGCGAGCCCGGCATCGGCAAGTCGGCCGGCATGGAACAGCTCGCCGCCGCCCTCGGCGTCCGCCTGGAGACGGTCGTCGCCAGCGTCCACGAGCCCTCCGACTTCGCCGGACTCCCGGTCGTCGGGGACGACCCCGCGACCACCGGCGTACCGATGGCCCCTCCGGACTGGGCCGTCCGGCTCGCGACCACCGGCCACGGACTGCTCTTCCTCGACGAACTCTCCTCGGCGCCGCCCGCCGTGCAGGCCGCCCTGCTGCGTGTCGTCCTCGAACGCAAGGTCGGAAGCCTGGCGCTGCCCCCCTCGATCCGCATCGTCGCGGCCGCCAACCCGCCCTCCAGCGCCGCCGACGGCTGGCACCTCACCCCGCCCCTCGCCAACCGCTTCGTCCATCTCGACTGGACCCACGACCCGCGCACCGTGGCCCGCGGCATGGCCGGAACCTGGCCCGAGACAGCGCTCCCCGGCGTGGACCCCGCGCGGATCTCCGGAGCGATCGCCCGCGCCCGCGGAGTGATCTCCGGCTTCCTGACCGCACGGCCCGGCCTCGCCCACCACATGCCGCCCGCCGCCGAGGGGCGCGGGCGGGCCTGGCCGTCGCCCCGCACCTGGGAGATGGCGCTGCGGCTGCTCGCCACCGGGTACGCCTCCGGCGCCGGGCGCGAGGCGCAGTCCGCCGCCGTCATCGGCGCGGTCGGCGAGGCGGCGGGGATCGAGCTGGTGTCGTACCTGGAGAACCTCGACCTACCCGACCCCGACCGGGTCCTCGCCGACCCGGGCGCCTTCGCCCTCCCCGAGCGCGGCGACCGTCAACTGGCCTTCCTCATCGCCGTGGTGGCCGCCGTGCAGAGCGAGCCCACGCGCCCTCGCTGGGAGGCGGGCTGGGAGGTCCTGGCCAAGGCCGTGGACGCGGGCGTGCCGGACGTCGCGGCGCGCGCCGCGGGCGACCTCGCCGCCCTCCGCGAGCCGCAGTGGCCGGTCCCGCCCGGGATCGACGCCTTCCTGGAACTTCTCCACCTCGCCGGCACGCTCCCGGCCGCCCGCTGAGGGACGCCCCCGATGACGCCCCCGAGCGGCCCCGTACCCGACCCCCACCCGGACCCCCGCACCGTCCCCGAGCGTCCAGCCGCTGCCGTACCCGCACCCGCTCTCGACCGGACCAAACTGCTGGCCGCCCGGTACAAGGCCGCCGAGGCGCGCCCCTACCTGGCCTCCGCGCTCTACGCGCTGACCGTCGTGCCGTCACCACGGGTGCGGACCATGGCCGTCGACCGCTTCTGGCGGTGCTACGTGGCCCCCGGGTTCGTCGAGGAGACCGGCATCGAGGAACTCGCCGGGGTGTGGATCCACGAGGTCGCGCACCTGCTGCGCGACCACCACGGGCGGGCCGACCGGCTTCCCGCGGCCGACCAGCGGGATCCGCTGCGCGTCAACATCGCGCAGGACTGCGAGATCAACGACGACCTTCTCGCCGACCGGCTGAAGCTCCCGCAGGGCCGCATGGAACCCGGCCTCTTCGGGCTCCCCACGGGAGGGCTCTTCGAGAGCTACCTGCCGGGCATCCCCGCCTCCCCGCCGCATCCGGTCGACTGCGGCTCCGGCGCGCACGGCCGGCCGTCGCCCTGGGACCTCGGGGAGAACGGCGCGGATCTGGCCCGGCTGGGCCCGGTGGAGGCGCAGGCGTTGCGCAGGCAGACCGCCCAGGCGATCCGCGCCCAGGCGCGCAGGGGCGCGCGCGGAACCGTTCCGGTGGGCTGGCAGCGCTGGGCGGAACAGGTCCTCGAACCCACCGTCGACTGGCGTACGGCCCTGGCGGGCGCCGTGCGGGAGGCCGTCGCCTGGGCGAGCGGCGCGGTCGACTACACCTACCGACGCCCCTCCCGCCGCACCTCCGCCCTCGGCGGGCGCGTGGTGCTGCCGAGCCTGCGCCGACCGCTGCCGCGCGTGGCGATCGTCGTGGACACCTCCGGCTCCATGGGGGAGGAGGAGCTGGCCGCCGCGCTGGCCGAGGTGTCGGGCGTGCTGCGCGAGGTGGGAGTCGGCGGCAACCGCGTCGCCGTCCTCGCCTGCGACGCCGACGTGCACGCCGTCTCCCGGGTCACCGGTGTCGATCAGATCGCACTGGCCGGGGGCGGCGGCACGGACATGACGGTCGGCATCCGGGCGGCGCTCGCGGCACAGGACCGGCCGAACATCGTGGTCGTCATGACGGACGGCTTCACGCCGTGGCCGGACGAGCCGCTCTCCTGCCGGCTCGTCGCAGCCCTGATCGGCCCGGACGCCCCCGCGCCCCCGCCGTGGGTCGAGACCGTACGGATCGCCCCCGCATCCCTCGCACCCCCCACGTCCTGACGGCGGCCGGACACACCGGCCCACGTCCTGACGGCGGCTGGACTCACTGGCCCACGTCCTGACGGCGGCCGGACACACCGGCCCACGTCGGCCGGTGCGCCCGGAAGCCGCTGGATGCTCCAGCGGTGGGGGTGGTCGGGATCGACGGGGCAGGCGGAGAGGTCGAGTTCGCCGGGCCCACGCGGTGGAGGGGACCTGCACGCTCGCGCCCGGGGCCGGGCGCCCCGAAGGCGTCGCACAGCACGGTGGGCGGCCCCATCCTGTGGCCTGGGGAGGAGTTGTGGCCGGTATGCCGTGTGACTGAGGGCCACGGACGGGGCCGGCGCCCGTCCTGCGTCCACCGCCACCGACATGGAACGCGACCCTGGACGGCGACGGCCCCGGTCGACGAGGACAGCCCCCTCGACGACGCCCCCCCGCTCCTCGCGGCGGGACGCGCCGGCGGAGGATCTAGACGGCGCAGAGCTGTGGGCGCAGGCAGTCGTAGGACCATTCCTCCCACTGTTCGGGCGACCACCCGCGCTCGCGTACGAACAGCAGGTAGAGCTCGGGGCTGAGCACGCAGAACAGCATGTCCGCGGCCCGTGCGGCGGACACGTCGGTACGAGCTCCCGGCTTGGCCATCAGGGCGGTCGCGGCGGCGGCGTGGACGACGTACCGCGGGTCCTCGTCCTGGTGCCAGAGCCCGGCGACTTCGGGATCCGACGCCGCAGCCCTGTCGACCATGCTCATGATCGGCGCGACGCGTTCGAGGATCTCCCGCGTCCCGCGTACGTGCGCCCGCAGGTGCGCGTCGGAGGTCCCGGCGGCCACCGCGTCGCGGAACCACGGCCTCTCCATGGTGGCGAGGGGCGCCTGGTCACCGGCGATCGTGGTGTCGACGAGTTCCTTGAGCAGATTCCGCTTGTTCCCGAACACGAAGTAGATCGTCTGCACGGCCACCCCGGCCAGGTTCGCGACGTCCTGGAGCATCGTGGCGCCGTACCCCCGTTCCACGAACAGCTCGCGGGCGGCCTGCAGGATGCGCCCCCGTGTCTGTCGGGCCTTGAGAGCCCGCTTCCCCGTTCCCTTGACATCTGCCATGCCGGAACTCTATCCCTAGAGGTGAACTCTAGAAGTCAACTCTAGTGAAATTGGTGACGCTTGATGCAGCAGATCGCCAACGACCGGCAAGCACAGGCATGGAACGGCCCCGAAGGGGCTCACTGGGCCGACCACCACGACCGCTTCGACAGGCTGAACAGCGGTTTCGACGACGCCCTGTTCGCCGCGGCCGCCATCGGCGAGAGCGACCGCGTCCTCGACATCGGGTGTGGAACCGGACAGACCACCCGCCGCGCGGCCCGCCGGGCCGGCTCCGGGCAGGTGGTGGGCGTCGACATCTCCGCGCCGATGCTGGAACGCGCCCGCGCCCTCGCCGCCGAAGAGGGCACCCTCAACACGGTCTTCGAGCAGGGGGACGCGGAGGTCCATCCCTTCCCGCCCGGCGGTACCGACGTGGCCATCAGTCGCGGCGGAGTCATGTTCTTCGCCGACCACGCCGCCGCGTTCGCCAACGTCGGCCGGGCCCTGCGCCCCGGCGGCCGGCTCGCCTTCATCTGTCCCTCGATGCCCGACCCTCACCGGGAGTCCGCCCGGGTGTTCGCCCCGGCGAACGCCCTCATGCGCGAGCCCTCCCCGGCCGCGCGCGGCATGATGTCGCTCTCCGACCCCGCCCGCGTCCACGAGGTGCTCACCGCCGCCGGGTTCGCCGACGTGACGACGACGCCGGTCGAGGGGCTGGTCCACTGGGGGCGGGACGCCGCCGACGCCGCCGACTTCTTCTTCGCGATGAGCCCCGTCCGCTTCAATCTCGACAGCCTCCCCGCCGAGGTCATCGCCGCGGTCCGCGAGGAGGTGACCACGGCGCTCCGGCGGCACGAGACCCCGGAGGGCGTCCGCCTCGGGGGCGCGGTCTGGCTGACCACGGCGACTCGGCCCTGACCGCACGACGCCGAACGGCGCGGCCGCCAGGGTGTGTACGGGTTCTGCCGACGGGCGCCGCACCTCTGGAGTCGGCCGGAGTCTGGTGGAGCGGGCCGGAGTCCGCTGGAGCCGGCCGGAGGCTGGTGGAGCCGGCCAGAGTGCGCTGGTGTCGGCCGGAGTCCGGTGGAGCCGGCCGGTCGCGATGCGTTTCCGGACTCTTCATGTCCTCGTGGCCTCGAACCGGCCCGTGATCCGCCGGCCTGCCCCTATGCTTCTACAGTCGTGTAGAAACACGTGGGGTGGTCGACTGCTGTTCCCGATCACCCCTGGTTCCGCGCGCGCGGGCGTCGCTTCCGGGCGGCGCCCGCGGGTCGCGCGGAAGCGCACCGCTGGTTTGACTCGCTGTTGGCCTGGGAGGGCACACGTGGCTTCGATCGATCTGGACAAGGTGCTGGACAAGGCGTGGGCGGACAAGCCGCTGCCCGAGATCCTCGCTGCGCCCGTCGCGGCGCTGAAGGGGGTGTCGGAGCGTGACGGGGAGCTGCTGAAGGAGGCGTTCGGTGTCACCACCGTCGCCGAGCTCGCCGAACTGAAGTACACCCGCTGGGCCCAGGCGCTGGCCGCGCTGGACTCGGCCAAGTAGTCACCGTCCTCCTGCCGCGCGGTGCCGTCGGTGACCTCGAACAGAGGGACCTGTGGCGCCGCGCCGGCTGATCCCGTACATGAAGGAGTGAACGCCGCGATGGTGTTCAAGAAGTTGCTCGGTTCCCTCGGGGTGGGCGGCCCCACCGTGGACACGGTCCTCGACCCGGGCCCGGTCCGGCCCGGCGACGGTCTGACCGGCCAGGTGCACCTGAAGGGCGGAGGTGCCGACTTCGACATCGAGCGGATCACCCTGGAGCTGGTGGCCCGGGTGGAGGCCGAGCACGAGGACGGCGAGACCGAGGGCGTGGCGCCCTTCGGCACGTTCACCGTCGCCGGCGGCTTCAGCCTCGCGGCCGGCGAGCGGCGCAGCGTACCGTTCACGGTGGCGCTTCCGTGGGAGACACCGATCACCGAGCTGTACGGGCAGGACCTGGGCATCGTGCTCGGCATCCGCACGGAACTCGCCCTGGCCGGGGCGAAGGACAAGGGCGACCTCGACCCGGTCGCCGTCACCCCGCTGCCCGTCCAGGAGGCGGTCCTCGAAGCCTTCGGCCGGCTCGGCTTCGGCTTCAAGTCCGCAGACCTGGAGTACGGGCACATCCGCGGTGCCGGCCAGCAACTGCCGTTCTACCAGGAGATCGAACTCGTCCCCGCCCCGCAGTACGCGCAGGTCATGCGGGAGCTGGAGGTCACCTTCCTGGCGGGCCCCGGCGGCATGGAAGTCGTCCTGGAGGCCGACCGGCCCGGGGGGTTCCTCTCCTCCGGCCGCGACGTCCTCAACCGCCACGTCGTCAGCCACGACGACGTGGCCCAGCGTGACTGGAACGCCGTCGTCGACGCCTGGATCCGCGAGTTGCCCGCCGCCCAGGGCCACCACGGCGTCTCCGCACCTCACGGACACGCCGACGCCCACGGCGGTCACCACTTCCACGGCGACCACGACGCGCACCGCTCCGGCCCCGGCGTGGGCACCGCCGTTGCCGCGGGCGCCGCCGGGCTCGCCGTCGGCTTCGTCGCCGCCGAAGTCGTCGACGAGGTCGGCGACTTCTTCGAGGACGAGGGCGACGACGAGGGCGACGAGGGCGACAGCGAAGCCTGACCCTCCGTCGTCGTGGACGCCCGACCGGACCGCCTCCCGCCCGGGGGCTGGAGGCGGCCCGGTCGCCGAGCACCCGGGCGGGGCGGAGGAACTTCGCCTCGGGCCGGGACAGCGCCGGGGCGAAACCGGCGGACCTTGTGGCAGGCGAGAGGGGACGGGCGGCCGGATACCTGCCGAGCTGGCGACCCGTCCGGTACGGGAGGCGGGGGCGGGAACGGCGACGGGTCGCAGGGTCGCAGGGGCGGAGAGGGTCGCCGGGGTGCTGGGTGAGTGTCGACGCCGACCTCCCCATAGCCCTGTCCGAAGGCGCTCACGGCGCAGGTGGTCAGCCGTGTCCTCCCTGCCTGTCCGCCATGCCGGCCGTCGCCGCGGCATCCAGGATTCCGGAGGCGACGCCTGTCTCCGGGCCATGAACACCTCGTGAAGCAGGTCCGGTCGGGCTGGGCAGGAGCCGCCCTCCGCAGGCAGGCTCGGAAGGGGATCAGGTCACCCCTTCCGCCCCTCACCGTTCACGCCCACGCGCACGCCTCGCTCCCGTCCCGAGGCCCGCTCACCGTCCCGCCGCCGGACTTCGCAGGAGGAGACCGCCCCATGCCCGCCACCGCCAGGAAGCAGGTGCATCTCGCGGCCCAGCTGCCCGGGATCCACAATGTGACCGTCTGGTCGGACCCGCGCTCCGAGAGCCAGATATCCATCGACTCCTTCATCCGGCTCGCCCAGACCGTCGAACGAGGCAAGTTCGACTTCTTCTTCCTGGCCGAAGGGCTGCGGCTGCGCGAGCACAAGGGACAGGTCTACGACCTGGACATCGCGGGACGCCCGGAGAACCTCACCGTGCTGAGCGCCCTGGCCGCCGTCACCACCCATCTGGGCCTCGCCGCCACGGTCAACGCCACCTTCAACGAGCCGTACGAGGTGGCCCGCCGGTTCGCCACCCTGGACCGGCTCAGCGGCGGCCGTGCCGCGTGGAACGTGGTCACCAGCTACGACGCCTTCACCGGCGAGAACTTCCGCCGGGGCGGGTTCCTCCCCGAGGCCGACCGCTACACACGGGCCGCCGAGTTTCTCACCGCGGCGCGGAAGCTGTGGGACAGCTGGTCGGGCGACGACCTGAAGGCCGACGCGGACACGGGGGAGTTCATAGCCCCCGGCGCCGGCCGCTTCGCACACCGGGGGAGGCACTTCGACATCTCCGGCCGCTTCACGACTCCCCCCGGCCCGCAGGGCCACCCCGTGATCATCCAGTCCGGTGAGTCCGACGCGGGGCGGGAGTTCGCCGCGTCCGACGCCGAGGTCGTCTTCAGCAAGCACAACCGGATCGATGCGGCCCGGGAGTTCTACCGGGACGTGAAGCGGCGCCTGGCCGCGTACGGCCGACGTCCCGACGACCTCCTGATCCTCCCCACGGCCGGCGTGGTCGTCGCGGACACCGACGCCGAGGCCGCCGCGTACGCGGAGGAGATCAGCCGGGACCTGGTCAGCCCGCAGACCGCGATCGCGCACCTGGAGGCGGTCTGGGGCCGCGACCTGTCCGCCTACGACCCGGACGGCCCACTGCCCGACATCGAGCCCGAGGACGACGCCCATTTCCTGAAGGGGCACTCCGTGTTCCGCAAGGGCCGGGCGGAGACGGCCCGGCAGTGGCGCAGGCTCGCCCAGGAGCGGAACCTCTCCATCCGCGAGCTGGTCATCGAGGTCGGTGGACGGCAGACGTTCGTCGGAAGCCCGCGGACGGTCGCGGACGCCCTCGACGACTACGTGCAGACGGAGGGCGCCGACGGCTTCGTCCTCGTCCCTCACCTCACCCCGGGCGGCCTGGACGACTTCGTGGACCACGTCGTGCCGATCCTCCAGGAGAAGGGCGTCCACCGCGACGAGTACACCGGCAGCACACTCCGGGACCACCTCGGCCTGTCCGCCGCACCCCGGCCGGCCGGGTGGGGCGGCCCGGGACAGCGTCTGCGCGAAGGCATCGACGGCATCGACGGGCACAGCGTGCACAGCGGGCACAACGGCAAGGAGACCTCCGCATGACCGGCACGAGCGAGACCGCCACGGCCGCGTCGACCGACGCACCGACCGGCACCCCCTACTCCACAGACACGCAGGAGATCCCGAGCACACCGGGGAGCCAGGCCGAGGCGGGACCCCTGCTGCACCTGGCCGTGGCGCTCGACGGCGCGGGCTGGCACCCCGCGGCCTGGCGCGAGGAGGGTGCACGGCCCAGCGAGTTGCTCGACGCCGCCTACTGGGCCGATCTGGTCGCGGAGGCGGAGCACGGCCTGCTCGACTTCGTCACCTTCGAAGACGCCTTGGGCCTCCAGTCCGCCGCCTTCCACGTCCCCGACAACCGCACCGACCAGGTCCGGGGCAGCATCGACGCGGTGCTGCTCGCCGCCCACCTCGCTCCGCTCACCACACACATCGGCCTGGTCCCCACCACCAACGTCACCCACACCGAACCGTTTCACCTGGCCATCGGCATCGCGACCCTCGACCACGCGAGCCGGGGGCGCGCCGGCTGGCGACCGCAGATCTCGACCCGCGCGGCGGACACCGCCCACTTCGGCCGCCGGACCACACCGACGCTCACCGAGGCCGACGTGACCGACCCGGAGTCCATCTCCAGGCCGCTGCGCGCCCTCTTCGCGGAGGGCGCCGAAGTGGTGGAGGCGGCGCGGCGACTCTGGGACAGCTGGGAGGACGACGCGGAGATACGGGACGCGGCGAACGGCCGCTTCATCGACCGCGACAAGGTTCACCCCGTCGACTTCCACGGCAGCACCTTCAGTGTGAAGGGCCCGTCGATCACCCCGCGCAGCCCCCAGGGACAGCCGCTGGTGGTGAGCCTCGCGCACGCCACCACCCCGTACGAGTTCGCGGCGCTCAGCTCGGACGTCGTCGCCGTCACCCCGCACGACCGCGCCGGTACCTCGGCGATCCTCACCCAGCTCGCCGAGGCCGCGGAGCGCACCGGGCGGGACCTGACGCACCGCCCGCTGCGGACCTTCGCGGACCTCGTCGTCCTCCTGGACGACGAACCGGGGGCGGCGGCTCGCCGCAAGACACGCCTGGACGAGGCGGCCGGGTCCCCGCTCGCCTCAGACGCCGAGATCTTCGCCGGCACCCCCGCCGAACTGGCCGACCTGCTGCTCGACTGGCGCTCCGCCGGCCTGGACGGCTTCCGCCTCCGCCCAGCGACCCTCCCGCACGACCTCACAGCGATCACCCGGGGCCTGGTCCCGGAGCTTCAGCGACGCGGCGTCTTCCGCACGGAGTACACCTCCACCACGCTGCGCGGCCACCTGGGCCTGCCCCGCCCGGCCAGCCGATACGCGACGACGGACTGACGGACTGACGCGTCACGAGGACCCCGGCACGGGTTCGTACGAATCCGTGCCGGCCCCCGAATCCGTGCCGGCCCCCGGATCCGCGCCCGACGTCGGGGCGGCTGCGGGGCGGTTCTCAGGCCGACGACGCCGTCGCCGTATCCACCGAAAGCACCGGACCGACTCGGCGCTCACCAACGTAGGCGCCGACCATCACGGCCACCGCCCCGCGCGCCCCGCCGCCCATGCTCCTTCCCGCCCCTCGTTCGCACCGCACCACCTCGCGCCGACTCCTGTCTCAGCCCTCCTGTCCCAGCCGCCCCCGGCGCGTGCGTGCACCTCGCGCGCCCCCGCGCACCTCCGCCCGCCGCCTGCACCCGCCCGTTCCCGGGCAGGATCGACCCGAACCACCCCACCGAAAGGGCCGATCCGGATCATGGCGAGCACCTTCCAGCGCACCAAGCTCCTCAGCATGTTCGACGCCTTCGACGCCGACGCCAACGGCTACCTCGACCAGCGGGACTTCCAGGCCCTCGCCGCCCGCTGGAACACCCTGCCCCGCGTCCGTCCAGGGTCCGAACTCGCCACCCGCGTGCAGAACGTCATGCTCGGCTGGTGGGACCACCTGGCCGCCCACGTCGACACCGACCACGACGGCAGGATCGACCTCGAAGAACTCCTCGTCATGGTCGACCTCCTGCCCACCATGACCGACGCCGTCGCCGCCACCGCCGAGACCGTCTTCGACGCCGTCGACACCAACGGCGACGGCCGCATCTCGCCGACCGAACACCAGACCCTCGTCGACACCTGGCACGGCCGCCCCATCGACACCACGGGCGTCTTCGCGCGCCTGGACGGCGACGGCGACGGCTACCTGGACCGTCCCGAATTCACCTCCCTGTGGATCCAGTTCTGGACCAGCGACACCCCCACCGACCCCGGCAACCACCTCTGCGGCCTCCTCCCCACCCCCGACACCGCCTAGAGCAGATCGAGTCCTCGCGCGCCCGCCCACCAGAGGCCCCCGCCCGTCCCCGGTGTGCTGCGGTCGTCGGAACCCTCGTGCCGGAGACGGCTGACACCTGTGCTGGACGCCGATGCGGGGCGCCGGGCGCGGGCAGTGGAGGTCGGTGAGGGAGGCGGCCGAGCACGTGAAGGGGCGGACGGCCCGTTCGGGGCGGCGCAGGAGCAGTCCGTCCGTTGGCTGGAGCGGCAACCGGAGGACACCGCGGCCCCGGAACGACTCCGGGTTCGGTGCGTGGACCGGACCGCGTCTGTACAGGCGTCCCCGACCGGTCCGGGTCCTCAGCGGCCCGCGGCCCTTCCGGGGAGCAGACCGGGATACGGCGGACCGTGGCGGATCGCCCGGAAGGAGGAGCGCGTCGAGTGCGCGCTCACGCCGTACACGGGTGTCGGACCCTTGCACTTCGGGGACGGGCATGGCAGAGATCCCCAGCACCCTCGACGAACGACCGGCCGTCCGTCCTCCACGCATCGAGGGGCAGACCAGCGGCTCAAGTACGCCGACGTCATCGACAACGGGGTCAGGGGTTCTGTTCCGGGACGAGCGCACGTCCCGGAACCGAAGGGCCTCGGCCTCGGTGGGGTACGAGGCCCGGGAGGGGCAGCCCGGAGGCCGAGGACGGCGGCCCGGTCGGGACAGAGTGTGTAGGTGCGCGATGCGGGGGTAGGCGGCGGGACGAGCGCATGGGACTGCACTCGGCCACCCGCTCGCGGCCTTTCCCCCGGTCGCCGGCCCGTGGTTCCGCGGCCGCCCCGCCCCGTACCCCCTTCCGGGTGCGGGGCGGCCGTCCGCCCGAAGCCGCCCGTCGTCGCCTCGCCCCGACCCGAGCACGGATGCGTTCGGGATCCGTCGGCGCAGGAGGCCTGGGTAGATCAGGCCTGTGAATCGCCTGGATACTGCCGCCCACTCAACTGCTGTCGTGCGATGTGTTGTTAAGGGGCCGGCGCCCCCGCGAGCCCCAGGCGGGACTCACGATCTCGAAGTCGGGAAGCCCATACGCGAACAGAGTGGGGCATCGGGACCGGCGCTATGCACGTGAGAGGACAGCGGTGCGGGGGAAGCGGGTGGGGGATCGCTACGAACTCGACCATCGACTCGGCGGGGGTGGCGGCGGCGATGTGTCGACCGCTCGCGACCGGCACATCGGCCGGGACGTGGCAATCTGTTCCGAAGCCACCGCAGGACACCTCCGGGCGTGCGGAGCCCCGGCCCTTCGAGGCGGCCCCAGTTCCGCGTCCCGCCGATGCTCACCGCCGCTCCAGCGCGGCTCGCCCTGACGCGAGCGTGATGCCAGTCCGACCTCGCCACGGCACGGGATCCGGGCGGTGGACTGCGCGCGATCCACTCTGCGCGTGCGACTGTGGGGAGGCTCGGGCCGGCGCAGGGCGCCTTTCCGCCGACAGGATGGTCCACCGAGGTACTGCTGAGCCCAGGGCACACGCCTCCTCGGGAAGAGCCGGGAGGAGCAGGCGTCCCCTTGCCGCCCCACCCTCTGTTCGGGTGGGGCGGCAGGAGACGACCCAGAGTGTGTCGTGCGCCCTCGGACGTGAGGAGCAGGGGGTTGGTCAGACCCGTCTGCGCGAGAGCCGCCCGCACGGAAGCCGGTCCTATCGGGCCGAGAGCTCACCGCTCACCGCTGACCGAGACGAACCAGGCGATCGACCGGCCGGGAGGTCAGGAACTCAAGGCCTGGTGATCACTTCGTGCACCGGACCGTCGCATTGGACCAGTACATGAACTGGCTGATCTGCCGCGTGTACGGGATACCGGACGGGAAGCACGTGTACCGGGCGTAGCCGGCGAACGACGCCTTGGTGTAAGCGTCGTTGTGGGCCGAGTTCTCAGCCGTCCACGCGCTCGACCCGGTGCCGAAGCCGGTGAAGTACTCGGTCGTCAGGGGCGCCGGGCTCGCGGTGGCGGTCGCCGCGCCGCCCAGGCCCGTCATACCGAGCACTGCTACGAAGGCGAAAGTCAGACGTACGAAGGATCTCTTCATTCTTGTTTCGTCTCCCTGTTCTGGAGCGTGTCTCGCTCCGGACGAGAAGCTAACAGCGACGCGGAGCCGACGACGAACAGTCCCACAAGAACCCAGAAGAAACATGAATCGCTCAACTTCGTTGCCGTTCAACCAATTTGGCTGGAATCTGAGAACTCCGCGCACGGATGGCCGCCGGGATCCTGAGTGCTCCTCGCGGGACTGATCGGGCCTGCCGAGGGAGAACCGCGTGCGGCCGAGCGCTCCACGGGCATGAAGTGCCGGCGCCGTGTTCGTAGACTGACGACGTGGCATTCATGAGCACCCCGCACTGCTGCTTCCTGTGATCGGAAGGCGCTGAGGGCGACGCCGGGCGGCGTCGCCCGCCTTGCTGTGCCTGACGTCGCATGCATCACGTCCCCTCTGCCGGTGTCTTCTGAGGCAGTGAGGCTCCCGGCGCGCAGGCACGCTCCCTTCCCTTCACCCTTCACCTTCGCCAGGAGTGCCCCGTGCCCGTGCCGTTCCCCCCTGCCCTCGATCTGGCCCTCGACCTGTTGCGGTGCCCGGTGTGCCATACGCGCCGCCTGTACGCCGACCACGCTGCACTCCGTTGTCCGAGGGGCCATACCTTCGACATCGCCCGTCACGGCTACGCCGGCCTGCTGACGGGCATCCGCGCCACCAGTGGTGACGACGCGGCCATGGTCCAGGCCCGGGACCGGTTCCTGTCCACCGGCTCCTACGCGCCCATCCGCGAAGTCGGGGCCCGCCTGGCGGCCGACGCCGTGGCTGAGCGGGCCACGGTGGTGGAGGTGGGGTGCGGCACGGGCTACTACCTGGCCGGCGTACTCGACCGTCTGCCTGGCGCCCGAGGCCTGGGGCTGGACACCTCGGTGCGCGCCCTGCGTCTGGCAGCCCGTGCCCACGACCGGGCCGCCGCGGTGGCCTGGGACGTCTTCCGTCCCTTCCCGCTGGCCGACGGGTCGGCCGATGTCGTGCTGGACGTGTTCGCCCCGCGCAACCCGGCCGAGTTCCACCGCGTACTGAGCCCGGCCGGCCGGCTGATCGTGGTCCGGCCCACCGCTCGGCACCTGGCCGAGCTGCGGGGCCGAGTACCTGCGATGGTCACGATCGACCCGGCCAAGGAACAGCGCCTGCACCGCGCGCTCACCCCCCTTGTTCGAGGCCGTCGTCACCGAGCAGGTCGAGTACTCGGCGACCCTGTCCAGGCGGGAGGTGCTCGACCTGGTGGCCATGACCCCGAGTGCGCGCCATGTGAGTCAGGCGGACCTGAGCGACGGCGCCACCCTGCCCGATCGGGTCACCGTCTCCGTGCTGGCCACCGCCTACCGGACGCGGTGACCACACGACCACACGCAGGAGCGTGCGCCCGTCGACGAGCGGTGGGCGCGCCTGACGCCCTGCCGTCCCCGCAGATGCGGGGACGGCAGGGCGTGCTCGCGGCGAGTCTGCGCGGGCGGTGAACCCTCGGCCGCCGATGGCTCCCTGACGAGAGCGGGGTTCAGGGTGGAGTCACTCGCCGCCCCCGCAGCCGCCGCACGTATCGATGCCGATGTCGTCAGCCCAGGATCTGTTCGGGCGGTCGCCTGACCGTCGGACCTCAGGGGCCGGCGGCGGGTGCTTCGAGGCCGTCACGGCGTGGCGGGTGCGCTCCGGCACTGCCGTACGTGCGCGTTCCACCTGCTCTCGGCAGTGCGCGTCGAGTTCCGGCCAGCGCCTTCTGCCGTCCGGGGGCCACAGGAACGACACCAGGGCCATGGCGGTCCAGTCGATCAGTCCCCAGAAGATCCAGGCTTCCGGCCGCCCGTCCGCCTCGAACGGCACGGACGGCTCGACCGTCAGTACGTGAAGGCCCAGGGCGCAGGCCGACATGGCAGCGAAGGCCGTGATCAGGGGTCTGCTCGAACCGGCCGTCATCACCAGCTTCATGCGCAGCTCTTGCTCCAGCAGGAGCGCGCGGAACTCCTCGAACCGAGGATGGTCGGGGATCTGGTGCACCTTCACATCGGTGGCGCCCTCCATGCCCCGGAGGAACGCCGCCAGGATCGGGTCACGCGGCCCTCTGCGGCGGGACGCGAGCCGCAAGCCGCCGTCGTCGGCGATCCGGAGCGCTCCGTCGGCGGCCAGGACGAACACCGCGGCCTCCGCCGCGTCCCGCACGCCCCCGGTCAGACATGCCGCGCGGACCGGGTCCACGCCTTCGGCGGTCATGGCCCGTACCGTCCGCTGTCGGCCTCGGTCCCGGACGAGGCAGTACGCGCCACGCAGGACGTTGCACCCGGCGAAGACCAGCCACCAGAGAACCAGGACCCCCTCGCCGTCGGTCAGCAGCCAGTCCACCGTGTGCTCCCCAGCTCTCGGTGCGCGGCCGCCTCGGCCGGTCCGGCTGCGGTCGGCCGCGCGGACACACCGAGCGTATCGGCGCGCCTGTCGCGTGGGCGAGACCTTCCAGTTCCACCTCGGCGCAACCGCCGGACGCCCTGGCCGCTGTTTCCGCTGCCGTTGGGTCCGTCCACCGTGTGCTCCCCCCGCTCAGCTCTGACGAACTGCCGCTGTCCGGTGATCGTCCTCTCCAGGCTCTACGGGGTGGATTCGGAAGACGCGTTCCTGCGTACCATGACGGGCCTGGAGCGGGCGATCATCCCCAAACTCCCCGAGGCCGACGAGTCCACGTCGGGTCCTGCCTGCGCAGAGCAGACGGACGGGTGACTTCGGTCCGTGTGCCGGCATGCGGACGGCTATCCGCTGAAGGAAGCTGTCGGGACTTCTCGGTCTCGGTTGTGCCGGGGCGCGGTCCTGAGGGTGGGGGAGCGGAGGGGTTTGAGGGAACATGGCGCCCATGACCATTGATCATCCCGCCGAGCGGGGCGGTGCCGGACACGACAGGTTCGCGCGGTTCTCGGACCGGGCCTCCAACATCACCAGCTCCCCGCTCTTCTACGTCCTCTGCGTGCTCCTGGTCCTCGGCACGATCGCCTTGCACTTCGTGCACCCGCCCCTGTCCTGGCTGATCTTCGCCGGAGACGTCATGGCATCGCTCAACCTCCTGCTGCTCGCCCTGCTGAAGAACGCCGAACAACGCGACACGCACGCCGTGCAGCGCAAGCTGGACGCGATTGCCGCGGCGCTGCTGGAGCAGCGCGAGGGCACGAGTCATGAAGCAGCCGATGAGCTGCGGCGTGCCATCCGTCTGGACGAGAAACAGTGAAAGCGGGGACGTGAGAGCACAGGGGACCTGGGGGCGGGTGGTGCGCCTCTGGCGGACGAGCATCAGGCGCACGTGTGGAAGGGGCATGGTCGTGAGCGATCAGCACGGCGGCGTGGACCGCGCACTCGTACTCATCGCCGGATTGAGCCCCTCGGACGTGGCGCTCGTTCACCGTGAAGCGCTGAGGGTGCTGCGCGCCCGCATCGATTCCGCGCAGATCGACGCCTACAGCGACGATCCTTGGCCCCCGGCTGTGCTGGGTTCCCGCGAGCGCGTTCTGTCGCTCGCCCGGGAGGCGGTGGCGTCCGGCGCCCGGTCCCGACGGGACGACACGGGGATGGGTATCGACATCGACGTGTGCGACGCCGCGAGCACCGTGGTCCGGTCGACCGGAGCCGGCCAGGACCAGAGCGGCGAGAGGAACCACGGCGCGATGGTGGGCGGACGTACCGGGCGCGTCACGGAGCCCCGGTCCGCCGCCCGCCACCGCGCACTCGGCGACCGGCTCACGTGCCGGGGAGGACGCGGCGCGTCTCGTACGCCCACATCGCGATCTCGACCCGGTTGCGGGCGCCGAGTTTGGCCATCAGGCTGGCCAGGTGCGTCTTCACCGTGCTGAGGCTGATGTGCAGCGCGTCGGCTATCTCGGTGTTCGTCAGCCCGCGGGCGACGGCGAGGAGCACCTGCTCCTCGCGGGCGGTGATGGGGGAGACCGGCTGGGCCACGGGCCGGCCGGCGGGCAGCTCCGCGAAGGCCTGGAGCAGGCGGACGGTGACGCTGGGCGCGATGAGCGCCTCACCGCCGGACGCTGAGCGTACGGCCTGGGCCAGCAGATCCGGGCCCGTGTCCTTGAGGAGGAAGCCGCGCGCGCCGGCACGCAGCGCGCCGTAGACGTACTCGTCGAGGTCGAACGTGGTGATGACGACCACGGCCGGCGGGTCGGCGACGTCCGGGCCGGTGACCAGCCGGGTGGCCTGGAGGCCGTCGAGCAGGGGCATGCGGATGTCGAACAGGCAGACGTCGGGGCGCAGTTCGCGGGCCAGGCGAACCGCCTCCCGTCCGTCGGCCGCCTCGCCGACGACCTCGATTCCGGGCTGGGCGTTCAGCATGATCCGCAACCCGGTGCGGATGATCGTCTGGTCGTCAGCGACGAGGACGCGAATGGACACGGTTCCCGCTCCTCGCTCTCGGCAGTTCGGCTTCGACACGCCAGCCCCGGTCGGCATCCGGGCCGGCTCGCAGGGTGCCGCCCAGCAGGGTCGCGCGCTCGCGCAGCCCGGCGATCCCGTACCCGTCGCGGACCCGGCCGGTACGCCGGCCGTCGTCGCGCACGCTCACCCGTACCGTGTGCGGCTCCGCGGCGACCCGAACGACGAGCTCGGTCGCGTCGACCGCGTGGCGCAGCGCGTTGGTCACCGACTCCTGCACGATCCGGTAGACCGCCGCGTCCACGGCCGGGGGCAGCGCGTCCAGTGGGCCGTCGAGCCCCAGGTCGACCCTGAGGCGGCCACCCGGGGTGCGCACCAGGCGCTCCAGATCCGCGACACCGGCAGGCGGCGCCAGCTCGGCGCCGAGCCCGCGGTCGCGCAGCGCGGCGACCATGGCACGCATCTCCTCCAGCGTGCGCGCCCCCTCCTCCTCGACTCCCTCCAGCGCCTCGACGGCGGCGGACGGGTCGGTGCCCGCGAGCACCCGGCCCGCCTGGGCGATGATCACCATGGCGGAGACGTGGTGGGCCACCGTGTCGTGCAGTTCCCGGGCGAGCCGCTCGCGCTCGCGGGAGCGCACCTGCTCCCACTGCCGCTCGCGAGCCGTCACCCAGAACCGCACGGCGACCCCGACCACCCCGGGCAGCAGCAGGAAGACGAGGCCCACGACGTTCTCGGCGAGCGGCGCCTCGTCCGTGACGGAACACAGCGCCCCGGCCGCGAGGATCACCGCGCCGCCCAGCACGATCTCGCGTCCCGACCCCCACCTGGTCAGCGCGTACACCAGCACGAGCACGACCGCGCCGGTGTGCAGGCCGACGGGCTCGCGCGACGCGGCGACGAGCGAGCCCACCTGAAGCAGGACCACCGAGCCGAAGCCCAGGGCCACCATCTCCAGCGGACGGGTCCGGCGCCACAGGGGCAGCACGCACAGCCACACGGCGAACAGCACCGCCACCGGCCGCCACATGACGTTCTCGCGCAGGGCGGCCTCCGATGCCACACCGGCAAGGCCCGCGGCGAGCAGCGCCCAGTCCCGCCGCACCCGGACGGGCGCGTCGGACGGCCGGGGTTCGGTCCACAGGGTTCGCAGGTCGTCTCGGAGCACGGTCCCAGCCTAGGGACCACCGCGTACCGCGCATCGGCCGAAAGGACGGGTCGTCACTCCTCCCCGGGGCCGACGGATCCGCGGCCCCCGGGCCGATGCCCGGGAGGGCCGTGGCGACGAGCCTCGGCTCGACGGCCGCACAAGGACGGCCGGCATGCTGGTTGGAGGACCCGATGCTCTCGAAAGCCCTGTCGCGCCTGGGGGCAGGCGCCGCCCGCCGTCCCTGGCGGGTGATCGCGGGATGGCTGATCGCCGCCACGCTCGCCGTCCTCGCCGCCGTCGCCTTCGGCGGGCGGACCACGGACTCGATGACCGCACCGGGACTGGACTCCCAGCGGGCCGCGGAACTGATCGAGCGGGCAGGCACCGGCCAGGCGGGGATGACCGCCCAAGTGGTCGTCACCCCCGTCGACGACGACGCGACGTTCTTCCGGCACGGCGGCGCGCGCGCCGCACTCACGCGGCTTCAGACCGACCTGGCGCGGCTGCCGCACGTGCTCGGCACGGGCGACCCGGCGGGAGCGCTCGACCTGGGCCGGGACACCGCCGTGCGCGGCGGCCTCCTCTCGGCCGACGGGCGGATCGCGGTCGTCCGGGTGCAGTACCCCGACCAGAGCCGGCTGTCGGCCGAGGACCTCGACGCCCTGGTCGAACTCGGGGACCGGCTGCGCGCCGAGCTGCCGCTGCGTA
The DNA here is from genome assembly GCF_043081625.1 of Streptomyces sp. NPDC014861. Classification (NCBI taxonomy): domain Bacteria; kingdom Bacillati; phylum Actinomycetota; class Actinomycetes; order Kitasatosporales; family Streptomycetaceae; genus Streptomyces; species Streptomyces sp. NPDC014861. The sequence continues at coordinate 53,441 of NZ_JBIBWV010000025.1, forward strand.
TCGAGATGGGCGGAGACCTCTTCTACGCCTTCTCCGACCCCGACGGCGGAGTGAGCGAGCTGATCGGTCTCCTCGCCGCGGCCGCGATCCTCTTCCTGGCGTTCGGTTCGCTCGTCGCCGCCGCGCTGCCGATCGGGATGGCGGTCTTCGGGCTGACCATCGGAGTCGCCACGATGAGGCTGCTGGCGGGGGTGACGGACGTCCCGGCCTTCGCCCCCGTCCTGGGCAGCATGGTCGGGCTCGGAGTGGGCGTCGACTACGCGCTGTTCGTGCTCGCCCGGCACCGGGAGTACCTCGCGCGCGGGCTCGATCCGCACGAGGCGGCGGGGCGAGCGGTGGCCACGGCGGGGAGGCCCGTGGTCTTCGCCGGCGGTGTCGTCGTCGTGTCGATCCTCGGCCTGGCGGTCGCGAACGTGCCGTTCATGACGGTGGGCGGGCTCGCCGTCTCGATCGTCGTCCTCACGATGATGCTCGCGTCGGTGACGCTGCTCCCGGCCTTCCTCGGAGCAGCGGGCCCGCGCCTGGCCCAAGCCCGCCGGATTGGCCGGATTGGCCGGATCGACCACATCGACCGGATCGGCCGGGGCGGTCGGATCGGTCAGGTCGGCCGGATCGGCCGGATCGGTCGGGTGGGCCGGATCGGCTGGATCGGGCGGGCGCCGCGGACCAGGCAGTCGGACCTCCCCGCGCGGCAGAGGGACACGGGGCCGGGCGCCGCTCCCGCCGTCGGCTGGCGGCGCTGGATCGGGCACGTCGGCCGGCACCCCGTGGCGTACGCGATCGGCGCGGCGGCCCTGCTGCTGATCGCGACGCTGCCCGTGCTCGGCCTGCGCGTCGGCCTGCCCGACGACGGCTCACTGCCCCACGACCGCACCGAACGCCGGGCCCACGACCTCGTCGCCGAGGGGTTCGGCCCGGGCGTCAACGGCCCCCTCGTCATCGCCGCTGACCCCCACGGTGATCCGGGAGTGCTGGACCGCATCGCCGCAAGGGTCACGGCGGATCCGGGCATCGCGTCCGTGACGCCGGCGCGCGTCGAGGGGACCACGGGCATCGGGACCCTCGTGGTGTTCCCGACGACCAGCCCCCAGGACGAAGCCACGGCAGACACCATCGCCCGGCTGCGTACCGACGTGCTGCCCGCGGCGATCGGGACCGGCCCGGCCAGGGCTCATGTCGGCGGTGCCGCCGCGAGCCTGTCCGATGTGGGCCGACGCACCAGCGAACGCCTGCCGCTGTTCGTCGCCGCCGTGCTGGCGATGTCGTTCCTGCTGCTGATGCTGGTCTTCCGCTCGGTGCTCGTACCGCTCAAGGCGGTACTGCTGAATCTGCTGAGCATCGGCGCGGCCTACGGCATCATGGTCGCGGTCTTCCAGTGGGGCTGGGGCGGCGCGCTCATCGGGCTGGCGGCGACGGTTCCGATCGTGTCGTTCATCCCGATGTTCCTCTTCGCCATCCTGTTCGGCCTGTCCATGGACTACGAGGTGTTCCTCCTCTCCCGCGTACGCGAGGAGTACCTGCGCACCGGCGACAACGCCACAGCGATCGTCGAGGGCGTCTCGGGCACCGCCCGGATCATCACCTCGGCCGCCCTCATCATGGTGGCGGTCTTCCTGTCCTTCGCCGTCGCCGACGACCCTTCCGCCAAGATGTTCGGACTCGGTCTGGCCACCGCGATCTTCCTCGACGCGACGGTCGTACGCATGGTGCTGGTACCGGCGACCATGACCCTCCTCGGCGAGGCCAACTGGTGGCTTCCGAAGTGGCTGGAGCGCATCCTGCCCCGAGGTCCGGCCGACACCGACCACCTCGGCCCGGAGCCCACGGGTGAGGCCCCCGGCCCGCGGCCGGTCGGCATGTGAATCGGCTCGTTCTCGGGTGACTCGACGTGTTCGTCGCCCGCCGGACGCGTCCGGCGGCACGCCACGGGGCGGTCGCCCCGGCCCTTCTGGGAAGGGTGCGGGGTCACCGGCCCGTGGCCGTTCAGGCTGTCGCCGCGGGCTACTTGGGCATCAGGACGGTGTCGACGATGTACACATTGGCGTTGGCGGTCTTGACGTTGCCGCAGACGACCTTGGCGGTGTCGTTGACGGTGTAGTCCTCGCCCGAGCCCTTGGTGGTGACCGTGCCCTTCTGGAGGGTCTCGAAGCTGCCGTTCTCCAGCTGCTTCGGGGTGAGCTTCTGGCCGACCACGTGGTAGGTGAGAATCTTGGTGAGGGTGGCCTTGTCGGCGAGGACCTTGTCGAGGTCGGCCTTCGGGATCTTGGCGAAGGCGTCGTTGGTCGGCGCGAACACGGTGATGTTCTCCGCGTTGTTGAGGGTGTCGACGAGGCCGGCCTGCTTGACCGCGGTGACCAGGGTCGACAGGGCCGGGTTGTTCGACGCGGCGGTGGCGACCGGGTCCTTGGCCATGCCGTCGAAGGAGCCCGCGCCCTCCTTCGGCACGCCGGCGCAGGCCGGGCCGAACGGCTGGTCGTCGGTCATCGCGTCCTCGGTGGGCGTCGCGCCGGTCTCCGCCTCGTTGCCCGCCGCGCTCGACGGGGCGGCCTCGGTACCGCCGTCGGAGTCCGAGCACGCGGTCAGGGAGAGCGGCAGCAGGGCTGCTGCGACGACGGCGACTGCGGTGCGGCGGATCTTCATGTCGTTCATGATCGGGGACTCCTCGAAGGGCGTTTGTGCGTGTGATCGTTCAGGTGGTTGTGCGGTCCGGTGGGTCCGGTGGGTCCGGTGCGGCCTTCGGCTGCCCGGTGGTCCGGCCGTCCGGTGGTCCGGCTGCTCGGGGGTGCGGCTGTCCGGTAGTCCGGGTGACGGTGACGAAGAGGTGTACCGGCCGCTCGCTCCCTCGCGAAGGAGCCGAGCGCGCCGCTCGGTCCGGACCCCGCCGTGCTGTCGGTGGCGCGGACGGCGATGCCGTGTCCGCCGGGCGTGGCGTTCCGGCGGAAGGACCACTGCCGCCAGGTGCCGGTACCGTCACCGGCCCCGCCGCACGGCGCACCGGTCCGGCCCTCAGCCCGGCCACGGCCGGCGCCGTGGACGCCAGGAGCCCGGCCGACGCGCCGAAGGCGGCGCGGACGGGTTTGCTGAAGCTGCTCACACCTGGCATTCGGCAGCGCTCGCCCGACGGATGGGTCTGTCCCTCGAATGAGTGAGCCGCTCGTTCGTGTTGCCGTCAGGGCGTGGCGGCGACCGCCAGGAGGTCGCCCGAGCCCGTGCCCAGTGATGACGCGGCCTTCCCCTGTGCCCTCGCGTCGGCGACGCCACCGCCCCCCGGCGAGCATGACCGCACCGCCCGCCGGGTCCCCGCCCTCCCTCGTACACTCTCGGCGCCGGACGGCCCCGGACGGCCTCGGACAGCCCCGGACCGGCCCCGGGCGGCCCCCGGCCGACCCCGTACGCAGCCTTCGGGACCGCTCTCCCAGAGGCTCGACCGGGCCTCGCGCGCCCCTCGAAGAGGTGGAGCACGTGCGAGAGAGCAAATGATCAAGAGTCCACCCCATCCGCACGCCCGTCCGCTCCGAAGAACAGATGACACACGCACAGGTCTCCAGGACCGGACGCCTCCCCGGCGCGTACCGCCCTGCAAGATCGACGACACGAGGAGCGGCATGCGATGGACGCCCCGCCCACCGACGGCCGCCCCAGGCCGCCCCTGCGCGTTCTGCCCATGGGCGGAGCGTCGGAGGTGAACCAACCGATTCGCTTCAGCGGCGGCCGTCCCGCCGACGCGGAGGGGCATGACCTCACCGACGTCATGAGCCAGGTCGCCCGAGGCGACAAGCAGGCGTTCTCCGCCCTGTACGACGCCCTCGCCCCCCTGGTCTTCGGCATCGTGGTCAAAGTCGTACGCGACCGGGCCCAGTCCGAGGAGGTCGCTCAGGAGGTCATGATCGACCTGTGGCGTCAGGCCGCCCGGTACCGCAGCGACGCCGGATCCGTCAGGACGTGGGCGGCCACCATCGCCCACCGCCGGGCCGTGGACCGTGTCCGCTCCGCCCAGGCGGCGGCAGACCGCGAGCACGCTCAGGCGGCCCGCGAGCACGCCACCGCGTACGACGACGTCACCGAACAGGTCGAGACCCGCCTGGAGTCAGAACAGGTACGCCGCTGTCTGCGCGGTCTGACCGAACTGCAGCGCCAGGCCGTGACCCTGGCGTACTACCAGGGTCTGACCTACCGTGAAGTCGCCGAAGCCCTGCGCACGCCTCTTCCCACCATCAAGACACGCATGCGCGACGGGCTCATCCGGCTCCGCGACTGCATGGGGGTGACCACGTGAACCACCACACCACCGACGCCCACAGCCTCGCCGCCGCCTACGCCCTCGGCGCCCTCGACGACGCCGAGCGCGAGGACTTCGACACCCACCTGCGGACGTGCGACGCATGCCGGCAGGAGGCCATCGAGTTCGCGGCCACGACGGCACGTCTCGCCGCCGCCGTCTCCCAGCCGCCCCCGGCAGCGGCCAAGGCACAGGTGATGGCCGCCATCGACGGCGTACGCCAGCTCCCCCCGCGTGTTCCCACCGCCCCCCACACGGCGCCCACCCTCCGTGGCATCCTGCGCCGGAAGGCCCTCCCTCTGGCTCTGGCCGCGAGCGTGGCCGCGGTCGCCCTGGGCGGAGTCGCGGTGTGGCAGACGCGGAACGGGCAGGAACTCGCCGAGCAGGCGCGTCAGGCCCAGCAGCAGCTCGACGCGGTCGGCGCCGTACTCGCGGCCCCGGACGCCCGCACCGTCCACGGCAAGGCCGCGAACGGGGCCCTGACCACCGTCGTCGCGTCGGACGGGCAGAACAAGGCCGTCTTCACCGCCGCCGACCTGCCCGCACCGGGAGCGGGGAAGACCTACCAACTGTGGCTCGACCACGACGGCGCGATGAGGCCGGCCGGACTGATCGACCACGACGGCACCGTGATCCTCACCGGCAACCCCGCCGACGCAGGCGCCGTCGGCCTCACCCTCGAACCCGCCGGAGGATCTCCCCAGCCCACGACTGCGCCCCTGCTGCTGATGGCCATGCCCGCCTGACCGCCCCCCACTCCGAGACGAGGTCCCTCACCGAACCCCCGATGGTGAGGGACAACACCACCGCCTTGCGCCTGCTCGGCGGGGCGCCCGACCGCACCAGTGGCGTCCGGCCGGCGGCCGGTGTCGTTCCTCAGCCCGAAGTGCCCTCCCAGACCGTCACATCGACGGTGAGGGCATGCAGATCCACCCGCTTCACCTGCAAGAATCCGTAACGTCCTTGAACGGTACGGAAGCACCAGACCGTCCCGTCCGGCAGCGGGACGGTCTCCTGGGTCGACAGGGGCTGGAGCAGGGCCGAGCAGGTACTTCGAGCGGGACGCTCCGGAGGTCCCGGCCAACTCGAGGCTCCCGCGCCGGGCTTGAAGGTGAGCCGGCGGAGCTGTACCCGCAGGTCCGCCTCCGGCTCACCCGACGAGGCGGATCCGCGACCTCCGGACGGCTGGTCGTCCAGGTCCTGGTAGGTGTCGACGTCCAGCCGGACCCCTCCCGACCAGCGGACCCCTCCCGTGTCATCCCCTTCCGTACCCGTACCGGCGTCCACCCCCTCACCCGTACCGCCGTCCGCACCCGTACCGGCGTCCGTACCCCCATCCGTACCCCCGTCCCCGCCCGTACCGGTGTCCGCGCCCCCGTCCCCGCCCGTACCGGCATCCGCATCCGCACCCGCATTCGCTCCGTCCGCGCTCCCCGCGGGCTCCGAGGCGGGCGGTGGCTCCGGGGTGGTGCCGCTCCCGTTGCAGCCGGTGGTGGCCGTCAGCAGCATCGCGGCCAGCAGGGCTGTCCGCGCCAGCGCGGCCCGAGTGGTCGTCATGTCGTTCCTCTCCTCTCCGACCCCTGCCGGGATCAGTAGTGTTCAGGCGGGCAGGCTCGCGCGGTGTACTCGGGTGCGGGCGCGTGCAGCATCGGGAGCGCGTCCGTCCTGATCGCCCAGATCCCCTCAGCCCCGCTCGCCCACAACACCTCGCCGTCGAGCATCAGGTGGTCGGCCGAAGGCGTCGAGGGACAGATCCAGGGGAGGCCGTCCTGCGGCACGAGGTCGTCCACCACCGCGGACCCGTGTCCGGGTGGACCGGCTCCCTGGAGGCCGATGCGGACCAGGCCGTACGTCAGCGCGGCCCAGGCCTCGTCCTGATGGGGGATCAGCTGCTCCAGCACGAAGCTGGTCCGGCCGGCGTAAACCGACGGGGCCCGGCTGCGTACGGTCAGCGCCACCGGATCCAGCGTGAGGAGGACCGTCGCGTGCCGCTCTCCCACCTGGAGCAGCAGGGCTCCGTCCACCAGCGTGCCGGAGTCGATGACGGCGGCACCGTGCCCGAGGTCCTCGGTCCGTCGGACACGCGCCACCTTGCCCCGCGCCGGATCGACGGCGGTCACCGCACCGGCCGTCACCGCGTAGACCCGGTCCGGGCCGGCGGCCAGGGCGACAGGGCGGTCCGACCGGAGCCCGACCGGAAGGTCGGACAGCACGGTGCCGCGCACCGGGTCGATCCGTACCAGCCGCACGCCCAGGCGGTCGGGGGAGCCCGTGGGACCCGGCCCGGGTGCCAGCACCCAGACCGAACCGAAGGCCGCGAACATGGGCTCCGCGAAGACCCACTGCTCGTCGATCCGCTCGTTCAGCCGGATCCGCGCCCGCGGCGCCGTTCCCGGGTTGTCGAGCAGGGCCTTCGGGTCGTGGCGCAGCACCTCGTGAGGCCCCGCGACCCAGAGCGAGCCGAACGCCTGGAGGACACTGCGGGCCGCGCCCGTGACCCGTACCCTCGGGACGGCCGCGTCCTCGGCCTGCGTGGGGATCGTGGTCATGGCGCGCAACGAGGACAGGGGCCGCCCCGTGAACGACGCGTGATCGGGGGCGGGCCACCAGAGCGCGCCCCCGGCGACGGCCACGGGACCGCCGGTCTCCGAGGTCTCCACCAGATCGATGCGCCCGCCGGGCTGGTAGCGCTCCAGCACCGGAGCGGTACCGGCACCAGTGGCGGCGGAGCCGGAACGGGCGTCCGCGCCCGAACCGGGCGACGGCGCGGGGCGAGTGCCGTCCGTGCAGCCGGCCGCCGCCAGCAGGACGAGCGCCAGCAGCGCGGTGAGCGCACGCCGCCTCGCCCCCCGACCGGGCCCGGAATCTCTCACCGGCTCTCGCAGCCGACCGAGAGACGCTCCGAGAGGGTCGTCCGGTCGGGCCCCCAGAGGCAGCGTGCCGTCCGGGCGGACGTCCCGGTGAGCCGGAACGGCTGACCGTCACGCTTGAGCACCAGCGTGCCGGTCTTGCCGTCCGAGACCCAGTCGATCTCCAGGTGCCACCGGACGTCGTTCCGCTCGCCGTGGGCCACCACCGCGAACAACTCGGACTCCCCCTTCGAGACCTCGTAGGGGAAGTCGATCGCCTTGCCGTCCGCGTCGACTCCCACCGCCTTCGCCTTCGGGGACGGCTCGTCGAGGTCGATGTCGAGGTGCCGGATCTCCTTCGGTCCGCCGCAGCCGACGCCGGTCCAGGTGCCGCTCACCGGCGCCTCCCGGCTGTCCACCACCACCCGGATCTGACGCAGCACCACCTGCGCCTCGGAGGTGCCCTGGACGTGGAAGCCGAATTCGTCCCTGGCCGCCGGCACGCCTCCGAGGTCACGGGCCCAGGCGATCAGGGGCTCGTCCCCCGGGGCCTTGAGCCCGGCGGAGGAGCCGGGCACCATCCAGCTCATGGCGCACTCGTCCAACCCGTCCGCCCACACGGCCGCCTTCGGGGCCGTCTCCGGCTTGGAGAGCCAGTTGCCCAAGGGCGTGGCGAAGATCGTGGCGATCGCGGTGATCAACCCGACGCCGAACCCGCCGGCCACGAGCAGCCTGCGCGTGCCCCGACGCATCCGGATCCATCGGCGCCGCCACGCCAGACCTCTGCCACCGGCCGCCGGCGGCGCGGCCGGCTGCGAGGCGGCCGGCTGCGTGGTGGCCGGTTGTTGTGAGGTCGGCTGCGCTGTGGCCGGCTGGGGTGGGGGTGGTTGGGGTGCGGCCGGTTGCGCCGTGGCCGGTGGTGGTACGGCCGGTTGAGGTGTGACCGGTGGTGGCGTGGCTGGTGGTGGCGCGGACGGTGGTAAGGGCGCGCCGCCCTGGGGTGGTACGCCCTGTGGTGGTCCTCCCGGGGGTGTCCCTCCCGGGGGCGGACCACCCTGCCCGTGAGCACCCGGTGGCTGACTCATGCGTCCTCCGTCCGCCGTCCTTCGTTCTTGCGGGGTCATGTGCTGCGTCAGGTGCCGCGCCGTGTGAAGCGGTACGCGACAGGCGGTGTCAGCAGACGTCGACCAGCGCGCCGGGTGCGGCGATCCACGACACCCGCCGCTCGGCGAGGTGCACCAGGACGCCGCTCTCTCCGTCCTGGGACTCCGTCAGCACCAGTTCACCGTGAGCGGACTTGCCGGCCGGGCTGCCGGGGGCCAGGGCTCTGACCTGTTCCCAGGTGGTGCCCAGGGCGATCCCCTGGACGGTCCGAAGCCGTGCCGGGTCCTGCTCGGTCGCCCCGGCGGCCTCCTGCCGGACGTCGAAGGAGCGTGCCGCCCCCGGCTCCCGGCCCGGTACGGTCAAGGTGATCCCGTCCCAGCGCAGTTCGGTCCGGTCCGGTACGCAGATCCCGTCGCCCGCCCGGAACAGGGGCGCGGCGGGGGCACCGTACAGCGCGGTCAGCGCGGCGATCGCCCCGGTCGGGCTCGCGTCGTACCGGAAGGTCTTCTTGACCGTGCGTTCGTCCGCCATCAACTCCAGTGCCTGTGGCCTCAGGCGCAGCGACTCCGCGGGAGCGCGCCCGGTCGGCGCGGGTGCTCGGTCGGGGTCGAGTACGGCGATGTCGCGCACCGGTGCGTCCAGGGTCGCGAGCTTGGTCCAGCCCAGGAGGTCGGTCCCGGCCCAGACGCCGCGCCCGGCGTCGCTGACCGGCGGGGTCGAGGCGCCCGCCGCGGCGTTGGCCGGTCCGGACGACGGGCCGTCGACGGCGAGCCAGGTGTCGCCGCCCCAGGTGAGTCCGGTCGGCACCGCCTCGCGCACCTCACCCTCGGGCCTCTCCCAGGTCACCCCGTCCGCGCTGGTCGCGACCACGGCGCTGGGCTTGGCCGTGCTCCCGGACCGCTGGTCACGTCCGCCGATGACCGCGAACCGGCGCCCGTCATGGGCGAGTCCGGCCGTCCGGCCGAGGCCGAGCAGCGCGTTCGGCACGCTGCCGTCCCGTCCCTGCGGCTCCTCCTCCTCCGGCATCCGTGTCCACGACACACCCCGGTCGATGCTGCTCAGCAGATGCGCCCCGCACAGACTGGCCCCCGCGCAGTCGTGGACCAGCATCAACCACCGGCCGCCGCCGTAGGCCACCGCGAGGGGCCGGTGGCCGTAGCGGCCATCGTTCGCTTCGTGACGGGTCACCGGCTTCCAGGTCCTGCCGTCGGTGCTCCGGTAGACGACGATCGCGCCGGCGAAGTCCTCCACGTCCCGCGCGCGGCCGACGGCGAGCCAGGTGCCGTCCGGGCTGTGGGCCACGTCGACCAGCGGGTCGGGGACCGTCACAGGATCGTGCCACCGACGCCCGTTCGCGCTGCGGAGCACGGTGCCGCGCCCGCTCGGGTCGACGCCCACGGCCACCGCGAGCCCCGCGGAGGCTGCCACTCCGAAGTAGGCGGAGTCGCCGGACGCCGTCTGTCGCAGGTCGCGTCCGTCGGTTCCCGCCCGGACGCCGCCGGAGCGTGGGGCCTGCGAACGGTCGGCCTCACCGGTGCCGGTGACCACCAGCACCACCCGACCGGTGGCCTTCGTGTCCGGCCCGCCGTCGGCTCCTCCCGGCCCGCCGCCCGACCCGTCCCCGCTCGACCCCGTACAGGCGGGGACCAGGGCGACCGCCAGCAGCGCCCCTAACCACCTGCCCGCCGCGGATCCGCCCCCGACGGACCCGTCGGATCGCCACCAGCGCGTGACCACCGTCCACCCCCAGCCGACCAGGCCGCTCCCCGTCGGCGTCCCCACGCCGGCGGCCCTCCCGGACGACCATCCCACCCAGGGCCGCCCCACAAGGGCGGGAAATACCCTCCGTCGCCAAACTGAAACTTTTCGTGATCGGCACCTTCGCCGCCGGCCGATACCGAGCGCTCGGCGATCCGGCCGAGCCCTTCGGAAAGGCAGCGCCCGACACGGAGCGCACAGCTGTCGGCAGTCGCTCCGTGACGATGTCCGCGCCTGCCGGCGCCGACCGTGAGTTGCGAGTGACAGTGCTCAGCAGCGCGCGGCGGGACCAGGGCCAGTACACCGGCAGGCCCGCCGGCTGACCTGACGCGCCGCCGGAGGCTCGGCCGTTGACGCGCACGAACGCAGGTCGTGAGGGACGGTAGCGGCTTCTCCCTGGGCGCGATGTTGCCGCCGCCCTGAAGGTCGTCTTGTCGCCTCAGTCTGCGCGGCGGCGCGCGCGCCGTTCCCGACGCCACCGCCCGTAGACACTGTCTACCCAGACTGGTAGACAGTGTCTATGGAGAACGAGAAACCACTGCGGGAGCGGCTGGTCGACATCGGCGTCGATCTCGTGACGACCGAGGGCTCCGCATCGGTCGGGTTGCGCGAGATCGCCCGCCGGGCCGGTGTCTCGCACGGGGCGCCGCGTCGGTACTTCCCCACGCATCACGCCTTGTTGTCGGCGATCGCCCAGCGGGGCTTCGAGGACCTGGGGGCCCGGTTCATGGCCGCGATCGCCGACGGGGCGCCGCCGCGGGCACAGTTGCGGGCCGTCGCGCGGGTCTACGTGGGGTACGCGCTGGAGCATCGCGGCATGTTCGAGCTGATGTTCCGCCACGATCTGCTCGACAGCGAGGAGAACGGCGACGGTGAGCGACAGCTGCGCAAGGCGACCCTCCCTCTTTTCGAGCGGGTCGTCACGCTCGTGGCGCAGTGCCAGGCGGAGACGGACACCGCGCACAGGCCCGGGACGACGCAGGGAGCCGTACCGACGCATGGTGTCGTACCGACGCACGGAGCCGTACCGACGCCGACCGTGACGGCTGCCGCCCTGTGGTCGAACCTGCACGGCATCGCGCAACTGTGGGCGTGGGGGAGTCTCCAGCTCGCCATCGGGGCCTCGCTGCCCGATGGAACCCCTGACCACGACCTGCTCGAACCACTCCTCACGGCCGTACTGAACGCGCACCTGGACACGGCCGCATGACCGCGCGTTCACGGTCTTGGCGCGCCCTGCTGGTCAGTGTGGCCGGCGCGATGCTCGTCGCGCTCGACGGCACGATCCTCCTCGTGGCGCAGCCGAGCCTGCAGCGCGACTTCGGCGCGGGCGTGGAGCAGACCCAGTGGACGAGTACCGGCTACCTGCTCGCGGTGGCTTCCCTTCTCGTGATCGCGGGCCGGCTCGGGGACAGGTACGGGCATGCGCGGCTGCTGTTCATCGGCGTGCTCGGATTCGGTGCCGCGTCGGCCGGCATCGCGCTCGCGCCGTCCCTCCCATGGGTGATCGCCCTGCGCGTCATCCAGGGCGTGTTCGGTGCACTGCTCCAGCCGGCGACCCTCGCGCTGCTGAGACTGACGTACCCGCCGTCCCGCATCGGGAGGCCGATCGCCATCCGTACCAGCGCCATCGCGCTGGCCGCGGGCGCGGGCCCGGTGCTCGGCGGCGTCCTCGTCGCGTACGGGGGCTGGCGGGCGGTGTTCTGGATCAACGCTCCCGTCGCCGTCGTGATCGCGGCGCTCGTCCTCACCGTCCGGCCGCCGAGTCCGGAGCGGATCGCCTCGCGACGCCTCGACCTCACCGGTGCGACCCTGCTCGCGGCCGCGTTGGCACTCCTCGTCCACACGCTGGCCGGTGTACCGCAGCGCGGATGGACCGGGGCGCCGACCGTGCTCGGACTGGTCGGCGCCGCGGCCCTCGCGGCCGTGCTCACGTGGCACGAGCGCCGCACCGCGCATCCGACCGTGCCGCACGAGGTGGCGCGGTCGGTGCCGGTGACCGCATCGATGGTGACCCTTCTGGTCATCTCCGCCGGCCTGTTCGGCACCCTCTTCACCGCGACGTTCCACCTCCAGGACGTACTCCGCCTCGACGCGCTCGCATGCGGCCTGCGCGTCCTTCCGCTGACCGTGCTCATGGTCCTCGGCGCGCCCGTGGCCGCCACCGCACTGCGCAGGTACGGTGCGCGCGCCGGCGCGACGGTCGGCACGGCTCTCGTCGTCGCCGGCATCGTCGGGCTGTCCGGACTCGGCCCGTCGAGCACCTGGACGTACACGGGAGCCGCCTTCGCCGTGCTCGGCGCGGGATTCGCCGCCGTGATGGTCACCGCCACCGGAACCGTCGTCGGCGACGCACCACCCGGGTACGCGGGGGTCGTGGGCGGGCTCAAGCAGACCGCCATGAACATCGGTCCGACCCTCGGCATCGCCGTGGCCGCCGGCGCCGGGGCCTCCGCCGGCTCCACCCTCACGACAGCGACGTCCTCTCCGTCGATGAGCCCCGCCTTGCTGGTCCTCGCCGGATTCTCCGCCCTTGGACTGATACCGGCGCTGCTCCTGCCGTCACGCCCGTCCAGCAGTTCACCAGACGAAGGCGTTGACGATTCAGGCACGGGTGACGCGGACGGCAGGTCAGGATCGTGTTCGGAGCTCGCAAGGCAAGGGGGTGGGGTTCACAGGGGATGAGGAGGCTCCGCTGCTCCCTCGGGGGAGGGCCCCGGCTTCCGCCGGTAGAGGCGAAGTCGGGCTGATCCGCGCCGAACTTGCGCGAGAAGCTGGTGTGTTGGCCGCCGGTGCTGGTCTTCTGATTCCTGCGGTCCGTTGCAGGTTCCTGGAGGAGTTCGGCGTCGTCCACCGAGGCTGAGGCGTCGCCCGTCCCACCGGCGTTTCCCACGAACAGGAGAGCCCGTGTCCCAGCACCCTGCCCCGGCCGATCAGGCGCCCTGGACGCAGTTCGACGAATATCTGTGGCACACCTGCGAGATCGTCGCCGATGTGGTTCAGGGGCAGCTCGACCGGCGCCCTCTCGTCGCGACGGTAGCGCCCCTGCCCCCGGGCGACAGGGCGCTGGTCACCGGCCCGGCCCAGTCGTTCAAGTGGATGGCTCTCGGTGACGGCAGCTACCACCACACCCAGATCGCGGCTGCGGGGTCGTCGGCGTTCGTGATCGGCAGCCTCCTCGGCAACGCGGCCGGCAACTCCTCCCGGCGCGCTGCCGCGGCTCGTGACGCTCAGCCGCGTTGGGTCGCGGGGGACCCCGGCGAGGTGACGGTCAGCCGGATGGGGGCGTTCATCATCCACCCCGTCAAACCGGCCGACTCCGTCCTGTTGTACTGGTCCGGCCTGCGCTCGATCGATCTGGTCGCACCCGACGTCTTCCACACCCACCTCGTCACGACGGACGGGGCGCAGGTGGCGATGCGCATCGCCACCCCGTGGGCTTCCCTGATGTTCGCCCTTGCCGCGCTCACGCGGTTTCCCACGCATCCCCGTCTCCTGGAACGCGGCTGGCTCCCTCCGGGGTTCGAGCAGCGCAGTGCGGCGCTCGGCAGGCCATGCCGTCCGGCAACGGACCTCGTCCTCGGCGGAGGGGGAACGTGAGCCTCTTCTCGACGGCTGTGGCGTGCCGGTGATGACCGCGGCTTCGCCGGCGAGGAGTTGGCGGCCCGCCCCCTCGACGCGGGCGGGTCGCGGGTGGGGGAGCCGTGCCGCCCGCCGGGTGTGTCTGCCGCCGTCGGGCGCACCCGCGCCCCTGAGCGGCGTCCAGTGTTCCGGCCCACTCGCTCGGCGCTCCTGCTCGCCGGGCCGCGAGCCACGACGGGCGCCCGCCGGCCCTCCCCGAAGCAGGTCGAGCCCCGCGTGCCGGGGACCCTTTCGGGCGGACCGCGGACCCGAATCGAAGTCGGGCACGGTCGCGGAAGTGGCCCCTCCGGCCCGGCGGGTCGCCGACAGCGCGAGGTTGACCCGGAGGCATACGACTCGCGGAACAGGGTCGCCGAAGGGCGCGGGCTCTCGGCCGGTCGCGGTCCGCTGCCTCAGTTGCCCCCCTGATCCTTGCGCGTGCGGTGTCCGCAGCCCCCGAGGCCTGACACCCGAGGGGGCCGGTGAGGCGGGGCCGGGTCTCTCGGCCTCCCGTACCCCCCGCACCTTCGAAGGCCCCGCACCTTCGAAGGCCCCGCACCTTCGAAGGCCCGTGCGTCCGGAGACGCGAGCGGGACGCGACCCCGGCGGCGAGGCGAGGACGGCTTCCGCGAGGAGTGCGGCGGGGTGGCGGTGGCCCGCCGGGACGCTCAGGCCTCGCGCGAACGCAGCAGCGTGCGCAGGGCGTTGTCGAGGTGCCGTCGCTGGTCCTGGTCGAGGCCGGCGACGAGAGCGCCCAGGGACTCCACGAGACCGGTGAGCGCGGCATCGACGACGGCGAGCCCCTCATCGGTGAGGGTGACCCGGAAACTGCGCCGGTCGTCCGCGTCCAGCGCGCGCCGGACGAGACCGGCCCCTTCCAGACGGTCGAGCCGTTTCGTCATCCCGGCGCGGGACATCATCAGCTCCGCCGACAGGACCGAGGGGGTCACGCTGTAGGGCGCTCCGCGCCGGCGCAGCGTGGCCAGCACGTCGAAATCACCCTTGTTGATCCCGTGTCGCTCCACGGCCCGTTCGCCCGCAGGTCCGACGAGGGTCTCGGCGACGAGCGCGATCCGCCCCACGAAAGCCAGCGGGGTCACATCGAGGTCGGGCCGCTCCCGCTTCCAGTCGGCCGCGATCCGGTCGACCACGTCTTCGCCGTCCGGCACGTCTTCGCCGTCCGGCACGTCCTGCTCGCTCCGCAGGTCCCGCCGGTTCCGCGCGGCCTGCTCGTCCCGTGGATCGCGTGCGCCACGATCCTCGCTCTCGCGCCCCCGCGCTCCCTCGTCTCCGCTCATGCCCGGCATCCTATTCACCTGAAGATAGTTAGCTGGAGTACTATCATCTAGCGAACTACCTTCAGAACAGCCAGGAGGCCGCTGTGCCCACCCCTGCCCGCACACACATCCGCGGTGTCCGCGTCTTCGACGGTGCTCGCGTCCTCGAACGCGCCGACGTGCTCCTCGACGGCGACAGGATCACCGCCCCCGCCCGCGCACGATCCGCCGATGTGGAGATCGACGGATCCGGACGGACCTTGCTGCCCGGACTGATCGACGCCCACACCCACACCTTCGACGGCAGCCTCGCCGCGGCGCTGCGCCACGGTGTGACGACGGAACTGGACATGTTCTGCCTGCCCGCCAACCTCCGGCGCCAGCGGGCCCTGGCTGCCACGCGCGACGACGTCGCCGATCTGCGCAGCTCCGGCGTCCTCGCCACCGCCCCCGGTGGGCACCCTTCCCCGCTCATGTCCTTGATGGCCGACGGGTTCGGGGATGCCGTCGGGCCGTTCGACACTGTCTCCCGACCCGAGGAAGCCCCCGCCTTCGTCGCCGCCCGCGTCCGAGAAGGCAGCGACTATCTCAAGATCGTCATCGACGACGGTTCGACGGCCGGCGGCGCCCTGCCCGTCCTGGGGGCCGACACCGCGACGGCACTCGTGGCGGCGGCCCGCGACGCGGGACTGCTGACCATCGCCCACGCCGCCACGGCCGGCGAGGCCGCCACGGCCCTGGCCGCCGGAGTCGACGGCCTCGCGCACGCCTGGTGGGCAGACGGCGCCGGCGCGCCTCCCACCGAGGAACTGGCCGCGCAGGCCGCCGACCGAGGCGTCTTCGTGGTCAGCACCCTCTCGTACGCCGAAGCCTCCGGCGCCGGGCGTCCTGATCGTGGCGAGTACGCCGCCGAGGTCGTCGCGGCCCTCGCAGCGGCCGGCGCGCCCCTGCTCGCCGGTACCGACGCGACGCCGTTCGCCCCGCTCCACGGCGAGGCCATGCATCGCGAACTCGAACTCCTGACGGCGGCCGGTCTGACTCCCGCGCAGGCCCTGCACGCGGCCACGGCCGCCCCCGCCCGGCACTTCGGGCTCCACGACCGCGGCCGGATCGCCCCGGGCCTGCGGGCGGACCTCGTCCTCGTCGAGGGCGACCCCACCCGCGACATCACGGCCGTCCGGGACATCGCCGACGTCTGGCGGCGCGGGGTACGCCAGTCCCGCTGACCCCATCCGCCGCCACGCATCACCAGGCCTTCGCAAACTGCCTGCCGTTAGCAGGTAGCCGTCAGCCGTCAGGCCACGCGCCTCCCGCTCCGCGTCTCGCCACCTCCAGAACACGAAGTGAGCCCATGTCGGAACATCCCGCTCCACCTCCACCTCCACGCCCGCCCCGCGCGCTGCGCGTCCTGCGGGCCACAGCCGCGGCGCAGGCCGTGGTTCTTCTCGCCCAGGCCGTCTCGGCGGGTCTGCTCCTGGCCTCCGTCCCCGTCGGCCGCACGGTGCACGGCGCGATGGCCGGCGCCGTCGTTTCAGCAGTGCTGCTTCATCTCGTGGCCGCCGTCGTGGCCAGGCGCCGGGGCGCCGTCGCAGCCCGCACGGTCCTCCAGGCCGCGCCGCTCCCGCTGTTCACGCTCGGGCAGGCCGCACTCGGCTTCGCGCACGTCCGCGAGCTCCATGTCCCGCTCGGGGTCCTCATGTTCGGCGTGTCCGTCATGACACTGATGCGGATACGCGCACTGCCCTCACCCTCCCCTCCGAGCCCCCGGACGCCGTCCCCGGCGCGGGCACGGAAAGAGGGGGCGACGGCATGAGCCTGCCTCGGCGCACCCTGCCCCGGCGTACGCTGCTCCGCGTTCTCGGGGGTTCCGCACTCGCGCTGCCCGCCCTCGGCGGCGCCGTCTCCTGGGCCCGCCGGCGGGTCGACACCTGGGGCCGGGTGTCCTTCGACCGGCCGCTCCGCACGCCGCCCCTCGCCCCCTCCCGTACCGACGGGCAGGGACGACGCGTCTTCGACCTCACCATCGCCGAGGGCCGCACCGAGTTCACGCCGGGCCGCCCCTCACCGACGTGGGGGATCAACGGCGCCCACCTGGGTCCCACCCTGCGCGCCGCCCGCGGCGAGACGGTACGGATCAACGCCGCCAACACCTTGGCCGAGGCCACCTCCCTCCACTGGCACGGCATGCACCTGCCGGCCTCCATGGACGGCGGTCCGCACCAGATGATCCGGCCGGGCACCACCTGGTCGCCCTCCTGGACGGTGCACCAGCAGGCGGCCACCCTCTGGTACCACCCGCACCCCCACGGCCGCACCGCCCAGCACGTGTACCGCGGCCTGGCAGGCCTGTTCCTCGTCGACGACGACGCGGCCCCGCCGGAACTGCCCCACAGGTACGGGATCGACGACATCCCCCTGATCGTGCAGGACCTCCGTCTCACGGACGGACTGCTCGACCCCGACGAGCCGATGGCCGGGACCACCGGATTCCTCGGCGACCGGATCCTCGTCAACGGCACGCTCGGCCCCTACCTCGACGTGACGTCCCGGCGCACCCGCCTTCGCCTGCTCAACGGCTCCACCGCACGCGTCTTCCGCTTCCACTTCGCCGACCACCGCGGCTTCGACCTGGTCGCCACCGACGGCGGACTGCTCCCCGCGCCCCACCGCACCGACCGTGTCCAGCTCGCACCGGGGGAACGCGCCGAGATCGTCGTCGCTCTCGTACCGGGCGAACGTGTCGTCCTGCGCAGCTCCGACCCCGACACCGGTGCGGGATTCGTCCAGCGCGACGGAGGCGCGGACCGCTTCGACGTGCTCCAACTGCGGGCGGCCACCACCCTGACCCCCTCCGCGCGCCTTCCCGCGCGGCTCGCGGATGTACCCCGCATCCCGGCCCGAGCTGCCGTCGACCGGAGGACGTTCGAACTGGCCGAGCACACCATCAACGGACGGAGGATGGCGCCGGACCGCATCGACCTCACCGTCCTGAGGGGCACCACCGAGATCTGGGAGATCCGGAGCGGAGACGGAACCCTCCACAGCTTCCATGTGCATGATGTGCAGTTCCAGGTGCTCACCGTCGACGGCAGGACGCCACCGCCGCACCTGTCCGGATGGAAGGACACCGTCCTCCTGCCCCCGGGCACCACGATGCGGCTCATCATGCGCTTCGCCGACTACGCGGATCCGAAGGTCCCGTACATGTACCACTGCCACATGCTCTACCACGAAGACCAGGGAATGATGGGCCAGTTCATGGTCCTGGACCCGGGTCAGACCCCCACCGCACCCATCGCCCCGCACCCGGGCAGCCACCACTGACCACGCCCCGATCCCACCCCGGGGGCTCCCGCGGAGCGCAACCGCTCCGCGGGAGCCCCCGGCGTCCGGTGGGACCTGTCCGGACACGGACACCGCCTCGTCCCGCTACGACAGATGGCGGGCGAAGAAGGACCCCACCCGGCGTCGTACGGCCGCGAGTGCCGCCTCAGGCTCGCCGGGGCCGACGAGCGCGGTCCGCGCCGTCGCTGTCACGAGACCGGAGGCCTGGAGCGGAGGCAGGAGAGAGCCGTAGTCGGTGAACGCCCAGTGGCTCGCGTCGGGGAGCATCGCGCGGCGGCCGGGAAGGCCCGCCCAGGACGAGTCGACGCGGTCCGCGCCGTCGAAACCGTCCGTGCGGAACAGGAGCAGTGGCCGGCCGAGGCGGGCCGCTGACGAGTCCAGGTCGAGGTAGCCCTCCAGGTTCGCCACCGCGCCGACCCGGCGGTCGGCCGAGGCCGCGTGCACGGCCGCCGTGCCGCCCGCCGAGTGCCCGTACAGCCCGATCCGGCGGGAGTCCATGACCCGGGCGAGCGGCAGGCTGCCGAGCCGGTCGAGGACATGCCGGAGGTCCGCGATCCGGGTGTCCACCATCGCGCGGAAGGTCGCCGGGTCCGGCGGCCCGGACAGGACGGTCGTCCGCAGCCCGGTCGGCAGCTCGACCTGGGAGGCGTCACCGGGGTGGTCGACCAGGACGACCACGCGGCCGTGGCTCGCCAGGTCCTCGGCGAGGGTGGTGCCGAGCGTGCGGGAGTCACCGCCGCCCGGTGAGTACATCAGGACGGGCCTGCGCCCGGGCAGCGGCGGCGCACCCGCGTGGCCATGGGTGAGGACCGCGCCCCAGTCCACCGATCCAGGCCGTGGGAGCCCCGGGTGGCGGGCCGGTGCGTACGCGGAGAAGACGGCGGCCTCGGCGGGCGTGAGCTGGTGAGCTCGGGCGAAGCCGCCCACCGAGCGGGCCGGGTACAGGACGGTCAGCATCAGCTCCCGGACACCGCCCACCCACGGATCGGTCCGGGACGGGTCCGTCAGATGCACCGTCCGGATGCCCACGGGGTACGGGCCTGTGGGCGCCGGCAGCCGGGGGAGCGCACCGCCATCGGATGCGGACGCGGCCGTGGGCAGCAGGGCGGCGGCACTCCCGTACAGGGTGCCCTTCAGAAGAACGCGTCGTGAAGTCATACGATCATCCTTGGCGCGGGGCCGTCGGGACGCGAAGGTTCAGGCCCTGGCCGAAAGGCTCGCCCGGTACGAGGAGTTGTGAGAGTGCTGCGGGTCCACTTCACCGCGGAGGACTTCGCCCGTGTACGGTTCGCACCCCGCCCGGCTCCGCTCCAGGAACTGCACGCGGCTCTGACGACAGCCGTGACCCGGCGCGGCGGGCCGCTGTTCGCACCGTGGCGCGGCCGCGTCCTGCGTTCCCTGCCAGCCGCCACCGGCCCGCTCGCGGACCTGGTCCCCGCGGGCCGCCCGCCCGCCTTCCTCGACGTCATCGGCGACACCCTGGCCGACGGCCACGAACAGATCCGAGCCACCGACCCCCGTCTCGTACGGACCGAACTGGAGCGGGTCTACGGGGCGGTGGCCGCCCCTCCCTGGATCCGAGGCCTCCACGCCGGCGACCAAACGGCCTGGCGCACTGTGCTCCGCGCCCAGCGGGCCGCGTTCGAGACGGTCCTCGCCCCGGTCTGGTCCGTCGTACAGGATCTGCACCGCGAGGAGTTCAGCCGCTACGCCCTGACCGTCGCCGAGCACGGCGTGGCCGCCACCCTGACGGGCCTGGCCCCCGGCAGCCGGCTCCACGGAGGGGTGTGGGAATGGCCCGCCGCGCCGGACCGCGACGTCCGCCTCGACGGGCGCGGCCTCGTCCTGCTGCCCACCTTCCACCACCCGGCGGGCCCCCTCCTCCAGGACGCCCCGGGCCGTCCGGCGGTCCTGACGTACCCGGCCGGCCCCGGGCAGCCGCCCACCGCGGTGGGCACGAACGTCTCCGCCGAGGCCCTGGCCGCTCTCCTGGGCCGCACCCGGCTCGACGCCCTGCGCCTCCTCGCCGACCCTCACACCACGACCTCCCTGGCCCGTGCCCTCCACGTCAGCAACGCGACGGCGTCGTCCCACGCGGCCGCGCTGCGAGCGGCGGGCATGGCGACGACGGCCCGCGCGGGCCGCTCGGTCACCCACCGGCGCACGGCCCTCGGCACGCTGGTCGCGGGCGCCCGGCCGCCGTAGCGCACCGCGAGACGGTCCCTGTCGGCCCTCACACGCCCGCTTCCGGGACGGCACGGCGGCCCTCGCGCACGGGGGCGCCCGTGACGACCGCGCAGCCAGACCCCGCCTCCGTGCCCCTGCCCCGGGACCAGCCGCCACGATCCCAGCCGCGTGTGTTCGACGCTTCATGTGCCGGGGTATGCCGTGCCTTGCCGACCGCACGTCAGGGCTCGGACCCGATCTTGCTGAGGGGGAAAGCGTGCGCACTCGCGTGTCCGGACTGGGCCTCGGCCCGATCCGAGGAGACCACGGCCTCATGACTCCGTTCGCGGGCACCCTGTTGCACATCCTCCGGGGCTTCATGCTGATCGCCTGGGTCCTCATGGCCGGTCGCACCGTGTGCACCCCCGATCAGGTCGAGGGCAACCTCGCCTGGACGACGGCGGTGGTGATCGTGGTCTACACCGTGACGTTCGGATGGCGCCTGCTGAGTGCCCGGCTCGGTATCAACCGGTGCTATCTCCTGGCGGGCGGCGTGGCCGTGACCAACCGCTTCGGCCGGGTGACCGACTCCGTGGCATGGAGCGACGTGACCGGCATCCAGCAGACCACGGTCGTGGAGCTCTACATGGGAGCCCATCGCATGGAGATCCGCCGCAACCAGAGCACGAAACCCCTCACGCTCCTCGCGTCGGGGGTGCGTTCACGACTGGTGAAAGCGCTGCTCGCCGAGGGCCGCCGCGCAGGAGCCTTGCAGTGAGGAGGGGGTGGCGTCACCGGACGGAGGCTCCCGCACAATTCGTTGGCGGACGAGAGTGACCACTGCTACGTTTCCGGAGGCCGTGCGAACGATCGAGGAGGTGGTACCCGTGAACGTAATTTCTCCATGGGTGCTCCCCTCCGGGGTCACGGTCGGGCGATAGACAGATCGTCCGGGAGCGCCGTTGCAGAGCACTCCCGAAAGGCACGACCATGCATTTCACCTCGGAGCAACACCTTGACAGCGGTGTCCGCGAACGCGGATTCACCCTCGGTGAGATCCCCGGCATCCTCTGGACACCCGTCTCAGCGTCGGCGACCGCGCCGGTGCCCCTAATCCTGCTCGGGCACCCTCCCCTCGGGCTGCGCGCCATGTACCCCCGACTGCTGGACCGGGCCCGGCATTCCGCGGCAGCGGGCTTCGCCACGGCCACCGTCGAGCTCCCCGGAAGCGGCGACCGACCCCGCCTGCCCGCCGCCGAGCAGGCCCGCGCCGACCTGCGCCGGGCGATGGAAGCCGATGAGCCGGTGAGCGACGAGATCGTCGACGCCCTCATCCTTCCGCTGGTCGACCAGGCGGTTCCGGAATGGCAGGCCGCCCTGGACGCCCTCCTGTCGCAGCCCGGGCTCGGCGGCCCGGTCGGGTACTCGGGGGGAGTGATCTCCATCGGCATCCGGTTGGCGGTGGTCGAGCCTCGCATCATCGCCGCCGGACTCTTCGCCGGGAGCTTCGTGCCTCGCGCCATGTTCGAGGAGGCCCGGCAGGTCACCATCCCGCTCCACGTCCTGCTGCAGTGGGACGACGAGAGGAACGACCGACAGGCGGCCCTGGACCTGTTCGACGCCTTCGGCTCCCAGGAGAAGACGCTGCACGCCAACATGGGCGGGCACACCGGCGTCCCCCGGTTCGCGGGAGACGCTGCGGCGGACTTCTTCATCCGGCATCTGAGGTAGGGCCGGGCCGTCGACATCTGAGGTCGGGCCGGGCCGTCGGGCCGGCTTCCGGCGGGTCACACCGACGCGAGGGCCGCCGGCCGTGAGAGCTCCGGAAACGCCTGTCGGGCGGTTCCGGAGCTCTGCCCGTTCTCACGCGGAACCCACCGGGCCCCGCACCGACCTCCCGACCTCCCGACCGACCGACCGATCTCCCGACCGGCCGACCGGAGCGCGGCCACCGAGGATCCGACAGGCCCTTCCGAGCCACGCCGCAGGCACAACGGTTCGAACCTGCTCGGCGATGTCACTACTCTTCGACTGATCGATCGGCCGAGCGTCGCATCAGGGCAGGGGGGAACGGCTCGTGTACAGCATCGTCGTCGTACCACCATCAGGCACGGCACAGGACGAACAGTTCCGGCTCTCGCCCGGCGACCGGCTGCGGTTCGGGCGAGCGGGCCACACCGAGGGCCACGACCTCGCCCTCGCCCACGAAGGCGTCCCCAGGATCGCCGGCGAGATCACCGCCTTCCCCGCCTACTGGCTGCTGAGCAACCTCAGCGAGAACCAGACCTACGTGGTGGAGAACCCGGAGGGCGCGGGCGAGCACGTCAAGGTCGCGCCCGGCCGCGCCGAGGCGCCGATCCCCTTCGAGTTCTCCCGCGTCGTGCTGCCCGCGGCCGGCGACCTGCTCGCCTTCGACGTGTGGGCACCCCGCCACACCTTCCGCAACGCCGACCGCGACGGACTGTCCGGCGCCGCCACGGCGCCCGCCTTCGCCCTCGACCGCACCAAGCGCTACTTCGCGGTGCTGGTAGCCCTCTGCGAACCCCGCCTGCGCGGCGAACCGCACGCCGCGCTGCCCGCGGCCGAGCAGCTCATGGAGCGGTTGGGCCCCACCTGGCCGGGCGTCACCCGCTCGGCCGTCTACTGGAACATCGACTACCTCGCCGTCAAGCTGCGACTGCGCCCCGGCCCGCACGAGGCGGAACCCGGGCACAGGACCCACGGCAAGAAGGAGACGCTGGTGTCACTGGCGCTCAGGTTCGACCTCGTGCGCGAGGACGACCTCGTGGTCCTCGGCCCGGCCTCCGCCCGGTCCACCCGATGACAGGCCGCCCCTCCGCCGACCCGGTCGCCGTCGACAAGGGCTACCGCATCGGCCCGTGGGAAGTCCGCGCGCGACTGGCGTCCGGGGCCTTCGCCACGGTCTACGCGGCCCGCAGAACCTCCGAGGACGCACCCCGTACGAAGGGAAGGTCCGACGAGCCGCGCCACGTGGCGCTGAAGATCCTGCCCACCGGCACCCGCACGCCGCGCCAGCTGCGCCACCTGCGTGAGCTGGCCGAGCGCGAGGTCGACGTGCTCAACCGACTCCGCACGCCCCGCCTGATCCGCATGGTCGACACGCTGACCGTCGACGACCCGGAGCGTCCCGAGCTGGACGGAGCGACCGTCCTCGTCCTCGAACGGGCCGAGACATCCCTGCGTGAACTCCTGGACACCACCTCCGTCCCGGAGGCCGGGCCGGCCCTTCTCGCCCAGATCTGCGAAGGGCTGCACCAGCTCCATCACGCCGGCTGGGTGCACGGCGATCTGAAGCCGGCCAACGTGCTGCTGATGGCCGACGGATCCGTCAGGCTCGCCGACTTCAACATGGCCGCCGAGATGGAGGGGACACACGCCTACGCCCCCGCCTTCGCCACACCCGACTACACACCGCCCGAACTCCTCTGGCCCGAACTCACCGAGCGGGGGACCCTGATCCGGCCGACCGCGGACATCTGGGCCTTCGGCGTCCTGGCCCACCAGGTGCTCACCGGCCTCCACCCGCTCCCCGGCACCACCCCCCAGGCACGCGGTGAGGCCGCGGAACGGTACGCCCGGGGCACCGAGGACCTGAGGCTGGCCCCCGAACTGCCCGAGCGCTGGCGGGAGATCATCACCAGGTGTCTGGCCCGCACCCACAAGGAGCGGGGGACCGCGAAGGCGCTGCTCCGCGAGGTGGAGGCCGTCGCGGGGACCAGCCGGTCCGCCCGCCTGCCACGGCTGCGCCCCAGCTTCCCGCGACGGCATCCCGTCACCGCGACCCTGCTCGCGATCACCCTCATCCTCACCGCGGTCACGGCCTTCACCGCCCACCGCCACGTCACGCGCCACGACGGCACGCCCGTCTACGCGGCCCTGCCCCGCGACGAGGCCTTCCCCACCGGGCCCGACGGAGAAGTCGTCTACGGCTACCACCGCTGCCCCGAGGACTCCCTCTGCTTCTTCAGCGGACACAACGGCACCGGCGACCTGTGCGTATGGCAGGGCGACGACAACGACTGGGCGTCCGGCGAGGAGGTCTGCGCCTGGGCGGACACCAACCCGGTGCGTTCGATCTTCAACAACGTGGACGGGGAGCGCCCCGCGGTGGCGTACTTCCGCGGCACCGACCACACCCCCGCCGACGCGGACCGTCGCCGCTTGGCGCAACGTACCGGCTGCAGCCCCGAGAACAGCATGGGCAACCTCGCGGGGACCTACGCGCCCCGGTCGCACAAGATGATCACGAGCTGTTCCGCCTTCACCGCGCTCACGGACGTCTTCGTCCCCTGGTGATCGACGGCGGGACCCGGGGCCCCGGCGGCCGTACCGGCACCCGGGGCGCCGGCGGCCGTACCGGCACCCGGGGCGCCGGCGGCCGTACCGGCACCCGGGGCCCCGGCGGCCGTACCGGACCGGCGGTGCTCCGACCCTCCCGCCCGGCCGCGTCCTCCGGCTACCGGGTCGCGTACACCCGCGTGAACGAGACCCAGTCGTGCAGGGTGCGGTGGGCCGGCAGCAGGACGAGGAACAGGCCGCCGAACACCACCCACTGGGCCACCGAGACGGCCGTCGGATAGTCGGTGCGGCCCGCGAGCGTGTACATCCAGGCGACCACCATGACCATCAGGGGCACTCCGTTGATCACTCCTGACCGGATCAGCCCGCACACGACACCAGGCCGACCACCGTCGAAGCGCTCGACCCGCAGCCCGAGGACCGCCTTGCCGAGGGTCCGGCCGAACAGGGCGTGCGCGAACCAGTCGTAGAGGAGCCAGAGAGCGAAGGCGCACATCATCAGCCCGACGACGAACATGCCGATCGTCTCGCCGATCACCGACACCGAATCCCCCAGACTCTCCCTCGCCACGCGGCCGTCCCAGCCGGAAGCGCGGATCTCCCCGAGCTCGTGCATCGCCAGTCGGCGGACGCGGCGGGCCAGCAGCGTCTCCAGGAACGGAAGGGCCACCCACGCCGCCACCACCGCCGGCAGGGCGACGACGAATCCGTCCACCACCCGCGCACCGAAGCGTCTCATCACGTACGCCGCCATACCGTCCCCCTCAGTTCGGCCGAGAGACATGCTGTCCGATCAGGCGGACGGCGAGGCGACGAGAGCGGACGGTTTCATCCTGCGCCGTGGACACCCTGTGGACGCGACGCGTAGACCGAGTCCGCAGGTCCGAAAGCACGTTCCGAGAGAGCCCCGTTGGATCGTGCCCGATGGGGTACACGGGACGACATGGCACCGATGAGCGAACACCTCACGACCTTGCGGGCCGAACGCCAGCTGCGGCGGGTCCGAACCGTCTACGCCGCGGGTGCCGTGCTGTGGGCGTCCACAGCGGCCTGGTCGGCGTGGGCTCGTCCGGGGAGTCGGCAGATGTGGGTCTGCCTCCTCCTCCTGGGCGTCTTCGCCGGCCTCCTCACCACCACCTCGTTCTGGCTCTCCCGTCTGCGGGCCGAACCAGTGCGGGAGCCGACCCGCCACGCCGCACCGGGTCGGGGACCGACCCGACACGCGGCACCACAGCGGGCCATCGGCCCGCGTCAGGCGAGCGCCTGAACCGTCGTACCGCCTCGGTCGGAGCGGCGGAGCGGCGGAGAGGGGCGAGAGCCGGGAGCCGAGCGGTCAGGTTCCGAGGAGGCCGATGATCTCGCTCACGCGGCGGCCCGGGAAGGGCGTCCACCGCGGTGTCGGCGCCAGCCGGGCCACCACCCCGTCCAGCCACTCCGGGTCACCGAGGCGGTGCAGGAGGTTCGCCTCGGACGTCTGCGCGAACAGATCGCACGCCAGAGCCATGTGCATGCTGGTGTAAGTGCGTTCGTGGTGGGTGTAGTTCACGGACCAGGGCTCGTACCTGCCGACGACGCCCGACACGGAACAGCCGTCGAGGCCGCCGTCCATGTAACCGCCGCCGAGCTGGGTGAGGACCCCGCCGGCCCGCGTGGCCATCCACGGCCGCAGGGTCGCCCGCAACTCCAGGTGTCGGAGCCTGTCCCACCCGATGACCGCCCGGGGCCGCGGTACTCCCCGCACATGGTGCTCGACGCCGTCGGCGGTGAGCACCACACACGAGCCGTCCCCCCGTTGAGGGTCCCCGACCACCCACCGGTCACCGACCCGTTCCAGCGGCCCCAAGTACGTCATGCTCTCCCCGTCGGTCAGGTGCGGCGCACGTCAGGCGGTGGCGGTGGCGGTCTCCAGGGTCACGATGGCCATGACCGGGAGGTCGGTGTCGGGCTGGACCACGCCGGCCGTCAGGGTCCGGTCACCGAGGGCCCACTTCCTCACCGCGATGAACTCGTCTCCATCCTCCCCCGTCCGCTCGGCCTCCACGAGGTACGAGCGGGCGCCCCGTGCCCGGGCACGGGGCCACGACGAGGCGGGGGAGGGGCCGCCCTGGCCTCGCTGTCAGTGGCCTGCGCCATGATGCGGGGAGGTACGGCGGGTCCGGCAGGGGCCTTTGAGGCCGGGCCCGGGTGAAGCGAAGGGGTGTTCTGTGCGCAGGTCGGCCGACGACGAGGAACGGGCCGCCGAAGAGCGGCGACTGCACTACGAGACGTGGGAGTGGGGAGGAAGACCTCCGAGCGCGACACTCCGCGCCGTCCAGGGGAGCAATGTCCTCGGCCTGCTCGCCTACGACGCCGATCTTGTGCACGCCCTGGACGCTCTGGACCCCGGTGTCCAGCGTTCCGTGGCGCTGCTGGCCGCGCGCCGGGCCTGCGAGACGGCCGGTCTCACCGCCGTGCCCTGGGTCGCCGGAGCGCTCACCGCGCTGACGCGGGGGCGTCCGCTGCCGCCGCCCTTCGATGACTGGGACCGGATGTGGGAGACCCTGCGCGCCACCGAACTCCCGCCGGGGCCACCGGTGCGCGGGGCGACGCCGCCCGAACGAACGCCGTACTTCCCTCCGGCACCCACGGGGTGGGCCTGGATCCCGATCGGAGGACCGGACGACGACGGGGCGAGGCACTACAGACTCGGCCGACTGCCGGAAGGGGACCGACCAGCAGTTTCCGACGACAAGTTGTCGGCCGCGTCCCCTGCGGACGGGAACGTCACGGCAGCCGTCACCCCTGCGGAACTGACGCACTTCGCTCCCCGACGGCACGACTTCGGACCGATCTCGCAGCCGCACTTCGCCCTTCCCGCCGTCCTCGCCGTCGCCGAGACCTCCCCGCTCCACGCGGCCCTGGACGCGGTGTCACACGCGATCGCGACGTACGGGGAGCACTACCCGGTCCTGCTGGAGGAGATCCGCGCGGTCTGCGCCCAACGGTCGTTGCCCGCCGAACCGTCGGACCATCACGCAGACTCCCCTCCGCGCCGGCATGAGTGAGAATGCGCCGGTGAAGATCATCAAGAGCAAGCTCGGAACGGCCCTGTCCGCGCTGTCGGTCGGGGCCGCCCTGACCATCGCCCCCTCCGCCGCGGCCTCGGCGACGGTGGAACCGACCGTGACCACCGGCGCGTTGTTCAACAACCCCAGCGGAGTAGCCGCGGGCACCGCCGAGAGCGCGCCCGACGACCCCGTCCGCCTCGCCGAGACGCGTATCAAACGCCACCTGCTGGACCTCATCGGCGGGGCGGCGGAGGGCTCGTACATACGGATCTCCGTCTACCTCCACTGGGACGCGGAGGTGACCAAGGCCCTGGTCGCGGCCCACGAGAGAGGCGTCAACGTCCAGGTGATCGTCGGCGACGATCGCTACTCGGCGGTCGCCAACCTCAAGACCGGCCTCGCGAAGACCGCAGCCCCGCACTCCTGGATCCGCGCCTGCAGGACCGTCACGCAGCCCGACGCGACCGTCGTCCACGACGCCTGCCTCGCCAAGGACGCAGCCTTCCCCCGTGACAACGTCAACCACCAGAAGTTCTTCCTCTTCTCCCGTACCAAGGGGGCGGGAGACGTGTACGTCGACGACGTCGTGGTGCAGTCGTCCGGCAACCTCACCAGCACCGACTACACGAAGTGGTGGAACGACGCGCTGACCGTCGTCGGCAACACCGCGCTGCACCAGGCGTACCGGACGTACTTCGACACCCAGGCGGCGGCGGCCGCGGGCGGGCCGCAGACCAGCAACGTCACCGACGCCTCGGCGGGCGCCGCGAAGGTGTACTTCTTCCCGAAGTCGGGCGACGACACGGTCGTCAACATCCTCAGGACGGTGATCCCGGCCGGCACGGCGACCCCGTGCGGCGGCAACACCGCGGTCGGCGTCGGCACGAAGGACGGCCGGACGAAGATTCGCATCGCGCAGGGACACATCACCCGGACCGAGGTGGCCAAGCAGCTGTGGGAGCTCGCCCAGGCGGGCTGCCATGTCGAGATCGTCCACCGCTCGCTCGAGAACTGGGACAAGGAGGGCACCCCGTACTCGCAGGTGTCCCCCTGGCTGACCAGACCGACCACGGGCAAGGGCCGCATCATCCTGCACGACCTCGCGAACGACGAGCGGGACGGCACCGACACCCACACCAAGTACCTGCTGATCGAAGGCACTTACTACAACGGCCCCAACAAGCGGATCGTCTTCACCGGCAGCCACACCTACACGGAGAACGCCCTCCGCTACAACGACGAGGCGCTCCTCAAGTACGAGGACCCGGCGGTCTTCGCCGCGTACCTCCAGAACTTCGAGGACCAGCGCGCGGCCTCCCTCGCGGAGCGCGAGCTGTAGGAACTCCCGCCCACGCGGGCGATGAGCGCCCAGCCTGACCGCGCTCCCGCCCCGTCCCGCACGCCCGCGCCCGGTGCGCCGGCCGAACTCCTCGGCCGGCTGCGCGCCGACCGTCGCGCCGACGTTTCCGCCCCGTGCCGCCGGGTGGCCGCCCGGTCATCGCGGTGTCCCGGCGCGCAGAGCCTGAACGGACCAGTCGAGCACCGGAGCCAGGCTCTCCGGTGCCGGCCAGCCGTTGACCACGGCGAGCAGCTGGAGGTACCGCTCCCGACGCGGATCGTTCACGCTCTCCAGCCGAGCCGCCAGCCGGTGGCGAAGCCCGACGTCGTCGGGGAGGTCGAGGAGCTGCGCGTAGGACGCCGTGAACCGCGCGACGATCGGATCGGCCTCCGGTGACACCGGGTCGATGCCGGCGGCCAGGGCCGGGCCGGCCTGCTCTCGGACGTCCGCGGTGACATCGCGGCTCGGTACCGTCACACCGCTTCGGTTCTGCTCGGCCGCCTGGTCCTCGGCCATCCGGCGCAGGGCGGCGCGGAAACCCTGGTCCAGGGACATCTCGGCCAGTTCCACCCACGCCCGGACCTGCTCTGTCGTGGGGTTACGGGGCAACTCGGGGGTCATCGAGCGCATCGCCCCCGCGAAGGCGGGGGAGGCGTCGGGACCACCGAAGACGGCCTTGAGGAATTCGTCGGTCAATCGGCTGCGTTCGTCCTCGGAAAGCCGGGCCAGCTGGTGCATGAGTTCCGTCTCCTCAGGTGTGGACCCGCGCTCGGCCACCGCCGACAGCACCGCGCGCCGCAGACGCAGGACGCGGATCTGCACCGTCAGCGCCTCGGCGTGCGCCGCGGCGACCTCCGGGAGCGAGAGGTCACGGTCCACGACCTTGCGGATCGTGCGAAGGTCCAGTCCCAGCTCGCGCAGGGTCCGCACGAGGTCCAGGCGCGCGACGGCGTCGACGCTGTAGAGGCGGTAGCCGGCCGGGCTGCGGTCGGCCGGCGCCACGAGTCCACGATCGGAGTAGAACCGAACGGTCTTGACCGTGAGGCCGGTCCGTCGAGCCAGTTCGCCGATCGAGTAGAGCGTGTCGCCGTTCATGTCCCCACCCTCGTGTCTCCCCCTATGGGAGA
The DNA here is from genome assembly GCF_043081625.1 of Streptomyces sp. NPDC014861. Taxonomy (NCBI): domain Bacteria; kingdom Bacillati; phylum Actinomycetota; class Actinomycetes; order Kitasatosporales; family Streptomycetaceae; genus Streptomyces; species Streptomyces sp. NPDC014861. Next base: position 83,673 of record NZ_JBIBWV010000025.1, read on the forward strand.
CGCAAGTCCCTTCCCGTATCCGCCGGCCCGCCCCGGACTGATCCCGGGGTGAACCCGACCGGCCCGGGGCGCACCCGTGCCGTCGGCACCGGGCAGAGGGTCAAGGGCGGGTGTGCCGGGGGTGGCCGTCGTCGATCATGCGGGCGTCGGCCAGCGCGAAGACGTGGAAGCCGAGGTTGTGGAACAGGTGCTTTCGGGCCCGCACGATGTCCTTGACGCCGGTGACGTCCTCGATCAGGTCGCGGGCGTAGTACAGGGCTCCGCCGACGAGTACGTACCACTCACCTTCGGGGGTGATGGTCTGGTGTGCGGGGCGGCGACGGGCGGCGGCTGCCTCGACCTCCTCGCGGGTGGCGCTTTCGACGGTGCGCGGGGCGCCGCTCTGGGTGGTCACGGATTCCTCCCTATTCGAACGCTCTGTTGAACGGAGCATCGTACCGAGGGACAGTGGGCCGCTCCCGCAGGGGCCGGAGCACCCGCCTTTACCGGTCACGACGGGCACCCGTCGCCTCCACGGGCCGTCCGCCGTCCGATGCGGCGCCCGATGCGCCCGATGCGCCGCCTGATGCGGCGGTTGTCGGCGGCCGGGTTCCGGCGCGTGCTGCTCTTGGGGTCGCTCGGGACCACTGGCTTCCCCTGGTGCCCGCTGCTACGTTGAGTGCCATGTTCCTCCTCTTGGCTTAGGCAGGCCCAGGCCCGCGACCCGCACACGGCGCTCGCGGCACTCCGGTGTCCCTCCTTTCGCCTCGACCGAGGACTTTCCCATGTCTGCGCCTGCTCAAGGGCGGCCCTCGTATGCCGCCGCACTGCGCGTTCCGTACGCCCGACGCACCTTCGGCGCCGCCCTGCTCGGGCGGCTCTCGTACGGGATGGTCGTCCTCTCGCTCATGCTGGCGGTGACCCGGGCCACCGGCTCGTACGCCGTCGCCGGTACGGTCATGGCGCTGTTCGGCGCCACCAGTGTCTTCCTGTCCCCGATACGGGCGGGCTTTGTCGACCGCCACGGCCCACGTCCCGCGCTCCTGCCGATGGCCCTGCTCTACGCGGCCCTTCTGTGCGCCCTCGCGGCGGCCTCCTGGCGGCCCGGCGCCCCTGCTGTTCTGCTGGGCGTCCTCGCCGCTGCCGCCGGTGCCGTCACCCCTCCGCTCGGCCCCGCGATGCGGGCCATATGGCGTGAACTCACCCCTGAACAGGCGCTGCTGCAGCGCGCGTACAGCCTGGACGGCGTCGCGGAGGAGGTGTTGTTCGTGTCCGGTCCGCTGGTGGTCGGCGTACTGGTACAGATCGCGCCCCCAGCGGCCGGGGTCCTGGTGAGCGCGTTGCTCGTCGGGGTGGGGACCTTCGCGTTCGTCATGTCGCCGGCCGTGCGGGACGTGCGGCCGGCCGCGGTCGCCGAGACGTCGGCACGCTCCGGAGCCCGGCTGCCGGCGGCGCGAGCGCTGCTGACGCCGGCCCTGGTGGCGGGCGGGGTCGGGCTGTCCCTGGGCGCTGTGAATCTGCTGGTCCTCGCGTTCGCGGCAGCACGGCATCACGGTGACGACGTCGTGGCCTGGGTGCTCGCGGCCCTCTCTGCGGGCAGCGCGGTCGGCGGGCTGCTGAACGGTGCCGTCAACTGGCGCAGCGGGGCCCGCGTCCGACTGCCGCTGCTGGCCGCCGGGTTCGGCCTCGCCGTCGCCGCCGCGGGGCTCGCGCCGGGCGTGTGGGTGCTGACCGGGGCCGTGGCGTGTGCGGGATTCTTCGTGGCCCCGGCGCTCACCACGGCGTACCTGCTCGCCGACGAGGTGGCACCGCCGGGGCGCCGCACCCAGGCGGGTGCCTGGGTCAACACGGCGGTGAACGCCGGCATTTCGGGCGGCACGGCGGCGGCCGGTCTGCTGGCGGCACGGCTGCCGCTCGGCGCGTGTTTCGCGCTCGCGGGCGGCGTGACGGTGCTCGCGGCCGTGGCTTGTTCCCGCAGGAACCCGAAGCCGGCCGGCCCGACCATTGGTGAAGGGTCCCTGTTCACCCAAGAGCCTGCCGACGGCGAAGATCCCTCCGCAGCCTCCGCAGCCTCCGCAGCCTCCGCAGCCTCCGCAGCCTCCGCAGCCCCGCCTGGCTCGCCCTGCGCGCAGGGCACCGGGCCGAGTTCCTCCGCTGCTGAGGCTCCCGAATCCCCGCGTCAGTCTTGAACGTCAGACCGGACCGATACACGTCAGAGGCTCAGAGGCAACGTCAGTGAGGTCCTGTACGGTCTGCGGTCTCTCCCTCGGAACCACTTTCTGACCATTGACGGAGCCCTCGTGTCTCTCATCGCCGAATACAGCGTCACCGCTCGGCCGGATCGTGGGCTCGTGGAGGTGTACGACGCGGACGCCTATGTCGGCGGCGACGAGGCGTATGCCCGGTCGAGGGTCGAGGTGGTCGCCGGGGACGGCTTCCACCTGTACCTGCAGACCCGGCATCCGGACATCGCGGTGCGGGTGACGATCAGGGTCTGGGACGCCCCCCGGCAGCCCCCGGAAGACGCCGAGGGCACGGTCCCCGTCTCGCTGGAATCGGAGACGGGCCGGCTCGTCATCGGCCAGGTCACCCTCGGGCCGGCGGGGGAGATGGTCATGCCCCGACCCGGCGTCTACGAAGGTCATGCGACCTGGAGCGGGCGAGCAGTCGTAGCGGCCTGCTGCGATGTGTGCAATCAGCGGGGTGCTGAAGGGCAAGGGGACTCGGAAGGGACCGTGGCGGAGTGGAGCCGTTGCCCCCGAGCTGAGGAATACACCCTCGACCTCCGGTTCGTACGGGAATCCGATTCTGAGGATGACGGGGAGGCGTAGTCGCTTCGCTGCTGTCTCGGCGTTGCCTTCGCCGATGCCGGCCTTCAGTCGGTGGGCACCCCGCCGCACCGGACAGCCCCGGTTCGGAATGCTCGGAACCGGGGCCGTGCTCCTGGTGTTCTCAGGGGACGAGGAGCCAGAACCCCTGGTCGGCGTATTGGCCGTTGATGCCGACGGTGACGGTGAGGGTGTCGTCGCGGTCGCCGCACTGCGCGGTTCTCGTGTACGCGGGGTAGGCGTCGGTGCCGAAGGGGACGCCGGCGACCGGCACGGTCTGGGGCGTGATGTTGTGGGCCGTCAGCTTGGGGTCGACGAACCGGATGCAGTAGATGCCGGTGCCGCCCTTGGTCACCTCGGCGATGCCGGTGCCGCGGTCCACGTCGCCGTTGTACTTGATCAGACCGGAGGCCTGGGCGTGCGGCGCCCTGACGGGGTTGCCGATGCCGGTGGCGAGTGCGATGCCGCTTGTCAGAGCCGCCGCGGTGACGACGGAAGCGGCGATGACGGTGATGCGTGCCTTCTTGGTCTTGAACACGGTTGCTGCCTCTCAGGAGCCCGAGCGGGGTTCGCTCGTCCGGACCGGCGGTCAGTGGACGGTGAGGGTGAAGCCGTCGTCGATGGCGGCCCCGTTCAGATTGCGGACGTAGACGAGGATGGCGTCAGTCGCGTTGCCGCACTGCGAGGTCGGTGTCTCGTAGGCGTGAACGCTGCCTCCGGCCGGGCCGCCGGTGACGTGGACGATGCTGTCGGCGAGGTCGATGGAGTCCGGTCCGACCTTCACGCAGTAGCCACCGGTCTGGAACTTGCTGCTGGACACCACGTTCTTCTGCTTCAGCAGCGTCCCGTTGGCCGCGACCTTGGCGGCGGCCTGCGTGTGGGGCGCGAAGGACGGCTCGGGTGCCGCCTGGGCGGGAGGGGCGAGGGCGACAGCCACCGCGACAGCTCCGACACAGGGCAGGGTGAAACGACGCATTGGGCACTCTCTCGTTCACTAGGGCTACGCAGTGCGATGAAATGGGCACACGGCGTGACGGTCGGCTCATCGGTAATGAGATAGGTGAGGAGGGCGTGCCGCAATCCGTCGCTGGAGTCACCTAGGCCGGCTGGAGGCGGCACGCTGTAGGCCGACCGGGGTGGTGTCCTTCTCGGGCAAGTGACCGGCCCGGTTCCTGAGAGTGAAGGGACGATGTGGGGGTAGACGTGTCGGGCAGTGCTGCGGGCGGGGACCCCGGAGCCCCCTGCTGCACATGGCTTTCCATCCCGTCCTGGATGTCCTGGATGTGCGGCAGGCCCGGCCCCGCCCCGCGCCTGCAGCCGGATGTGCAGCGTGGGAGAGGCTGGGTGGATGAATGCGACGCCGATCACCGTTCACCGGCCCTCGCCGACCGGGGGACGTCGGGTGACCGCGCACCGGCACGGTCACGACGAGATCCTCGGCGTGGCCTACTCGGACGGCGATCTGGTGGTCTTCCTCGACCGGGCGGGCGTCCCCGACCCGGAGGCGGCTGTGGACGACCCGGCGTGGGTGGAGTGGCGTGGAGGCCGCGCTCACCAGTGGGACGCGGCCTGAAGTCGACGAAACCGTCTCCCGGCGATGAGCGTGCTCCGGAGCGTACGAGGGCGTACGAGGGCGTACGAGGGTGTACGGAGGGGTACGGGGCGTGGCGGCGCTCGTCCGACCGCGCGGTGCGCGCCCGCCCTGTCCCGGGAGGCGGCCTCGCCCGTCACGACGTCCCCCGCACCGTCCCCGTAGCGGCCCGAGGTCACATGCCGGTGAGCTTGTCGGGATCGGGAGCGTAGACGGTCATCCAGTGCGGGTTCAGCCGGTAGTAGACGACCTCGTGGTTCCAGTCGAAGGCGTCCTCGTCGCCGTAGAAGTCCTTCAGGTGGGCGAGGAGCTCTTGCCAGTCGGCCGTGGCCTCGGCGTCCTCGGGGTTCATCTCCTCCACCGTGCCGTGGGTGAACACGCCGAGGTCCTCGCCGCGCAGGTGCGCGACGCTGGCGGCAGGGCGGGCGGCGAGATGGCGGGCCTTGGTGGCGTTGCGAGCTGTGCCGAAGTGCCACCGGCCGTGCAGGAAGTGCCCGTCGGCTCCGCTGACCCGCGGTTCGCCCTTGGCGGTCACCGTGGAGAGGGCGAGTGTGCACATGCCGGTGAGGACGCCGGTGAGCTGCGCCGCCGTGATGGTGCGGCCCTCGACGATCGAGCGGAGGTGCGAGGTTGAGCCGGAGAGGGAGGAGTCGAGGAGGGACTGGAGCTTGTCGAGCTCTTCTGGGGTTTCGCGCATACGTCCATCGTCGGCCGTAAAGCGGACACCTTCTGTCGCCATTGAGTAAGCAGCGCTGAGGTTTCACCGGGCGGGCTGAGCTCGGTGGGCACGGTGGGCACGGTGGGCACGGTGGACCCGCGTGGCGCCACGCGGTGACGGAAGCGCTCCGCCGCGGCCGGCCGACGTTGCTGCGGTCGTTCCGCGACCGGCTCCGCCGGCGCGCACGGCGATTCGCCTCCTCGCCCGACCTGGCGAGTCGGTGCGGCGAGGCGGCTCGATGGTCGGGCTGGTGCGGCGGCCCAGCAGTGAGCCGTGGCCCCGCTGAGAGAGGCTCACACGTGGCGGATGGCCTCGACCCGGCCCAGGGCCAGGAGGGTTGCGGGCCACCTCGCCTCGCGGATCCGCCTCTGCGGCCATGCCGCACCCCGGCCACGGTCGGCGGACACGCGCACGACGCTCGCCCCACGTGTGTCGGAACCGGCGCTTCCTGCCGCCGTACCCCGCAGCCCTGACGCGGCATCGCCGCGTCCCCTGCTCCTCTGGCGTGGAAACGCCGCCGAACCGCCATGGAGTGGCCCCCCGCCGTCGACATCGGCTGCACCCACCCCGACCATCAGGAGTGGCGCCGAAAGTACTTGCCCCGCCGAGTACCGAAGACCGTGACAGTCGCGTGGTCGGTCACCCCGAAGAGGCCCGCGCTCGGCGACTCCCCCGCCCCTGCCCCGGCCTTGGCGGCCGACCGGCGCGAGCGTGGCGATCGGTGCGCGAGGGAGCGGCGTCGGGCAGTGCTACGGGAGACCCACGCGCCCGGACCGTATCTGGCTCTCCCTTATACGGACGCCCGCGTGCTCGCCGCGCCCGGAGCGGCGTCCAGGGGAGAGGCTGGACGGACGAGTGCGACGCCGATCACCGGTCCTCGCCGCCTGCCTCATGCCACCGGCGCGTCCCACGCCCTTCATCAGGACTTTCGGCGCCGGCTCGCCGCCGTCAGGCGTGCCAGGTGGCGGAGGAGGCGGACGTACAGGGACCAGCGGGCCCGGTGGGCGAGGGCGCCCGTGCAGGCGAGTTCGGCGCGGTCCAGGCAGTCTTCGAGGAGGCTGTCGTGCATCGAGCGGTAGGCCAGTGGCCAGGTGAGGCGGCCGACGCCGCTGAGGTTCATCGCGAGGGTGTGCCGCAGCGTGGTCCGCTCGCCGTCGGCGGGCAGCACGGTGAACTCGTGGAAGCCGTGGAACCCGCGGGGCCCGGTGAAGGCGAAGCGCACCCAGGTCCCCGGGACGTACGCGGCCACCGTGTAGCGCACCGGGCCGTGGCCGCCGGCCGCCCCGACGGCCAGGGAACGGTCCAGCCGCATCTCCGGCCACAGCCGACCCGGCCACAATTGGTCGTGCTCCCCGCAGGACAGCGTGTCGATCAATGCGCCGACCCGGTCCGCCTCAGCGCTCAGCACGCGTTCATGCACGTTGTAGACGCCCATCGGTCTTCCCCTCCACAATATTAGAGAGATCTCTCTAATATTGTGGAGGGTACTCTCTGATTCATGGCGAGACCACCCCGCTTCGACACCGACCAGATCCTCGACGCCGCCGTACGGCTGGCCGCCTCGGCCGGGCCGGCCGGTGTGACCATGTCCGCCGTCGCCCAGGCGATCGGCGCACCGAGCGGCTCCATGTACCACCGCTTCGCCGGCCGCTCGGCCCTGCTCGCCGAGGTCTGGCTACGGACCGTCGAGCGGTTCCAGGAGGGCTACCTCGCGCGCCTGCACAGCGATCCCGACCCCCGTACGGCCGCCCGTGCAGCCGCCCGGCACGTCGTCGCATGGAGCCGGACCCGCCCTGAGGAGGCCGCCCTCCTGCTCCACGGTGCGGCGGAGTTCGGCCGCGCCGACTGGTCCGAAGAGCACATCCGGCGCGCCGACTCCGGCAACGAGCGCGTGTTCGCCGCCATCGGCGACCTCGCCGCGGCCCTCGGGTTCACGGATGCCAGAGGCCGGGACCGGATCGTCCTGGCCCTGATCGACCTGCCGCTCTCGATCGTCCGGCGGCCTCTGCGCGCCGGCGAGCCGCTGCCCCCGCACGCCGAGGACCTCGCCGAGGACTGCGCGGCGGAGCTGCTGGCCGCCCCTAGCCGGTGGCCGGGCGCCGCCCCGCCCGCCGGCCCCTGGCCGCCCGGAGCCCCTTGGCCGCCCGGCGCCCCCGTGGCGCCCCCTGGCCGGCCGTTGGCCGTACGGTCGGCTCTTCCCGAGGGGGCGGGTCAACGTCATTGACCCTGAACAGAGTTGCGGGGTCCACGGTCGCGCGTATCCGGCTCGTCAGCCGTCCCAAAGTGCCAGCCGCCTCACCAGCGCCCCTGTGAGACGGCGTGGCACGTCGGCATCTCTCGCGCTCCTTCCGAGCGACGGCGGCAGCGTGCTCGCGGGCCAGTCCGCGCGGGACACGCGCCCGGAGGCCATGGGGAAGGCCTGAGGGTTGTCCCGCAACTCAGGACACCGCTTTCCGGTGTCCGGTTCGACCTACTTGGTGGGGGTCGCGTTAAGCCACGAGTCGGGCGCAACCGGACAAGTCGGTCTGTCTGTGGTGCCCCATCAACCTCTGGCCTGAGTTACGGGCAACCCTTAGCTGTATTGACCCGGAGCGTTGTTGACGCGGCTGATCGGCAGGTGACCGCCGAGTGTGGTGAGCCAGAAGGTGTGCACTGGCGTCGGCGCCGACCAGGATGTGCGGGCCCTACGCGGCCGAGGGCCCGCACATATGGGTCAGAGGGTGCCGTTGAGGGCCCACCAGAGGTCGATCTGTTCGCCGGCTCGCAGGCCGCCGGTGCCGGTTCCTTCGTAGCGGAGGAAACCGTCGTACTTGTCGATGGCGAGGAGGTCGGGTCGGCCGTCGCCGGACCAATCGCCGACGGCAAGGAGCGAGGCCATGGAGTTCCAGCCGCCGGAGCCGATGAGGACGCGGGAGCCGAGCGCGCCGGCCTTGCCCGGGTAGAGCCAGAGCTTGCCGGTCGACGCCTCACGGGCGTAGAGGTCGGCCCGGCCGTCGCCGTTCATGTCACCGACACCGGTGAGGGAGTTCATGGCGTTCCAGCCACCGTTGCCGATGAGCTTGCGGGCGCCCAGAGTGCCGGTGGGCGTCCCCGGGTAAAGCCACAGCTTCCCGGTGGTCTTCTCCACGGCGAGCAGGTCGGAGCGCGCGTCGCCGGTCAGGTCGCCGAGCGCGGCGATCCGGCTCATGGCGTTCCAGCCGCCGGAGCCGAGCAGCTTGCGCGTGCCGAGGCCGCCGGTGCCGGTACCGGGGTAGAGCCACAGCTTGCCGGTGGCTGCCTCGCGGACGATCGCGTCCTCGCGGTTGTCCCGGCTGAAGTCGCCGTGCCGGACCATGGCGTTGAAGGCGTTCCAGCCGCCCGTGCCGACGAGTTTGCCGGTGCCGTCGCCAGGCAGGAACCACAGGCGTCCGGCGCGATCACGGACGAGGATGTCCGATCGCTTGTCGGCGTTCATGTCGCCAAAGCCTGCGGCCTTGGTCGAGGTTTCCGAGTACCAGTAGGGGTACGGATACGTCTCGCACTCCCGCAGGGTGCGGACAAGCTTCAGAGAACTGATGTAGCCCGGTTCCATCCCGGTGGCGTAGGGCTCGCCAGGATCGAAGACGCCGTAGCCGTCGGCGGTGTTGTAGTTCGCCAGTTCGTAGCCGCAGGCGATGAGCGACGTCCGGTTGTGCACGAGCTGGAACTTGTTGTCCCAGGTGCCCAGCGTCGCCTTGTTCGTGTTCGTCTTGAACATCGTGCCCGCGCCGCTGCCGTTGGCCCAGGCGCAGAAGTAGCCCGACGGGCAGTCACTCACCGCGGCCTGCGCGGGCGCGGCGCCCGCGCCGAGCAGCGCGAACGAAGTGAGCCCCAGAGCGGCGGCCGCAGAGACCACACGTCGGAACAGGGGTTTACGCATACATTCCCTCCCTCAAACGGCGCGCACGCACTTTCGAGTGGCGCCGAGAGCAGGACCGTACACGCCTAAGGTTTGTCCCGTGACTCAGGCCAGAGGCTGATGGGGGACCACAAGCAGATCGGCTTGCCCGGTTGTGCCACGACTCCTGGTCTCAACGCGGCCCCGACCAAGCAGGTCGAACCGGACATCGGCAAGCGGTGTCCTGAGTTGCGGGACAACCTTTGGGCTGCCCCACCTCCGCAGCGCCATCCGCAGCCCGCTCAGCCGCTGCGTCGAGAGCAGCACTCCGGCGCCGAGCCGGGGCAGGCCCCCGCCACCGCGCCCCTCGGCGCGCGGCCCTAGAAGGCGTAGCGCACCCGCAGCCACGGCGTCCGTTCCGCGATCATGCCGGTCAGGGCCTCGACCGCCTCGTGTTTGACCGGGGTGCGGTAGCGGACGTTCAGGGCGCCGTTCTGCGACCTCTTGGGCTGCTGGAGGCCCGGCTGCCACAGGACGTCCTCGGCACGCGGGTGCCAGCCCAGGTTGACGCCGTGCAGGTCCTCGTTGTGGGTGAGCATGATGATCTCCGCCGCGGCCTGGTCCTTCACCCGCCGCGGGAGCACGTCGTCCATCATCCGCAGCAGCTCGCCCCAGGCGTCCCGCCATCCGGGCCTGACGACCACCGGCGACAGGTTGAAGTGCACCTCGTACCCGGCGTCCAGGAAGTCGCCGGCGGCCTCCAGGCGGGCGGGGACGGGACTGGTGCGGATGTCGAGGAGCCGGGAGTCGTCCGGCGGCATGAGCGAGAAACGGATCCGGGTGCGCCCGCGGGGGTCGAGCCGCAGCAGATCGGGGTTGACGAACTTGGTCGCGAAGGACGCCTTCGCGGTGGGCCACCGGCGGAAGGCGTGGACGACGTCGGCGGTGTTGTCGCTGATCAGGTCGTCCACCGCACAGTCGCCGTTCTCGCCGACGTCGTACACCCACGCCCGCTCGTCGCACTGGTTCGGCTCGTTCTTCGGTCCGGTCGCGGCGATGTGCCGGCCGATCGCGGCCAGGACCCGTTCGACGTTGGTGAAGACGGTGATGGGGTTGGCGAAGCCCTTGCGGCGCGGCACGTAGCAGTACGCGCAGGCCATGGCGCAGCCGTTGGACAGGCCGGGGGCGATCCAGTCGGCCGAGCGGCCGTTGGGGCGGACGGTGAGGGAGGAACGCTCGCCGAGGACGAGCGTCTCGCGCTTCACCCGCACCCAGCGCTCGACGTTCCCCTCGTTGCCGTGCAGGTGCGGGATGCGCCAGTGGGAGCCGGTCTCGACGAGCCGGGCGTCCGGGAACCGCGCGATGATCTGCCGCCCCCGCAGGGACGCCGTGGCGCCCGGCTCCGCGTGGATCTCCGTCACCCGCAGCAGCCGCGCCGCCTCGGCCCCGTCCCGGAACGCCCGGCCCTCCTCCACCCCGCCCGGCGGCGCTGAGGCGGCGACGAGTTCCTCCACCCCGAACAGCCCCTCGGCCTCCCCGCCCGGCTCCGGTGGCCGCCTTCCCATACCCACTCCGCTGCCGTAGCCGATTCCGATTCCGATTCCGATTCCGATTCCGATGATTTTGCCCCAGTCTACGGCTGCCGCGCCCCACCCTTGCCGACCTGATTCCGGCCCTACGTACGGGAGATCGTCCGGCATGCGAGGGAGGCGGTCCTCCCGCTCATGCGCAGGATCCCGGCGCAGTTGTGTCGACGGGCGGCCTGTCCGGTCCACGCGGCGCAGACGTCCGTCAGCCCCCCGGACCACACCTCCTCGACTCGATGAGCGAAACATTTCTGTTTGTCCTAGGTTGTGAGTGAATGTTCATCTCGTAAAGGAGTCGTCCCATGGCACACAAGGCCAAGGGCAAGATGGAGCAGGCCAAGGGCAAGGCCAAGGAGGCCGTCGGCAAGGCGACCGGGAACGAACGGATGCAGGCCGAGGGCAAGACCGACCAGGTCAAGGGCAAGACGCGCGAGGCCGCGGGCAAGGTGGAGAAGCAGGCCGAAGGCGTCAAGGACTCCCTGCGGGGCCGCCAGAAGCCCTGACCCCCCCAGCACTCCCGTCAGGCCCCCGACGCCCCGCGTCCGGGGGCCTGACCCCGTTCCGGCCCCGCACCCCAGTGCCACCCTCCCTCCCTTCGGCGCAGGCGAGGCGTCCGGCCTAGGACGGGAGAACGAAGTCAGTGCGGTCTTCGGGCCGAGGTGCGGGACGGGCCTGCGGCGGCAGGATGATCCGCATGCGGATAGGAATCCTCGGTACAGGGCATGTGGGCAGGACACTCGCGACGGCGTGGGCGGGGGCCGGCCATGACGTGGTCCTCGGTTCACGACGGCCGCGGGACCCGGTGCTCCTCGCGGAGCTGGACGAGGTCGTCGCGGAGGGCGTACGGGTCGAGGACCCGTCGGCGGCGGCCGAGCACGCGGACGTGCTGGTGAACGCCACCCCGGGCACGGCCTCGGTGGCCCTGCTCGACAGGATCGGCGCTCCCGCGCTCGCCGGGAAGGTCCTGCTGGACGTCGCCGTCGGCTTCCGCGAGGACGGGGCGCCGTCCCACCCGGTCGTCAGCCTCGGCGAGGAGATCCAGCGCGCGTTCCCGGACACGCGCGTGGTGAAGACGTTCTCCACCGTCGACCGGGGTGTGATGGTCGCGCCGGACTCCCTCGAAGGGGCGAGCAACGTGTTCCTCTCCGGTGAGGACGCGGACGCGAAGAAGGCGGTGCGGGGCCTGCTCGCCGATCTGGGCTGGTCCGAGGAATCGGTCCTCGACCTCGGTGGCATCAGCACGGCCCGGGGCCAGGAGCTCTTCGCCGACCTCTTCATCGCCATCGCCCGGGCGACGGGCACCTACGAGTTCGGCATCCGGGTCGTGCTCCCGGCGGCCCGCGAGAGCGCCCCGCCCGGCGTCTAGCGATGCCCCGCCGATCAGACCGGCTCCAGGCGCGGCACCGGACCCGTCCGGTGGGCGGGTGTCGAGGAAGCGGCGCGGCGACGGGCGCCGTCCCCACGGAGGTCGCAAGGTCCTGACGACCCGCTCCTGGACGTCAGGGGTGGGGGCGTCATTCGTCCCCGGCCGACTCAGGTGTGGCGGCGACGGGCGTGGGCAGCCGCCCCGTATGAACCTGGAGTCGGTGGTCGACACCGTCCTGGACCGGTCGGTCGCACTCGGCTACGGCAGGCCCGGCCTGTACGTACGGCGCCGGATGCCCGGCTGGCCCGCGGACGGTGGCCGGATGGACGGCAAGGTCGTGGTCGTGACGGGGGCCGCGTCCGGCATCGGGCAGGCTGCGGCGGTGGGATTCGTACGACTCGGTGCCGAGGTCCATGCCCTGGCCCGCAACCGGGAACGGGCCGAGGACGCCGCTCGCCTGATCCGGCACCGCGTGCCTTCGGCCGCGGACCGGGTGCACCCCGGGGTGTGCGACGTGAGCAGCCTCGCTTCGCTGCGCGGCTTCGCCCGCGGGTTCCGCGAGCGCCACGACTCCCTGCACGTCCTGGTCAACAACGCCGGGGTCATGCCCGACACCCGCGAACACAGTCCCGACGGCGTGGAGCTCACCTTCGCCACCCACGTCCTGGGCCCCTGGGTGCTGGTCGACGGGCTGACCGATCCGCTGGCCCGCGCCGCGCCGTCCCGCGTCATCAACGTCGTCTCCGGCGGCCAGTACGGGCAGGCGCTCCCGGTGGGCGACCCGCAGTCCGAGCGCGACGCGTACGGCCCGAAGAAGATCTACGCACGCACCAAACGGGCCGAACTCGTCCTGACCGAACAATGGGCCGCCCGCCTGCGTGAGCAGGACGTCCACGTGTACGCGACGCATCCGGGCTGGGCGGACACCAAGGGGGTGCGGTCGTGGCTGCCTGTGTTCCGCGCGCTGACGCGACCGATCATCCGCACCCCCGAGCAGGGAGCGGACACCGTCGTCTGGCTGGGGTCCTCGGACGAGCCCCTCGTCGGCACGGGCACGCTCTGGCACGACCGCCGGCCCCGGCCCGCCACCTATGCCGTCGGCCCCGGCAGGGACGACGACGAGACCCGGGCTCAGCTGTGGCAGCACGTGAGCGGCCTCGCCGCCCGGTGACGTGCCGGCTCGTCCCGCCCCCACCGGGCACCTGAATCCGCCGGGCCCCTTTCCACGGAACGCACGCGCCTCACCAGGCCGTGGGGGCGCGGTTCCGGCGGCGCTGCCGCCAGGCGACGGCTCCGGAGACCAGGGCCAGAGAGGAGAGGAGGGGGATCACCACGCCGACGACCTGCCGGTCGCGGATCGTCCGGCGATGGGTGGCGAGACCGGCCGCGATGAAGTCCGCCTCCAGAGACGTGAGCCGGCGGCGGCCCGCCTCCGTCTCGAAGTCGCCGAGCTGGGCCAGGCGTACCGGGGATATCCGTACCCCGGGATCGCGACCCACGGCCTCCCACGCGTCCGCGGCCTCGGTCAGCCAGCGGTGCACCCGGAGCGTCTCGCGATCCCGCTCGATCCAGCCCTGGAGCCGGGGCCATGCCGTGATGAGGGTTTCGTGGGCGAGTTCGACGCGATCCCTGTCGACGATGACCAGCCGGGCCCGGGCGAGCGTGTCGAGCACGGCCCGCGCCTCACCGCCGCCCTTGCCGATGGCCGTGACCTCAGCGCGGGTGGCGGGGCGCCGGGTGTCGGCCGCGCCGTGGCCCGGAGTGATCAGGCGGAGCATGATCTGCCGGGCGGTCTCGGCCTGGGCGGGGTCCAGCCGGGAGTACGCGGCCTCGGCGCTCTGCGCGATGGCGCCCCGGATGCCGCCCACCCGCTCGTACGCCTCAAGGGTCAGCGTGCGCCCGGAGCGCCGGCGCCAGGTCTCCAGGAGGGCGTGCGACAGCATCGGGGGACCGCCGGTCCGCCCGGAGACCTCCTCGACGAGCGCGTCCGTCAGCGCTCGCTCCACGACGAGCCGCCGGACGGCGGCCGGCCCGCAGATCGCCTCCCGCAGTTCCGCCTGGGTCATCCCGACCATGGGCAGGCTCGCGTCCCGGACCGCCGCCGCCAGCCCGGCATGCTCCAGGCAGTGCGGATAGAAGTCCGCGCGGATCCCCAGGACGACGCGGAGACGACGGGACGGCCGAGCGGCCGCGAGGAGCGCCTCGATGAATCCGGTGCGCTCCTCGACGTCGTCGCAGAGGGTGAAGACCTCCTCGAACTGGTCGACGACGAGCCAGGTGTCCCCGGGGGAGTCGGCGGCGAGGAGGGCGGAACCGTGCGTGGAGAGCGGGCGTTCCCCCGGCGTGAGGATGCGCACGGCGGCCGGCCGCTCCCCGGCGTACGCCGGATCGCGCAGTCGCGGGATCAGCCCGGCGCGCAGCAGGGAGGACTTCCCGCTCCCCGAGGCGCCGAAGAGACAGACCAGCCGGTGTTCGTCCGCCCGCTCCAGGAGGTCGGCCACCGAGCGGTCGCGGCCGAAGAACAGGTCGGTGTCACCCGGTTCGAAACGGGCCAGACCCCGGTACGGGGACGGCTCGTCCTCCTCCGACCACCGGCAGGCCTCGGCCTCCTCGTACGCCCGCCGCCAGCGGGCCTCCCACTCCATCGGATCACCGTCACAGGCGGCGACGTACGCGAGCACCACGGGCAGGGTCGGCAGTTGCCCGCCGCCCGCCGCGCGGGAGTAGGTCGTCACCGAGTACGCCCCGGAGCGACGTGCCATGGCGCTGTACGAAGGGCCTCCCGCGTCCTGCCGCAGCCTCCTCAGCGCGTGCGCGAACGCCGCCACGGGCCCGGCCGACGGATCGAGTTGCTTCTCCCTGCGTCCCATCGCCATCCTGTCCGCTCGGCGTCGCGCGGGCCCCGGCCGGTGCCGCTCCAGCGACCCAACCGCCGGAACGGCGATGTCGACAAGGCGGTTTCGGGCCGCACCGCGGCCCGGCCGCCCGAGGGCCTGACCGACGCCCGCCGCCCGAGGGGCTGGACCGACGTCCGGCCGCCCGAGGAGGGCCCGACACGCGACGCGGGAACGCGTCGGGACCGGCCCGAACCACCACCACCGGCGGCCGACCTGATCGGATGTCGTCAGCGGGTCGCCTCCCACGCCGCCCACAGACCGGCGTACACCCCGCCGGCGGCCACCAGTTCGGCGTGGGTACCGGTCTCGATGATCCGGCCGCGCTCCATCACCACGATCCGGTCGCAGGCCGCCGCCTGAGAGAGGCGGTGGGCGACGACGACGGCGGTGCGCCCGGCGAGGACGGCCTCGGCGGCGAGGTCGAGCTGTGTGGCGTAGGCGGAGCCGGCCTCCGCGGTCGCCTCGTCGAGGATGACCGGATCGGCGTCGGCCAGCAGCAGGCGGGCCAAGGCGAGCTGTTGGGCCTGGGCGTCGGTGAGGGAGTGCCCCCCGACGCCGAGCACGGTGTCCAGCCGGTGAGGGAGGACGTCGAGCGCCGACGCGGCGCCGGTGGCTTCCAGCGCAGCGTGGAGGTCGCGGTCGGTGGCCTCCGGCGCGGCCAGGGTGAGGTTCTCACGCAGGGTGCCCGCGAAGACGTGGACCTCCTGGGTGATCATCGCGGTCCGGCCGGGACGGGAGACCCGTCCGGCCCCGGGAAGGTGGATGCCGGCGATCACTCCGGCGAGCGTGGTCTTGCCCGCCCCGGACACGCCGACGACGGCCACGTGCTGACCGGACGGAATGCCGAGGGTGATGTCGTCGAGCACCGGAGGCGCCCCCGGCTCCTCGCCGTAACGGAAGGAGACCCCGTCGAGCCGCACGGCGGTACCGGTGTCCACGGGCGGCGCGGGGACCTCCGGCTGGCTCGCCGGGATCGTGATGACCCCGACCATCCGGCTCAGCGACGCGAGGGCCGACTGGAGGGTGTCGATGACCATCAGCAGCTGGTTGACCGGTCCGAGCAGGCGCAGCACGAGCAGCATGGCCGTGGTGGCGCCGCCGACCGTCGACGCGCCGTGCTCGATGAGGACGAAGCCCACGACGAGGACGACGGCCAGGCTCAGGCACTCCCCGAGGTTGAGCCGGGCGTTGAGCATGCTCAGCACGGTGCGGGCCCGCAGCGTCTGGCCCGCGACGTGCCAGGAGTCCGTCATCAAGGCACGGTGGCGCTGCCCGGCGAGCCCGAGGCCGAGCACGGTGGCGTAGCCGCGCTGGGACTCGACGACCTGCTGGGCACGCGCGCCCATCGCCGCACGCTCGGCGCGGTAGACGCCCGGCCCGACACGCAGGTACCACCGCACGGCCGCCGCGTAGACCGGCAGGACGGCGGCGAGGGCGGCCGCGTAGGGCCACTCCAGTGCGGCGAGCCCGCCGAGCGACACGACGATGGTGAAGGCGGTGACGGTGAGCACGGGGATCACGGCGGGGGCGGCGTCGGCGACCGCGGTGACGTCGTCGCTGGACCGGGAGATCAGGTCTCCGGTGCCGGCGCGCTCGACGAAGTGCTGGGGGAGTGCCATCGCGCGTCCCACGAGCCGCTCGCGCAACGCGGCGAGGAGGGAGTGGTAGACACGGGTGGCGAGCACGATCGTCAGTGCGGTGCCCGCGGCACCGAGGGCCGCGGAGAGCACGATGACGGCGGTGATCGCCAGTACGGTGCCGAGTTCCGCGGAGCCGTCCCGCACGCGGTCGACGAGCGATCCGATCGCGACGGGGACGATGAGGTCGACGGCGGTGCTGACGACCCCGAGCACTCCGGTCGCGACGAGCCGGAGCCGGTGCCCGCGGCTGAGCCGCCACACCTCTCCGACCGTCTCGCGGCCGCTCGCGACGGGAAGACCCGACAGCCCGGAACCCGGGGGCGTGGCCTCGGGCACGGTGGGGGTGCCGCTCATCGCGCCACCGCCCCTGAGTGAACGGATACGTCGTCGGGCAGCTCGACGACGCGGTCGCAGGCGGCGATCAGCGCCGGACTGGAGGCGATCAGCAGGGTCGAGCGGCCGGCCCGGACATCCCGCAGACGGCCGGCGATCGCGTGCTCGGTGACCGAGTCGACCGCGGTGGTCGGGTCGTGGAGCACGAGCACCGGCGCGTCGCTCGCGAGCGCGCGGGCGAGCGCGACCCGCTGGCGCTGGCCGCCCGAGAGCCGGTTGCCGGCCTCGCCCACCGGCGCGTCGAGGTCGGCCGCGAAGTCGTCGCAGGCGGCGGCCCGCACCGCGGCGTCCACCCGTTCGGGCGCGCCCGCGACCGCGGCGACGTTGTCGCGGAGGGTGCCGCTGAACAGCGTGGCGCGGTGGGGCGCGACGAAGACCCGGGAACGGTAGTGGAGGGGAGGCAGGTCCCGTGCGGCGATCCCGTCGAGCCGTACCTCGATCCCACCTTCGACCCGCGGGTCCAGCAGCGCCTCGACGACCTGGGCGGCGGTCCGGTCGTCGGCGCGCAGGCCCACGAGTTCGCCGGGCGCGACCCGGATCGTCGTACCGGGCCGGGAGGTACGCGGCACGACCACGTCCAGCTCCGGCAGCGCGGTGACCTCCCGCGTGCCCGCGTCGTCGGGTCCCGCCGGCGACGCGGCGTGCCGGCGCAGCTCGTCCAGGACACGCACCGACGAGGCGCGGGCGTTCGCGAGGTTCGGGATGGACGTGCTCGCGATGGCCTGGATCTGCGGCAGGAGCGCCTGGGCGAGGCCCACGGCGGTGATCAGACCGCCGACGCTGAGCTGCCCGTCGACGGCGAACCAGCCCGCCAGCCCCAGCACCGCGGCGACGAACGTGCCGCTGACCGCACCCGAGCCCGCGAGGAACCTCCCCAGCAGGCCGGCGTTGCGCCTGGCGCCTGCCAGGGTCTCCTGGCTCGCCCGCCGGTACC
This sequence comes from Streptomyces sp. NPDC014861, assembly GCF_043081625.1. Taxonomy (NCBI): domain Bacteria; kingdom Bacillati; phylum Actinomycetota; class Actinomycetes; order Kitasatosporales; family Streptomycetaceae; genus Streptomyces; species Streptomyces sp. NPDC014861. The sequence goes on from NZ_JBIBWV010000025.1 coordinate 101,461, forward strand.
GGCCGGTGGCCTCGGCCTCGGCCCGCAGCCCCTTGACGACCCGGTAGCCGGCGACCAGATCCGTGGCCTTGCCGACCGTGGAGGCCAGCAGCTCCTGGTACGCGCGGGTGTCGCGGGACAGCCGCTCGCTGAGCAGGCCCGTCGACCAGACCGCGACCGGCGCCCCCAGCAGCACCACCAGTCCGAGCACCCAGTGCGTGGCCAGCAGGGACACCGCGATGAACCCGATGGCCGCGACCCTGGACACCGGGATGATCGTCAGGATGACCGCGTTGGCCAGGCGGGCGACGTCGTTCGTCATCACCGAGACCATGCCGCCGCCGGGCGCGCGGACGGTGCCGCCGACCGGGTGCAGCACACGGACGGAGAGGGTGCCGCGGAGCCGGTGCTGCACCACCTGCACCGCGTGGGCCGTCAGCCGCAGCGAGAAGCGCGCCGCCGACGTCAGCGCGAGGTAGAGAGCCACCAGCACGCCGAGCCACAGCACCAGTTGGCCCGCGTCGCCGGTCGCGACCGCGCGGTCGATCGCGACTCCCATCACCACCGGGACCGCTGACTCGCCCACCTGCCACACGATCGCCAGCAGCATCGCGGGAACGGTGATCCGCCTGACCGAGAGGATCACGCGCAGCAGGAACCGGCCCGGGGTGGTCCCCGGCCCGGACGCGAAGGGCCCGTCCCCGACGGGCTCGGCGGGGTCGAGCAGAAGCACCGGCAGCCGGCGGGTCAGCGGTCCTCGCCCCAGCCCCGCGGGGTCGGCGCCCGAAGCACGTGCGGAGTCACTCACGCCTGACCCCGATCGCCGCTCGACAGCGGGAAGCACCAGAGCAGGGCCTCGGCGAAGAGGCCGCGCCACCAGGCGTAGTCGTGCCCGCCCGCGAACTCCCTGTACAGGGTGGTGCAGCCCTTCCCGGTCAGTACCTGGTCCAGCCAGCGGCTGTGGGTGAGCGAGCTCTCCAGCTCGCCGACGTCGTGGAAGACGCGGACCGGAGCCGCTTCCGCGTCCAGGAAGTCGCTGATCAGTGTCGGCACGGGGGTACGGCGCAGCAGCTCGTCCGGTCCCGTGCCCCACCGGAGGCCGGGGTGGTGGCCGCACGACGGGGACTGGAGGATGGCGTTGCCGAACGCGGCCGGGTGGTGGAGCGCCGTCCATCCGGCGCACAGACCGCCGAAGCTCTCGCCGGCCAGGGCGACGTCACCGGCGTCCCGCGAGATCGGATACCGGTGGCGCAGCCACGGCAGCAGCTCCTCGACCAGCATCCGGGAGAACGCCGGGTCGCAGAGCAGCTCCTGGTCGCGGCGCCGCGCGGGCTGCTCGACGAGGACCACCACGCACGGGCGGATCAGTCCCGCGCGGACCACGGCGTCGCGCACGCTCGGCGCGCTGTGGTCCGGCGTTCCGTCCAGGTGGATCACGAGAGGCAGCGCGGCCCCGTCGGAGAACTCCGCCGGGGGCATCGAGACCCAGACGCGCCGTTCGTCTCCCAGGATCTCGCTCGCCAGCAGGGCGGAATCCACCGCCGGGGCCGGCCCCGCCTCGGCCCGGTCGAGCCAGGGCAGCGGCTCCGCGTCGGGCATCACCGCCACGGACGCGCCGGAGAACCGTTCCACCGAGCACTCCGAGAACCGGGGCGCCGGATTGAACGGGTCCGGGACCCGCTCGTCCCCGCCGGTCGGCCCGCGTCGGGTGAACACGTACGAGAAACGCAGGTCGGAACGCATCCGCAGGGTGAGGGCGTGGAACGGCGTCCCCGGCACCGGGGCGAGCGTCCCGATCGGGTTGAAGCCGATTCTGGGGCCGATCACCACCGAGAGGGTGACCGTCGTGTCGTCGCCGGGTTCGTCGACGAAGGTCACCTCCACCTCGTCCGGGGAGACCCGGGCGACCAGCGGCGCACCCGCCTCACGGAGGTGTCGTCCGAACCTCTCCGGGCTCCACTCACCGGTCGACAGCCGCTCGACCAACGGATCAGCCATGACTCACACTTTCTGCGTCGATGTCGCCGGCGGACCGGCGTCGGGTACGTGTGCGGCCGGGGGGCCCCCCCCCCGGGGCCCCCCCCCCCCGCCCAGGCCACACAGGCGCGGTATTGCCGCGGTGGACACCAGGGATCACCGGGTGGCGCCGCCCAGCCCGCCCCGGGTGGCGCCCCGCGGCCCCCGGG
>NZ_JBIBWV010000025.1:103635-117193 GCF_043081625.1 Streptomyces sp. NPDC014861
CCATTTCCCCCTCTTTTTGGGGGGGGGGGGGGGGGGGGGGGGGGGGGGGGGGGGGGGGGGGGGGGGGCCCCCCCCGGGGGGCCCCCCCCGCCGCCGGATCAGGCCTCACAGGCGCTTTCTGGCCTCGGTGAACAGCAGGTATCCGAGGTAGCCGCCGCCGAGCACGACCGTGATGACGCCGATCGGCAGCGGGGTAGGCGCGATGTGCTGGGCGACGTAGTCCGACGCCAGGCACAGCAGCGCGCCGACGAAGGCGGCGGGGAAGAGGGTGATCCCGGCCGTACGGGCGAGCCGGCGTCCGATCTGCGGCGCGACCAGCGAGACGAACGCGATCGGCCCCGTCGCGGCCGTGACCGTCGCTGTCAGCGCCACCCCCACCAGGATCAGGCCGAGCCGCGTGTGCGAGACCCGGACCCCCTGGGCGGCGGCCGCGTCGTCGCCCAGCTCCATCTGCCGCATCGGCCGGCTCAGCGCCCCGACCGGCAGGAGGAGGGCGGCGACGCAGGCGCCGCCGATCGCGACCTGTTCCCAGGACACGCCGTTGAGCGACCCGGCGCCCCACGCGGCCGCGGACATTGCCTGGTCCAGGTCGGCCTTGAGGATGAGCCAGGTGTTGAGCGACCCGAGCATCGCCGAGACGCCGATGCCGACGACGATCAGCCGGAACCCCTGCACCCCGCGCCGGTGTGCCAGCACGTACACGGCCACGGCGGTGGCCATCCCGCCCAGCAGCGCCCCGCCGACCAGCTGCGCGTAGGTGCCGTCGATGACCAGGATCACGACCAGCGCGCCGGTGTAGGAGCCCTGGGAGAATCCGACGATGCCGGGGTCGGCGAGCGGGTTGCGCAGCAGTGACTGGAAGACGGCCCCGCTCACGCCGAGGGCCGCGCCGAACGCCAGGGCCGCGACCACCCGGGGCAGCCGCCAGTCGACCACGACGTCATGGACGATGCCGGACTCCCGGCCGGTGAGCGCGGCGAGCACCTGCCCGGCGCTGAGCGGATAGGAGCCGGTCATCAGCGCCAGCACCGAGGTGGCGGCGACCGCGACCCCGAGGACCGCGCAGACGACGACCGAACGCCGGTGGAGCCGTACCGCGAACCGCCGGTGCCGGAGCACCAGCGCTCGCCGTCCGAAGTCCGCCCGCGGGGGGTGCGTGTTCATAGTCCGCTCGATTTCTTCCGGCGCACCAGCGCGACGAGAACGGGGGCGCCGACGAAGGCGGTGACGATGCCCACGGGGATCTCGGCCGGGCTCATCACGACGCGGCCGAGGATGTCGGAGACCAGCAGCAGGCAGGGGGCGAGCACGATGCAGTACGCGAAGATCCAGCGCTGGTGCGGGCCGACGATCCAGCGGGCCACGTGCGGCACCATGAGTCCGACGAACCCGATGGGTCCGGCGATGGCGGTGGCGCCTCCGGCGAGAAGGGTGAGCGCGATCACGGCGAGCACCCGGGTGCGTGCCAGCCGGACCCCGTGGGCGACCGCCAGCTCGTCGCCCAGCGCCAGGGCGTTGAGGGGGCCCGAGACTGCGAAGGCGAGGACGAGGGCCACGGCGAGGAACGGCAGGATCGGCCACACGACGTCGAGCGGGCGGCCCGCGATCGACCCGGCGTTCCAGTTCCGCATCGCGTCGAAGGCGTCCGGGTCGGTCAGCTGGAGTGCCTCCCTGGCGCCGCCGAGCACGGCGCTGACGCAGACCCCGGCGAGCACCAGGACCACCGGCGAGGAGCCCTGCCGTCTCGACCCGAGGGCGAGCACCAGGAGGGTGACGACGAGCGCTCCCGCGAACGCGAACCACATGTAGCCCTGGACATCGCGGACGCCGAGCAGGCCCACCGCGACGGTCACCGCGAAGGAGGCACCGGCGTGGACGCCGAGAACTCCCGGATCGGCCAGCGGATTGCGGGTGAGCGCCTGGATCAACGCGCCCGACAGACCGAGGGCGACGCCGGCGACGAGACCGACGAGCGTGCGCGGCAGCCGGAAGTCGCGGATCGCGAACTGGTCGATGCCGTTCGAGGGACGGAAGAGCGCGTCCCACACCACGGACGGCGCGATCGCCGTCGAGCCGATCATGACGCTCAGGACGAGCAGGACCGCGAGCAGCACCAGCGCGGCGGCCAGTCCGAGCAGACGCCGGCGCGGTCCGGGCACCGTCGCGGTGCCCGGACCGTCCTGCCGCAGGGCGAGGGCCGTCACCGCCGGCCGGGGAGCGTCGCCAGCGCGCTGTCGAGCGAGTCGAGGTAGCGGTTGACGGGCCCGTACGAGTTGTTGCCGGGGCAGAAGACCCCCAGCGCCCGGCCGGAGCCGACGGCGGGGAGCGCCTTCCACGTGTTGGTCTCGGTCACCGGCACGAAGGGCTCGGTCGGCCGGCCCTCGGCGCCGACGGGGTAGGTGATCACGTCGTAGGCGGACAGCGTGCCGATCCGCTCGAAGGGCAGCGACTCGTAGGCCAGCGGGTCCTTGCCCTCGGCGGCCTCCGGCAGGTCGAGGCCGAGGTCGTCCCGGGCGATCTCGGAGCAGCCGATGTCCGCGATGTAGAACGTCCCGGGATCGCTCCAGTTGCCGCGGGAGACGTCGACGAACGAGGTGCCCTGGATGGTCTCGCGGTGGTCCTTCTTGATCTTGGCGACCTTCTCCTGGAACTGCGCCTTCTGCCGGCTCAGCGAGTCCGTGACGTCGCCGGCCTCCGCGATCGCCTCGGCGAAGGCCTTCCACTCGGTGTCGAGACCCCAGTAGACCGTCGGGGCGATGGCTTCGAGCTGCTTGCCGACCTTGTCCCAGTCGTTCGAGTGGAACTGGACCAGGATGAGGTCCGGCTTGAGACCGGCGAGCTTCTCCAGGTCCACCTCGCCGCCGTCGTCACCGACGACCTCGGCCGCCTCGTACGCGGACTTCTGCTCCTTCGGCAGCAGGGCGAGTTCGGACGCGGACGCCTCGGTGACGCCGACCGGCTTGCCGCCGAGATCGATGAAGGGCAGGCCGGTGTTTCCGATCGTGACGATGCGTCGGGGGGCGACGGGAACCTGGACGGTGCCGTTCACGGCCTTGACCGCGCGGGTCTCGGCGGCCTTGCCGCCGTCGTCCCCGCCGTCGCCGCCGCAGGCGGTGAGGAGGAGCGACGCGCTCAGCAGGGCGGCGGTGAGCGCGGTGGCGCGCCGCGTCACGGGGGTGTTGCTCATGAGTGTTCTCTTCTTCTCGGGGTGGAGGGGCTCGGGGGGAGTGGAGCGGTGGGACTCACGGGTGGTGGGACTCACGTACTGCGGGGCTTACGGTCGGGGGCCTCAGGGGCGAGGGGGTTGTGAGGCGCAGGGACGGGGGCTCATGAGCCGCATGGGGCTCATGGGCGGTGGAGCTCGTGGACGACGGCGCCCAGGCCGACGGTGTGCGCCGACCCGCGGGTGAGGCCGGCTCTAGCGATGACGGCGTCCAGCTCCGCGGCGGTGCGCAGGCCGGAGCCGTGGCAGACCAGACCGATCAGGTCGTCCTCGCCGTCGTGCTCGTCGAGGTCGTCCGTGTCGAAGACCTCCTCGATCAGCAGCACCCGCCCGCCGGGGGCGAGGTTCTCCGCCGCCCGGCGCAGCGCGTGAGCGGCGTCGGCGTCGGGCAGGTTCTTCAAGGCGCGGCTGACGAGCACCGCGTCGGCGGCCGGACCGGGCTCGAAGACGGACTGCTCCAGCACGCCGACCCGCGCGCGCTGCCCCTCGTCGGGGATGGTGTCGGGCAGGTCGCGGCGCAGCCAGTCCGCCTGGGCGGGCAGGGCGCAGATCGTCACGCGCAGGTCCTCGTGGGCCGCGACGTACTCCCGGGCGTGGGCGGCGGCACCACCGGAGTGGATCACCAGATGCCGGACTCCGGCGAGCAGCCCGGACGTGGCGATCGGTCCGGCCAGCGCCGGCTGGAACTTCGCGAGGCGTTCCAGATAGCGGTCCTCGTAGTCCTGCTCGGTTCGCACGTCGGCGAAGGTCCGGCCGGTGACCGAGGCGTACGCGGAGCGGCCCGTGCGGACCGACTCGGTGAGGCCGTGGATCCCGAGCAACTCGCGACCGACCACGCCGGCGGAGTGGAGCCGGTCGGCGATGAAGTCGAGGGTGAGGACGTCGCCGACGGGCGTCAGGGCGTAGTGGCCCGACTCCGTCTCGGTGACCACGTCCTGGGTGCGCAGATACCGCAGAAGCTTGCCCAGCGCGCGCTCGTCGGCGCCCGCCCTGGCCGCGAGCTCGGTCACTCCGGTCACTCCGCGAGAGAGCAGGTCCGGCACGCCCAGCTCGACGGCGGTGCGGATCGCGACCGGTGCGACGAGCTCGGTCAGGTCGTGAAGCCTCTGGAACGGGGTGACCGTCCTCTCCGGATCGGGTACCGATCCGTCGTTCTCCAGCGCGACGACCTCGGAGCGGCGCCAGTAGCCGGCGAAGTCGATGTCCTCCTTGCGCACGCCGCGGTCCTCGACGAGATGCCGGCGGATGTCCCGGACGGCCGTGTGCTCACCGGCGAGCCAGACCAGCGCCTGGCCCGCCCACCACTCCGCGCCGCGGACGGCCTCGGCGAGCAGCGACCCGGTCCCGTCCGCCGCGCCGGAGCGGACCAGCCACGTCACGTCGACCCCGGGCAGCTCGCGCAGGTCCTGGCGGTGTGCCTCCTCGGCGATCTCGATGAGCACCTGCGCCCGGGCGTCGGCGGGGAGCTCGTCGAGCAGGCGGCCGATCGCGGGCAGCGCGGTGTCGTCGCCCGCCACGAACATCCAGTCGGCACCGGTCGGGAACCCCTTGGACGTGGTCGGGCCGCTGAAGTGGATCACGTCCCCCGGCTGCGTACGGGACGCCCACGTCGTTCCCGCGCCCACTCCGTGCCTGACGAAGTCCACGTCGAGTTCGCCGGCCTCCGGGTCCCAGCGGCGGACCGTGTAGACCCGGGACAGCGGCCGGGGATCCCTGGGCACGATCAGCTTGGCCTCGCCCTGGGCCGGGAGCACCGGGTCGCGGTGGCCCGGGTAGGGGAAGTAGAACGTCAGGCTGTCGTCGAAGCCAGGGGACTCGAAGGCGGGCCGCGCGAAGCCGTCCGAGGTGGTGAACGCCCGCAACTGCTCGCCGCTCAGGGTGATCCGCCGCATTCCCGGGCTGATGTCGACGGTCCGGACGATCTCGACCTCACGCAGGGTCGGCGGGTGCACCGTGAGTCGGCGCGAGGTCTTGGGCATGCGGGAACGGACCTTTCGGGTCGCTGGAGAGCGGGGGTGCGCACCGGCATCCTGTCGGCGCGTTGCTAAGGTTAGGCAAACCTTAGCTTCAAAAGTGTGCGCAGACTGCCGCATGGTTAGGACATGGTGCTCCCCTCCTCGCTCGCCGCGGGTGCCCGCACCCCGCCACCGATCCCGTCCGCGCGGTGGGGCGGGGCCGGCGCCCCCGTCCGGCCTCTGCTGCTCTGGGTGCGCACCGGTGCGGCGCACGTACGCCTCGACGGAGGACCGGTGCTTCGCGTCGAGGCAGGCGAAGGCGTCTGGATCCCCGCCGACGGCCGGACGGAGCGGGCGGTGACCACGGAGCCGGGCACCGTCGCCTTCCCGCTGTGGCCCCAGGGCGGCCTCGGCACGTGGGGGCCGCCGGACCTCACGCGGTTCGACGTCCCCGGCGGATGGCAGGACTGGTTGATCCAGCTCTTCAACCTGCAGGTCACGCCGTTCAGCGGACTCGGCTACGCCCCCGAGGCGATCGCGGAACTCCTCGGCCGCCCCGGCTCACGCCCCCCGGCGCCCGAGGAGGACCGGCCTCGTCCGGGGACGGAGGAGCTCGTCGCGCCGGCGATGCCGCGGGCGTCCGGCGCGAGGGCGGTGGCCGAAGAACTCGTACGCGACCCCGCGCTCGACCTCACGGTCGAGCAATGGGCCGCGCGGGTGCTCTCCAGCGCGCGCACCCTTCGCCGGGACTTCCTCGCCGACACCGGGCTCACGTTCGAGCGATGGCGGTTGCTGTGCCGGCTCGGCGCCGCGGTGGAGTTCCTCGCCGCGGGCTACGACGTGGACCAGGTGGCCGTTCGCGTGGGGTTCGCCGGCCGCAACGGTCTGACGCGGGCCTTCAAGGGCCGGTTCGGCGTGACCCCCCGCGAGTTCGGACGGGCGCTCTCCGCCCGGCCCCGGGCCGGGGGACCGACGCAACGGGTGGAGGCGGCCCGTCACACCGACGACCTGATCCGGATGATGCGCAGGACGGACGCTCCCACCGCCCCCGAGATGCTGCCCGCCGCCAGCACGCCGTCCCACACCAACGACGTCCACGTCCTCAGCTGGATCTACCGAGGCAGCGGATATCTGGACATCGGCGACCGGCGCTACGAGCGTGAGCGAGGGGTGGCGACCTGGATCCCGGCGGGTACGGAGCACGTCACCGGACTTCGCGAGAACTCCGTCTCCCTGCCGCTGGGCAACGCGAGCGCCGGCGACCTGCGGCTCGCGGCGCCGTTGCAGGTGCGGTTCTCTCCCGCGTGGGACGACTACCTCATGTTCTGCTCCATCAGCGCCCGGTCCGGACTGCGTCCTGACGGCCACGACCCCCGCCACGTCCTCGACCTGTTCACGGAGCAGGTCGCCGCGCAGCGAGCGCTGTCGGTGCCGATGCCCGTCCATCCGCGCGCGCGGGCCGTGGCGATGGAGTGCCTGCGCCGCGTCGGGGAGCCCGGCGGCGCCCGCGACGCCGACGTCCCCGCCGAGATCCACCGCGCCTTCCGCGACGAGACGGGCATGACGCTGAGCCGCTGGCGCTACGCGGCCCGCATGCGCGTCGCACGCGAACTGCTGGCCGGGGGCGCCCCGCCCAGCGCCGTCGCGCGCCGGACCGGGTACGCCCATCTGCCCACGTTCAGCGCCGCCTTCTCCCGCTTCCACGGGCTCTCGCCACGCGACTACCAGCGGCGCGAGTCGGAGCGGAGCCGGTAGCCCCCGGCTCGCCTCCCGAGGCCCGCCGTCGCCGTCCGCCCGACGCGTCCCTGTCTACGTCCATGTCGCCGCCGGACGCCCCCCGACCGTCGGTCCGACCGGGGGCGTCCGGGTCCTCACGCGCGGAGCCGCGCGGCGCCGAGGGTGCGGCAGTCCCCGGGAACCGGGTCAGCCTCCGATGTGCTTCTCATAGCCGGCGGCGTCCAGGAGCTGGTCCAACTCGCTCCGGTCGCTGGGCTTCAGCTTGAAGATCCACGAATCGTAGGGCTCCTCGTTGAGCAGCTCAGGGCTCTCCGAGAGCTCCTCGTTGACGGCGAGCACTTTCCCGCCCACCGGCGAGTAGATGTCGGAGGCGGCCTTGACCGACTCCACCACTCCCGCGGGCTCACCGGCGGCGAACACCTTGCCGACTTCGGTGAGTTCCACGAACACGACGTCGCCCAGCGCCTTCTGGGCGTGATCGCTGATCCCGACGGTCACCGTGCCGTCGGCTTCCAGACGGGACCATTCGTGGGACTCGGCGAAGCGCAGGTCGGCCGGAATCTGCGACATGTCTTTCCCTTTCTACGGCGGTTGCGGCGCGTGGGCCCGACGGCCCGTGCGGTAGCAGTTCACCGTCATGATCAGCGCAGGTCTCGGCGCCATGCCACGAACGGCCCGCCTTCACCCGAACGGGTTGCCCCCGGCCCCGGGCGATCCGGGGCCGGGGCTGATCCGATGGGCTGATCCGACGAGCGTCGGGTGGGACGGCGGGGCGGGAGCCGGCGGCGGCTCGGCGCGGTGTTCAGGCGCCGAGGACGAGCAGCGCCGCGATCGCGGGGCCGAACGCGCCGCCCAGTTGGTAGCCGAGGTTGAACAGCCCGATCGCCGTGGGGCGCTGCGCGGTCGGGGCGCTCCGGACAGCAAGGACCGCGAGGGTGGCCTGGCCCGCGCTGGTCGTGAACACGGCCAGGGTCGCGACGGGCAGGAGCAGCCCGGGCCAGGGCGTGAGCAGCGCGGCGATCGGCGCCACCGCTCCGGTGGTGAGCAGGAGGGCCAGGACGCGGGGGTGGCCGAGCCGGTTCGCGACGAGGGCCAGTGTCATGGAGAGGGCGGAGCCGGCGAGGAGGGCGGCCAGTTGGCCGGTGCCGATCGTGGCGGTCGACCAGTCCGTGCGGTCGTGCAGCAGCCGGGGAACGGTGAAGAGGAGGGTGAAGTACGAGGTGGCGAAGGCGCAGGCGAGCAGGGTGGACAGGACGAACGTCCTGGTGCGCAGCAGGGCGAGGGGGACGAAGCCGTCGGGATGGGCCCGGATGTGCAGGGCGAGCAGGGCGCCGGCCGTCAGGGACGCGGCCACCGCGGGCAGCGGGAATCGGGGGACGAGGACGAGGGACGTCGCCAGCAGGACCAGCAGGGCGGCGCCCCGGACGTCGAAGGGGGTGCTCTGCGGAGGCGGGGCGGGGTCGGCCCGGCGGACGACCGCCGGGAGCGCGAGCAGCGCGACCGTACCGACGGCCAGGGAGACCCTCCAGGAGGTGGTGTGCGCGAGGGCCGAGCCGAGCAGGGGTCCGACCGCGCCCAGCGCGCCGAAGCCCGCCGTGATGACGCCCATCCGGCGGACGGTGCCGGCCAGGCTCATGGCCGCGGTGACCAGGCCGGCCCCGCCCAGTGCCTGTGCCGCGCGTCCGGTCATGGCGAGCGGGAGCCAGGGCGCGGCCGCGACGACGACGGTGCCGGTGACGACCAGGGTCGCGCTCAGACGGAGGGTGGCCCGAAGGCCCCGGCGGCGCAGCAGCCCCGCCATCAGGGGGGTGCCGACGGCGACGGCCCAGGCGAAGACCGTGACGAGCCAGGTCGCCGTGGCGGTGCGGACGCCGAACGCGTCGGCCAGGCCGTCGAGGATCAGGACCGGGCTGTTGGCGCTCGCGGCGAGCGGGGTGGCGAGTAACGCGAGCCACAGGGCGGGTACGGGGCGTGGTTCCGGGGGTGGGGCGGTGGCGGGGAGGGGGCGGACGTGATCGGGCAGGGACATGGCGGACTCCGCGGCAGGGGAGGGGAGGGGAGCGGGGCGGGAGGTCGGTGCGTGCGAGGGGTGCGGCTGGAGGAGTGCGGGCGGGGTTCAGACGGTCGTGATGACGTCGTCGTAGGCCAGGCGCGGGGAGCGCGGGTACCAGGCGTCGTCGCCGGGCTTGCCGATGTTGACGACCATCAGGGGGGTGTGGTCGTCGTCCAGGAACTCCTTCTGGAGGCCGGCGAGGTCGAGGCCGGTCATGGGGCCGGCGGCCAGGCCGGCGGCGCGGACGCCGACGATGAAGTACGCGGCCTGGAGGGCGGCGTTGAGCAGGGCGGAGCCCTCGCGGGCGGGGCGCTCGGCGAAGAAGAGGTCCTTGGCCTGCGGGAAGTGCGGGAGGAGGGCCGGGAGCTCCTCGTGGAACTCGTTGTCGGCGGAGAGTATGGCGACCAGGGGGGCGGCGGCGGTCTTGGCCTGGTTGCCCTCGGCCATGTGCTTGACCAGGCGCTCGCGGGCCTCGGGGGAGCGGACCAGGGTGATGCGCAGCGGGGTCTGGTTGAAGGCGGTGGGGCCGTACTTCACCAGGTCGTAGATCGCCTGGACCTGCTCGTCGGTCACCGGCTCGTCGGTGAACGTGTTGGCGGTGCGGGCCTCGCGGAAGAGGAGGTCCTGGGCGGCGGGGTCGAGGACGAGCTCGGACACGGTGTGCTCCTGTCGTTCAGCCTTGATAATCTCAACGTTGAGATAAAAACACCCCGATTCACTCAACGTCAAGTGTCTTAACGTTGAGAAGATGCACCTGGAGAAGGTGTCCGTTGAGAAGATGTCGGTGAACAGGCCGCTCGGCCGGGAGGACCCCGGCCGAGCGGCCACCAGGGGAGAGGAGTGCGGCGATGAGTGACGCCGTGGACGCGATCATCCGTCAGTGGGTCAAGGAGCGCCCCGACGTCGAGGACGACCTGTGGCCGGTGCAGCTGTTCGCCCGGATCCAGCGTCTCGCGCGGGTCGTCGAGAAGTCCGCCAAGGCCGCCGCGGCCGCGCACGGCGTGGAGTACGGGGAGTTCGACGTGCTCACCACGCTCCAGCGCTCGGGCCCGCCCTACGCCCTCACCGCGGGCGCCCTCCTCAAGGCTGCCATGGTGACCTCCGGCGCGATCACCAACCGCATCGACCGGATGGAGGCCAAGGGCCTCGTCGAACGGATCCGCGACGACGGCGACCGGCGCACGGTCAAGATCCGCCTCACCGACCACGGCCACGACGTCACCCGCGCGGCCTTCGCCGATCACCTCGCCAACTACGGCCGGCTCGTCGCCGACCTGGACCGCGAGCTCGTCACGCAGACCGGCGACGGTCTGCGCCAGGTCCTGGAAGCCTTGGGCGACACCGACATCGAGTGAGCTGACCCGGCGGGCGCCGCCACGCCCGCCGCGCCCGCACCCCCGTCGGCGAGACGACGTCCGCCCGGCCGCCGACGATCGCGGGGCCCCCGTTCCTCGGCCGGGCAGCAGTACGGGGCGGGGCAGCCGTACGGGGCGGGGGAGTGTACGCACGTCGTCCTGGTGACGGCCGGGCCCGGCGGGGTGTCGGCCCGCCGTCCGTCTCACCGATCGAGTCGCGCCCCCGCTCGTCCGGGAACCGCGTCCCGGTGGACGCCGACGCGGTCCGGGAGGCACCGCGTCGGACGCCGGCCGGCGGCGACAGCGGCCGACGGCCCCTTCACGCCGGTGTCGCGGGCTCGGTCGCCAGCCGCCACAAGGGCGGCACCCGCCGTGCCGGGGTCGACGCGCGCAGGGTGGCCAGCAGGGTGCGTGCTTCCGGCGCGGTGAGGTCGAGACCCTCGACGATGCGGCGGGTGGTGACGTAGGCGAGCCCGTCGGCGAGCATCGCGCGTTCCCACGCGGTGTACCGCGCGAGGACGGTGTCGGCGTCCCGGGGCGCGCCCGGAGCGGGCGAAGCGGGTGTCGTGGCGGCGTGCGCGGCGCGGAGACGCTCCCGCTCGATCTCCGAGAAGCCGCACACCGCCCGGGAGACGTCCTCGGCCTCGTCCAGATCCGAGCAGCCCGCGAGCTTCCGTGCGAGGGGGCTGAGTTCGAGGACCCGTTCGAGCGACAGTCGGTGGACGGAGCGGGCCGACTCGTCCAGGAGCACGGGGCGGGGCGCGTCCTGGGTGCCGCAGACCCCGCGTATCCCACGGGCGGCCGCGACCAGCAGGGCGCCGGCCTCGGAAGGGTGCCAGTCGAATACGCCGGACACCGGTCCCGTCCGCTCGGCGTCGAGGGCGAACGCCGGTGCGCCGAGCCGGGGCAACAGGTCGGGCAGGGGGACCTCGTTGTCCAGGCCGGGCCCCGCGACGTACACCGTGGTGGGGATGCTGGTCGCCGCGCAGGCGGCGACCGCGAGCGCGTCGCCCAGGGGACTGCGGAGCGTCGGTTCGTCGCCGCGGGCCACGATGTCCCCGCCCACGTCGACGAGTTCGATCCGGTCCGTCCCGCACCAGCGGGCCGCCGCCGTGATCTGGCGCGCCAGACCGACGACACCGTCGTACGGATCCAACAGGCCCAGCCGTGGCCCCAGTTCCCCGGAGAGTCGCGGCAGGAGAGAGCCGGCCGGGGCGACCGGAACCGTTCTGGGCGTGACCAGGGCGAGGTGCGGCGCGACCCGCTCCGTACCCGTGAAGTCGGTGACGCGACGGGGCCCTGGCACCGGGTCCACCACCAGGCGCTCCCACGCGTAGGTCATCACCAGCGCGGGGGTGTCGGGGCCGTGCAGCGCGGCATGGACCAGGGCCGCCGTGATGGGGTCACCGCCGCCGCCGGCGGCGATGAGAAGTCTCTTCATGGCAGACAGCGATACCGCAGCCGTCCACCGGGCCGCACCCCCGCCGACTCACGTGTACCGACACAAAACGGTACGGAATCCGTCCCTCCGTGAGAAGTGCATATGAACCTCTATACGGCTGTATGGCTTTTATGTGCATTGCACTACTGATATCGGCGCGCCGCGACCCTAAGGTGACGCGTTGTCACGTTCTGTGCGTGAACGGTCCGGGCCCTGACCCGAGGCCGCGACACCACCGCACGCCGCCCCCGTTCCACCCCACCCCGCCGTCCCACCCAGCCGAAGAGGGAGTCCACCCACGCCATGACGCAGCCCGTCCTGTTACCCACGCCCACCCTTCCCCGCGTCGCCCCCGCCCGCCCGGAGCCGGAGACGCCGTACGAGCAGTACGTGTACGCCTACCCGCACCAGAAGGCGTACCGCCTCCTGGAGAACGGCCCGCTGCTCAGCGAACTGTGGTCCGGAGAGCGGCTCGACGCCCTCTCGCTCTACGCGCACATCCCCTTCTGCGAGATGCGCTGCGGCTTCTGCAACCTCTTCACCCGCACCGGCGCCCCCGAAGAGGTCACCCGCGCCTTCCTCGGCACCCTGGAGCGCCAGGCCCGTGTGACCCGCGAGGCGCTGGAGGCCCAGGGGCAGCCGATCCGCTTCCAGCTCGCCGCTTTCGGCGGCGGCACCCCCACGTACCTCACCGCGGACGAGCTGACCCGTCTGTGCGACATCAGCGAGCACATCATGGGCGCCGACCTCAAGGCCGCCTCCTGGTCGGTGGAGACCTCGCCCGCCACGGCGACCGAGGACCGCATCGCCGTACTCGCCGAGCGCGGAGCGACCCGGCTGAGCATCGGCGTGCAGAGCTTCATCGACGAGGAGGCCCGCGCCGCCGTCCGCCCGCAGAAGCGCGAAGAGGTCGAAGCGGCGCTGGCCCGCCTCAAGGAGGCCGACTTCCCCATCCTCAACATCGACCTCATCTACGGCATCGACGGCCAGACGGAACGCACCTTCAAGGTCTCCCTGGACGCGGCCCTCGCGTGGGAGCCGGAGGAGATCTACCTCTACCCGCTGTACGTCCGCCCGCTCACCGGCCTGAGCTCCCGCCACGCCAAGACCCTCCAGGAGTGGAACGACCAGCGCCTGCGGCTGTACCGCTACGGCCGCGACCACCTGCTGTCCGCGGGCTACGAGCAGACCTCGATGCGCGTCTTCCGGCGTATCGGCACCGCCGCCGTGGAGGACACCGACGGCAGCAGCATCAGTGAGTACAACCAGCAGGCCGGCATGGTCGGCCTGGGCGTCGGCGCCCGCTCGTTCACGACCGATCTGCACTACACCACCGACTACGCGGTCGCCGTGCCGGAAGTGCGGCGCATCATCGACGA
Organism: Streptomyces sp. NPDC014861; assembly: GCF_043081625.1. NCBI lineage: Bacteria > Bacillati > Actinomycetota > Actinomycetes > Kitasatosporales > Streptomycetaceae > Streptomyces > Streptomyces sp. NPDC014861. The sequence continues at coordinate 116,779 of NZ_JBIBWV010000025.1, forward strand.
CTACATCGCCACCCCGACGGAACGGTTCCGCCGCGCCCAGTGGGCGTTCGCCATGGACGCGGGGGAGCGGCGCCGGATGTACACGCTCCAGCACCTCCTCGAATCCACGGGCTTGCGCACCGCCGACTACGCGCACCGGTTCTCCACGCGCTTCGAGGACGACTTCGGCCCCCAGCTGGACTCCCTGCTGGAGCGGAACTGGCTCCGGGAGAAGGACGGTGTCCTCACCCTCACCCTCGAAGGCATGGCCTGGGCCGACGCCATAGGGCCGCTGTTCTTCTCCGACCGGGTACGCACGCACATGAACGCCTACCAGGACCGCTAGTGACCTGAGTCGGAGATTTGTCGTTGGTTGGGCATGAGTCGTCCGGGTCCGAAGATTCCGCCGTTGTCGGTCACTGATGCCCAGCGGGCT